>CAWDPL010000030.1:0-24695 GCA_963804105.1 uncultured Alphaproteobacteria bacterium
AATTCCACTCGCTGGCGGTAATCACATGTTCGGCATCGCCGCGCTCGAAGCCGTGCTGAGCCGCGCGGAGCCGCGTCGCATGAATTGATCATGCCGCCAGTCCGCGCCGTCCACATCGACTTCATCATCATCATCGCTCGCACGGACAGCACAGCGTCAAAATCTCAGCCTACGCCGCCACCGCGCGCTATGACGCGGGCGACGGCCGGACATTCGATTTCCGCCGCAAACGGCCAGAGCACCACGGCCATGTCGTCCTGTTGCCGGACAGCGGCCCGGCATGGGCGGCCGACGGCGCCGAAGATGTCACGCCGACCGAAGACGGCGAGACGGCGCGGCGACGCCCGCCGTCGCGGATCTGCACGCTCGAAATCCCGCGCGCCGTCCCACCCGAACGGCGCATGGAGTTCGCGGCAGCCGTCGCGTCCATCTGGACGGCCGAGGGGATGGCCGTCCAAGCGGACGTGCATGCGCCGTCCGCGTCCGATGGCGGCGAGCAGCCGCACATCCACTATCAGATGACCATGCGGAAATTCGCAGGCAGCGAGTTCGCGGCGACGAAGGAACGCGCATGGAATCGAGCTTTCATGGCTGACAGGGGCCGAGCCATAAAACAGAAGATGTGCGATGCGGCGAACCGCTGGCTTGAAGAAAACAACATCGACGTGCGCGTCGATTCGCGGAACGCGGAGCGGCAGCGCAATCCCGATCTGCCGCCACCGGAATCGAACGTCAGCAAGCGAAACTGGAAGCGTGGAAACGGCACCCGGACTCGGACGCCGCTGGTGCGACCCGCGAGACGCTGGCCGCCCGGACGCGGCGGCAGTACCACCGGGCAAGGGCCGTCGCACAGGAAGCGGCCGAGGAAATCCAGACCATCGCCCGGACCATCAGTACCGCAAGCCCGGCCTCATTGGCCCCCGGCGCCGGAAGAAAAAGCGGGACCCCTCGCACTGGGACAACACATGGACGCCGGAAATCCGGCGCCTGTTGAAGCCGTCACCGTCGAGGCCGACAAGCGCCGCGCTGTTCTGGCCTTGACCGGCGGCGGCCAGATCATCGACCGGGGCGACCGCATCCGCGCGATCAGCCGGAAGACGACGAACCGTGCTCGCCACCCTGGCAGATCAAGCCGTCCGGCACGGATGGAAACAGGTCGCGGTGAGCGGTGACGCGCCGACCAGAGACAGGGTCGCCGCCGCGCTGGCCGTCCGGGGCATCGAAGTCCGCCAATATTCCGGCGCCGTCCCGGTCTGCGATGAAATCGGCGCAGCGGCAGCTTGACAGTCCACCTGTCGGTGCAGGCGGCGCAGCTGCACATGTTCGCCTTCCTGGCGGCGGTGGCAGTGGGCACGATGGTCGGCGGCCCGATCGGCGACGGGTTCGCGAGACGTGATCTGGTTCTCCATCCTGGGCACCCTGCCCTTCACCCTGATGCTAGCCCCATACGCCTCGCTGTTCTGGACCGGGCCGCTGACGGTGATCATCGGCCTGATCCTGGCCTCGGCCTTCCCCGCCATCGTGGTGTTCGCCCAGGAGTTGGCGCCCGGCAAGGTGGGCATGGTCTCGGGCCTGTCGTTTGGGTTTTCGTTCGGCGTGGGCGGACTGGCGAGGCGGCGCTGGGCGCGGTGGCGGACCACACGGGGACCGAGCGTCATACCGGATGTGCGCGTTTTTGCCGGCGATCGGTCTGCGGGGCGCTGCTGCCGGATGTGGAGAAGAAAAAGTAACTCCTCTCCCCCTCGATGTGGGAGAGGTCGTGAGTGGGGGTGCGCCCGCTGGCTCTTCAGGACGAGGCGCTTGAGGCGGACCGCCTCCCGCGTCATTTCCAAGGCCGTCCCGCGACCACCCCCATCCCTACCTTCCCCCATCGAGGGGGAAGGACGCTAATGGTCCGCCCCACAGACAAACCTTCCCACCCTTAATCCCATGGATGATCGGAGCTTCCAGACCCAGCCAACTCAAGGCCGGCCCTGCGGGCCGCCGCGTCGCGGTCGGCAAAGCCGAGCCTTGACTTGGCTGGGCAGGAAGCAGGATGCTCGCCATGGACTTAAGGACGGGTCCCCGCGCGCTGCGCCGGATCCGGACATTTCCAACTTCAGCACCGGGGGGAATTCAGACCTTCAGCCCCGAAGCCTGCGATCCAATCAGGGCGTCCTTAAGGAGCCCCAACAAGGCAGCTCCCAAACCCACCCTAAAGTATCGACCCTGGCCGCCATCGGGAACATGCTCTCGCACTCCTGGCCTATCTGCAACTGAGCCAACACGTGAGTTGCCTGAAGCCCGGAGACGACCTCCCTGAGATGGTCCATCAAGAAGTCTGGGCCGTTCTCCAATAGCGTGGGAGTTATCCCACGGGCGCGCCGTCAGAGATAACGACTATCGCTTTGCGGTGATGGGGATAGGCTTCCTGCCGTGAAGCCGCCCCCAAAGGATCGCTTCGCCGTCGACATTCTCCTTGAGCAAGAGCGGATCGAGCATGTGCGTCAGAGATCGAATACCGGTCCCTGGGTGCTTGGAAGCATCTGCCGCTTCGTAAACGATATGAAGGAGGTCGCAGAGCCGTCCCGGGTTCTTCCGCCTGCCGGTCCAGCGCCACAGCCGCCGGGACCAACCACCCTTCCAAGAGCGCGTCGTGAAACCGAGGATTTCCACATCCATTCCAAGATGGACAAGAAAAGCTCGAGCGACGTCTACGGCTGCGGCGGCTAGGAGCATTCGTTCGCCCCGCATTGAACCTGAGTGATCGACAAGCAACGTTACCAGCGTGCCTCGCAGCTCGTTCTCGGAAGGCCGCACGTAGCCGCTCCGCCTGCTCAAGGCCTTGCAGTTCCCAAGCCGTTCGCCGTTCGAGGGTCTGCTCCATGAACAGGTCCCATGCGCGCTGCTGGGAGATTGAGGATGCGCGGAGCGCGCTCGCCAAAATTACTTTGTCAAACCTGCGTGTGAATACGCAATAGCCGTTCGTTGATTGGGTAAGCTTGCTCATCGCAGCGAGACTGTGACGAAGCAACGCTCAACGTCAATGCCGCCAAGCAGACCTTCCCAACTTCCGCTTAGGGTCGAACGCCGACCTCCGCCGCCTTACGATCTGGGCCCCGGCCTTCGCCGGGGTGAGCGGAAAATTGAGAGCAAAAATAAGATCGTCATCCTAGGGGCGGCCGAAGGCCGAGCCCGAGGACCCAGCAGCGATGACATTGACGCGCGATTTAAGGCGCCCAGCTTTACCGTCGCGTTTGCTGGGTCCTCAGATAAACGCTGCGCGTTTTCCGAGGATGACGGGGTTTTTTACCCTCTTTCCTTCGCCCTTAAAAACCGCACCTTTGGATACCGTTCCGCCGCGTAGTTGATGTCCCAAGCCGACTTGGCCAGATAGACCGGCTCGCCGTCGATGTCCTCGGCCATGGCGGAGCGGTGCTTGCCGACGAAGTCTTCCAGGTCGGCCTTGTCGCCGGCGATCCAGCGCGCCTCGCCGAAGGGCGAGGGCTCGAACACCACGTCCAGGGCGTATTCGCCGCCCAGGCGGTCCTGCATGACCTCGAACTGCAGCTGACCCACCGCGCCGACGATGAAGTCCGCGCCGAAGGTGGGGCGGAACAGCTGGGTGACGCCCTCCTCGGCCAAGCCTTCCAGCGCCTTCTTCAGATGCTTGGCCTTGAGCGGATCCTTGACGCGCACGCGGCGCAGGATTTCCGGGGCGAAGTTGGGCAGGCCGGCGAAGCGCAGGGCGCCGCTCTCCGACAGGCTGTCGCCCACCCGCAGCACGCCGTGGTTGGGGATGCCGATCACATCGCCGGCAAAGGCCTCCTCGGCCAGTTCGCGCTCGGCGGCCATGAACATGATCGGCGCGTTGACCGACAGCTGGCGGCCGGTGTTCTGCACCTTCAGCTTCATGCCGCGCGTGAAGCGGCCGGAGGTCAGGCGCAGCATGGCGATGCGGTCGCGGTGGTTGGGGTCCATATTGGCCTGGACCTTGAACACGAAGCCCGACACCTCCGCCTCGCCCGGCGCCACATGGGTCTCCACGCCCCCGCGCTCGGCCTTCACCGGCTTGGGCGGCGGGGCGTAGGCGCCCAGCACCGCCAGCAGCTCCTCCACGCCGAAATGGCGCAGGGCCGTGCCGAACAGCACCGGGGTCATGTGCCCTTCCAGGAAGGATTCCGGATCGAAGCCTTGGACCGCCCTCGGCCAGCTCCGCGCCCTCCTCCGCCTCGGCCAGCTCCTCCGGGTCGAGGTATTGCACCACCGCGTTGGACTTCAGCTTGACCGGCGCGGGATGGCCCTCGGGCTCGTCCGAGCCCTTGCGCGCATAGGGCATGAAGGCCTTGGCGCGCAGGTCGATCATGCCCCGGAACCGGTTGCCCGATCCGGCCGGCCAATAGAGCGGCGCGGGGTCGAGCGCCAGCTTGGAGCCGATCTCGTCCAGCAGGGCGAAGGGGTCCAGCGCCTCGCGGTCCATCTTGTTGATGAAGGTGACGATGGGAATGTCGCGCAGGCGGCAGACCTCGAACAGCTTAAGCGTCTGGGGCTCGATCCCTTTGGCCGCGTCCAGCACCATCACCGCCGCGTCGGCCGCCGTCAGGGTGCGGTAGGTGTCCTCGGAAAAGTCCTCGTGGCCCGGCGTGTCGAGCAGATTGAACATCAGCCCGTCGTGCTCGAAGCTCATCACGCTGGCGGAGACCGAGATGCCGCGCTCGCGCTCGATCTTCATCCAGTCCGAGCGAGTGCGCCGGTTCTCCCCGCGCGCCCGCACCGCTCCGGCCGCGCGGATGGCGCCGCCGGCCAGCAGCAGGTGCTCGGTCAAGGTGGTCTTGCCCGCGTCAGGGTGGGAAATGATGGCGAAGGTGCGCCGGCGCGCGGCCTCGGCGGCGGGGGAGGAACAACTCATGGCGCGGCGATAGCGTGACCGGGCGGCGATGGCAAATGCGCGCGCCAGACGCCGCCTTGTCCGCTAAGGATGGGCTGTCGTCGAAAGGATCATGCATGGCCGGTGACTACGGCGAGCGGCGCAAGCTCAAGACCGCCTGGATGTTTCCCACCCTTGTCGTCGGCTTTCTTGTCCTGGCCGGCGGGCTGGCCGTGGTCATGGTGGTGTCGGGCCTGCGCGCCCAGTCGACGGCGGATCAATATTGGAAAGTCGCCGGCCCGCCCTGCCCGACCCTGACGCGCCAGGCCTTCCAGGCTCAGCCGATCAAGCCCAGCCAGTCCTTTCGGATGGAGAGCGTCGTGTTCGCCCGGGCCTACGGCTATTCAAACTGCGGCGAACTGCCGGCCAAGGGCGGTCTGGAAGCGCTGGTCGTGTGCCAGTTCACCAATCCGGGCGTTCTGGCGGTCACCACCGCCGCCGGCGATTTCTATTTCGCGCCGGGGCTAGGCCAACCGGCGACCGTGTCCGCGAGCGACGGGCCGCCCAGCTGCGTGATGGGATCGAACTACAAGGGCGATTAGGCCGCGCTGTTTGCAACTTCACACCACGCCGCTATCTTGGGTGGAGTTGGGGAGATGAAGTTGAGATCGCTCAGCGCAGCCGGCTTGGCTTTGTCCCTAGCGATCACGCTCTGTGGATCGGCCCAGACTGTGCGCGCCGCGCAGCCCGGCGGCCGAAAGGTCACGGTGACGGTGACGGTCGACACAGCCGTCTATCGCATTCGCCAACAGCTTCTGCTGGAAGCCGCTGTTCGGGAAGCCCTGGAGCCTCCGAAGGATATAGAGGTCGTAGGCGGCGCGAATGGAGCGCGAGCCTATGTGGACGATCCTGCAGGGCATGCTGCGTTCACGGCGGCGGTCGCCAAGCGCTTCGAACACGACCCCCGCGTAAGCTTCGAGGTCAGCCCGACCCGCATATTCCACATTGGATTTTCCCCCGCCGGTTTGGCGTCGATGCAGCCTAAGTCGGCCATGGCCGGCATGTTTCCCACAGCCGAGCATGCAAAGACGCTGGCCAGCATGGAAGGCTATATCCGCCTCTTGCGGCCTCCGATGCCGGGCATCGACATCGAAGACCAAATCGATGGCGCGATCATTCACGCTCACAGCCCGGCGGAGGGTGAAAAGGCCCTGGCCGCCATTCAGGCCGGCTCTGGCCTGCCCGCAAATATTTTCAAATTTCAGAGAGTTGGCGATGCTTCGTGGCGGGCGACGCTCGATTTCGATGCTGCGGTAGGCCCGATCCGAACGCGTCTATTGGCGGCTCGGGTCGGTGCGGTCCTGCGCGAGTCCCTGCGCGAGCCGCTTGATCTCAAGATGGAAAGGGACAACCAGGGCTTGGCCGTGATTGTCGCCAATCCTGCCGCCTATTCCAAGTTCGTGGACAGGCTTGTGGATGCGTTCGCCGACCAGCCGGACTTCACGCTAACGCAATCGGAAGGCCGGCTCTATGAAATCACATCCGTGGAAGGCGAATCCAAACCTCAAGATTTGAGTGGCCCAAGCCCCCTGATGCAGGTGTTGGAAGACATTGCGGACCCGCCCGTCCGGTTCATCCCAACGGATGCCGGCGTGACCGTCCGCGCCGCGGATCCCGCCAACAACGCCGAGCGCGCCGCGGTGTTACGCGGATCGTTCAGCGGGCGCAGCGACCTCATTCTCTCCAACAACGCCGATCAATCCGTGTCGGTCCGCTATGCGTCGGATGTCTCGCCATTGTCTGCGATCTCAGATGAGCGGCTGCTCAGGGCTGTCCGGCTCAGCGTCGACGCCTTGAGCCTCAAGGCGTCAAACCTGCACGCGGCTGGAAACGGCAGGATCGCCGTCGAGTTTGCGACTGAACATGACGCTGACGCCTTTAGAGCCGGCGCCGTTGATGGGCCCGGGCTTCAGTTCCGTTTGGTCGATGAAGACAGCGTCGGCAAGACGCCGGCAAGCGCGCCTTCGCCTGATGACGAGCGCCTGCCCGCGGAGTACGGCGGATATCTCTGGCTCAGACCGGGCGCCGTCATTAGCGGGGACATGGTCACGGCGGCGCGGGTCACGCTCGATTCCCAAAGGAACCAACCCATAATCTTCTTCACACTCACGGATGAAGGCGCCCGCCTGTTGACCGCAATGACGGCGGACAACATCGGCAAACGGTTCGCCTTCGTCGTGGACGGGAAGGTTCTGAGCGCTCCGGTGATCCAGTCGAAAATTGGCGGCGGGAGCGGGGAGATCAATGGAAATTTCACCCTGGAAAGCGCTGCCGCGCAGGCGAAGGCCATCCTAGAGCATAGTTACGGCGTGCCGTTGAAGATTGACAATTGAGCCCGTGGGCGGCCTCACGCGAATTCGCAATGAGTAGAAGTGAACCGTTCCGCCCTCAGATCATCTTGCTTAAGCCGCCAGGCGGCGCCAGACCTCGCGGTCGGCGATGGCGGCGGTGAGAGTTCCTTCGGCCGATTTATGCTGCAGTTCGGCGATAACGTCGATGTCCAGGCTGGCGTAACGCACGGCCACATCGCTCGGTCGGCAATAGTCGAACGGAGGCACGAACAGGGCCGCGTTGATCGATGGGGCCGCGAACTGGAGCAGGGCGCACAGCTTGGCCGCGCGCTCGGGGTGGGTGTGATGGACCAAGGGCTCCTCGGCGAACAGTTCCTGGCCGAGGGCCTGCACGAATTCGAACGCGACCGCGCCGAAGCGGCGGCTGATCTCGGCGTCCGACAGGCCGTCGGCGTTCAGGTTGAAAACCGTGTCGTTCAACAGGAAATACATCACGCTCGCCCGTTCGTTCAGACAGGCATGATGGCAGAATGGGCTTTAGGTCCGGTTGAGGAACGCGGTTAAGGCTTCGCTACCGGCTCGGTGAGGAAGTTGCGTCCCTCGCCGTCCTCGATTTCCACCACCCACAGGTCGGGGTCGACCTTCAGCGCCCGCTCCACATAGCGATCAAGATCGGCCTCCAGGTGGCTGGCCACGGGCTCCATCCACACCGGCTCGCCCTCCCCGCGCAGGGCCTCGCTATAAAGCCGCGCCTCCCGCGTCTTGCTGTTGAAAGCCTTGATCAGCACCGCGCCGGCGTTGGGGTCGCCCTTGCGCGCCACCACGGCGAAGGCGCCGCCGAGCTCGGCCCGCCGGATCAAGGCGCCCACCCACACGTCCGTCGACAACAGCACGTCGGCCTCCTTACGCTCCGGTAACGGAGCGGAAACGCGCCTGGGTCTAGCCATAGGGCCGGGCTGTCAAGTCCGGCCTGGCCCGCCGCCGCTCAAGCACCGGTCCATGCGCGCCCGACGTCCCCTTTCCACCGCCCTGCCGGCGCTGATCGCACTGGCAGCCGCAGCCCCCGCCGCGCGGGCCGACAGCGCCTCGCAGCTGTACTACGAACGGGCGGTTATGAGCGCGGCCGGCGCGCGCTGCGGCCTGTTCAGCCCCGACATCGCCGCGGCCCTGGCCGCCGCCCAGGTCCAGGCCCGCAACACCGCCCTGCGCGCGGGCACTGCGCCCGCCGAGCTGAACGCCGCCCTCGGTCGCGCCAACGCCCGCGCGTCTGCGGCGGCGTGCGCGGGCCCGGACGTGAAGCTGGCCGCGGACCGGGTCCGCCAGGCTTTCAAGGCTTTTGCCGGGCTGCACGCCATGACCTATCCCGGCGATCTGGGCGACTGGCGCGCGGTGCGCGATCAGACGGTGGTCAACAACGCCTGGCGTCTTTCGCAGACCACCCACGCCGGCGACGACCGCGCGATGTTCGGTCTGGCCGGACGGCAGGGCCAGGACTCCCTGACCGCGGTGGCCGCCTTCTCCGACGGCGCGACGCCCTACGCCGCGCGCCTTGTGCTGCGCGATCCGACCCGCGCGCCGACGCCATATATCGCCGATCTATCCGGCAAGGCGCCTTTGCCCGAGCGACTGCCGCCCGCCGGCGCCACGCGGACCATCCTGGCCGAAACGCGCGAGCCCGCGGAGGTAACCTTGCTGCCGCCCGGTTCGCGCTCGGCTACAACCTTCCGATTTCCGGCCTACGCCGTAGCGGCGCTGGGCGCGCTGGACCCGCGCGAGGCGGTCAGCGTGGACTTCGTCTTCGCCGGACCGTCCGGTGAGCAGGTGCGGCGGGCCTTCTTCGAGGTCGGCGACTTCTCCGCCGGCGTGGCCTTCCTGAGGGTGGCTCAGCGCTGAGGGTTGAAGGCGATGACCTTGGCGCTCGGCCGCTCCTGGGGCTGGGGCTGGGGCTGCACAATCAGACCCGGAATGCGCACCGTCACCGAGGTGCCTTCGCCCAGCGCGCTTTCAATGATCATCTCGCCGCCGTGAAGTTCGGCGAAGGCCCGCACCAGCGATAGGCCCAGACCCGCGCCCTTGGCCCTCTGGCCCGCATCGCCGGCCTGCTGGAACGGCTGACCCAGCCGCTTGAGGTCCTCCGCGGCGATGCCCACGCCGCTGTCGGCCACGACCAGTTCCAGACATCCGCCCTGGGCGCCGAGGGTCACGTCCACCGTTCCCCCGCGGGGCGTGAACTTGAGAGCGTTGGACAGGAGGTTGAGCGCGATCTGCTTGAGCGCGCGGCTGTCCGCCTCGATGGCCAGGGGCTGGGGCGGCAGAGTCGGCGCGCAGGATCACGCCGGCGTCGTCCGCCTGCACACGCATCAGCCGCAGGGCCGAGGACACCGGCTCGCGCGCGTCGATCGGCTCGATCTGCAGCTGGAAGCGGTCGGCCTCGATCTTGGACATGTCGAGCACATCGTTGATCAGGTCCAGCAGATGGCGGCCGGACTCATGGATCAAGTCGGCGTATTCGGCGTACTTGGGCGGCAGGGGACCGAACAGCTTGGACCGCATCACGTCGGAAAAGCCCATGATGGTGTTCAGCGGCGTGCGCAGTTCATGGCTCATATTGGCCAGGAAGCGCGACTTGCCGCTGTTGAGCGCCTCGGCCTGGGCCCTGGCCGCCTCCAGCCCAGCCTCGCGGGATTTCTGTCCGGTGAGGTCCTGCAGCGCGCCCACCAGACGCGAATGATCGGTCCTCGACAGGCTGACGCCGACATGACGCTCACCCTGGCCGATCGGGCGGAATGAAGCCTCCGCCTGGCCCTCGCGCAAGGCCCGGCCGATGGCCTGGGCCAAGGCGGCCCGGTCGTCCGGCTCGGCGGCCTGGATCAGGCCCTCGTGCAACAGCACCGATTCCGACAGGCCGGCCGGCGCATAGCCGTACGCGGAGAAAACCCGCCCGTGGGCGTCCAGACTGGCCAGAAGGTGCGGCTGCTCGGTCAACAAACGCTCCAACGCCTCGCGTCCGAAACGCTCGGACTCGCGCTGGCTTTCGCTGCGGCGGCGCGAGACGGTCAGTCCCACGGCCAGACCCAGCCCCAAGATGGTCAAGGCGATCAGGCCCAGCCAAAAACGCAGGGGCTCGGCCGGCGCTGGCGGCCACAGTCCGGCGATCTGCGCCAGGGCGGCCAGGGCGGCGGCCATCACGGCCAGGGCGGCCGCTTCAGCCCACAGCCGGCTGGAGCCCAGGAGGGTCGCGGCGGCCACCGGAGCCAGGCACCAGACAGCCAGGGGCCCCGACACCCCGCCCGCCAGGCCGCAGGCCAGCCCGCAGGCGCAGGCCCACAGCACGAGCAGCAGGCTGCGCGCGCGCCGACTGTCGCGCCCGCGCAGGAGCAAGGCCGCCGCCGCCGGCAGGGCGCTCGCCGCCAGAGCGCCGACAATGGGCCAGGGCACCACGCCCAGGCCGAACAACAGACCGGCGAACGCCAGGGTCACCGCGCCAAGCCAAGCGCCGTGCCATAGCACAATCGCCCTGCGCTCGCCCGAAGCGGACTCAAGTGTTTCTGGTCGTATGAGGGACGAGTCGGCCAAGATAATCCGCGAAACCATAAGAAAGCTGCGGCCAACTGTAGCGGCGCCGGGCGACCGGCTCCAGCGTTCGCAAGCCATGGGCGATCAACAACAGGGGGCGGTATGTGGATAACCTGCCCCTGTAACCTTACCCCATGCGTTGCCATAACTGCAGCCAGCGCCTAATGGCAGGCCGATGTCCCCGACGATCACCGACGATCTGAACGATCTGGCCGCCGAATTCGACCTGATGAGCGATTGGGAGGACCGATATCGCTACATCATCGATCTTGGGCGCGAATTGGCGCCCCTGGCGCAGGGCGAACGGACCGAGGCCAACAAGGTGCGCGGCTGCGCAAGCCAGGTCTGGCTGGCCGGCGAACCGGGGCCGGGCGGGACCTTGCGCTTTCGCGGCGATTCGGACGCCCATATCGTTCGCGGACTGATCGCCATCCTGCTGCGGCTCTACTCCGGCCGCCGACCGCAGGACATTCTGGCGTTCGACGCCCAGGCCGCCTTCGCGCGGCTGGGCCTGGCCGGCGCCCTGTCGGCCCAGCGGTCCAACGGCCTGCGGTCGATGGTGGAGCGGATCCGCGGCTACGCCCAAGCGGCGCAGAATCAGGCGCGGAACTAGGCGGCGCGAATGCCGCTGGAATCCATCTGCTGGCCGACGACCACATCGTAGCCGAGAATCATGTCCACGTCCGAGCCGTTGCTGGCCAGCGGCAGGCGCAGCCACAGGATCGAAAGGTGCGGAACGCCGCGCCAGGACAGGTTGTGCACGCCCACGCCCGGCCGACGGCCTTCGACCACCTTGTCCAGTTCCCCACGCCAGTACTCGGCGGCCGCCGAATTGTAGACGTCTTCCAGTTTGCGGCCGGTGATCTCGCGCCCATAGACGCCGTAAAGGCCCGTGCCCGCCAGGCGCAGACGATAGTCGCGCGGGTTCTGAAAGACATCGATCAGGCTGACCGTGGGCAGGTGGCGCTTGAAGTGATCGGGATGGATGCAGGCGCGGCTGGGCAGCTGCCCCCCCTGACGGCGCGAAGCCCAGTAGGAGAACAGTTCCTCATGCGCCCTCACCGCGCTGACCGGAGCCCCGATTTGCATGCCCATCTCCGGATTCCTTAACAACTCATTGGAATCACGACGATTCACTATCCCTTAACCGCCGAATCGGCGCCAGAGAAAATCGCAGATTTGCGGCAGAATTTGTGCGGCCAGAGTCAAGGGCCTGATTTGACTCAACAAAAAACGCCCGCCGAATCCCTTCGGCGGGCGTCCATGCTCTATCCCCTTATTGTTTAGCGCTTGCGCGGCGCCTGACGGCCGCCCTGGCCCAGGCCCATCTGTTTGGCCAGTTCCGAGCGCGCCTTGGCGTAGTCCGGCGCAACCATCGGATAATCCTTCGGCAGGCCCCATTTGGCCCGGTAATCTTCCGGGCTCATATTGTATTTGGTGCGCAGGTGCCGTTTCAGCGACTTGAACTTGCGGCCATCCTCCAGGCAAATCAAAAAGCCCGGCGTGATTGAGCGCTTCACGGGAACCGCGGGCTCCTTAGGCGCCGCTTCCACAACCTCCACGCCGGTCGACACGCCCGCCAAGGCCCGGTGTACGTTTTGAATGAGACTGGGGAGGTCCGCCGCGCCGACCATGTTGTTTCCAACATAGGCGGACACGATATCCGCGGTCATTTCGATGATTTCGGATTTTTCATCCATGCTGATTTTTGCCCGATAATGTCCGCCGTGGAGGCGAAGCGATTTTTTGGAAGAGGCGTCCATACCTAGCTTATTGGACTGGCACAATGGACAGGGCTAAGGAAAAAGCCCCGATGTCCGAAAAGACGAGCACGCAGGCGTGTGTTCCCCGAGTGTAGTAATTTCAGGTATGCAGGCCCGCCCATCGCCAACCGCGCTGCACAGACCAACAAGCCTTGGTCAACTTAGAACAGACGCCGCCGGGCGCCAGCGCGCTATTCGCCGCAGGCGCCGCTCAGCGACCCAGGTCGGCTGACAAGGCCAGCATCGCCGCCCGCTGAGGCACTGAATACTCATCCAGCGCCTCGCCGTCGCCGTCGCGTATCGCCTGGATCAAGCTCGCCGTCAGGGCCGAAGACAAAGACCAGTTCCAATAGCGAAGCACGGTCTGGGCGCGATCCACCGCGATGGTGTCGTAGGTCCGCAGCACGCGCTGCAGACCGGGCGCCGGCCCCCCCGTCGCATCCACTTCGGCCCGCCGAAGGCTGCGCCAAAGGGCTCGCACGGCCGCGCGGGGCAGGCCGGTGGCCTTGCAGTAAACCGCGATGGGCTCGCCTCCCGGATCGGAGAATATCTTGGCGCCGGTCATCGGCTTGAGGCCGGCCAGATAGGAAAGCTCCTCGGCCGTCTCGCGCGTCATGCCGGATTGGGAGGCCGCCACGGCCTCTTCCAAGCTGGCGTAGGGACTCTTTTCAATGGCGGCCCGGTTGCGCTGGCGCCGTTCGATGAACTGCAGCGCCTTACGCACCAGCGGATCGGACCAACGCTCCTCCGAGGCCACGGCGAACACGTCGGCCACGGCCTCCTGCAGGACTTCGCGGGAAACCGCGAAGCGTTGGAGAATCAGCCGGCGGCATTCCTCGTCGGCCCACCAGAACACCACATAGGCCTGACGGGGACGAAGCTCCGCACGGCGCAGCAGGAGCGGAATCAGCCGATGGTGCTCGCGCGAGGCGGCGACGACCGCCTCCAAGGCGTCGCTGGACAGACGCGTGGTGTCGTTCCTGAGCAGGGCCTCGATCACGCCGGGATCGCCCGACTCGACCAGGGCCTCGCACACGACCTCGCTGACGCCGCGCCGCTGGGCCAGCAGTCGCCGGTGGTCCGCCTTACCGCGATGCGCGCAGTCGATCAGGTCGGAATCGCTGAGCGAAAGGCATTCCTCGATCAAGGGACGGGCGATTTCGACCTCGTCGCGCAACAGCAGCCTGACCAGACCGCTGGGAATTTCGCTCAGGCCGGTCAGCCGGCGCGCGGCTCTGGCCCGCTCGTCGACCGAGCCCTCGCGCAGCATTTCCACCAGCAGGTCCGCGGTGATGCCGCGCTCGAAGGCGTTGATGCGGCTGGAGGGCAGGCAGACCACATCGGCCAAGCGTTTGAGCAGACCCGCCCTTGCGCGTTTGGCTTTAGCGGAGCCTGCTTCGGCCGGCGCTGCGGCCAGGGGATCGATCAGATCGATAGGATGTTTTTGGGACGCGGAGTCGCTCATGGGGCCTTGCCTTAACCCCATATGGCCACAAGGTCGTTAACCTCGGGTGTCGCGCCGGATCGCTCCGGCGCGACCGTTGTCAGGCGTCCGCGAAGGCGCCGATCGGCTTTTTCGCCTTGCTGCGGGCCGCCGCCTCGATCTTGGCCTTCTCAACCACCATCGATCCGATCGACAGGATTGCGATGGCCGCCGCCAGCAGGAACATGGCGCCTTTGTCGGTGGGCAGGCCCATGGCGTTGATCTCGGCCAGGGAGCGCCCCTGCGCCAGGGCCTGGGACACAGCCACGCCTTGCGGCAGCTGCACGCCCAGCCACGGGCTCAGATGCAGGATCACCGCCGCGGCCGACAGGACCAGGGCGAGCAGCGCGCCCCGGCGGCGTGTCGCCGGAATCAGCGCCAGCAGGGCGGCCAGCAGCTGCAGACCGCAGACGAGGTAGCGGCCGTAGGGTTCGACCGCGTGAATTCCCGAGCGCAAGGCGATCATGCCGAAGATCGCATTGGGCGTCGGCCCGGTGAGGGCTTGGTAGGCGACGATAAGCAGAAGCACGGCCAGGGTGATGCTCAAGGCCCAACTCAGCACACGTTCCATCATGGCGTTATCTCCATGGCGTCTCGATTTGGCGCCTAAGGAGAGGATGACACAGGCGCGCGCGCTGGCAATACTTGCGTGGCCTGGGCGGGGGTCGCCTCGCGCCGGAGTGATTGTATTGACTGAAAAATCCGACCTTGCCTCGTCCGGGCCAAAACCGCCGGCCGCTCCCGTCCGGCCCCTCAGGATCGAACAACTGGGCCGTGTGCGGACCGATGACTACGCCTGGATGAAGGACGCCGACTGGCGCGAGGTGCTGCGCGATCCGGCGGCGATCAAGACCGAGGTGAAGACCTATCTGGAGGCGGAGAACGCCTACGCCAAGGCAATGCTGGCCCCCACCGAGCCTCTGCAGCAGCAGATGTTCGAGGAGATGAAAGGCCGCATCAAGCAGGACAATTCCACCGTGCCGACGCCGGACGGGCCCTTCGACTACTACCTTCGCTACGCGCCCGGCGCCCAGCATCCCGTTTACGCGCGCCGTCCGCGCGGGGCGAGCGAGGGCGAGCAGGTGCTGCTGGACGCCGATGCGCAAGCCAAGGGCAAGACCTTCTTCCAGGTGAACGCCGCCGAGCACAGCCCCGATCACACCCTGTTCGCCTACGCCGTGGACGAGCAGGGCTCAGAAGTGTGCCGCATTTTCGTCAGGGATTTGGCGACGGGAGCGACCTTGGCCGAGCCCGTAAAGTCCAGCACAGGGGATTTCTGCTGGTCGCCGGATTCCCGCTGGATTTTCTGGATCTGGCGCGACGAGGAGGGCCGTCCGGCCAGGCTCTGTCGCCGTCCGGCGCGCGGCGGGGCCACGGACGACGTGCTGGTTTACGAGGAAAAGGACGATGGCTTCTTCATGGGCGTGGCGCTGAGCGCCTCGCGCGCCTTCATCGTGCTGGGCCTGGGCAATCAGGAGACCAGCGAGGCGCTGATCATTCCCGCCGCCGACCCCACGGCCGCGCCGACGGTTGTCGAGCCCCGCGCCGAGGGCCTGCGCTATGAGGTGGATCACTGGGGCGACCGGTTCGTCGTACGCACCAACGCCGACGGCGCCATCGACTTCAAGCTGATGCAGGCGCCGACCGACGCGCCGGGCCGCGCGCACTGGCGCGACCTTGTTCCCCACGAGCCGGGCCGCCTGATCGCCGGCGTGACCGCCTTCAAAGACCACCTGGTGCGACTGGAGCGGGTGGACGCCAACAACCGCATCGTCATTCGTGCAAGATCCGGCGAGGAGCACGCCGTCGCCTTCGAGGAGGAGGCTTTCGCCTTGAGCCTTGATGGCGGCTACGAGTACGAAACGACGGTCATGCGCTTTGTCTACCAGTCGCCGACCACGCCGCGGCAATGGTGGGACTACGACATGGCGAGCCGCACGCGCGTCCTGCGCAAGACCCAGGAGATTCCCTCGGGCCACCATGCGACCCGCTATGTCGCCCGGCGCCTGCATGCGCGGGCGGACGACGGCGCGATGGTTCCCATCACCGTGCTGATGAAGGCCGATACACCATTGGATGGCTCCGCGCCCCTGCTGCTCTACGGTTACGGCGCCTACGGCATGGCCATGGACGCGAGTTTCTCCATTCGCAGCCTGTCGCTGGTGGATCGCGGCTGGATCTGGGCCACGGCCCATGTGCGCGGCGGCTCGGAAAAGGGCTGGGGCTGGTTCCAGGACGGGCGCGGCGTCAAGAAAACCAACACCTTCACCGATTTCATCGCCTGCGCCGAACATCTTTGCGCCCAAGGCTACGGCCGCGAAGGACGCATGGTCGCCTACGGCGGCTCGGCCGGCGGCATGCTGATGGGCGCGATCGCCAATCTTCGCCCAGAGCTGTGGGCCGCAATCATCGCCGCCGTGCCCTTCGTGGACGTGCTCAACACCATGAGCGACGTGGACCTGCCGCTCACCCCGCCCGAGTGGCCCGAGTGGGGCAATCCCCTGACCGATCCGGACGCCTACGACCGCATCGCCGCCTACAGCCCCTACGACAACGTTGGCGACAAGCCCTATCCGGCGGTGCTGGCCACAGGCGGACTGTCAGACCCGCGCGTGACCTATTGGGAGCCGGCCAAGTGGGCGGCCAAGCTCCGCGCCCACACCACCAGCGGCGATCCGATCCTGCTGAAGATCAACATGGACGCAGGCCATGGCGGCGCGTCGGGCCGCTTCGACTTCCTCAAGGAAATCGCCCTGGACTACGCCTTCGCCGTCTGGGCGGTGGAGCGGGGATGGGAACGTTGAGCCTTTCGGGCGCTGTCAGACGCAGAGATTGAAGGCCACCGAGATGCGCGGCTGCGTGCTCGTGTGCGGTCGCACCGAATGCTGGAGCCACGCCGGAAAAAGGGCCATCACGCCGGCCTTGGGAATGACGAAGTCCGCACCGCCGGCGGCAAGGTATCCAGGCAGACCGACACGAAGCTGAGGCGCGTAGAGCGTGGGCATCACGCCGCGCGGATCGTGCGCCTCGAACTGCCCGCCCTGCGCCTCCGGGTCCGCCGCCACCCAGTAGAACTCCCGACCAGAAGGCGCCGGGGTGATGGTGGGCCGTGTTCAGATCGCCCGCACGATTGACGTTGGCCCAGGCGTTGATCTTCCAGTCCGGGGCCCCGCGCACAAACTCGCCGCCCTGCATCATGCCGGTCATCCCATCGCCCAGCCCGCGCGCGAGATCGAGCAGGCGCCGCCCGGGCTCGCCCGACCATTCGCCGAAGTCGTCGGCCGACTGCCAGCCGCCCGCGTTGCTCAACGCCACCCCTTCCACCTGTTCGGCGCGGTCCAGGATGATCCGGCTCAGGTCCGCGTTGAGTGCTTCGGTCTCGCTCACCGGGGCGTAGATGAAGGGCGTGGGAAACAGGGCGCGAACTTCGAAGCCGTTCGTGTCCAGCGACAAGGGACCTGTCGCCGAGGCTTGGAGGGTCGCGGGTGCGGGATTCAGCCATATGCGCCTTTCAGCCCAATCGCGGGGACCGCGGCCAGGCCGGCGAATCCGACGCCGGCCCAGCTGCGAGTTATTCTTCAATTTGGGGCGGCTGCAAGTCGTTCGCGCCGTTAGCCCTTGTCGCGCGCGACCGCGATGGCGATAGGCCAATCCGCCAGCTTGCGTCCGACGAAGGTCGCGCGAAAGGCCTTGAAATGGGTTTCACATCATTGTCCTGAAAAATGCCAAAGATCTCGCGCCATGCTGGCGATCGAACAGGGCATGATCTTTTGCGTCCCGGACCAACAATCGCCGTCATTCTTGCCGCCCTGGCAGCCTGCCTAGGGCCGACCTCGCAAGCGCAGCCGCAGTCTGCCGGACGCGACGCCGTGCAGGCGCTGCAGGACAGGCTGCAGAACGGCCAGACCCGACTGGAGCGGGGCCGGGGCCCTGGGGCTATCTTCCCGCGCTGCTGAAGGCGCTGAACATCCCCGCGACTCTCAAGTGCTGGTGTTCTCCAAGACCAGCCTGCAGGTCGACCAGATCGGCCCCAAGACGCCGCGCGCGATCTATTTCAACGACGACGTCGCCGTGGGCGGCGTGCAGGGCGGGCGACTGTCGGAGATTCTCACCACCGGAGCGAACGGCCTGGCCATCTTCTACAGCCTGCCCACCGCGCCCAGCGAGCATCCGACGATCGAGCACGAAGGCGAGCTCTGCTACGCCTGCCACGCCACGGTGAACACCTGGGCGGCCGGCGGCATCGTCGCCAACGTCATTCCGCAAGATGACGGCTCGCCGCTGTTCATCACGGCCGATCGTTTGTTCGACATCACCAATTCCACCACGCCCTTCGATCAGCGCTGGGGCGGCTGGTATGTGGCCGGCGAGCACGGCGCCATGCGCCACAACGGCAATGTCCGCCTCGCGCCCGACAGCCTTGGCGAGCTTGATCCCAAGGCCGGCCTCAACATCACCGACCTGTCGCCGCTGTTCGACGTGAAGCCTTATCTTGAGCCGACCAGCGACATCGTCGCCCTGATGACGCTGGAGCACCAGATCGGCGCCATGGATCGCATCTGGAAGCTACAGGCTCAGGCCCGCGCCCTGGATGGCTCGGGACCCCAGAAAGCGACCCCGGCGGATGTGGACGCTTCGCTTGAGGACCTGGTGGAATATCTCGTGGGCGCCCACGAAGCGCCCTTGCCCAGCCCGGTGAAAGGCGTGTCCAGCTTCACCCGGACCTTCCCCAAGCGTGGGCCCTGGGACGCCAAGGGCCGCAGCCTGCGGGACTTCGATCTGCAGACCCGGCTGTTCCGCTACCCGCTCAGCTACACGATCTACGGCCGCGCCTTCAACAGCTTGGAGCCGGACCTGCGCGAGCGGATCTACAAACGCCTGTTCGAGATCCTCAGCGGCTCCGACCGGTCGCCGACCTTCGCCCGTCTGACGCCCGCGAGCCGACAGGCGGCGCTGGAGATTCTCATCGCCACCAAGCCCGATCTGCCGGCCTATTACCGGGCGACGGCGGCGCCTTTGAGGGCCGCCGCTAGAAACGACGAACCATCCGCAGGTTGAACTTTCGGCCGCTGACCGCGTCGTCCGAAATGACCTTCAAATCGCTGTGATCTGAGAACGGTGACGCCGTCAGGACGGCCGATTCTGCGCGCGCGCTGGTCTTGAATGGAGTATTCAGGCTTGAATTCGGCCGCTTGAGCCAATGCAGCATCAGGCGAGGGTCCAGACAGCCGCCGTTAACGCCAACCGAACAGGAGCGAGTTTGGGAAAGCTAAACACCAATTACGTCAAATACCGTATTTCAAAAAATGCTGTACTACATGTCATTTAAAAAAACGAGCGTGAACGGCCAACTTTAGGTCTCCGCAGGGACAAGTTCCAAGCGTTCGCGACATATTGACACATAATTTAAGGCATTAACCCAACGAAGAACTTTGAGGCGCCATGCTGGCATCGTTGCGGACCAATGAATGTCCCCCGGCGAAGTGGGCTTCGGATTGAGACGATGAACCAGGAATCCGGCGCGGCGGCGTCACCGGAATGGCGCGATCAAATCCTGGAGCCCATGGCGACCTTTGGATTGGCGTGCGCGATGTTGTTCGCCGCGTCCCTGCTCGCGATCCAGTCGTCCTGGCTCAGCGGCGGCATCCTCGTCCTGTGGCCGGCCGACGGCTTGATCGTCGGCCTGATGCTGGCGCCGCAGACCAAGAGACCTTGGCTGGTCATGGTCGCCGGCCTTATCGGAGCCGCCCTCGCATTCGTCTTGGTCAACCGTCAGATGATCCTGGCCTGGAGCCGGATCGGCCTGATGGCGGCCACTATCCCCTGCACCTATTGGGTGGTTCGCCGGCTCATCGGCGAGCGAAGCATCGCCGAACCCCGCGTGCTCCTGCCGTTCATGGCGATCTGCGCGCTCATCGGCGCGCCCGCGTCGGTGTTGCGCGCCTATGTGATCCACAGAATCTGGGGCTTTCCCTTCGCCGAGTTCGCCCTGACGACCGCCACCGCGACCTTCGCCGGTTACGCCGTCATTACCCCCCTGTTGCTGCTCATGACGCAGCCGCGCCATGAAGAATCCAGTCTATGGCGCGCCAAGCTGATTCTATGGCGCGCCAAGCTGATAATGTGGTCCGTGGTGGGCATCTACACCGTGGTGATGGCCGCCTCGTTCATGGAGCCGCGTTACCCCACCGCCTACCTCATCCCGGTGGCGCTGGTCCTCGTCGCGCACGCCGTGGACTTTTCAGGGATCATCGTCGTGATCCTGGCGACGGCGGTCATCTCGGTTTGCCTGACCTTCACCGGATACGGTCCGATCAGCCATTTCCAGGGCGACTTGAAGACCAAAATCCTCATGACGCAGGCCTTTCTGGCCACCATCATCTGCATGACCCTGCCTTTCTCGGCCCTGATGAATGATCGCGCCAGGCTGCGCCGATCGCTCGTCGCCGCGTTGAAGGAAGCCAAGGCCGCCAGCCAGGCCAAGAGCGCGTTCCTGGCCACCATAAGCCATGAAATCCGCACGCCGCTGAACGGCGTCTTGGGCATGGCCCAGGTCATCGCGCATGGACGAATTGAGCCCGGTTCAGCGCGAGCGCCTGGAGGTCGTGCGCAGCTCCGGGAGAATCTCTGCTTTCGCTGCTGAACGACGTGCTCGACCTGTCCAAGATCGAGGCCGGCAAGCTCATGCTCGAGACCATCGATTTTGATCCGGTCAAGGTGATCAGCGCGGTCGCCGCGCAAAATCAGGCCCTGGCCGCCAACAAGGGGCTGATCATCGAGGCCGTCACCGATGGCGCGGAGGGGCTGTTCCAGGGCGACCCCAACCGCATTCGGCAGATCGTCCAGAATCTCGTGTCGAACGCGATCAAGTTCACCGAAAGCGGCGGCATCACGATTGTCGCCGGCGCCGACGCCGACGGCTTGAAAATCGAGGTGCGCGACACCGGCTTGGGCATTCCCGCGGACAAGATCGGCGACCTGTTCCAAAAGTTCCGCCAGGTGGACGAAACGACCACGCGCCGTTTCGGCGGCACCGGCCTGGGTTTGTCGATCTGCCGCGAACTGGCCCAGGCGATGGGCGGCGATGTTTCAGTGAAAAGCATTGAGGGTGAAGGATCGACCTTCACCCTGGCCCTGCCCCTGCGCCGTTCGGCCCAGGCCCCGGCGAACGGGGAGGCCTCGGAAGTCTCCTATCGCCCGCCCGAGCTGGCCCTGCGCGTTCTGGCGGCGGAAGACAATCCCACCAACCAGCTCGTTTTGCGGGCGCTCCTGGAGACCGCCGGCATAACGCCGACCATCGTGGGCAACGGCGCGGAGGCGGTCGCGGCATGGCTGGACGGCCAATGGGACGTGATCCTGATGGATGTGCAGATGCCGGTGATGGACGGCCTGACGGCAGTGAAGGAAATCCGTCGGGCGGAAGCGGAACGCGGCGCGGCGCCCACCCGGATCGTCGCCCTCACCGCCAACGCCATGGAACACCACGTGCGCGAATATCTGGAGGCCGGCATGAACGATTACCTGGCCAAGCCCATCTCGATCGAAAAGCTGTTTGCGGTCCTTGCCGAGGCCCGGCCGCCGATCGATGAGGCGCCCGGTCAATCTGCGCAATCAGCCTGAATGGGGCGCGCCCTCGCTGAAGCGAGCGGCGGGGGCATGGGGCGGGAAATCGGATGGCTCGCCCGAACAGTCGAACAGCCTGAACGTCGCGTTGACCTACGCCAAGTCGGCCTGAGCCCGGTTCAGGCGCCCGCTCATAGGCCGCGATCACGTCCCTGATCTTGTCGCGTTTGGCGCGGAGCATGGTGACGGAATTGGGTTTCGGCCATTAGCGCTGTCCTTTTTGCTCAGGGCGGCGCACGTTCACCGTGATGATGAACGCCGCACAATGCCGCGCCAAGGCCGAGGCCGCGCTTAAAGCCTGTGACATGGCGGCCAGCGAGAATGACAAGGCGTCATGGACTCGCGTGGCGAAGCAATGGGCGGGTCTAGCTGTCTCCGCTGAAGCTCAATACGCCTTGCAACAGGCCTTGCTGACGCGCGGCATCGACTAGAACACCCTCGGACCCCGAAACAAGGGACTGCCGTCTCGGCGCCATCTGCGACCTGCTACCGCGAAAGCTGGCTGGGGGACTAGGACTCGAACCTAGAATGACGGTACCAAAAACCGCAGTGTTACCATTACACCATCCCCCAGCAGGGGCTCGCGGCGGGCGCATGGGCCGGGGCGCGAAGGCGGTGGAGATAGCGCAAGGGCCCTGCCATTGCAACGGCCGCCGGAGGGCGCAAAAGCTAGCTAAGGCGGACCTGCGTCTCCTTCCCTGCGAAGCGGGGAAGGGGGACCGCCCGAAAGGCGGCGGAAGGGGTCAGCGCTGCGAGAAACCCCTTCCACCACGCTTCGCGTGGTCCCCCTTCCCCGTTCCGCTCCGCTTCACAGGGAAGGAGAAATGCGCGCAAAATTCACCGCCTTCGTTCGCTTGCCGGGGTGGGGGGGGCTGCTCTATAAGGCCCGCCTCACGTCGGAGTATAGCTCAGTCTGGTAGAGCACCGTCTTCGGGAGGCGGGGGTCGCAGGTTCGAATCCTGCTACTCCGACCATTCTTTCCCGCCCCTTCTCGCCCCTCCCTTGAACGGTCTTGCAGGCGCCCTCATTTGCCCGCAACGTCCGCCCGCTCGAATGGATCGGCGCAACCCAGACGAAGGCGATCAATGAAGCAGTTCCTGCTGACCCTGGCCGGCGTGTTCGCGGGCCTTTTGCTGTTCTTCGTGGTGGTCCCGTTCGCCCTGATCGGCATGATCGCCGGATCGGTATCCAAGCCCGCGCCGATTCCGGCCGACAGCGTGCTGCTGCTGGACCTGCGCAAGACCCTGCCCGACCAGAATGCGCCGGGTCCCTTCGCGGCGTTGCGCACCAATTCGCTCTCGGTTCTGTCGATCGAGCGGACCTTGCGGGCGGCGGAGAAGGACGACAGGGTCAAGGCCCTGTTCGTACGCATGCCCGAGGGCGGCATCGCCCCGGCCGCCGCCGACGAGCTGCGCCTGGCGTTCCGCCACTTCCACGCGGCCGGCAAGCCGGTGATCGCCCATAGCCAGGGCCTTTATCCCGCCGGCGTGGTGTCCTCGACCTACATGCTGGGGGAAGCGGCGGACGCCCTGTGGATGCAGCCGGGCGCGCCGTTCCAGGTGACCGGCCTGGCCATGGAGGACCTGTTCTACAAGCGCCTGTTCGACAAGTACGGGGTCAAGCCCGACTTCCAGCAGCGCTATGAGTACAAGAACGCGGTCAATCCGTTCCTGTATGACGATTACACGGCCGCCCACAGGGAATTGGAACTGTCGTGGATGGGCTCGATCTATCACAGCGCCCTGGCGACGGTGGCGTCCGACCGGGGCGAGAACGAAGCGGCGCTGCAGAAGACCATCGAGGCGGGACCCTATACCGCCGAGGAGGCCCTCAAGCTCGGCCTGATCGACAAGGTCGGCGAGGTGGAGGACGCCCGTCAGGCCGCGCTGGCCGCGGCGGGCGACAACGGCAAGTTCGTGGATTTCGATACCTATGCGTCTGCCCATCGCGCCGAGGTCAAGCCCGGCGCGGATGTGATCGCCGTGGTGGGCGCGGAAGGCGACATCATGACCGGCACGGGCGACAACGACCTGTTCGGGACCAACGCAGCCATCTATTCGGACGACGTGTCCGCCGCGCTCAAGCGCGCGTCCGAGGACAAGGACGTCAAGGCCATCGTGTTCCGCGTCTCCTCGCCCGGCGGCGGCGACACCGCGTCCGAGCAGATCCTGGCCGCCGTTCGCGCGGCCAAGGCCAAGAAAGCCGGTGGTTGTGTCGATGGGAACCTACGGCGCGTCCGGCGGCTATTGGATATCATCCCAGGCCTCCGCCATCGTGGCCGAACCCACCACCCTGACCGGCTCGATCGGCGTGTACGGCGGCAAGTTCGCCCTGGGCGAGGCCCTGTCGCGCTTCGGCGTGGATGTGCGCCACGTGGGCGTGGGCGGGGACTTCGCCTCGGCCTACGGCATGGGCGAGCCCTTCACCGACGCCCAGCGCGCGGCCTTCGCCAAGGCCATCGATCAGGTCTACGGCGGTTCATCGCCCGCGTCGCCCAGGGCCGCGGTTCGCCCGAGGCGCGCGTGCGCGAGATCGCCAAAGGCCGGGTGTGGACCGGCGAGCAGGCCAGGTCGCTCGGTCTGGTGGACCAGCTCGGCGGCTTCACGACGCGGTGGACAAGGCCAAGACCTTGGCCGGCGTGCAGGGCCAGAACCTGGGGATCAAGGAAATCTCGGCCCGTCCCTCGCCGCTGGGCTGTTCGGCCGCGCCTTGGGCATCAGCGAGGAGAGCCTGAGGGTGCTGGGCGCGATCTCGGCGGTGATGAGCGATCCGAGGGTGCAGTCCTTCACCCAAGTCCTGACCGAGGCCGACCTGCGCGGCAAGGGCGCCCTGGTCCTGGCGCCGACGCCGGTTCACTAAGCGGCAAATCACCTTGACTCGAGCCCAAACACTCGAGTCGCCCGATGCAGCTGCGCCTGTCCCGTTTCATTCATGTCCTCCCCGTGGCCGAGGACCGGGTGCTGCTGCTGCACGCCGTCACCCAGCTGCGCCTGACGGTGGACCGCGAACTTGCCGAGCTGATCGGGCTGTTCGCGCAGCCGCGCGAGGTTCCC
>CAWDPL010000031.1:0-69274 GCA_963804105.1 uncultured Alphaproteobacteria bacterium
CTGCCCTCGGGGTATGGTTCTGGGGACTAAGTGTCGTAAAAATGCCCTACCCGATCAGGGTATCATTACCGGCGTAAATGGCGTAGTTCGATCATTACAAGTGGAGCGCCCCAACAGTCTTTGCTTTCAACGTCTTCCCCTCGGTTAACAGCGTGGAGAATTGAGGCCACGCCGGATTCTCTAAACGCGTGTTCGGATATGTGTCTGCCTTGGGGAGCCAAATTTTTCATAGACTTACAGACGATAAACCACTCTGAAAGCCGCCTTCCCTGCAATACTGTGGGGACTTTTGTGGGGATGCTCCTTCAATATCCTTCGTAACGCAGGAATACTTCTGGGCAACATGTTCCTCGGCTGCACGTGCAGATGGGTTCGGCAGGTACTATGGGCGAGGTGACTGAACGAAACGTCGCGGCCACGGTCCACGGGCGCTATCTCGCGATCCCGCCGGCCAAGTCGGGCCCGGCCCCAGTCCTTGTAGGCTTCCACGGATATGGCGAGGATGCCGAAGCGCAACTCGAACGGCTTCGCGCAATTCCTGAGAGTACGCGCTGGCTCTGCGTCTCAATCCAGGCGCTGCACCCCTTTTACCAGCGGCGCACAGATCGGGTGGTCGCGAGTTGGATGACGCGGCAGGATCGTGACCTGGCGATCACCGACAATACCACGTACGTCAGGTCCTGCATCGAAGTGGTCGCGGCCGAGTGGCCGACGATACCGAATATCGTGTTCGCCGGATTCTCGCAGGGCGTTGCGATGGCATTTCGCGCCGCCGTGAATACGATTCACGGTGTCGCGAGTGTTATTGCGGTCGGGGGTGACGTTCCGCCGGAGCTCACGCCCGAAGCATTGAAGCGAGTATCGGCAGTGCTCCTTGCCCGCGGGACATCCGACGACTGGTACACGAAGGAGCAGTTCGCAAATGACAAACAGCGTCTTCGGCACTGTTCCGCCAGCGTTCATGCCCTGACGTTGAACGCAGGACATGAGTGGTCGAGCGACCTGATCGAGGCGGCGTCGCAGTTCCTCCGGGAGCGCTACCCTTCTGTACCAAGGAGCCGCGCCGAATATTGCTGGAACCCGGCGGACAAAAGCAGACTGGTGAAGATGGTGGAGGAGGGCTGCGACTATAACGAAATTGCGGCACAGATCGGGCGGACGGCAGCTGCGTGCAAGGCCATGTACAATCTGGTGACGAAGAAGAACGCGTAAGCGCGACTGCTGAATTTCGCTGAACTGTTTTTCCAATGGGGACAGTGGGGACAGCGGGGACAAGGCAGCAAACATTGGCGTTCGCGCTGTCCCCAGTCGATCTTGCAATGGTGGGGACACTGGGGACAGTTTGGCTATTCTGCTGGTTCCCGGAAGTGATGACAGAAGTGACAAAAGTCCCTCGGGCGCCGCGTTGACGACAACGCCATTTACGCGGTTAACGCGGTTTGGGCAGCACGTCAAGATGGTTCTTGCCCAAAAGTGGCCCAGCGCGCCTCGCTCTCCTGATCGCTCTTTAACAACAGATAACTGCATATATTACAGCTATTTACAGATGCTTTTACTATCCCTATAATCGTGCCTGATAGCCATGAACATCGACATTCAGGTGGAGCACTGGCCGATCGACCGGCTGATCCCAAGGGTGAATAACCCTCGCACGCACAGCCGGGAGCAGGTGGCTCAGATCGCGGCTTCCATCCAGGAATTCGGCTGGACAAATCCAGTCTTGGTCGATGGCGATGACGGCATCCTGGCGGGGCATGCGCGGGTGCTTGCTGCGCGAAAGCTTGGTATGAAAGAGATACCCGTGATCGTTTTAGGGCACTTGTCTGAGGCGCAGCGCCGTGCGCTGGTGATCGCAGACAATCAGTTGGCGCTCAACGCGGGATGGGATGAGAATCTTTTGCGGGCTGAGCTGGCAATTCTCCACGAGGAGGATTATGACCTGAGCCTCGTGGGCTTCGATGACATCGAGCTCCAGCGGCTACTCGAGGCGCAGGATGCCGCCGATGGTCTGACAGATGAAGATGCGATCCCTGAATTGCCCGAGGCGCCAACCAGCATTGCGGGCGATATCTGGACTCTCGGTGATCACCGCGTGGCCTGCGGCGACGCCACGGTGCGAAACGATGTGGGACGGCTCCTCGGCAGCGAGACAGTAGACCTCATTTTCACCGATTTGCCGTATAACGTGGACTACGAAGGGTACACGGAAGATCGCCTGAAGATTCGAGGCGACCGTATGACGGCTGAGCAGTTCAAGCATTTCCTGCTTGCGACCTTCTCAAGCTATCGCACGATTGTAAAGCCTGGCGCCTCGATGTACGTCTGTCACTCCTCCTTGTGGCAGCGTGAATTCCAGAACGCGCTGGAATCTGCAGGTTTCGAAGCTCGCTGTCAGATCATCTGGGCCAAGAATACGTTTGCGTGGGGTTTCGGCCGATACAAATTCCAGCACGAGCCCATCTTCTATGCACACGTGGCCGGACAGAAGGACGCCTGGTACGGCGACAAATCGCAATCGACGCTGTGGGAGGAAAAGAAGCCCGCGGCCAACCGAATTCACCCGACTGCGAAACCGGTTGAGTTGGTCGAGCGCGCGTTGATGAACAGCAGCAAGGCCGGGGATTTCGTGGCGGATTTGTTCGGAGGATCGGGCAGTACTTTGATCGGCTGCGAACGCCGTGGACGCAAAGCCCGGCTGATGGAGATCGATCCGAAGTACGTCGATTGCATAATCCGGCGCTGGCAGCAGTACACGGGGAAGCAAGCCGTGCACGATGGCGACGGTCGAACTTTCGAGGAAATCGCTGAAGAGCGCGTTGGAGCCGCCGCGTGAAACAAAAGCTCTGCAGGCGGCTGGAAGAACTGGAGAGAATCAGTGCAGCCGCGGCGTCGCGGACCAACAGCCGTGCCTCGGCGGATGAGGCCATCGAAAAGGTACGGACGCTCCTGCGCGCGAATAACGTACAGCAGGAACCGAATGAATCACTGGCGGAAACATTCGCCCGCTTCCTTGGGATCACTTCACGGGAACTGCGAGACCGGCTGATGCAGCGGGCCTATGGCCGTCAATCCGCTAGGAGCGCGTCAGGCCCTGGGTCAGGCGGCTGAACCAGCCGCGCTTTTGGTCTTGGGTGTCGGACATGGGAACTCTAGACGGACAATAATTCGGCGCGCGCCCTGCAGCCGTCATGGCCGGTCACGCGCATGGGCGCGACGGTTCCGGGCTCCGCGGGGCCATCGAAGACGATCTCGGTGAAGTCCTCCGCCCGCGCCAGGCCCGGCTTTTCGACCAGTCCGTGCACGATGCGGCCCGCCTGGCGCTGTAAATGCCGCTCCAGCGCGAGGTCGCCGGCCGCGCGCAGCGCCTGGGCGCGGGCCTTGACCAGGCCGCGGTCCAGCTGGGGCATCAACGCCGCGGGCGTCCCGGCGCGAGGGCTGAAGGGAAAGACGTGCAGGAAGGACAGTCCGCCCTCGTCCACCAGCTTCAGGGTGTTGGCGAACATGGCGTCGGTTTCGGTGGGAAAGCCCGCGATCAGGTCGGCGCCGAAGGCGACATCCGCGCGCGCGGCGCGCACGGCGCCGATCAACTCCAGCGCCTGGGCGCGGCTGTGGCGCCGCTTCATCCGCTTGAGGATCATGTCGTCGCCCGACTGCAGCGACAGGTGCAGGTGCGGCTGCAGCCGCTCTTCGGAGGCCAGGCAGTGCATCAGTTCGCCGTCGATCTCGGCGGCGTCGATGGAGGACAGGCGCAGACGGGGCAGGCCTGGGACAAGCTTGAGGATGCGCGCCACCAAGCCGCCCAGGATCGGCGTTCCCGGAAGGTCCTGGCCCCAGGAGGTCAGATCGACCCCGGTGAGCACCACTTCCTTGTAGCCTTGCTCGGCCAGGCGACGGATCTGTCCGACCACGTCGCCCGCCGCCGCGGAGCGTGAATTGCCCCGTCCATACGGAATGACGCAGAAGGTGCAGCGGTGGTCGCAGCCGTTCTGCACCTCCACATAGGCCCGCGCCCGCTCGGTCAAACCGCCGACGGATGGATCGGCCATATCCCTGCGTTCGAAGATGTCGCCCACGCGCACGCGCGCGTTGATCGGCCCGGCGTAGGCGCCTTCGGCGGTCTTTTCGGCGTTGCCAAGCACCTGATCCACCTCGGCCATGGCGGCGAAGGCGGCCGGGTCGATCTGGGCGGCGCAGCCGGTGACGATCAGCCGGGCGCCGGGGCGTTCGCGCCGGGCCTTGCGAATGGCCTGCCGGGCCTGGCGCACCGCTTCGGCGGTGACGGCGCAGGTGTTGAACACCACCGCGTCGGTCAGGCCGTCGGCCTTGGCGCGCCCGCGTATGGCCTCGCTCTCGTGGGCGTTCAGCCGACAGCCGAAGGTGACGACATCCACATCCGAAGCCACGGCTTCGCGCTCACGGGTCAGCGTCGCGCTCACGCCAATTCGCCCGCGAGCTCGCCGCGGAACTCCACGGCCACCGGGCCGGTCATCAGCACGTGGTCGTCGGCCTCCCGCCACTCGATCAGCAGATCGCCGCCGTCCATCGCCAGCGTCGCCATCCGTCCGGTCAGGCCCCGGCGATGGGCCGCCACCAGGGCCGCGCAGGCGCCGGTGCCGCAGGCCTTGGTCAGGCCGGCGCCGCGCTCCCACACGCGCAGGCGGATGCGGCTCTGAGCCTGAACCTCGGCGAAGCCGACATTGACGCCCTGCGGAAACAATCGGTGATGCTCGATCAGGGGCCCGACCTCGACCACCGGCGCCTGTTCGGCGTCGCCCACGAAGAACACCACGTGCGGATTGCCCATGCTGACGCAGCCGGGGGTGTGCAGCACCGGGTCGTCGATCGGTCCGACCTGCAGTTCGATGCCGCGCGTGTCCATTTCCTCGGCCAAGGGAATTTCGTCCCAGCGCAGGCGCGGCGCGCCCATGTCCACTGTCACGCGATCGGCGCCCGCGCGGCGCACCTCGATCAGACCGGCGTTGGTCTCCAAGCTGACCTGGTCGGTTCCGCGTTCCTGCATCAGCAGCCAGCCCACGCAGCGGCTGGCGTTGCCGCAGGCGTCCACCTGGCCGCCATCGGCGTTCCAGATGCGCATGAAGGCGTCGGCCCGGCCGGAGCGCTCAATGGCGATCAGCTGGTCGCAGCCGGAGCCGCCGCGGCGATCGGCGATCGCGCGGACCTGCGCCTGGGACGGCGCGAAGGGCTGATGGCGGGCCTCGACCACCACGAAGTCGTTGCCCGCTCCGTTCATCTTGAGAAACGGCCGGCTCATGGGGCGGACATATAGGGGATTGGAGGGCAAAAGGCTAAGGGATCGGGGCGGCGCCGGGTCGACCGCCCGTCAGTCCGCATAGGCCTCGCGAAGCTTGGCGATGTCGAGCTTGGTCATCTGCATCATGGCGGCCATGACCCGATCAACTTTCGACGGGTCGGAGTCGGCGATCATCTCGAGCAGCGCGTCGGGCGTCACCTGCCAGGACAGGCCGAACCGATCCTTGGTCCAGCCGCAGACGCTGGTTTGACCGCCCTCCGACAGCCTGTCCCAGTAGTGATCCACCTCCGCTTGGTCCTTGCAGTGGACAACGAAGGAGAAGGCCTCACTGAGCTTCTGGTGCGGGCCGCCGTTCAGCGCCGTCACCGGTTGTCCGTCCAGCTCGAAGTCGACCACCAGCACCGATCCGGCCGGACCGGGCGTGTGCTCGGTGTGCCGCACCACGCGAGTGATCTTCGAATGGGGAAAGATCGAGACGTAGAAGTTGGCGGCCTCTTCGGCCTGGGTGTCGAACCACAGGAAGGGCGAGATCTTGGGCATGGCGTTTCTCCCGTGCTGCGCCTTTTAACGCTAGTCGCGATGATAGGGTCCGCCCGCCAGGATCGTCACCGCCCGATAGACCTGCTCGGCCAGCATGACGCGGGCCAGGGCGTGGGGCCAGGTCTGGGGTCCGAAGGCCAGGGTCTCGTCCGCGCGGGCCAGCACCTCCGGCGCCAGACCGTCCGCGCCGCCGATCACCAGGACCAGCCGCCGGCGGCCTTCATCGCGCAGTTTGGCGATCTTGCCGGCGAAGGCGCGCGAGGCCAGGGCCTGGCCGTGCTCGTCGCAGGCGATGACGTATGTATCCTTCAGGTGCGACAGAAGAACCTCGCCCTCGGCCCCCTTGCCGGGTTTGCGCGCCTCCACCTCCAGCACCTCGACCGGGCCCAGACCCAGGGCGCGGCCGGACGCCGTCGCGCGCTCCGCATAATCACGCGCCAATGCCGCCTCTGGCGCGCGCCCGAGCTTGCCGACGGTGAGCAGGGTGACGATCAGTTCGCCGCCGTCGCGTGGCGGGAGGGCGTGTCCACCGACCAGATCTTCTCGATGTTGTAGAAGGCGCGCACCTCGGGGCGGAACAGGTGAACGATCACGTCCCCGGCGTCGATCAGCACCCAGTCGCACTGGGGTAGGCCTTCCACCGGCGCGCGGCCGTGGCCGGCCTCCTTGATGGCGCGTAGCAGGTGATCGGCCAGGGCGCCCACGTGGCGCTGGGAGCGGCCGGAGGCGATGACCATGGCGTCCGCCATGGAGCTTTTACCCTTGAGGTCGATGAGCACGATGTCCTGGGCTTTGTCTTCGTCCAGCCGGGCCAGGATCAATTCCTCAAGTGAGGCGACGGGCCGGGGCTTGCTGGCCTTCTTGGTTTGGGCCGGGGCGCGGACGCGCGCCGCTTCGGCGACAGGGGCGCTAGGCGCAACTTTACGACTTCAGCTTGTGGCTCCTCTGACCAGTTCTGTCACCATAGCATGCAAACCGGCCTATTTCACTGGGATTGGCCGAGCTTGGCCCTTATCGCGCTGGAAGAGCTGAAATTGAGCGGCTCGCGCATATAGAGCCAGGCCGGCGCCGGCGTCAGGGCCAGCAGGCGCGCCTGGCGCGAATGCAGGCGAAAGCGGGAATACCGCACGGCGGCGGGCGCCAGACGGCTTTTGATGGCCGAGCCGGGCCGGGCGATCACTGCCGCCGGGACCTCATGCACGATCTGGGTCCAGCCGCGCCAGCGGTGCAGGTTCGACAGATTGTCCGCCCCCATGATCCATACGAAATGCACGCCGGCGAAGCGGGCCTTCAGGGCGCGCAGGGTGTCGATGGTGTAGGCCGAGCCGATCTTGGTCTCCACATCGGACACGATCATGGAGGGCCCGTGCGCGAACCGGGCGGCGCTGGCCATGCGCTGTTTCAGGTCCGCCGAGCGCGGCTTGAGCGGGTTTTGCGGCGAGACCAGCCAGATGACCTTATTCAGGCCCAGCCGCCGAAGCGCGGTCTGCGCCACATGCGCATGGCCGTCGTGCGCCGGATCGAAAGAGCCGCCGAACAGGCCGATCCTCTGGCCGCGCCCCAGCACAAAGCCGGGCCTGAGGAGTTGCGGTCGCCCGCCGACGGGCAGGCGCGGAGCGGGACCGGCCGACCACATCAACGGCGCAGTTTCGCATCGCTCTGGCGCACGCGGCTGCGCACGGTGAACACCCCGTCCCCCGCGAGAACGCCGCCGCGGGCGAACAGACGCCCGTGCTGCCAGTTGGACAGGCCCAGTTCCGGCCGGTTGAGGGCGTACTGGCCGTCCACCCAGCGGGTGAAGCCATCGCCGACGAAGGGGGCATTGATGGCGTTGTAGAAATAGTCGTGGGCCGCCGGGTCATCCGAGATGAGGCTGGCGTCGAACTGCGGGCTGTATTGGTTGAACCAGCCGATCGCGTGCGGGACGCTGCCGACCACCGCGAGCGTAACCTCGGGCGTCTCCTCCCACTCCCATTCCCGGCCGAGCTGGTCGGCGGGCAGCATTTCCGCGCGATCTTCCTCAACGTCGCCTTCCGCGCGCCGCACGCGGACTTTCACGCCGAGCCAGCCGTCCGGGAGAAAGCCTTCGGCGCCCTCGACGACATGAAGCTTGCAGCCGTGGCCGCGACGACGCCCCGCCCGGTCAAGCGCGGCGAGGAACACGGGGACGAGTTCAGCAGCCCGGGTGTGGTCGATGCAGCACACGTTCAGGGTATTGCACACCTTGCGGTCCAGGGAGTTTTCCACCACGGCGGCGAAGCGGTCAGCGTCGGCGAAGCCGTCGGCCACAATCCAAGCGCCGCCCGTCCCGTGCAGGCTGACCGGAACGCCCGCCTGGCGCGCCACCGCGCCCAGCTGCGAGACCGCCGGTCCGGAGCCGCGCGCCACGGCCAGGGCCAGCCTGGGGTCGGAAAACATCGCCCAGCCCGCCGAACGCTCCGGGCTTTCGACCAGCGACGCGGCGCCGGAGGGCAGACCTGCCGCCGCCAGCGCCGGCGCCAGCGCGTGTTCGACAATGGCCTTGGCGGTGCCCAGAGCGTCCGAGCCGATGCGGAACACAACCGTGTTTCCCCCGCGCAGAACGCCCGCCGCGTCGGCGAACACATTGGGCCGACCCTCGAACACGAAGGCCACCACGCCCAGCGGCGCCTTGACCTGTTCCACCGTCCAGCCGGGGTGTTCGATGCGCTCCAGCACCTCGCCGCGGCCCGGCGGGGCGTCGGCCCAGCCCTCAAGGCCGTCGATCATGCCTTGGCGCATCTTTTCGTCGGCCATCAGGCGCGTGGTCGAGCGACCGGACGCGCGCGCCTTTTCCACATCAGCGGCGTTGGCTTGGGCGATGAGGCGCCAGCAACGCGTCGTCCTTCAGTCGCGCGGCGAACAGCTTGAAGAACTGGGTGATGTCCTCGTCCCTCGGCCGCGCCCATCTGTTGGAACGCGTCGTAGGCGCGACCGACGGCGGACTCGGCGATGGCGTGCACTTGCGCCGGAATGTGCAACAGCGCCCCGGTCTCCTGCACTACGACCAGCCGGTCACCGGCCTTGAAGGCGGCGGCCAACTCAGCCGAGACCACAGCGATGCGGTCCCCGCCATAGGGGATCGGCATGCCGGTAGGGAGGGATGTGAGTTGGCCGCTCATGCCCGCACCGGCCGTCCCGCCAGGGCCAGATCGTCGGCGTGGATCAGGGTGGGGCCTTCGGTGAAGCCCAGCACCGCCTCTATGGCGTCCGAGCGCAGGCCCATGATCTTTTCGGCCTCGACCGCGTCGTAGCGCGACAGGCCGCGCGCAACCTCGTGGCCCGCCGGATCGAGCACCAGCACCGCATCGCCCTTGCCGAACCGGCCCTCCACCCGCCGCACCCCGGCGGGCAGCAGGCTCTTGCCGGCGCGCAGCGCCGTCACCGCGCCGGCGTCCACGGTCAGCGCGCCCTGGGGCGCGAGCGAGCCGGCGATCCATTGCTTGTAGGCGGCCGATGGGCTGAGCGAGGGCTCGATCAGGGTGCAGGCCGCCCCGTCCTCCACCGCGCGCAGGGGCGCGTCGCGGCGGCCGTGGGTGATCAGGGTGGCGCAGCCGGCGCCCGGCGGCGATGCGCGCGGCCGTCAGCTTGGCGCCCATGCCGCCTACGCCCACGCCCGCAGCCGCATTAGAACCGCCGGCCATGGCCTCGATCTCGGGGGTCAGTTCGCCCACCACGTCCAGGCGCTTGGCCGAAGGGTCCAGCCGAGGATCGGCGGTGTACAGACCATCCACGTCCGACAGCAGGACCAGCAGGTCCGCGCCGATCATCTGGGCCACGCGGGCGGCCAGGCGGTCGTTGTCGCCGTAACGGATTTCCTCGGTGGCCACCGTGTCGTTCTCGTTGACGATGGGAACCACGCCCAGGCCCAGCAGGGTCTCCAGCGTGGCCTTGCCGTTGAGCCAGCGGTGACGCACCTCGGTGTCGTCGCGGGTCAGCAGCACCTGGGCGGCGGCGAGGCCGAAGGGCTCCAGCGCTTCCTCCCAGGCGCGCATGAGCAGGCTCTGGCCGGCGGCGGCGGCGGCCTGTTTCTGCGGCAGGTCCAGGGGCCGGCGGCCCAGGCCCAGCCGGCGACGGCCGAGCGCCACCGCGCCGGAGGAGACGATCAGCAACTGCTGGCCGCGCTCGGCCATGCGCGCGGCGTCGGCGGTCAGGGCCTTCAGCCAGGCGCGGTCAGGCTCGCCGGTCTCGCCCATCGGCCACCAGGGCCGAGCCGACCTTGACCACCACCCTGCGGGAGGATTTCAGCAGGTCCGCCGCGTGGCTCATACGGGCCGCCATTCGCGCGCGGGATTGTCCTCGCCCTTGGCCGCGCGGCCCTCGGCCGTCCGGCGTGCGGCGCACCTCGGCGAAGGCGGCGCGCAGGAGGGCCTTCACCCCTTCGCCGGAGACGCCCGAGACCGCATGGACCTTGTGCCTGCAGGCGGCTTTGAGCGCCTTGGCGCGGGCCTTGCGGGTTTCCGGGTCCAGGGCGTCGATCTTGTTGAGCGGCGGTCAGCTCGACCTTGTCGGCCAGGCCCTCGCCATAGGCGGCAAGCTCGGCGCGCACGGTGCGCCAGGCGCCGGCGACGTCCTCCTGGGTCCCGTCGACCAGATGGATCAGCACGGCGGTGCGCTCAACATGGCCGAGGAAGCGCACGCCCAGGCCCGCGCCCTCCGAAGCGCCTTCGATCAGGCCGGGAATGTCGGCGATGACGAACCGCTCCTTGGTCGACAGGTCGACCATGCCCAGGTTGGGGGTCAGGGTGGTGAAGGGATAGTCGGCGATCTTGGGCCTGGCGGCCGAGGCGGCGGCCAGGAAGGTCGACTTGCCGGCGTTGGGCAGGCCCACCAGGCCACGTCGGCGATCAGCTTGAGCCGCAGCCAGAGCCAGCGCTCCTCGCCCGGCAGGCCGGGGTTGGCGCGGCGCGGCGCCTGGTTGACCGGGCCCTTGAAGTGGGCGTTGCCGAAGCCGCCGTTGCCGCCCTTGCGCCAGGCAGCACGCGCTGCGCCGGGCTCGTCCAGGTCGGCGATCAGGGTCTCCTGGTCCTCCTCCAGCACCTGGGTGCCGACCGGGACCTTGCAGCACCACGTCGTCGCCATTGGCGCCGTGGCGGTCGCGGCCCATGCCGTGCACGCCGGTCTCGGCCTTGAAGTGCTGCTGGTAGCGGTAGTCGATCAGGGTGTTCAGCCCCTCGACCGCCTCGATCCACACGTCGCCGCCGCGGCCGCCGTCGCCGCCGTCCGGGCCGCCGTATTCGATGAACTTCTCGCGCCGGAACGACACCGCGCCGCCGCCGCCGTCGCCGGAGCGGATATAGATCTTGCACTGGTCGAGGAATTCATGGGCTCTGTATAGTCCGTTCACGGTCTAGGCGATCCACACCATCATGCGCGTGGCCGCTTCGGCGCCGCGCGCGCGCGAGAAGGCGGCGCTGGACCTCGCCGGTGTAGAGGAAGCCGGCCTTGATCAGCACCCGGCCGGAGGCCGGGTTGTCGGCGAAATGGCCGGCGACGATCAGCCGCGCGGCGCCAGTCTGCGCTGGCCCACGCCAGCGCCGCGCGCGCCGCCTCGGTGGCGAAGCCCTTGCCCCAGTGGGGCCGTCCCATCCAGTAGCCCAGCTCCGGCGGCGCGCCCGCCGCCGCCGAGTGAAAGCCCATGGCGCCGATCACGCCGCGCGTCCCTGTGCTCGATGGCGAAGGTGATCTGCTCGCGCGCGGTCCAGGCCGCGCGCCAGGGCGATGAAGGCGCGCGCGTCCGCCGGCGGTAGGGAAAGGGCATGCGGGTGGTGATGCTGGACGACGGCGATAGTCGTCGGCCAGCTCGGCGATGGCGGCCGGCGTCGCCGGGGCGGGCCGGCGCAGGCGCAGCCGCGCGGTGCTGATTCGCGGCGCAGGTCGAGGCTGATCATGGTCGTTCCTCCCGAGTCGAACGCTCGTTTCGCCCGGCCCGCCTTCGCTGGCGGCCCAAAACGAAAGCGGGGAGTCCGGCGCTCCGGACTCCCCGCTGAACTTCAGGTCCGGATCGCGCTGCGATGATCGCGGCGCGGTCCGGAAATGTCCGTCGCGCGCCTATTCGGCGGCCTTGGCCGGCTCGGCCGGCATGACGCTACATAGGTGCGGTCGTCGCGCTTGGTCAGGAACTTCACATGGCCGGTCGCCTTGGCGAACAGGGTGTGGTCGCGGCCGATGCCGACATTGTCGCCGGGATAGAAGTTCGTGCCGCGCTGGCGCACCAGGATGTTGCCGGCCAGCACCGGCTCGCCGCCGAACTTCTTGACGCCGAGGCGCTTGCCGGCGGAATTGCGCCCGTTGCGCGAGGAGCCGCCTGATTTCTTGTGAGCCATGGTCTGCTCTCCTGAACTCTTAACTAGGCTTCGCTGTCGGAAGCGGGCTTGGCCTTGGCCTTCGGCGCGGCCTTCTTGGCGGGCGCGGCGTCGGTCTTGGCTTCGGTGCTTTCGGCTTTCGGCCTTGGGCGCAGCCGCCTTCTTAGGCGCGGCGGCCTTAACAGGGGCTTCAGCCTTCGGGAGCGGCCGCCTTGGCCTTGGGCGCGGCGGCCGTCTTGGCCGGAGCCGGCCTCGGCCGGCGCGGCGATCTTCAGGTTGCGGGCGCGGGCGTTGAGCACCGACTTGGGCGTCAGGTCGACCACGCCGTCCCACTTGGACTCGGTCTTGCCGGCGGCCACGGAGGTGACGCGCAGCACGGACTCGATCTGGCGATGGCCCTTGGTGCGGCGATAGCCCTGGCGGCGGATCTTCTTGAAGATCTTCACCTTCTCGCCCTTGCGGGTCTCGATCAGGGTGGCGTTGACCACCGCGCCGTCCACCAGCGGCGCGCCCACGGTCACGTCCGCGCCCGTCGCCGACCATCAGCACGTCTTGAACGCGACCTGCGCGCCCACGTCGCCGTCGAGCTTCTCGACGACCAAAAGGTCGCCGGCCTGCACCCGGTATTGCTTTCCGCCGGTCTTGATCACCGCGTACATGGGTCTGAGCCTCAAAAAGTCTGGCGCGCCTTGGCTTTTTGAGCCGGTGTAAGGCATGCCGAAAAAAACGAAATGCGCCCGCGAGGATGGCCCGCGGGCGAGAGGCGCGGACTATACTCAGGCGCGCTTCCAAGTCAACGCGAACTCGGCGGATGCGCAAGGAGTTGTAGAATGTTACGGTGTAACAGGATATAGCAGAGCCATGACGCCGGACCAAGCCGACCCTGCTGCAGATGAGCGCCGCCGCCCGACTGGGGTGGGCCCTGGCCGCCTGCGCGGTGGTCTGGGCGGCCATCGGCCTGGCCCTGGTCTAGCGATGGGCGTGATCCTCGACGAACCTGTCCCTGGGCTATGAGCGCCGCCCGGCGGTGAGCGGGCTGATCGGGCCGGTTCGCGTCGGGCAGCCTGACCGCGGTGGTCGGGCCCAACGGCTCGGGCAAGTCCACCCTGCTGATGGCCCTGGCAGGTCACCTCAAGCCCCTGACCGGGGCCATCGATCTGGGCGGCGTGCAGGCCAGCCAGATCGCCTATCTGCCTCAGGCCCATGGTCTGGACCTGAAGTTTCCCTTGCGCATCGTCGATCTGATCAGTCTCGGCTTCATCGGCAGGCGCGGTCTTTTCGGCGGACTGGACTCCAAGGACCGGGATCGACTGGCCGCTGCGGTCGCGGCGGTGGGCCTGAACGGGCTGGAGCAGCGGCCCATCGGCGCGGTGTCGGGCGGTCAATTGCAGCGCGCCTTGTTCGCCCGGGTGCTGGTGCAGGACGCCCAGCTGGTGCTGCTGGACGAGCCGTTCAACGGCATCGATGCGCGCACCGCCGAGGATCTCGGCGAACTGATGGCCGGATGGCCCGCCCAGGGCCGCACCGTCATCGCCGTGCTGCATGATCTGGACCTGGCGCGCAGGCTTTGCCCCAACACCCTGGTGTTGGCGCGCCAGAAGGTCGCCTGGGGGCCGAGCGACGAGGCCCTGGTTCAGGAGTCCCTGGCCCGCGCCAACCGCCTGGCCGAAACCTGGTGCGAGGATGACGAACCGATCGCGGCCCGGCAGGACCTGACCGCGTGACGCACGATGTCTTGACCCTGATCGGCCTGAAGAGCGCGGCTGCCGGCGCCGTGGCCCTGGCCTTCGGCGGCGCGCCGCTCGGCGTACTGATGGTGGCGCGCCGTCTCAGCCTGCTGGGCGACGCCATGTCGCACGGCATTCTGCCGGGCGTGGCCATCGCGTTTCTGCTCGCGGGAAACAATCCCCTGGCCCTGCTCGCGGGCGCCCTGGCGGCGGGCATGGTGGTCGCGGGTCTGTCGAGCCTTCTGTCGCGCGGCGGCAAGCTGGCCGATGACGCCGCCTTCGCCATCTTCTACCTGGCGGCCCTGGCGCTCGGCATACTGCTGCTCGGCCGCGCGCACGATCCGGAGGCGGTGCAGGCCCTGCTGTTCGGTTCGACCACGGCCCTGGACGCGGCGGGACTGGTCACCGCGGGCCTGGCCGCCAGCGCCACCTTGATCAGCCTGGCCCTGTTTCTGCGCGGGGTGCTGGGCGAGGGGGCCGATCCTGTGTTCATGCGCACCACCGGCGGACGCTTCGGCGCGGCCCACATTCTCCTGATGCTGCTGTTGGCCCTCAACCTGGTGGCCGGCTTCCGCGCCTTCGGGGCCCTGATGACCGTGGCCCTGATGACCGTGCCGGCGGCCGCGGCGCGCTACTGGGCCAAGAGTTACGGCGGTCAGGCCTGCGCGGCCATCGCCCTGTCGGCGGCCTCGGGCTTGACGGGACTGGCCCTGTCGGCCCTCTGGACGGTGCAGCCCGGGGCGCTGATGGCCCTGTGCGCGGCGGGGCTGTTCGCCCTTTCCGCCCTGGTGGGGATCAACGGCGGCCTTCTTCCATCCCGGCTGGCGCGCGCCCATCTAAGAGCCGTCCGCCCCGCCTGAGATCTTGACCGGCGCCTTTCGGTGGGATTGAGCAGAGCGACCTTCCAGGAAAGAACACCATGAGTTCAGACCCCCGTCACCGTGCTCACCGGCTATCTCGGCGCGGGCAAGACCACCTTGCTCAACCGCATCCTGTCGGAGGACCACGGCAAGCGGTATGCGGTGATCGTCAACGAATTCGGCGAGATCGGCATCGACAACGACCTGATCGTGGGCGCGGACGAGGAAGTGTTCGAGATGAACAACGGCTGCGTCTGCTGCACGGTGCGCGGCGACCTGATCCGGGTGGTCGCCGGCCTGATGAAGCGCAAGGGGCGGTTCGACGCCATCATCGTGGAGACCACAGGCCTGGCCGATCCGGGTCCGGTGGCCCAGACCTTCTTCATGGACGAGGAGGTCAGGGCCAAGGCCAAGCTGGATTCGGTGACCACGGTGGTGGACGCCAAGCACATCCTGCTGCGCCTGTCCGATTCCAAGGAAGCCGTCGAGCAGATCGCCTTCGCCGACCAGATCGTGCTGAACAAGGTGGAACTGGTCTCGGACGACGACCTGCGCATGATCGAGGCGCGCATCCGCCGGCTGAACCCTCTGGCGCCCATCCATCGGGCCACGCGCTCCAACGTGCCGCTGGACGCGATCCTGGGCCGGGGAAGCTTCGATCTGGAGCGGATTCTGGATCTGGAGCCGGAGTTCCTTAATCCGGCTCATGGCGAGGACGGCCATGTGCACGACGAGCACTGCGGCCACGATCATGGTCATGACCAGCATCATCACGAGCATCACGACCACGACCATGGCAACACCGCGCCGCGCTACGACGAAGACATCAAGGGCGTATCCCTGCGCTTGGACCGGCCTGTGGATGGGACCAAGGTCACCGCCTGGCTGAACAAGCTGCTGGCCGACCAGGGCCCGGACATTCTTCGCGCCAAGGGCATCGTCGACGTGCAGGGCGAGTCCAAGCGGCTGGTGTTCCAGGCGGTGCACATGATGCTGGAGGGCGATCTGCAGCGCGATTGGAAGGCCGATGAGGAACGCTACAGCCGCATGGTGTTCATCGGCCGTAACCTCGACGAGGCCAAGCTCAAGGCCGGATTCGAAGCCTGCGCGGCTTAGGCGCCATTACGAAGGCCACAGCAGGCTTCGTGGCCTTCGTCGTTTCACTTTTCTTCAGCGTCAAACCCCGCCTTGGTTGACCTCCTGCCTGCCATAACTAGTGTGCGCGCGCGAAGGCCGCGCAGCTTGAGGCGCGGCATGCCTCGGTGTGAAAGCGAAGCTCATGGCTCAGTACGACGTCGTCATCATCGGGGGCGGTCCCGGCGGCTATAACGCGGCGATCCGCGCGGGCCAGCTGGGCTTGAAGGTCGCCATCGTGGAGGGTCGCGAGACCCTCGGCGGCACCTGTCTGAATGTCGGCTGCATCCCGTCAAAGGCCCTGCTGCACGCCTCCGAGCTCTATGAGATGGCGGAAAAGGATTTCGCCGGCATGGGCATTGAGGTGAAGCCCAAGCTCAACCTCGCCCAGATGATGACCAACAAGGCCGAGAGCGTGACCGCCCTGACCAAGGGCGTCGAGTTCCTAATGAAGAAGAACAAGGTCGAGTGGCTCAAGGGCTGGGGCAAGATCGCCGGGCCCGGAAAGGTATCCGTCAAGGCCGCGGACGGGAGCGAAACCACGTACGACGCCAAGAACATCGTCATCGCCACCGGCTCCGAGCCCTCCGGACTGCCGGGCGTCACAGTCGACAACAAACGCATCATCAATTCCACCGGCGCCCTGGCTATTCCCGAGGTTCCCAAGTCCCTGATCGTGATCGGCGCGGGCGTGATCGGGCTGGAGCTCGGCTCGGTCTGGCGGCGGCTGGGGTCCAAGGTCACGGTCATCGAATATCTGGACCGCATCACGCCCGGCATCGACGATGAGACCGCCAAGACCTTCCAGCGCGCCCTGACCAAACAGGGCTTCGAGTTCAAGCTGGGCGCCAAGGTCACCGGCGCAAAGACCTCCAAGACCGGCGTGGAAGTCACCTTCGAACCCGTCGCCGGCGGCGCGGCGGAGACCCTCAGCGCCGATTACGTCCTGCTGGCCATCGGCCGGCGCCCCTACACCCAGGATCTGGGCCTGGAAAGCGTGGGCATCGTCCCCGACAAGCGCGGGGTGATCGCCAACGATCATTTTAAAACGTCCGCTCCAGGCGTCTGGGCAGTCGGCGACGTCACCTCCGGCCCCATGCTGGCGCACAAGGCCGAGGACGAGGCGGTGGCCTGCATCGAGCTGATCGCGGGCAAGGCCGGCCATGTGAACTACGACGTCATTCCGGGCGTGATCTACACCTATCCGGAAGTGGCCACGGTGGGCAAAACCGAGGAAGAGCTGAAGGCCGCGGGGATCGCCTACAAGGTCGGCAAGTTCCCCTTCAGCGCCAACAGCCGCGCCAAGGTCAACCACGAGACCGAGGGCTTCGTGAAGGTGCTCGCCGACGCCAAGACCGACCGCGTCCTGGGCGTGCACATGATCGGCCCGTCGGTGTCGGAAATGATCGGCGAATACTGCGTGGCCATGGAATTAGCCGCCGCCTCCGAGGACGTGGCCCGCACCTGCCACCCCCACCCCACCCGCTCCGAAGCCCTTCGCCAGGCGGCCATGGGCGTGGAGGGCTGGACGATGCAAGCCTGACGGGGCGTTTCAGCCTCGTTCGGGAGCCCTTGCGTGACGCGATTGACGTCGCCTGCGCAACCTGAGATACCCGCTACACGGCGTAGCATGTTGGCGTGCAGCCTTGCGCCTTAAGCTTCAGCGTGACTGCGTGATCCGATAACCGCTGGGCGATGCTCAGGAATGTGGGGGGGGAGTTCAACATGTCGAAAGCGATCGCCGCTGCCCTGGCGGGCCTTTCCCTGGCGTTCGCCGCAGCTCCGGCCTTCGCCGCCTGCACCATCGTCAAGGTCGCCGAATTGCCCGTGACCATGTCGGGAACCAAGCCCTTGGTCCCGGTCAAGGTTAACGGCGTTGACGAGATGTTTGTCGCAGACAGCGGGGCCTTCTACAGCACGATCAACGCCAACACCGCGGCGCAGGTCAAACTGGCCCAGACGCAATCTAACCTCGTGACTCACGGCGTTGGAGGCGAGAGCGGATTTTCGAATATCGGCACGGCGAAAACGCTTTCCCTCGCGGGGCAGACGATCCCGGACGCCGAGTTCGTCGTGACCGAGGGCGTTGGGCAATACGCCGGTGGTTTAGGTCAAAACATCCTCGGCGCGGCCGATGTCGAATATGACCTCGGCAGCGGCGTGATCCGCATATTCCAGCCGCGCAACTGTCCGGCCGAACCCCTGGCCTATTGGGCGAAGGATGCCGGCTACTCGGTCATCAGCATCGATCCGATCGATCGAGAGAACGCGCGCACGAGCGGGACCGCGTTCGTCAACGGCGTGAAGATCAAAGTTGTGTTCGACACCGGCGCGGGAAGGTCCGGCCTGACTCGCAAATCTGCTGAAAAGAGCGGGATAAAAATGGACTCGCCGGACGTGCGGTTCACCGGCCTCGGCGGCGGATTCGGTCCTCGCGCCGTGAAAAACTGGATTGCGCCGGTGACCAGCTTCAAGATCGGTGATGAGGAGATTCGCAACACTCGTCTGACGATCAGCGACTTCAGCTACAACGACATCGGCGCCGATATGCTCTTGGGCGCGGACTTTTTCCTATCGCACCGAGTCTATGTGTCCAATTCCCAGCACAAGATGTATTTCACCTACAACGGCGGCCCGGTGTTCCGCTACGACGCTCCTCCCCTCGTGCAAGCCGGTCCCTCGGGCGCGCCCCAGGCTTCGGCGGACGTGGCTGCGGAAGAGCCCACGGATGCGGACGGCTTCGCGCGCCGCGGCGCGGCCTTCGCGGCCCGGCATGATTTCGATCGCGCCATCGCCGACCTGAGCAAAGCCTGCGACCTGGCCCCGACTGAGCCAAGATATTTTTACCAGCGCGCGCTCGTTCACGCCCAAAATCGGCAGCCGGCCCTGGCAATGGCGGATCTGGACCAGACGCTCAAATTTGATCCTAAAAACATCGATGCGCTTCTAATGCGCGGGGGGCTGCGTCTACAGGAGCGCGACAAGACCGGCTCCGCCGACCTCGACGCCGTCTCGGCCATGGTCCCCAAGGACGCTGATGTAAGGTTCAAACTCGGCGTCCTCTACGGCGTCGCCGATATGTTTGACGCCTCGATCGCCCAATTCGATCTTTGGGTCACGGCCCATCCCGACGACGGCCGTATGGTCCAGGCCTTCAACGGACGCTGTTGGGCGCGGGCGGCGGCCGGAAAGGATCTGAACAAGGCTCTAGACGATTGTAATCGAGCGGTCAGCGGCGCCCCCAAGACGGCTGGGTTTCTCGATAGCCGGGGTCTGGTCGAACTCCGGTTGGGCGATTACGACAAGGCTATCGCCGACTATGACGCCGCCCTGGTCCTTCAGCCGAAGCTCGGTTGGTCCCTCTACGGTAGGGGCCTTGCCAAGCGGCGCAAGGGATTGAAAGCCGAAGGCGACGCCGACATCGCGGCGGCCGTCGCGATCAACGCCAAGCTGCCCAATATGGCCAAGCAATACGGCATCGTCGGCCCTGACGGGGCCTGACGCGCCTCACGCCCTCGGATGCGCCTTGGCGTAGGTCGCCAATAGCCCCGCCGCGTCCACCGCCGTGTAGCGCTGGGTGGTCGACAGGGAGGCGTGGCCGAGCAGCTCCTGGATGGCGCGCAGGTCGGCGCCGGCGCCCAGCAGATGCGTGGCGAAGGCGTGGCGCAGGGCGTGGGGCGTGGCGCTGGCGGGCAGGCCGAGGCGCCCGCGCAGGCGCTGCATCAGGGCCTGCACCGGGCGCGGGCCGAGCGGGCCGCCGCGTTTGGCGCGAAACAGGGGCTCTGACGGCCCCAGGACAAAGGGCAGGGTCGCCAGATAGGCGTCCACCGCCTCGCGCACGGCCGGCAGCACCGGGGCGATGCGGGTCTTGGAGCCCTTGCCGAGGATGCGCAGGCTGTCGGCCAGGGGCGCATCGGCCCGCGTGAGCGACAGGGCCTCGGAAATGCGCAGGCCGCAGCCGTAGAGCAGGGTCAGCACGGCCGCGTCGCGCGCCAGCTCCCAAGCCTCGCGGTCGGGGTCGTCGCCCGCCTCGGCGATCAGCCCGAAGGCCTGGTCCTCGCTCACCGGGCGCGGCAGGCCGGGCTTGACGCGCGGGCCGCGCACCAGGGCGATATGGGCGTTGGCGATGCCGCAGCGCCGGTCCAGCCAGCGGTGGAAGCTGCGGATGGCCGACAGGGCCTGCGATAGGCTGCGCGGCGACAGCGGATGATCGCCTGAGCGGCGATGGGCCAGATAGGCGCGCAGTTCGGCCGCCTGGACGTCGCCCAGGTCCTGCGCGCTCAACGGCCCGCCGCGATGGGCTGCAGAAACGCCAGATAGCGCCCAACGCAGTCGCTGTAGGCCTGCACCGTGCGCGGCGAGGCGCGGCGTTCCTGGGCGAGATAGGTGAGCCAGTTCTGCGAGGGCGCGGACGGCGCCTACAGCACCGGCCATCGCTCGGCCGTGCGTTCCACGACGCGGGCCAGGAGCGCGATCAGCTCCACGCCCATGTCGGGGGTGAAGCCGTCTGCATCGGCCGAGGCGAAGGCCAGGACGCCGGTGCGCGCCGGCGACCAGAGCGACAGGCGGATCAGGGCGCAACTTCGCAGCGGCGCGTCCAGGGCGCCGAACAGCTGCTCGGCGAAGGGGTTGGGCCCCATCCAGGCCTTGCCCTCGGCGCCCAGCATGCGGGCCGGCCAGGCCTTCGGCCATGGGCCGCCAGCCGGCGGGCGCTGGGCCTTCCACGGCGATCACCCCGCCGAGCAGGCCGAAGCGGAGCCTGGCGGTCTCGTCCAGCCGCCGGGCCAGATCGGCGTTGTTGCGGGCTTCCAGCAGGTCGACCACGCCGGCGTGGCACTGGGCCTGGGCGGCGAAATTGGCCCGCGCGGTGGCTTCCAGCTGCAGGCGCGCGCTGCTTTCGCGCTGGTGGGCGGCCGCATGGCGGGCCAGGGCCGCCGGGCCGAACTCCACCACATTGGCGGCGTTGATGCGCAGGCCCAGGTCGGACAGGAGCTCGGCGTCCTCGCGCATCAGGGCCGGGTGGGCCTTGAGGAAGGCGCGCACCGTCGCGCCAGTCCGGCTCGGCCGCGCTGCGTTTGGCCGCGTTCGTTCCCGGCTTCGCTCACGTCGCCCCCGCTATCAGAGGATCGACTGCCCCGTCTTGGCCCAGTCGCTCATGAACTGTTCAAGACCCTTTTCGGTTAACGGGTGCTTGAAGAGGGCGCGAAAAACCGCCGGCGGCAGGGTGGCGCAGTCCGCGCCGGCCAGGGCCACGGCCTTGACATGCTCGACCGAACGGATCGAGGCGGCCAGGATTTCCGTGTCGAATCCGTAGTTGTCGTAGAGCGTGCGGATGTCATGGATCAGGCCGACCCCGTCCGCGCCCTGGTCGTCCAGCCGGCCGATGAAGGGCGAGACGTAGGTCGCGCCCGCCTTGGCCGCGAGCAGGGCCTGAACCGCGGAAAAGCATAGGGTGACGTTGGTGGCTATGCCTTCGCGGGCGAACACCTGCACGGCCATGAGGCCCTGCGGCGTCAGGGGCAGCTTGACCACCACATTGGGCGCGACGGCGGCGAGGCGCCGGCCCTCAGCCAGCATGGCGTCGGCCTCGTGGCGGCGACCTCGGCGCTGACAGGGCCCTCGACGAGAGCGCAAATCTCGGCGATGACCTCCAGCATGGGACGGCCCGACTTGGCGATCAGCGTAGGATTGGTGGTGACCCCGTCGACCAGACCGCCGGCCGCCAGGGCCTGCAGTTCCGCCGTGTCGGTGGTGTCCAGGAACAGGTTCATGTCTGTGGTCCGCGGGCAGGGGAAGGCGGGCGTTTTAGCCGGTAAGACGACGATTGGAACCCATGACCCGCATCGCCCAGGTGCTTCTGCCCCTGCCTCTGCCCGAGGCGTTCGACTACGCCGAGCCGGAGGGCATGGCGTTGGCGATTGGCGAACACGTGGCCGTGCCGCTGGGGCCGCGCGAGGTCGCGGGCGTGGTCGTCGGCCTGCGCGCAGCGGCGGGCGGCAACAGACCGCTCAAGCCGGTGCTCGGGCGGCTCGACCTGCCCGCCCTGCCGCCGGGCGCGCTCAGCTTCATCGACTGGGCCGCGCGCTACGCGGTGGATTTCCCCGGCCTGCCCCTGCACATGGCCCTGCGCGGGGCCCGCGCGCCCCAGGCGCGGCCGACGCGGCGTCTTATCGCGACCGGCCAGGCGCCGGCGCGGCCCACGCCAGCGCGTCTGCGTGTGCTGGAAGCGCTGACGGAGGGTCCGGCCAACGCCGCGGAGCTCGCCCGCCGGGCCGGGGTCTCGGCCGGGGTGGTCAAGGGCCTGATCGACGAGGGCGTGCTGGAGCAGGTCCTGGACACCCCCGACCAGGCCTTCGCCGCGCCCGATCCGGAGCGGCCCTCGACGCCGCTCAACGCCAGCCAGGCCGCCGCCACCGCCGCGCTCAAGGCGATGATCGCCGAGGGCGGCTTCCAGGCGGCCCTGCTGGACGGGGTCACCGGCTCAGGCAAGACGGAGGTCTATCTGGAGGCGGTCGCCGAGGTTCTGCGGCGCGACCCTGACGCCCAGGTGCTGGTGCTCCTGCCCGAAATCGCCCTGACCCAGGCGGTGATCGCCCGCTTCGCCGACCGCTTCGGCGCTATGCCCGCCGAATGGCATTCCGCCATCGCCCCGCCGCAGCGGCGCCGGGTGTGGGACGAGGTCATCGCCGGCCGCTGCCGCATCGTGGTGGGCGCCCGCTCGGCCCTGTTCCTGCCGTTCGCGCGCCTGCGGCTGGTGGTGGTGGACGAGGAGCACGACGGCTCGTTCAAACAGGGGGAAGGCTTTATCTATCACGCGCGCGATCTGGCCGTGGCGCGGGCCAAGATCGAGGGGGCGATGGTGATCCTGGCCTCGGCCACGCCCTCGCTGGAAAGCCTGTGGAACGCCGAGACCGGCCGCTATCGCTGGCTCAAGCTCAAGGCCCGCCACGGCGTGGCCGAACTGCCCGAGGTCGATCTGATCGACATGCGCGAAACCCCGCCCGAGCCGGACCACTGGCTCTCGCCGCCCCTGGTCCAGGCCATGGCCGAAACGCTGGGCCGCGGCGAGCAGGTGCTGCTGTTCCTCAACCGGCGCGGCTATGCGCCTCTGGTGCTGTGCCGCGCCTGCGGGCAGCGGATGACGGCGCCGGACACCGATTCCTGGCTGGTGGAGCACCGCTACACGGGGCGGCTGATCTGTCACCTGACCGGCTTTTCCATGCCCAAGCCCAAGGTCTGCCCGCACTGCGGAGCCGTCGATTCCCTGGTGTCCATCGGGCCGGGCGTGGAGCGGGTGGAGGAGGAGGCGCGGCGGCTGTTTCCGGACGCCGAGATCGCGGTGTTCTCCTCCGACACCGTGATGGACGCCGAGGGCGCGCGCGAGCTGATCAGGCGCATGGAGGACGGGCGAGATCGACATCCTGGTGGCCACCCAGGCGGCGGCCAAGGGCCACAACTTCCCCAACCTGACCCTGGTGGGCGTGGTGGACGCCGATCTGGGCCTGCGCGGGGGGGACCTACGCGCCGCCGAGCGCACCTATCAGCTCTTGGCCCAGGCGACCGGCCGCGCGGGCCGGGCGGAGCGACCGGGCCGCGCCCTGCTGCAGACCTATGCGCCCGACCACGCGGTGATGCAGGCGCTCAAGGCCCAGGACCGCGACGGCTTCGTCGCCGTGGAGATGGCCGAGCGCGAATTGGCGCGGCCTGCCGCCCTATGGCCGCCTGGCCGCGGTGATCGCCTCCGGACCGGACGCGGACATCCTGGAACCTTACGTGCGCGCCCTGGCCGCGGCGGCGCCCAACGCCGAGGGGGTCGAAGTCTACGGCCCGGCCGACGCGCCGCTCGCCCTGGTGCGCGGCCGTCGTCGCAAGCGGTTCCTGGTTCGCGCGGACCGCACCGTGGACCTGCAGGCTTTCATGAGCGCCTGGCGCGCGCGGGTGCGCGCGCCGAATTCGGTGCGGGTGACGGTGGACATCGACCCGTATTCGTTCTTGTAAGCTCAAGCCTCCACGTCGTCCGTGCCCTCGCCGGGCTCGGCCACCGGCTCCGCGTGCAGGTGGGTCTTGCGCAGGGGGATGTGCGGGATGGCGATGACGGCGAAAAGGCCCAGAAGCACGATGATCAGGGCGGCCAGGAACACGCTGTTCATGGCCACGGAAAAGGCCGCGCGCACCACCGGATCGACGTGGGCCGCCCCGGCGCCGACGCCCTTGCCGCCGAGCGCCAGGGCCTGAAGCTGACCCAGGCCCTGGGGCGCCCAGGCTGGCCCATGCTTGGCGATCTCGCCGGCCAGGCGGGCGGTGAGCAGGGCGCCGAACACGGCCACGCCGACGGTCGAGCCGATCTGGCGGAAAAACTGGCTGGCGCTGGTGACCACGCCGATCTGGCCGGGCGCGGCGGAGTTCTGCGCCACCATGGAGAACAGGCTTTGCGACGGGCCCAGGCCCAGGCCGATGATGAACAGCCGCCAGGACACCTGGCCGATGGAGGCGTGCGGCCCCATCAGGGTCAGCAGAACCACGCCGACCAGGATCAGAGCCGCGCCGCCGATCATGAACGGTTTGTACCGTCCCGTGCGGGTGACCAGCCGTCCGGCGATGGTGCTGGTGAGGATCAGGCCGAACATCAGGGGCAGAATGGCCACGCCGCTGCGGGTGGCCGGCACGCCCAGGCCCAGCTGCAAGAACAACGGCATGTAGGTGATCATGCCCATGAAGGCCATGGCCAGCAGAAAGGAGGCCAGGATGTTGGTCCAGAAGGCGTGGATGCGGAACAGCTCCAGCGGCAGAACCGGCTCGCTGACCTTGGATTCCACCACGACGAAGGCGATCACCGAGGCGACGCTGAGACCCAGCAGGCCAATGATGGTCGGCGAGGACCAGGGGTAGGTTTCGCCGCCCCAGCTCAGGGCCAACATCAGCGCGCCGGCCGCGACCATCACCAGGCCCGCGCCGGCGAAGTCGATCTTCGCCTTGGCCCGGCGCGAGGTGACCGGCATGCCCGTGATGATCATGAACAGGGCAAGGAGCGACAGGGGCAGGTTCAGATAGAAAATCCAGCGCCAGCCGGAGATGTGCATCGTCCCGAAGTCCACCGAGCCGTGCTCGGTGAAGAAGCCGCCCACCACCGGGCCGATCACGCTGGCCAGGCCGAACACCGAGCCGATCATGCCCGCATAGCGGCCGCGTTCGCGCGGGGGATAAAGATCGGCCAGTACGGCGAAGGAGCTGGTGAACAGGGCGCCGCCGCCGATGCCCTGCAGGCCGCGAAAGGCGATCAACTGGGTCATGCCGCCCCCCAGCAGCGGCAGGGACCCGAATTCGCCCGACAGACCGCACAGCCACGAGGAAAACACAAAAATGCTGACGCCGCAGACCATGATGGCCTTGCGCCCGTAAAGGTCCGCCAGCTTGCCCCAGATCGGCACCATCACGGTGGAGGACAGCAGATAGATGGTGGTGACCCAGGGATAGAGCTCCAGGCCCTTCATCTCCGCCACGATGCGCGGCATGGCGGTGGAGACGATGGTCTGGTCCAGCGCGCTGAGCAGCAGCACCAGCATCAGGGCGATCAGGGTCGTGCGTTGCTGCTGCGGCGTGGGCCCTGCCGGATTCTGGGGCGGCGTGAACGGCGTATCCTTCATGACGGTCCTTGGCGCGGTCCTGATCGCTTTGCAGCGCGAACTAGCATGTTCAGCGCCTCCACGAAGACCGAAAATCCCATGGCCGCGTAGATATAGCCCTTGGGCACGTGCACGCCGAAGGCCTCGGCGATCAAGGTCATGCCGATCATCAGCACAAAGCCGAGCGCGAGCATGACGAAGGTCGGGTTCTTGCGGATGAAGGTCGACAGGGGCCCCGATGCGATCAGCATTAGGCCCACCGCGATGACGACCGCCGCGGTCATGATCGGCACCTGGTCGGTCATGCCCACGGCGGTGACGATGCTGTCGATGGAGAACACAAGATCCAGCAACACCACCTGGGTGATGGCGGTCAGAAAGGTGGTCGATTCGACCGCGCCGCCGTGGGCGCGGCCCGACTCAGGGTCGATGGCGTCGTGAATTTCCCGCGTGGCCTTCCACACCAGAAATAGGCCGCCGCCGCCCAGGATCAGGTCGCGCCAGGAAAAGCCGTGGTCCATCATGGTCAGGACCGGCCGGGTCAGGCCGACCACATAGACGGCGAGGCCCAGCACCGCGAGGCGAAACAGCAGGGCCGCCGCCAGCCCCAGGCGCCGAGCGCGAGCGCGCACCGCTTCGGGCAGGGCGTTGGTGAGAATGGAGACGAACACCAGGTTGTCGATGCCGAGCACGATCTCCAGCCCCGCCAGGGCCGCCAGCGCCGCCCAGGCGGCGGGGTCGCTCGCCAGACCGATCAGTCTGTTCATGGGCAAAAGCCTCCTTCGACGGGCGCTCCGGACGGCCCGCGGTCGGCCCGTCCTCGCCCGGCCCGCGTCCAATTCGCACACAATGCCGACAGTCTGCCACCGAGTCCCGGTGCTTCGGTTGCGATGCGGAAAATCGCGTGCTATCACCCGCCCGGCTTAGGGGGACGGGGTCGAAATGACCCGCTGAACCCGAGTGCAATCCTAGCGCTTCCAAGCCTTTTGAGTCGCTGCGAAGAGCCTTTCGCGGTCGGCCCTTGAACGCACCGGGCGGGTTTAATTTGGCGGACGAATTCAAGCAGACGGACGTGGGCGCGCGTTATGCGCAGGCCCTGTTCGATTTGGCCCTGGAGACCAAGGCGCTCGGCGCTATCGAGGGCGACCTCGCCACGCTGAAGGCGGCGTTGATCGAGAGCGCCGAGCTGCGCCGATTCCTCGCCTCGCCGATCTTCCCCTCGGAGGCCAAGGCCAAGGTGCTGGACGCCCTGGCCAAGAAGGCCAAGCTGAACGCCGGTGACCGTTAAATTCCTGGGCGTGCTGTCGGCCAATCGCCGCGCCGACGTCCTGGCCAGCGCCATCGCCGGCTTCGAACGCCTGTCGGCCGCTCACCGCGGCGTGGTGGCCGCCGAGGTGACCAGCGCCATCAAGCTGACGGCCGCTCAGAGCAAGGCCGTGACCGCGGCCCTGGAAAAGGCCCTGGGCAAGGCGCCCGAAATCACCGCCCGCGTGGATCCTGCGATCCTCGGCGGGCTGAAGGTGCGGGTGGGCTCGCGCCTGTTCGACGCCTCGCTTCGATCCAAACTTGATTCCCTGAAGTTCGCCCTCAAGAGAGCGTAGAGACATGGACATCCGCGCCGCCGAAATCTCGGCGATTCTGAAAGTCGCAAATCGCCGGTTTCGGTGAAGAGGCGGACGTTTCCGACGTCGGCCAGGTGCTGTCGGTCGGCGACGGCATCGCCCGCATCTACGGACTGGACAAGGTCCAGGCCGGCGAGCTGGTGGAATTCCCCTCCGCCGGGGTCAAGGGCATGGCCCTGAACCTGGAGCGCGACAACGTCGGGGTCGTGATCTTCGGCGAAGACCGCGCCATCCGCGAGGGCGACGAAGCCCGCCGCCTGGGCGAAATCGTCGACGTGCCGGTGGGCAAGGGCCTGCTCGGCCGCGTGGTCAATCCGCTGGGCGAGCCGATCGACGGCAAGGGCCCGCTGGTCGGGATCACCGAACGGCGCCGGGTGGACGTGAAGGCGCCGGGCATCATCCCGCGCAAGTCCGTGCACGAACCGGTGCAGACCGGCCTGAAGGCCATCGACACGCTGATCCCGGTGGGACGCGGCCAGCGCGAGCTGATCATCGGCGACCGTCAGACCGGCAAGACCGCCGTCGCCATCGACACCATCCTCAATCAGAAGCCGATCAACGCGGGCAATGACGAGAGCGCCAAGCTCTATTGCATCTATGTCGTGATCGGTCAGAAGCGCTCCACCGTCGCCCAGATCGTCAAGACGCTCGAGGAGCACGGGGCGCTGGAATACACCATCGTGGTGTCGGCCACCGCGTCTGAGCCCGCGCCGCTGCAGTTCCTGTCGCCCTTCGCCGGCTGCGCCATGGGCGAATGGTTCCGCGACAACGGCATGCACGCCCTGATCATCTACGACGACCTTAGCAAGCAGGCTGTAGCCTATCGTCAGATGTCGCTGCTGCTGCGTCGCCCGCCGGGCCGCGAAGCCTATCCGGGCGATGTATTCTATCTGCACTCGCGGCTTCTCGAACGCGCTGCGAAGCTGAACGAAGACAATGGTTCCGGCTCGCTGACCGCCCTGCCGATCATCGAGACCCAGGCCAACGACGTGTCGGCCTATATCCCGACCAATGTGATCTCCATCACCGACGGCCAGATCTTCCTGGAAACCGACCTGTTCTACCAGGGCATCCGCCCGGCGGTGAACGTCGGCATCTCGGTGTCGCGCGTGGGCTCCTCGGCCCAGATCAAGGCCATGAAACAAGTGGCCGGCGCCATCAAGGGCGAACTGGCCCAGTACCGGGAAATGGCGGCCTTCGCCAAGTTCGGCTCCGACCTGGACGCCTCCACCCAGCGCCTTCTGGCCCGCGGCGCGCGTCTGACCGAGCTGCTCAAGCAGCCGCAGTACGCGCCGCTGGCGGTGGAAGAGCAGGTCTGCGTGATCTACGCCGGCACGCGCGGCTATCTGGACAAGATCTCCGTCAAGGATGTGGGTCGGTTCGAAAAGACCCTGCTGTCGCAGCTGCACGCCAAGCACGCCAAGCTGCTCGAGGCCATCCGCACCAAGAAGGCGCTGGATGACAAGATGGAAGGCGAGCTGAAAAGCGCGCTGGAATCCTTCGCCGCGACCTTCGCCTAAGCCGGCCGGACGGTAGCCCCCGATGGCCAGCCTCAAGGATATGCGCAATCGGATCTCGAGCGTGAAAGCGACGCAGAAGATCACGAAGGCGATGCAGATGGTGGCGGCGGCCAAGCTGCGCCGCGCGCAGGACGCCGCCGTTAACGCCCGGCCCTACGCTCAGCGCATGGCGGCGGTGATCGCCAATCTGGCGGCGGGCGTGTCCGGCGACGGCGCTCCGCGCCTGCTGGCCGGGACCGGAAGCGACAAGCGCCATCTGGTGATCGTGGCGGCGGCCGATCGGGGCCTCGCCGGCGGCTTCACCTCCTCCATCGTCCGCGCCGCGCGCGAGCACATCAACGCCCTGATCGCCCAGGGCAAGGACGTGCGCATCATCTGCGTGGGCAAGAAGTCGCGCGACCAGCTGCGCCGCACCTACGGCGACAAGGTGGTGGAGTCCTTCGATCTGTCCGCCTATCGCCAGCTGTCCCTGGCCGTGGCCCAGCCCATCGCCGATCTGGTGCTGGAGCTGTTCGAGGCGGGCGACGTGGACGTGGTCACCCTGTTCTACAGCCGCTTCAAATCGGTGGTGTCGCAGATTCCCACGGCCCAGCAGCTGGTCCCCGCCACGCTGGCCGACGCGGCCGCCAAGCCTGATCTGGGCGGCGCCTGCTACGAATACGAGCCTTCGGAAGAGGGCATCCTGGAGACGCTCCTGCCGCGCAATATCGCCGTGCAGATCCTGGGCGCCCTGCTCGAGAACATGGCCGGCTTCTACGCCAGCCAGATGAGCGCCATGGACAACGCCACCCGCAACGCCGGCGAGATGATCGCCGCGCTGAACCTTCAATATAACCGCCAACGCCAAGCGCAGATCACCACGGAGCTGATCGAGATCATCTCCGGCGCCTCGGCCCTCTGACGTAAAGACAGGTCCCCCGCCATGACCCTTCACAAGCCCGTTTCCGCCGCCACCGGCCGCATCGCCCAGGTGATCGGCGCCGTCGTCGACGTTGAGTTCGAAGGCCATCTGCCGGCCATCCTCAACGCGCTGGAAACCACCAATACCGACCAGAAGACCGGCAAGCCCTTCCGCCTGGTGCTGGAAGTGGCCCAGCACCTGGGTGAAAACGTCGTGCGCACCATCGCCATGGACACCACCGAGGGCCTGGTGCGCGGCCAGCCGGTGACCGACACCGGCTCCTCCATCACCGTCCCGGTGGGGCCGGCCACGCTCGGCCGCATCATGAACGTGATCGGCGATCCGATCGACGAAGCCGGGCCCATCGCCTCGACCTTCACCGCGCAAATTCACCGCGAGGCGCCGTCCTTCGCCGATCAGTCCACCTCGGCGGAAGTGCTGGTCACCGGCATCAAGGTGATCGACCTGATGTGCCCCTACACCAAGGGCGGCAAGATCGGCCTGTTCGGCGGCGCCGGCGTGGGCAAGACCGTGACCATGCAGGAGCTGATCAACAACATCGCCAAGGCCTACGGCGGCTATTCCGTGCTGGCGGGCGTGGGCGAGCGCACCCGCGAGGGCAACGACCTTTATCACGAGATGATCGAGTCCAACGTCAATGTGGACCCGAAGAAGAACGGCTCGACCGAAGGCTCCAAGTGCACCCTGGTCTATGGCCAGATGAACGAGCCGCCGGGCGCGCGCGCGCGGGTGGCCCTCACGGGCCTGGCCCAGGCCGAGTACTTCCGCGACGTGGAAGGCAAGGACGTGCTGCTGTTCATCGACAACATCTTCCGCTTCACCCAGGCGGGATCGGAAGTGTCGGCCCTGCTCGGCCGCATCCCCTCGGCGGTGGGCTATCAGCCGACCCTGGCCACGGAGATGGGCAATCTGCAGGAGCGCATCACCTCCACCAACAAGGGCTCGATCACCTCGGTGCAGGCCATCTATGTGCCCGCCGACGACCTGACCGACCCGGCTCCAGCCACCTCCTTCGCCCACTTGGACGCGACCACGGTGCTGAGCCGCGACATCGCCGCCCAGGCGATCTTCCCGGCCGTGGACCCGCTGGACTCCACCTCGCGCATCATGGACCCGCTGGTGATCGGCGAGGAGCACTACAACGTCGCCCGCCAGACGCAGGAAATCCTTCAGCAATACAAGGCCTTGAAGGACATCATCGCGATCCTGGGCATGGACGAGCTGTCGGAGGACGACAAGCTGACCGTGGCCCGCGCGCGTAAGATCCAGCGCTTCCTGTCGCAGCCCTTCTTCGTGGCCGAGCAGTTCACCAACTCTCCCGGCAAGTTCGTCGAGCTGAAGGACACCATCCGCTCCTTCAAGGCCATCTGCGAGGGCGAGTACGACCACCTGCCCGAAGCGGCCTTCTACATGGTGGGCGGCATCGAGGAAGCGGTGGCCAAGGCCGAGAAGATGGCGGCGGAGGCCTGATGGCCAAGTTCCACTTCTCCCTGGTCTCGCCCGAGCGCGAACTTTATTCGGCGCAAGTCGACCAGGTCGACGCCTGCGGCGTTGAGGGCGATTTCGGCGTCCTGGCGGGCCACGCCCCGTTCATGACCGCGCTCAAGCCCAGCCGCGTCAGCGTGCGCGACGGCGCCGCCATCCGCGTGTTCCAGATCGAAGGCGGCTTCGCCGACGTGACGCCCGCGGGACTGACGATCCTCGCCGAGCAGGCGCAAGAGGTGGTTTAGCGCGCCGCGCGAGAGTTTCCTTGGCGCCGGTTCAAACTACAAATCCGTGATCCTCGGAAAGCGCGCGCTTTCCGAGAATGATCGGGCTTGCTAAGCCTTGACCCCCGCTTCGCTCAGCCAGTCGAGGATCTTCTGCTTGGGCATGGCGCCGACTTTCATCGAAGCCATCTGCCCGTCGCGGAACAGCATCAGGGTGGGGATGCCGCGCACGCCGTAGCGGGAGGGCACGCCGGGGCTTTCCTCGATATTGACCTTGGCCACGGTGACCTTGCCCGCCAGCTCCTCCGATATCTGGTCCAGCGCCGGGGCGATCTGCTTGCACGGGCCGCACCATTCAGCCCAGAAATCCACCAGCACCGGCTGGCCGGACTTGAGCACGTCCTGCTCGAAGGATTGGTCGGTCACCTTGACGGTGCTCATGGGTCTTGCTCCTCAGTCTAGGCCGGCGATGTAGGTCACCCGGGGTCAACTATCAACGGCCCCGGCAAGTCCCGCCAGGACCTCGGCCCTCAAGTTTTCTGGCACGGCCATCAGCTTGGGTCCATCCGTCCACACCAGGGCGGCCTCGATCCGGCGCTCGGGAAAGATGGACCGCAGCACCGCGCCATAGACCGCCATCTGCCTGAGATAGGCCGGATCGGCGTCCTCGATGCGGTTCGGCGAGGGCCGGTTGGTCTTGAAATCGACCACCAACACACGGTCCTTTTCGATCAGCAGACGGTCAACTCGGCCGGCCACGGCGCCGGTGGGGCCTAGGCCCGGCGCGCGGCCGGCGATGGCGGCCTCGGCGCGCGAGCCCGGCCCGAACACGGCGGCGAAGCGGTCGTCGGTCAATACACCGAGCGCGGCGGCGACGATCTCGGCGCGCTGGCCCTCGCTCAGGCCGGGTTCTCGCGCCAGCAGTCGCGCCGCCGCCGCCGATCGCTCGTCCGCCGCCAAGTCGGGAAGAAGCTGCAGCAGACGGTGGATCAGGTCGCCGCGTCGGAACCGGCCGAGGCCTCCGCTGCGGGCCAGGGGCGAGGGCGCCGACCCGGCGTCGGGCGCTTCCTCGCCCAGGCGCGAGGGCGAGGCGAAGCGCTGGAGGGTTTCGGCGGCGGCGGGATGCAGGGCCCAGGCGGGCAGGGGGCGTTCCTGTCGCGGCGTCGCGGCCACGGACGGCGCGACCTGTGGATCGGGGCCGAAGCGACACACCTCCATGCCGTTGCGCTGAACGGTGCGCACATGCGGCGCAACCTGCGGATGGGCCAGCGCCGCCTGCGCCGCCGCATACCAGCCGCCAATATTCTCGTCCTTGGTCCTGGCATTGATCCGCCCACAGAGGATGAGCCGGTCGCGGGCGCGGGTCAGGGCCACGTAGAACAGCCGCTGGCCTTCCTCGTCCTCACGCCGTTCGCGCCAAGCGCGCGCCTGCGCCGAGAGCCTCGCAGTCCTGCTTGGCCGTCGGCGCCCAGGAAAGCCTCCATCCTCGGTCCGCAGCAGGGGCGAGCCGCGCGCGCCGCGCGTGACGGTGGTCTCGGGCATGACGACGATGGGCGCCTCCAGCCCCTTGGCGCCGTGGACGGTCATCACCCGCACTTCATCGCGGGCGCCGTCCATCTCGCGCTTGACCACGATGTCGAGGCCCGCGAACACCGCCGCCAGCCGCTCCAGATCGGCCACCCCGCTCCGTTCGGCGTTCAGGACCTGGGCCAGGAACTCGTCGATCACTTCCTCAGCTTCCGCGCCCAGCCGAGTGAGGATGCGGGCGCGCACGGAGAGGGCCCCCTCGTCGGTCCAGCCGAGCAGGCGCGCGTAGAAATCAAACGGCCGCTGGGCGAGCGCCTCGCTGATCGCGCGCCTCAGGAAGGCGTGTGCCGCGCGCCAATCCGTCCGTTCGTCGGCTCGAGCCTGAAGCGCACCCCACAGCGATCTCTCGCGCCCATAAGCCAGGGCGAACAGGCTGTCGTCGTCCAGCCCGCACAGGGGGCTTTTCAGCAGGGCCGCCAAAGTCAGGTCATCATCCTGGAACTGAATGAAGCGCGCCAGGGCGGTCAGGTCGTCGAACAATATGTGGTCGGACAGGCTGAGCCGGTCGGCGCCGGCCACGGGAATCTCGCGCCGCTTTAGGGCGCGCAGGATCTCCTCGAACAGAACCTTGCGACGCTTGACCAGGATCAGCACGTCGCCCGCGTGCGCCGGACGCCAGCGACGCTCGTCCTTGTCGAACACCGTTTCTCCACGCTTGATCAGGCCTTCCACCTCTTCGGCGATGTGTTCGGCCAGGCGCGCGTTCGCGCTGCCCGGTCCCTCCTGATCGAGCGGATCGTCCCACGCCTGACGTTCATCGCCGTCGATCTCGCGCTCCAGCGGCCATAGGTCGATACAGCCCGGGTGGTCCAGGCGGGTGGCGATGTGGTTGACGGCCGCCTCGTCCGGGGCGGGCGGCACGCCGGCCCAGGCGGCGGGGTCGGCGAACACCGCGTCGACGAAGCGCAGCACCTGGGGCGCGGAGCGGTAGGATTGGGTGAGGTTGACCGGGCGCGCCTGCAGACCGGCTGCGGCGATCTTCTCGATGTAGGCTTCGGTCTTGCGGCGCAAAAGGTTCGGATCGGCGCCCTGGAACGAATAGATCGACTGCTTCTCGTCGCCCACCACGAACAGGCTGCGTGCAAGGCCCGCGCTTAGGCGCGGCAGGCCCGCGCCGGCGAAAAACTCGTCGGTGATGGGCTCAATGACGGCCCACTGGTCCGGCGCTGTGTCCTGGGCCTCGTCCAGCAGGATGTGATCGATCCCCCCGTCCAGCTTGTAGAGCACCCAGGCGGCGTCCGCGCGGGTGTTGAGCAGGGCCGAGGTCTTGAGGATCAGGTCGGCGAAGTCCAACCGTCCGGCTTCGGACTTCTCCACCTCATAGGCGGCGACATAGGCCTGAGCGAGGATCAGCGCCTGGACGGTGTCTTCCGCGATCCGCGCGGCGCGAATTCGCTCGCGCGCGTCGGCCAGTCGGTCCTGTTCCGTCAGCAGCGCGGCGCGAAGCGGCGGATCGGCCTGCAAGACCTTGGCGCTCTCCACCCACTTGGCGGGCCCGCCCTCGCCGCCGTCGGTGAACAGGGCGGCGAGCATCTGCGAGAGCGCGCCGGAGGCCGCGGCGGCGATGAGCTTGTCGGCGTTCTTGCCGTCAGTCGCCGTGCCCGCACGCAAAGCCTCGGCGCAGGCGCGCCACAGACCCGCGTCAAGTTCGGCCAGGGCGGCCTGCTCGATCTCCTCCACCGTGATCGGCCCGTCGAAGCCGCAGCGGGCCCAGACGTCCGACGTTACCGCCTCCAGCCCGCCGCATCGCTCGACATAGTCCGCCAGCGCAGCGCAGCGGTCCTCAAAGGCCCTGAACATGCCCTGGAAGGCTTTGAAATCCAGCGCCACTGACAATCGGGCGTAGGCCTGGGCCAGGGCGCCGGTTCCATGCAGCGCCGCGCGCGCCACCGCGTCCCGCGCCGCCTCGGCGATCTGGGCCGACGGCGGAGTCGTCCATCACCTGAAAGCCCGGCGAGACGGCGGCCTCCAGCGGGAAGCGCCGCAGCAGTTTCTCGCAGAAGGCGTGGATGGTCTGGATTTTCAGCCCGCCCGGGGTCTCCAGGGCGCGCGCGAACAGGGCGCGGGCCATGGACAGCTCTTCCTTGCCGGCGTTCGCGCCACTGCCGTCCAGCCGGTCCAGATCGCGTCTCAGGTCTTCGTCCTGCGCCACCGACCAGCGGCCGAGTTGACGGAACAGCCGTTGCTGCATCTCCGCGGCGGCCGCCTTGGTGTAGGTCACGCACAGGATCGCCTGAGGCTCGGCCCCCGCCAGCAGCAGCCGCGCCACCCGCGAGACCAGGGTGCTGGTCTTGCCCGACCCTGCGTTGGCGGCGACGAAGGCCGAGGCGCGCGGATCGGAAGCCTGGCGTTGAGGGTCGGGGGTCATTGCGCGCCCTCCTCTTCGCCTGAGGACCACTCCTGCACGCGGGCCAGGTGATCGTAGTCGCTGGGGTGGCCGTGCACGAACTGGGGGGCGGTGCGCGACAGATAGGGACGGCGCGGGTCGTCAAACCGGGCGATCAGGGACATCAGGCCCTTGAGGGCGGATTGGCACATGTCTGCGCTGTCCACGCCGGCGAGCGCGCGTTTGATCGTCTCGCCCGCCGGTTTGCGCCCGGTCACGCGCAGATAGATCAGATCGCCCGGCGTCCGCCTGCCGGCCTGCTCAAAGCCGCCGGACGCCAGGATCGCGCCGGTCAGGGTGAGCTGGGGCGAGAAACCGGTGTTGACCATCTTGGCGGTCGGAGCGCGCTCCGGTCTTGAAGTCCAGCACATGGGCGTAGCCGTCGCCGGTCAATTCGATGCGGTCGGCCCGCGCGGTGAGGGTGAACTCCCCGGCGACGGAGTCAAAGCGCACGGCGCCCTTCTGCTCGACCAGGATGAGGGGTCGATCCGCCCGGCGCTCGCGCTCCATCTGGGCGACCCAGACGCCGGCTTCTTGCGCGAGGGCCTGTTCGCGCGCCAGGGCCGCTTCGGGCGCGCCGGCGTCGCGCAGCTCTTGCATGTAAAGCGCCACGAACTGCTCGGCCGCGTCGGGCGGAAGCGCGTCGGGCCACGCGCGCGTGAAGGCCTCGAAGGCCGCGTGAATCGCCGTGCCGCGCGCGCGCGCCTCCACCGGCTCGTCGGGCCGCTCCATCAGCCTCAACTTGAGAATGTGGCGAGCGTAGACCGCATAAGGATCGCGCGTGAGGGTCTCGACCGCCGTCACCGGCAGTTCGCGCGGACGAGCGGACAAGGGCGGGCGCGGGTCCGGCCGGCGCGCGGGCCGGTACTCGCCCGGCCGGTCCAGGGCGCGGGCCCAGGCGAGCGCTTCAGGACGGTCCGGCAGGGTCAGGCCCGCGCCTTCCGCCAGGGTCTTCAGCCGCCACAGCCAGCGCGACTGCACCGAGGGCGCGCCCTGCAGGCGCTCCGAGTGCAATAGGAACACCTCGCTCGCGCAGGCGGCCTGGGCGAAGTCGTGGGCGGACAGACCCACGCGCCGCTCGGGCGGCGGCAGGCCGAGCGCCGAACGCATGGGCCGCGACAGCAGGGGATCGATCGGCGCCGCCTGAGGCCAGACGCCTTCCTCCAGACCCGCCAGGACCAGCCGGTCGGCCCTCACCAGCCGCGCCTCGATGGCGCCGAGAATGTGCAGTCGCGGATGGGCGCCGCCCGTCGCCCGCACTGTGGCGCCGGCCATCAGGCGATCCAGCAGCAGGGTGAAGCCCTTGGGCGTGGCGGGCGGCAGCCGATCGCCCTCTTCAATCAGGGCGCTCATCAATTCAGCGGCGGCTTCCCCGCCCGGGTCGGCCCATAGGGCGCCCAGAGCGCCGATTGCATCGCCAGCCAAGGCCTCGGCGGCCAAGACGAGACGGCGGGCGTGGACGGCCGGCGGTTCGGCCAGGTCTGCGGCCTTCAGCAAGTCGAGCGCCCTTTTCGCGGCGTTCAGCACCATGAGGGCGGCCGGATCGGCCATGATCCTGGGCCGCCCGGCCAAGGCCGCCCAATCGCCCGGCCGCGGGCCGCGCAGGCCATGCAGCTCCAGAGCCTTCAGGCCCGCCGTCCGGGTCTCGGCGGCCAAGCCCAGGCGAACAAAGGGATGCTTGAGCAGGGCCAGCAGATTGACCGGATCGCCTGGATCGATCGCCGCCTGGGCCAAAAGCGCGAGCAGTACGCCCGTCGGCGCGTGCGATAGCGGCGCTCCGGCCGAGGAATCCGCCTCCACGCCCCAGCGCGCCAGCCGCGCCGAGACGCGGCGGGCCAAATCGCGGTCGGGCGTGATCAGGGCGCAGGTCTTGCCGGGCGTCTCCAGCGTCTCGCGCAGGAGCAGAGCGGCCACGGCGGCGGTTTCCTCCTCATTGCGTCCGGTTATGACGGAAAGGCCGGCGAGGCCCGCGGCGACGGGATCCTCCGCGCCGTCGCCTGCTTCCTCGCGCAGCTTGGCGATCTGATCGCGCCAGTCGGCGGTGGCCTCGGCCGGGCGCAGGGCTTCATTGATCAGACGCCGGCGCCAGCGCCCTTCGGACTCGCCCCTCAGGGAGGCGAGCGGCCATTCACGCACCTCGTCGCGCGTGACGCCGGACCGCGCCAGCAGGCGCTTCATGGCCCCCTGAGGATGCTGCTCGCCGACTTGGCGCCAGGCGTCGTCCGCCAGCTCCGTATCAAGCCCTGGCAAGACCACCAAGCCCATCGGCGCGGCGGCCACGGCCGTCAGAAGCCGCGCGGTGGCCGGGGCCGCGCCGGTCGATCCAGCGGCGATCAGGGGTATATTCGGCGGATCATCCGCCCACTGATCAGCCAGTCTGTTCAGCAGAAGGACCTGCCGCGCATTGACGTCCATCAGGCCCAGTTCATTCAGCCTTCGCGGCCAGGCCTCCAGCGCAAGCTCGAGGAACCGCGCCGAAATCTCCCAATGCCGGGCAAGGTCGCCCTCGACCAGCCGGTCGATCCCGTCGCCGCCGTCCGCCTCCTCGATCTGCAGGCTGTCCAGAAAGCCGCCCAGGGCGTCGGCCAGCTCCAGGGCCGCGGCCGCGTCGATGCGGCGCTCGAACAGGGGCGCGTTCTCGCTCACCAGCCGCGCCAGCTCGAACCGGCGGCGATAGGGGCCGATGGCGGGCGGAAGGTCCAGCGCCAGGTCGCCCGGCTCGAACGGCGGCTCGCCTTCATCCAGCACGCCCAGGGCGCGCACCTGGGGCAGCAGCACGGCCTCGGCGCCGGTTACGCTCAGAAACGCCTCGGCCAGGGCGCGGGCGGCGCGGCGGGTGGGCACGAGCACCACGGCCTGGGCCAGCGCCTCGGGGCCGGGCAGGCTGTCGGCGAGGCCGCGCGCCAGGTCCTCCAGGAACGGACGGTGCGCGGCGATGGTGAACCAGCGCGGCCCCGGCTGTGCGAAGGGCCCCCGCGCGGTCATGGCGTTTGCGCCAGCTTGGCCTCGGCGGCCTTGAGCGCCCGCGGATCGCCCACATGCATCCAGAAGCCGTCCAGCACCACGCCGTAAAGGCGTCCCTGCTCGATCATCCGCATCCAGACGCCGAACAGGGAGAAGGGGCCCTCCGGTCCGTCGTCAACCGCCTGGGGCTTGATGATCTGCACGCCGATATAGGCGTAGGGCGCGGCCGGGCGATCGCCACGATGGCTCAGCCGGCCGTCCTCGCCGAGGAAGAAGTCGCCCTGGCCGTCAAAGCCCGAGGTCCGCTCCAGCGGGGCCAGCAAGAGGCACGCATCCATCCGCGCCGGGTCCCAGGCCCGCGCCAGGGCGGTGAGGGCCGGCGTCGAACCCTCCGTCCACACCGAGTCGATGTTGGCGGCCCAGATCGGGTCCTCGCCCAGCAGCGCCCGCGCCTTCTTGAGCCCGCCGCCGGTCTCCAGCAACTGCTCGCGCTCGTTGGAAATGACGATGCGAGGGCGTGTGCGGCGCCTGAGATGATCCTCCAGCCGGTCGGCGAAATAGTGAACATTGACCACCGCTGTCCGGGCGCCCGCGTCCGCCAGCCGGTCGAGCATGTGGTCGATCAGCGGCTTGCCGGCCACCTCGACCAGCGCCTTGGGCCGATCATCCGTGAGCGGCCGCATGCGCGTGCCCAGCCCCGCGGCCAGGACCATGGCGGTTGTCGGGGGCGTCATTGACCCCTCTCGAGCAGGGCTCTCGCATCCGCCGAGACTTGCTGATTCAAGGTCGTAAAATCCCTACCAGCGCGAGCTCCCCCGCTCGCGGGGGAGCTGTCCCGAAGGGACTGAGGGGGCGTGCCGCCGCATTGAGGGCTCAGCCGAGACCGTCTGCCACGCGCACGCCCTCTCCACCACTTCGTGGTCCCCCTCTCCCGCGAGCGGGAGAGGTCGCAAAAACCCATGTGGGATCGCCCGCTCTCGAGAGCGAAAGGAGCCTTGTCGCTCATCCCCTTGCTCCGCGCGGAACATGCCTGTCGAACCAGGCCTTCACATCGGCCAAGGCCGGGTTCTGCAGGTTGCGTTCGAGCTGGCGCCACATGCGGGGCATGAAATCCAGGTAGCGCGGCTTGCCGTCGCGGACGACCAGACGGGCGAAGACGCCGATGATGCGGGCCTCGTTGAGCGCGGCCAGCGTCGCGTAGTCGGCGAGAAAAGCGTCGCGGTCCAGCTCGGGCCGGTGCGCGAAATAGCGCGCCAGCGCCTGGGCCTCCAGTTCGGGCGGAACATCTCGGCGGGCGTCCTGCAGCAGGGAATGCAGGTCCCAGCTCGGGTGGGCGACGAGGGCGTCCTGGAAATCGATCATGCCCACGCGCGCGGCGCCGCTGGCGGTTCTGGCAGCCAGATCAGGTTCTCGGCGTGGAAGTCGCGGTGCGCCATCACCCGGGCGCCCGCCTCGGCGCGATCGGGCGATGTCTGCCCACAGAGCATCCCATTCGGCGCGCGCCTGCATCGCCGAAATCCAGCTCGAGGCTTCAGCCTCGGCAAGCCAGTCCACGAACAGATCCGCGCCGGCTTTCAGCGCCACCGCGTCGTAAGTGAGCAGCGGCCAGGGTCCGCCGGGGCCTTGCAGCACCGACGGCGTCGGCGCCGCGTGCAGGGCGGCCAAGGCGTCTATGGCGGCGAAATAGAGCTCGCTCTCATCGGCGCCCTGTTCGATCAGCCGCGCGAAGACGCCCTCGCCAAAGTCCTCCACCACCGCCAACCCTAGCGGCGCGTCCAGGGCGTGGACCACGGGCGCCGACAATCCGACAGAACGCAGATGAGCGGCTACCGCCGCGAAGGCGGCCACGCTGCCGGCGGCCAGACGCGCGGTGGCGTTCCAGCCGGCTGCGATGCGTTGCTGCGCGCTCCAGGCCGGATCGCACGGCGGGCTTTCGGCCAGCGGGGGGGCGTCCATCAGCATCAGGCTTTGGCCGTCCGGCGTGGTCAGGCGCTCGTATCGTCGGGTCGAGGCGTCGCCGGGCAACGGCATTCGTTGCGCGTGCGCCAGTCCGGCGCGCGCCAGGAAGTCGGCTTTGACGGTTTCGCGCTTAGAGCTCAAGTGGACGGCCTTTCCAGGCGCCGTGCGGGGTGAGGCGCGCCAGCCGCCCCTCGGCGTCGAAGGCGATCTCTATATCGAGTTCGATCCGGCGGCAGGCGCCCGCCGAGCCGCTGGGGCCATTCGATCAGGACCGCGCCGTCCTCCAGCGCCTCGTCCAGGCCCAGCTCATCGGCCTCGCTCGCCTGCTCCAGACGATAAAGATCAAAGTGGCTGATGGGAAAATCAGGCCCGTCGTAAAGCTGAACCAGGGTGAAGGTCGGGCTCGGGACCTCCTCGTCCGGTCCCATAAAGGCGCGGATCAGGCCGCGGGCCAGGGTGGTCTTGCCCGCGCCGAGCGGACCGTAAAGGCAGACGGCGTCGCCCGGGCGCAGGCGCAGGGCCAGGACCGCGCCAAGGGCCTGCGTCGCATCGGCGTCGGCCAGGGGGATGTCGAGGCTCATGCGAAGGGCCGGTCCGGTTCGTCGGGCAGAGTCCGCTCGATATAGACCTTCAGCGCCTCGGTCACCTGGGCGGCTTCGCCGGCCAGGGCCTGAGGCGCGATCAGGGCGCCGATGGTCAGCTCGAACCGCTTGCCCGCCTTGTTGAGCAGTTCATGGAACAGGGTGATGTCGCGCAGCTCCTTGGAATAGGGCAGGGCCCCCGACAGGCGGTGAAAGCTGTTGAACAGGGTCGACCAGGGCCCGTCCAGATGCACGGGCAGGACCGGGGCGTGATGCTTGCGCGCCAGTGAAACCGCCGTAGGCTGCCACGGCGGATCGAGCAGTCTGCGACTCCTGTCGGGCGTGGAGATGGCGCCGGCGGGGAAGATGGCCAGGGCCCGTTCGTCCTCGAACGCCTGGTTGGCCAGGGTCAGGGTCAGGCGGGTGCGCTCGCGGGTGCGCTTGGCCGGAACCCACTCCACCGGGATGAAGATGTCGGCCAGGCGCGGATTGATGCGGTGGGCGTCGGAGTTGGCGAAAAAGCAGATGTCGGGCCGCACGGCCTTGAAGGCGTCATAGATCGCCACCCCATCGGCCAGCCCCGTAGGGTGATTGACGATCACGCACAGCCGGCCCTTGGCGGGGATGCGTTCGGCGCCTGTCACGCGCACGTCCAGCTTGAGCAGGGCCGAGGCGTAGTCCATCGCCGCGTAGCCGCCCATGGGCGCGATGGCGTCGGCCATGTCTCGGGCGGCCCTGTAGCCCAGCATGCGGTAGAGCGCCGGACGCAGGAGCGGCCAGGCCCAGGAGGCGCGCAGCTTGGGCGCCCGCTCGGCGATCAGCACGTCGACGATGTGCTCGCCCCGATGTTCGCCCTCGCCCATGCCCCCTAAATGGACCGGTGAAGGGCGAGCCTTCAAGGGGCCCCGTCGGCCATTCCTTTCAGCTGCCAAATCGCTCTATGGAAAACCCATGCCCTTGTCCCTGAAAGCCGCCTATCGCGCGCGTCTTGAGCGCGGCGAGATCAAGCCGGACGCCGCCCAGCAGGCGGCGCTCGAGGCCCTGGCGCGGCTGGAGTGCGACCTGAACGAGGCGGGCGAGGCTTCGGCCTTGTCCTTCTTCCGCAAGCCCAAGGCGCCCAGGGGGGTCTATCTGTGGGGGCCGGTCGGACGCGGCAAATCGATGCTGATGGACCTGTTCTTCGAGTCCGCGCCGGTGGAGAAGAAACGCCGCGCGCATTTCTACGCCTTCATGGCCCAGGTCCACGGCCTGATCGGCGACTGGCGCAAGGGCGACGCGTCCGCGCGCAAGAAGCAGTTCGGCCAGCACAAGGGCGATGATCCCATCGCACCGGTGGCCGGCCTGATCGCCGCCGACGCGCGCCTGCTGTGTTTCGACGAACTGCAGGTCACCGACATCGCCGACGCCCTGATCCTGGGACGGCTGTTCGAGGCCCTGTTCGCCGAGGGCGTGACCCTGGTGGCCACCTCCAACCGACCGCCGCAGGACCTCTACAAGAACGGGCTGAACCGCCAGCTGTTTTTGCCCTTCATCGCCCTGCTTGAGGCGAAGATGGACGTGGTGGCCGTGCGCGGCCCGACGGACTTCCGCCTGGACCGGCTGCGCGGCGCGCGCACCTATCTGACACCGATCAATAACGAGACGCACGCGGCCTTCAACGCCCTGTGGAGCGACATGCTGGAGGGCGCGCCGGAGACGGGGGCGAGCGTGGAGGTGCTGGGGCGCAAGGTCACGTTCAGGCGCACGGCGGGCGGCTTTTTGCGGGACAGCTTCGCCGACCTGTGCGCTGAAGCCTTGGGCCCGCAGGACTATCTGGCCATCGCCGAGCGTTTCCACACCCTGTTCCTGGAGGGCGTTCCGCGCCTGACCGTCGACAAGCGCAACGAAGCCCGCCGCTTCGTCACCCTGATCGACACCCTGTACGAAGCCAACGCCAAGCTGGTGGTGCTGGCCGAGGCCGAGCCCGACGAACTCTATCCTGCCGGCGACGGCGCCTTCGAATTCGAGCGCACCGCCTCGCGCCTGCAGGAAATGCGGTCGGCGGCCTATCTGGAGAAGGCGCGGGATTGAGTGTTCAAGGTTGATTACGAATTGCGGGCGTTAGTTACCAGGGCGCGTTGTTCATGATATTCATGTATTGCTTGTATTCATCATTGGTGAGATATTTCACCCCATCCTTGAACCAACCCGAGGGTGGTAGCGGAACAGGCTTTTTTATATCCAAAATTCTGTAATAATCCCTGTCGGCGCTAAATGAATTCAATAATTCGCATCTGCGCAATTTAATTATCTCCCGCAGAGAATCTCGGGCTGCGGGCTCCAGCTTGTCGATAACATCTATATCGCGCTGATCAATTCGGCATTGCTCGGAAAGGAACGCTATATCCGCATTGGTCAGGCCAGGGTCGGGGCCTCGTCCGCACGGGCTGTTGACCCCGCGAACGCAAACATCAGCGCTGCGGCCAGCAGGCGGAGGCTTGCTCTTTTCAACATGGCGATAGTTCCTTTGGCGCGGCCGCGACTATGGCCATGGAATGAAATCCGCGCAACGGGCGCCGCCACGGTCAAGGCCGTCCTCTTACGCTGATTGCGCCGCCGCCGAGGATGGCGGTTGATGCTGGCAAGGCTGGACATCCTCTTCAAAGATTGCCTCTAATTCCGCCCACAACAACATAGGGAGGCTCCCGTGCATTCGACCCTCAAGCTCGCCTTCGCGGCCGCGTCGCTCGCCCTGGCGGTTCCGGCCGCGGGCCAGCCGGTCCCGGACATGAAGACCTATACGTCCTCGGCCGAGGTGGCCGCGATGATCGCCAAGGCGCCGTCGTTGATGAAACCAGGCGCGGCGCTGGTGTCCCAGCCGATCGTGGTGCTGGCGCCCTACCGCGCGAACCTGGAATACCGCACCGGCAAAGGCCCGGCGGCCGTGCACGAGACCGACGCGGAGCTGTTCTACGTGATCCAGGGTTCAGGAACGCTGTTGATGGGCGGCCAACTGGTCAATTCCCACAGGGCCAATGCCCACAACCTGGAGGGTGAAAGCATCGACGGCGGCCAGACCTACAATCTGTCCAAGGGCGATGTGCTGATCGTGCCGCAGAACACCCCGCACCAGATCATGTCCGTCGACGGCGCCCTGGTGCTGATGACCTTGCACGTGCCTCGCTCCTGAACAGGACCGGGCCTGAACGCGGGCGGCGACAAAACCAGGCGCGGCCCGCGTTGACACCTGGGGGCAGGGGTCTAAAACCGGCGCCGCAATGCGAAAGACCGGAGGGGTCCAAGACATGAGCAAAGCAGCGCCGGCGCCGCGCGGGCCCGCCGATCGGCCGTTGTCGCCGCACCTGGGCATTTGGCGCTGGCACATCACCATGGCCACCTCGATCCTGCACCGCGCCTCGGGCGTGGCCCTATACCTGGGCGCCCTGATTTTGGCGGGATGGGCCGTGGCGCTGGCCCGGGGACCGGCGGCCTTCGCGGACTATAGGGCGCTGCTGGCGAGCCCGCTGGGCCAGCTTGTGCTGTTCGGCCTGACGGTGAGCCTGTTCTATCACCTGGCCAGCGGGCTGCGGCATCTGTGGTGGGACACAGGGCGCGGATTTCGATCCTAAGATCGCCGACATGACCGGCGCGGCGGCCATCGCCTTCGGCGGGTTTGCCGCCCTCGCCATCTGGCTGGCGGCCCTCTTCGGCGGGGCGGGCGGATGATCGGACCATCCCTGCTTCGCCCCTTGGCGCGTTCCTTGAAGTCTGGAGTCAACTGATGGTCAGTTACCGCACGCCCCTGGCGCGCGCCCGCGGGCTCGGCTCGGCCAAGACGGGCGCCGGCCACTGGATGAGCGAACGGGTCACCTCAGTGGCCCTGGTTCCCCTCTCCCTGTGGGCGGTCTGCTCGGGCCTGAGCCTGTCCAAGGTCGGCTACGACGGCGCCGTCGGCCTGGCTGCATTCGCCCTTGAACGCCGTGCTCTCGGCCTTGCTCCTGGCGGTTGGCTTTCAGCACATGCACGCGGGCCTGCGGGTGATCGTGGAGGACTATGTCCACGCCCCGCTGAGCCGCAACGTCCTGCTGCTGGCCAATTTTTGCGTCTGCGTCCTGGGCGCGGCGCTGGCCATCTTCTGCATCCTCAAGGTCGCCTTCGGGCCGGCCTTGATCGCGTCCTAGGGCTTGAACTCATGGCGGCTTACAGCTTCATCGATCACAGGTTCGACGTGGTGGTGGTCGGCGCGGGCGGCTCGGGACTGCGCGCGGCGCTCGGCTGCGCCCAGGCGGGGCTGAAGACCGCCTGCGTGACCAAGGTGTTTCCCACCCGCTCGCACACCGTGGCGGCGCAAGGCGGCATCTCCGCCTCCTTGGGCAACATGGGCGAGGACGACTGGCGCTGGCACATGTACGACACCGTCAAGGGCGCCGATTGGCTCGGCGACCAGGACTCCATCGAATACATGGTCCGCAACGCGCCGGCGGCGGTCTATGAGCTGGAGCACTGGGGCGTGCCCTTCTCGCGCACCGACGAGGGCAAGATCTATCAGCGCGCCTTCGGCGGCATGACCCGCAACTTCGGCGAGGCGCCGATTCAGCGCACCTGCGCGGCGGCCGACCGCACCGGCCACGCCATGCTGCACACCCTGTACGGCCAGTCGCTCAACAACGACGTCGACTTCTTCATCGAGTATTTCGCCCTCGACCTGATCATGGACGAGGGCGTGTGCCGCGGGCGTCACCGCCTGGAAGCTGGACGACGGAACCCTGCACCGCTTCCAGGCGCAGATGGTCATCCTGGCGACCGGCGGCTATGGCCGCGGCCTATTTCAGCTGCACCAGCGCCCACACCTGCACCGGCGACGGCAACGCCATGGTGCTGCGCGCGGGCCTGCCGCTGCAGGACATGGAGTTCGTGCAGTTTCACCCCACCGGCATCTACGGCGCCGGCGTGCTGATCACCGAGGGCGTCGCGCGGCGAAGGCGGGTATCTGACCAATTCGGAGGGCGAGCGCTTCATGGAGCGCTACGCTCCCTCGGCCAAGGACCTGGCCAGCCGCGACGTGGTTTCCCGCTCCATGACCATCGAGATCCGCGAAGGGCGCGGGGTGGGTCCGCACAAGGACCACATCTTCCTGCACCTGGATCACCTGGACCCGAAGATCATCCACGAGCGCCTGCCCGGCATCACCGAGAGCGCCAAGGTGTTCGCCGGCGTGGACGTGACCAAGGAGCCGATCCCGGTGCTGCCCACGGTGCACTACAACATGGGCGGCATCCCCACGAACTTTAACAGCGAGGTCGTCACGCGGCGAGCCGGGCAATCCGGACAAGGTCGTGCCCGGCCTGATGGCGGTGGGCGAGGCGGCCTGCGTGTCGGTGCACGGCGCCAACCGCCTGGGCTCCAACTCCCTGATCGATCTGGTGGTGTTCGGCCGTTCCGCCGCCCTGCGCGCCGCCGACATCCTCAAGGCCGGCGACAGCCAGCCGGACCTGAAGCCGGGCATGACCGACGGCGCATCTGGCGCGCTTCGACCGTTTCCGCAACGCCTCGGGCTCGACGCCGACGGCGGTCCTGCGGCTGGACATGCAGAAGGCCATGCAGGCGGACGCGGCGGTGTTCCGCACCGGCGAGACGCTCAAGCAGGGCGTGGACAAGCTGCAGTCCATCCATGCGCGCATGGCCGACCTGAAGGTCACCGACCGCACCCTGGTGTGGAACTCCGACCTGGTGGAGACCCTGGAGCTGGACAATCTGGTCGGCCAGGCGGCGGTGACGGTCAACGGCGCCTTGAACCGCGCAGGAAAGCCGCGGCGCCCACGCCCGGGAGGACTTCACCGCCCGCGACGACGCCAACTGGATGAAGCACACTCTGGCCTGGTTCGACACGCACACCGGCAAGACGCCATATCGACTACCGGCCGGTGCACACCTTCACCATGACCAACGATATCGCCTACATCCCGCCCAAGGCGCGGGTCTATTAAGTCAAGGACGCTGATTGATGGTCGAGCTCGCGCTCCCGAAGAATTCCCGCATCGGCAAGGGCCGCCATTGGCCGGCGCCGCAGGGGGCCAAGAAGGTCAAGACCTTCAAGGTCTATCGCTACGATCCCTCGACCGGCGAGAACCCCCGCTGGGACACCTATGACGTGGACGTGGGCGCCTGCGGGCCGATGGTGCTGGACGCCATCATCCACATCAAGAACACCATGGACTCGACCCTGGCGTTCCGCCGCTCCTGCCGCGAGGGCGTGTGCGGCTCGTGCGCCATGAACATCGGCGGGCGCAACACCTTGGCCTGCACTCACGCCTGGGCCGACATTCCCGGCGCGCAGCTGCAGATTTCCCCGCTCCCGCACATGCCGGTGGTGCGCGATCTGGTGCCGGACCTGACCCTGTTCTACGCCCAGTACGCCTCCATCGAGCCGTGGCTGCACAACGTCACGCCCACCCCGCGCACCGAATGGCTGCAGTCGCCGGAGGACCGCGCCAAGCTGGATGGGCTTTACGAGTGCATCCTGTGCGCCTGCTGCACCACCTCTTGCCCGAGCTACTGGTGGAACGGCGAGCGTTACCTGGGCCCGGCGACGCTGCTGCAGGCCTATCGCTGGCTGATCGACAGCCGCGACGAGGCCACGGGCGAGCGGCTGGACGCGCTGGAAGACCCCTTCAAGCTCTACCGCTGTCACACCATCATGAACTGCGCCCAGGTCTGCCCCAAGGGCCTGAACCCCGCCAAGGCCATCGCCGAGATCAAGAAGATGATGGTGGAGCGGGTGCTCTGAGCATGGCCAAGATCACCTACGTCGAACACAACGGAGCGTCCCACACCCTGGAGGTGCGCAACGGCCTGTCGGTGATGGAAGGGGCGGTGAAGAACAACATCCCCGGCATCGACGCCGACTGCGGCGGCGCCTGCGCCTGCGCCACCTGCCACGTCTATGTGGACGAGGCCTGGACGGCGAAGACCGGAACGCCCTCCGCCATGGAGGAAAGCATGCTGGACTTCGCCGCGATCTGCAGCCCAATTCGCGCCTGTCCTGCCAGATCAAGGTCACCGACGCCCTGGACGGCCTGGTGGTGCGCATGCCTGAGAACCAGCACTGACGTTAATCTCCTCCCCTGCGCAGCGGGGGAGGGGGACCGCCTGAAAGGCGGTGGTGGGGGCCCCTTCCACCATCCTTCGGATGGTCCCCCTTCCCCGCAAGCAGGGAAGGAAAAGGAAGGAGCCCTCCATGAAAGACATCGGTTCCCTGATGAAGCAGGCCCAGGTCATGCAGGCCAAGCTGCAGGAGGCCCAGGCCAGCTGGCTGAGTTGGAGGTCGAGGGCTCGGCCGGCGACGGTCTGGTGAGCCTGGTGCTGACCGGAACCGGCGTGCTGCAAGTCGGTCAAGGTGCGATGAGTCGCCTGCTTGATCCGGCAGAGGGCGAGCTGATCGGCGATCTGGTGGTCGCCGCCCATGCCGACGCCAAGGCCAAGCTCGACGCCGCGCCAGGCCGAGCTGATGAAGGCGGCGGCCGGACCCTTGGCCGGCATGGGACTGCCCGGTCTGAAGTTCTAGCCGAATGGCGAGCGCGGCCGGACCTGAGATCGAACGGCTGATCGCCCTTCTGGGCAAGCTGCCGGGGCTTGGCCCCCGTTCGGCCCGCCGGGCCGCGCTCGCCCTGCTCAAGCGCAAAGACCAACTGCTTGTCCCCCTGGCCCAAGCCCTGGCCGAGGCGGGGGCCAAGGTGAAGGCCTGCTCCATCTGCGGCTCGCTCGACACTCGCGACCCCTGCGCCATCTGTTCGGATCCCGGCCCGCGACGGCGCCCTCTTGTGCGTCGTTGAGGAAGTCGGCGCCCTGTGGGCCCTGGAGCGAGGCGGCTCGTTCCGCGGCCGCTACCATGTCCTGGGCGGCCTGTTGTCGGCGCTGGACGGGGTCGGGCCGCAGGACCTTCGCGTGAGCGAACTGGTCGCGCGCGCCGGCGACGGCGTGGTGCGCGAGGTGATCCTCGCCCTGCCCGCCACCGTCGACGGCCAGACCACCGCCCATTACCTGACGGAGCGCCTGGCGGGCTCGGGCGTCAGCGTCACCAGCCTGGCCCGCGGCGTGCCCGTGGGCGGGGAGCTCGACTGGCTCGACGACGGGACCATCGCCCAGGCGCTGAGAGCGCGGCGGCCGGCGTAGGGGCGTCCGCGCCGCCGGCCTCAAAAAGCCGACATCGACCTGATCGGGTCTTCGCGATTGAAATCCCTTATCCGCCGCGGGCCACGAACCAACCGTTGAGGAAGCCCAGATCGGCCTTGCCGTAGAGAAAGGGCGCCCCGTCAGGCTGTCGCACCGAGCCTCCGGCCGCCGCCAGCACCGCATGGCCGGCGGCGATGTCCCACTCCATGGTGGGGCCGTGGCGGGCGTAAAGGTCCGCGCCGCCCTCGGCGATGATGCAAAGCTTGATGGAGGAGTCCATCGCCAGGCTGTGGGCGAAGCCATATTGCGCCTGTAGCGCCTGGAGCGCCTCGCTCTTCATGGTGTGGCTGATCAGCGCCACCGCCTCGCCCCGCGGCCACGGCCGCACATGCACCGGTTCCGCTCGGCCGCCGAAGGGGCGCCGGACGGCGCCGTCCGGCGTGGTGTGCCAGGTGCGCGCCTGGACCGGGGCGGCCACCGCGCCGGCCACCGGAACACCGTGCTCCACCAGGCCGATATTGACCGTGAAGTGCTCGTCGCCCCGCACGAAGGCCTTGGTGCCGTCCAGCGGGTCCACCAAAAAAAAGCGCGGGCCGATGGCCGAGGGCATGCCGAAGGCGGCGGCGTCTTCCTCGGCGATGACCGGAATGTCGGGGAAAGCTGTGGCCAGACGCGCCAGGATCACCGCCTCGGCCCGCCGATCGGCCTCGGTGACCGGGCTGTTGTCCGCCTTGCGGCTGGTTTCGAACACCCCGCGCCACAGAGGCAGGATCTCGGCGGAGGCGGCCTCTACGATGTCGGCCAGGATCGGCCCGATGGACTTCACATCGCTCATGGATGGCAGCTACTCGCGTGGGTCGGGGCCGAGGTAGATCAGGCGCACCTGGCCGCCGTCGATGGTCTGCTTGCCCGCATGCTCAAAGTTGACGGTGATCTTGGCGCCGACCACGGTCTGCACCTGCCCAACGCCCCAGTCGTCGCGCTCCGGATGGCGCACCAGCACGCCGGGTTCGAGAAACAGATCGATCACCGGGCCTGTTTGGCACGATGGCCAGGTTTGCCAAAGCGACAAATCAGGCCAATCATCCCCACCATGTCGACGTCCACTCTCGCCGGCTCGGCCACCCACCCCGAGCCTGACCCCATCGCCGCGGCGCCCGCCGTATCCGCCCTGCCCAATCAGGCGGATCTGGCCGCCCACCTGGCCGGCAGGCTTTGCCACGATCTGATCAGCCCGGTCAGCGCCATCGTCTCGGGCCTGGATCTGCTGGACGACCCCTCCGCCCAGGACATGCGCGAAGACGCCATGAACCTGATCGGCCAGAGCGCGCGCAAGCTGGCCGCGGCCCTGTCCTTCGCCCGGGTGGCCTACGGCTCCTCCGCCTCGGCCGAGACCTTCGATCCGCACGATCTGGAGATTCTCACCCGCGGGGTGTTCTCACATGTGCGGGCTGAACTGGAGTGGGACATGGGCGAGGACCGCCTGCCCAAGCCCGCCGCGCGCGCTCTGCTCAACCTCGCCCAGCTCGGCGCCACCGCCCTGCCCACCGGGGGGACGGCTCGCCTGTCGCTGCGACGGCAGGGCTCCGAACTGATCGTCGAGCTGAAGGCCCAGGGGCCGCGCGCGCGTCTGCGCCCCGAGGCTCAGTCCGGTCTGCGCGGCGAGCCGGCGAGCGAAGGCCTGCCCGGCCAGTGGGTGCAGCCCTATTATCTGGCCGTCCTGGTGGCCGACGCGGGCGGGCGGATCGACAGCGAGATCGTCGAGGACTGTGTCACGGTGGCCGCGCGCCTGCCTTTTCCCCAGCCCTGAGCGGAATTCTCACGGGTCCTTAACCAAGCCGGCTGCACATTTACGGTCGAGGGGAGTCCCGACCGTTGAGAACCTGTCTCGTCGTCGACGACAGCCGCGTTATTCGCAAAGTCGCCCGGCGCATTCTTGAAGACATCGGATTTGACGTCGCCGAAGCGGCCGACGGCATGGAGGCGCTTGCCTGGTGCCGAACCTCCATGCCCGAGGCGATCCTGCTCGACTGGAACATGCCGGTCCTGAACGGCTTGGAGTTCCTGCAGCAGTTGCGCCGCGAGCCGGGCGGCGAAGCCCCGGTGGTGGTGTTCTGCACCGTGGAAAGCAGCCCCGAGCGCATCGCCAAGGCGCTGAGCAGCGGCGCCAACGAATACATCATGAAGCCCTTCGACAGCGAGATCCTGGAATCCAAGTTCGCCGAGGCGGGCCTGATATGACGCCTCAGGAGATCGCCCTGGTCGCCGATCTGGTCCGACGCCGCTCCGGCGTGGTGGTGGACGTCGACAAGACCTACCTCATCGAAAGCCGGCTCGCGCCCGTGGCGCGGCGCGAGGGCTTTCCCGGCGTGAGCGGCCTGATCCGCGAGATCGCCGAACGCCGTGACGAAAAGCTCATCTGGCCCGTGGTGGAAGCTATGGCATCGACCGAGACCCTGTTTTTCGCGATCGCACCCCCTTCGATCAACTGCGCAACGACATCCTGCCGGTGCTGGCGCGAAGCCGCCAAGACCCGATCCGCATCTGGAGCGTGGGCTGCGCCACCGGACAGGAGCCCTATTCGTTGGCCATGCTGGTGGACGAGGAACGCGGCGCCCACGCCGGGTTGAAGGTCGACATCTTCGCCAGCGACTTGTCCGAGCGCTGTCTGGAGAAGGCCCACAGCGGGCTTTACACCCAATTCGAGGTGCAGCGCGGCCTGCCCTCGCGCCTGCTGATCAAGTATTTCGAGAAGATCGACGACGCCTGGGTGCTCTCGCCGCGCATTCGCCAGATGGTGCGCTGGCGGCGCATGAACCTGCTGGGCGACCTCAAGCCCCTGGGCCAATTCGACGTGATCTTCTGCCGAAACGTCCTTTCGGCGTTCGACGAGTCCACGCGCAAGACCGTGCTTGAGCAGCTGGCCCTGGCCCTGACCGAGGACGGCTTTCTGATCATGGGCCTGAACGAGACCGTGGCGGGCCTGACCCAGGCCTTTCGCCCGGTGCCCGGCCGGCGCGGCCTTTACGTGCGCAACCCCACCCATCGCGCGGCGGCCTGACCTCTCTCCTAAGCCGCGGCGCGTTTCGTCTTGGACGCCGGTGAGGCCGCGCGCGCGACGGGGGGTTTGGGCGGCCCGGCCTCGGGGGCGGGGAAGGATAGGCGGGCGGTGACCCCCCCGGCGTCGTTCGGTACGATCTCCAGACGGCCGCGAAGCTGGCGGGCGAAGGCGTTCATCAAGGTACGGCCCACGCCCTCGCCGATGACCGGCGGGCCGATCTTCGACCCCTCGTCGGCGATTTCCAGCGTCGCCTCCTCGCCGTGCAGGTGGAAGCGCACGTGCAGCACGCCGCCGGCGGCGAAGGCGTGCTTGCGCGCATTGGAAATGGCTTCCACCGCGAACAGGGCTAGCGGCGCCAGCTTGTCCGGATCGATGGTCAGCTCGTCCGCTTCCAGGTCGGTTCTGACGGAGGGATGGTTGGCCGCGTCCAGCGACAGCACCTGGCCGATCAGCTCTTCGAGGAACTGGTGCAGATTCACCCGCCTGAGGTCCGGCCCCTGATAGAGCGCGCGATAGATCAGGGCCAGGGCGCCGATCCTTTGCCGCGTATCGGATATGGCCGCCCGGGCCGCTGGGTCCGCCAGGGCCCGTTGCTGCAGATTGAGCAGGGACGAAATCACCTGGAGGTTGTTCTTCACCCGGTGATGGATCTCGCGCATCAGCGCGTCTTTTTGCTCCAAGGACTCGTGCAGGGAATGGTCGCGGGCGGCGATGGCCTGAGCCATGGCGTCGAGGGACCCGGCCAGGGCGCGGATTTCCGGCGGGCCCTGAGCGGCCTTGACCGGCCGCACGCTGAAGCGGCCGCGCGCATAGATGGCGGCGACGCGGTCCAGATAATGCAGCCAGCGCACCGCCACCCGCTCGGCGACGACCCACACCGCCGCCAGGGCCAGGAAAAAGGCGGCCAGGGGCAGAGCACGGCGCGAAGGGGATTGAGTTTGGCCCAGGAGAACAGTCCCTCGTCCGGCGCCGACAGCACCACGCTGACGCCGCTGATCAGGGGCGCGGCGGCGTAGACGCGCCACCGGCCGGCGGCGTCCTTGCCGCGATAGACCAAGGACTGGGCCGCCGTCGCCGCGTCGGGCGCCTTCGGCGCCGCGCTGAACGCGGTCCTGTCGGACCGGATCAGGTAGCGTCCTTCGGCGTCGGCCAGGGCCACCTGGGTGTCCGCGGGCAGACTGCGATCGTTCATGTCTGGCTTGAGACTGGACAGAAGGATCACCCCCACAAGGGCGCCGGTGAAGCGGCCCTGGTCGTCGACCTCGCGCACGGCGGTGATCACCGACGGCTCGCTGTCGTCGCCTCCCTCCGGCCCGCGCCTATGGCCACCGGCGCGCCGGCCTTGACCGCGACAAACCAGTCGGCCTGATTGTGGCCGCGACCGCGGCTGGCGGGGCCGCCGCGCAGACGACGCGGCCCTGGGCGTCGAAACGGATCAGATTGGCGTAGCCGGGCAGGCGATCGATCAGCAGATGAAGCTGGGGCGCAGTCCGAGCCCGCCGCGTCAGAGGTCACGGTCTGGAGAACCCCTCCCCGCTCTGCATGCGCGCGCGCGCCACCGCGGCGCTGCGCTCTGCGGCCGCGGACAAGATCACCTCCCGTTCGCCGGCCTCACGCTCGCACGGCCACCACCGATTGGGCCGCGCCCAGCAACAATATCGGCGCCAGCGCGGCGGCCAAGGCCGCGCCCAGGCGAACGCGAATGGTCAGAGGCCCCCACCCCAACCGTGCCATCGTCAGCTCACTTTCCTGTGCTCAGCCTCTCGGACTCGGTCAGGATGGAGCGCATCGCGTCCCCGGCGGGCGCCCCGTCGCGCTCGTATCGGCCTTCGCTCAGCACGGCCTGCAAAGCCCTGCGCGCCCGGCTAACCCGGCTTTTCACCGTGCCGACGGCGCAGTTGCAAATCTCGGCGGCCTCTTCGTAGGCGAACCCCCCCGCGCCCACCAGGATCAGGGCCTCACGCTGTTCGGCCGGCAGCATGGCCAGACCCTGGCGCAGTTCGTCCAGCGCCACAGGGCCTCGGGATCGTCCACCGCCATCAAGGTCCGTTCGGCCGCTTCCTGATCGAGCTGGTTGCCGCCAGGACCGACGATTCTCGGAGTAGAACTGGTTACGCAGGATCATGAAGGTCCAGGCCTTCATATTGGTGCCCATCTGGAAGCTGGCGCGAGCGTCCCACGCCTTCATCATGGCGTCCTGGGCCAGATCGTCGGCGGCCGTCGGGTCGCCGGTCAGAGCTTCGCGCGAAGGCCCGCAGATGGGGGATCAGTCCGATCAGCTCGAGTTTTGAAGGCGGCGTCAGCGGACGCAGACTGCGTCGTCGGCCACGTGGCCGGTGCCATCAGCATTGTCCCGTGGCTGTTGTCGGCGCGCCGGAGGATGTCCAGGAATTCGTCTGGAACCGGTTCGCTCACAAGTTCGTCGAACATTTGGCGAAGTTTCACGCCAATGGCTTGTTGGCGCAGACGGGCTTCCTCCACGAAGGGATCAGGTCTGCGCCGCGTCTCCATGGGCTTTTGCTCGATCATTCCTGCGCGCCGTGTCGTTGCGCGCCCCGCGCCCCCTTCTTGACCTTCAATCGAGATGAAAAACGCCCGGGCCCTCCCTTGGTTCCACAGAGAGACCATAAAAGTCCGTTCCGAGGGAACCGGGAAGTAGAAACGTGCGTTTGCCATTCGGCACCTTGGCGCACAGTGTCCGCTGCGCTTGTTATTGGGCGGCGTCTGGCTTGGCTGTGACGTTTAGACATTGTCGGGGGAGAACCGGACTATGAGTTTTTTGGCGCGCTTGGCCCCCCATCTGCCTTATTTGCGCCGCTACGCGCGCGCCCTGACAGGAGATCAGACCTCGGGCGACAACTATGTGCGGGCCACGCTCGAGGCGGTGGCCGCCGGAGAGCGCGCGCCTGACGCCGGCTGGCGCCCCGTGTGGCGCTCTATCAGATCTTCCACGCCATCTGGCGCACCACCGGCGCGCGGCTGGAGCCGCGGCAGGAGGACGGCGCCAAGCTCGGCGATCCCTCCCATCGCCTGCTGCGCATCGCGCCCCGCTCGCGCCAAGCCTTTCTGCTCACCGCGCTGGAAGGCTTCACCTTCAGCGAAACCTCACAGATCCTCGGACTCGATTTCGCCGAGGACGGAGCCCCTGATTGGCGAGGCCCAGGCCGAGATCGACGCAGAACTGGCCACCGACGTGCTGATCATCGAGGACGAGCCGGTGATCGCCGCCGACATCGAGGCGCTGGTGCGCGAACTGGGCCATCAGGTCAACGACATCGCCGCCACCCGGCCGAGGCGGTCGACGCTGTCGCCCGCAGACTGCCCGGCCTGGTCCTGGCCGACATCCAGCTGGCCGACGGCTCCTCGGGAATCGACGCGGTGAAGGACATCCTGGCGCTGGAAAGACGTGCCGGTGATCTTCATCACCGCCTTTCCCGAGCGGCTGCTCACGGGCGAACGGCCCGAGCCGACCTTCCTGATCACCAAGCCGTTCCAGCCGGAAACGGTCAAGGCGGCCATAGGCCAGGCGCTGTTCTTCCATCCCGCCAGGGCGCGGGCCGCCGCCTGACGCATGGGCGCGCGTGCGATCATCCTCTGCTTGACAGCCGCCCTCGCCTGGGGCCCGTACGCCGCCGCTCAGCCGGCCGCCTCGGCGGACGCGCCGGCCGCCGAGGCGCCTCAGCCCGGGCAAAAGCTCAAGGACGCCGGAGGGGTCACCCTGGGCCAGATCGAAAAGATCATTTCCGACGCCGACGGGCGCCCGCGGCAGGTGCTGGTGCGCGTGACTCGGGTGCTGAGGGTCTTGCCGATCGACGCCCTGACCCGGTCGGGCGACGGCTATGTCACCGTGCTGACCCGGGCGGAGTTGGAAGCGCTTCCCGCCGCCGACTGATCCGGCGAAAATTTCGCCCATGAGGCGATCGTCCGGGAACCCATTTTAGGTATCGGCGTTTTTTCCCTAGCGGAGGCGGCGACGCCCCCCCGACTCAGGGCCGGCAATGCCCGGCCTGTCGCCTCCGCACCCCCGCCTGGGGCCTTGACCGCCGATCCGTAGGCCGAACGAACGCTCAATAGCGGGGACGGCCGTCTTCCCAATAATACCGGTCGGAGCGCTCTTCGTGATAGTAGTAACGGCGCGCGCACTCGTCGTACGCCCAGCGCCGGCCGGGCGCCGCCGCGCAGCGTCCGCTGGCCTGGCATTCGGCCATGGCGCCCGTCGACGCGCCAGGCGGCTCGGGACCCCGGGCGATGGTCTGGCCGACCACCCCGCCCGCGATGGGCCCCAAATCGGCCACCCGCGGCGGTTCGCAGACATACCGATACCGGACACATCCCGTCAGGGCGAGCGCCAAGCCGCCCGCTACGAGCATCCGCTTGAAGGTCATGAGCCCGCTCCAGGGCCCAGCCCGCGGGCCCGCAGGGACTCAATGTCCGACGATCGCCGCCCGTCAAGCCCCTAGCTTGACCGAAGTCGCCGCGCGGGACGCTATTTTGTCCTGGGCGGGCGCTTGTGGCTGAGCATGGTCTTGATGACAGCTCCCAGGACGGCGGGGTTGCGAACAGCCATGGTCAGGGCGGCGATCACCGCGCCGCCGGACACCAGGGGCCTGTCGCGGACCAGTTCGATCAGCTGATCGAGCAGGCCGGGCGAGCTTTCGCGGGCCTTTTTCATTCGCTTGGCCGCGGCGCTCGCCTGCAGGCCGGCGATCAGGCCGATCAGGCCGATCAGCAGCGCGGCGGCCAGGAAAACCACGCCCGCCGCGCCGGCCGGACCCAGGGCCGGACGCGCCAAGGCGAACAGCGCGAAAGCGGCGGCGACCACCATCAAGCCAGAGGCGGCCAGGATCGCGGCGGCGGCGACCAAGGCCAGGACGATCTTGCGGATGATCAACGGCGATGACCCGACAGAAGCATGCCGATCACCACCCCGATGCCCAGCGCGGCCAGGGCCGCGGGCACGGGACGCTCATTGATGCGGTCCACCAGGTACTGCTGGGCGTTCTCCAGCTTTTCTCCGGCCATTTCGGTGTATTCGCGCGGGTCCACGCCCAGGCCGTCGAATCGCTCCTGAACCACCGAGCCGGCGCGGCGCGCCAGGTCGTTGAGCGCGCGGGCGGTGTCGGCCGCGGCCGCGGCGGTGGCCTTATGGGCGTCTTCGGGAGAGGGGCGGGACGGATTGGCGGACATGACGGCGCTCCGGGTATGTCAATGGCGGCATTATCGCCCGCCACGGATAAACGCCAAGCCTAAACTGGCCCCTAAGGGCGCGCACGAAGCCGCGCGGAAGCCCTTGCGCCCCGCCGCGTTTGTTTCTACCGACGCGGCATGGTTGACGAACTGCTCAGAAACAACGTGGCCTGGTCGCAGGGCAAGACCCGCAGCGATCCGGCCTTCTTTCAGCGGCTGGTGGGTCAGCAGGCGCCGCAATATCTATGGATCGGCTGCGCCGACAGCCGCGTGCCGGCCAATGAGATCGTCGGCCTGGATCCTGGCGAAATGTTCGTGCACCGCAATGTGGCCAACCTCGCCCCGCCGCAAGACGCCAACTATCTGTCGGTGCTGCAGTACGCGGTGGAGGTTCTCAAGGTGCGCCACATCCTGGTGGTGGGCCACTACGGTTGCGGCGGCATCGCCACGGCGGTGGACGGCAAGCGCCACGGCCTGATCGACCACTGGCTGCATCCCATCCGCGAAGTCGCCGGCGAACACCGTCACGAGTTGGCCGCCCTGGACGAAAAGGCCGCGCACGACCGCCTGTGCGAACTGAACGTAATCCGCCAAGTGCGCAACGTGGCCTCCGACGTGATCGTGCAGGACGCCTGGGCGCGCGGTCAGCCGCTGAAGGTGCACGGCTGGGTCTATTCCCTGGCCAACGGCCTGGTGACCGACCTGAAGACCACCCTGGGCGGCCTGGAGGACTATCACCGGATGATCCCGGACGGCTGAAAGGCGCCCATTCGCCGGGCCGATTTGCCGTCCGAGCGATCACGCCTGCGCGAACAGAGGGGTTTTTATCTCAATTTGACTGCGCGCGCGTGTAATATGATGATTGTGGGTCGTGGGCGGGTAGCGAGGCGCTGTCGTTGTTCAGATCACTGCGATTTTTGCAGGCGGGGTTCTTGGCGTTCGGCGTCGGCCTGGGCCTGACGGCCGCCGCCTTCGCCGGGGCGCCGCCCGCGCCTCAACCGGTGACCGCTCAGCCCGCCCGTGCGGTGGACATGCAGCGCCTGGCCGGCCGCTGGTATGAGATCGCCCGCGTGCCCAATGCGGCGGAAAACGACTGCCCCTTCGCCACCACCGACTGGGCGCCTTTGCCGAACGGAAAGTTCCGCGTCACCCAGACCTGCAGCAAGGGCCCAGACGCCCCGCCGGGCCGGGTGATCCACGCCACGGCCGATCCGCTCGATCCGGCCGGCAACACCAAGTGGCGGATGAATTATTTCGGCGGCCTGATCCGCCGCGACTACTGGGTGCTCGACTATTCGCCCGACGGCGCCTGGATCATTCTGGGCATGCCCGGCAAGCACTACGTCTGGGTCCTGTGCCGCGAACCCAACACCCCCCAGGCCCTGCGCGAGCAGTTCGTGCAGAAGATCGTGGCCCTGGGCTACGAAGGCGCCCGCCTTGTGTTCCCCGTGCAGCTGGCCGAACGGGGCGAGTGAGGGGCGAGCTGACCCGCGATCGCCGGAAAATGACGCCGGATCCTCGCCAAACAGGTCTTGCGGCGCGAACGTAACCCGAACAAACTTTGCGCGTGGAATCCCTCGCCCTCATCGCCCTGTCGCGTCCAGAGACCACCGGCGTGGTCACGCGCGGGGCCGCGCGGCTGATGATCGCCTTGGGCTATGCGCCGCTGCTGGAAGTGGGCCTGCCCAACGGGCGCAGGGCGGACGTGATGGCGCTGGGGCCCAGGGGGCAGATCGCCATCTGCGAGGTCAAGTCGGGCCTTGAGGACTTCCGCGCCGACCGCAAGTGGGGCGAGTACCTGCCCTATTGCGACGCTTTCTATTTCGCCGTCTCGCCCGAGTTTCCCCAGGACGTCCTGCCCGAGGAGCCTGGCCTGATCGTGGCGGACGGCTTCGGCGGCGCTGTGGTCCGCCCGGCGCCGACGAGCGTCCTGGCGCCGGCGCGGCGCAAGGCCCTGACGGTGGCGTTCGCCCGGCTGGCGGCTTGGCGGACGGGGGAAACTCTAGTCTTCCCCGCGGCGGCGCGGAAATTTTGAACCACGAAGAGCACGAAGGATTTTTGAGCCTTCTTCGTGGCCTTCGCGGGGTTAAATTTTTCGATGTCTAAGCCGCCTGCATCAGCGGGCGCAGGCGCTCCAGAATCTCCGGCGCGCGGGACAGGTCGGTGCGGACGTCGGGCTCCTTGACCAGCTTGAGGGCCGCGGCCTTGGCCTTGTCGGCGGCGGGGCCCAGCGGCGCGGCCTCGCCCAGGGCCAGCTTGAGCAGCACGGTGAGCTTCTGGATCGGCGGAGCCGATGAGCGCATGACCGAGTCCACCAGATGCGCGTCCGCCTCGATCAGGGCGCCGATGTCGCCCAGCTTGTGGTTGATCAGCTGCCGGTCGGTCTCGGGGATTTCGATGCGCGTAACCGTGCGCTGCAGCTCGGCCAGCACGGACAGACGCTGCACCGGCGGGTCCTTGGATTGACGCATGTCCTTTTCGAAGCGCAGGGCGGTGACCGCGCCGATGATCCATTGCGCCGCCTGGCGCTTGTTGGTGGGGCCTGTGACGTTCTCGCCACCCGCACCAGGGCGCGCACCTCCTCGGGCGAGCTGGCGGCGGAGGCGCAGGCGGCGGCTACGAACTCCGAGCCGACCAGCATGCGCGAACGCTCTATGAAGGCGTCGCGGATGTCGTCCAGGGGCAACAGATTGCCGCCCGCGGCGGTGAGCGTCATGGCCAGGGCGCGCAGCACGTCGATCTCGGCCTGGGCGTCGGAGGGACGCAGGCGCCAGAGCCCTTGACCTCGGCCAGCACCTTGCGCCCGATGGCGATGCGCACGCCCTGGAAATAATTGCCTTCCAGCCAGCGCGACAAACGCTCGGCCGCGCCGCCCAGCGGCGGCATGACCTTGGCCACCGTGGGGTCGACCTTGCACAGCATCTGCACCATGGGACCGGCGGCCAGACGGGTCATGGCGCCGAGCGCCCCGCCCAGGTCAAGGTCCGGCCCCAGAAGCTCGCCCATGCCCAGACGCGATCCCATGATTTCGCCCAGCGGCTGCTCCAGCACCTGAAAGGCCAGGGCCCTTTGGCGCGGATCGGCCGGCGCGGCGTCGGCCAGGTCGAGCAGTCGGTTGATCTTGTCGCTCCAGCTCTTGGCGTCGGCCAGGAAATTGGCCACGCCGCCGCCGATCTTGTAGGCCGCCTCGGGATCGTCGATCAGCCGGGCGACCGCGTCGGCGAAGGGCTCCTTGCGGAAGTCGGCCAGCGCGCCGCAGCGGCCGTCCTTGATCAAGCGGTTGATGGCCCGCTCGATCAGGCCGTTGAAGGTGCGGATCACCTCGTGCACCGACATGCCCTTGGCCTGGGCCTCGGGGATGGCGATCTTCTGCACCGCGTGCTGCAGGTCCGTGCCTCCGGCCTCCAGCTTTTCGGCCAGGTCGGGCCGGTGCAGCAATTCGAAGGAGGTCGCCTTCTGGCGGCCAAGCCAGCCTTCCAGCAGGCGCATGATCCGCTGGCGGGCATGGATGCTGTAAAGGTCCTGCGGCGTGACGCAGGGCGGGCCGGCGTCCTCCAGCGGCGCCTTGGACCTCTTCTTTTCCGGCGTTCCTTTGGCCAGGATGGTGACGGAGCGGTATTCTCCGCTGTCCGGGTCGCGGATTTCCTTGGACACGCGCACGGCCGCGGCGCGCTGTTCCAGCAGCTCCTCGGCGAACTCCAAAGCGCGGGCCCGGTCTTCGGTGGCGAGCTCGAGGGTCATGCCGGCCGCTTCGTTGCGACGGGCGAACACCTCGAAGTGGATCAGATCGTCGTCCATGTCACCTCGACCCTTAATGGGCCAGATTTGGACCGCTTAAGCTTAATATCGGGTTGAAACGGGAACTCGCGTCTAAGATGCGCTTGCCTTGATGCGGTCAAACCCGATCTTTAGGGCATTGAACGCGAGACGCTGAAAAGAAGGCGAGCGATGGCGAAGATTACCCTGGTCGACGACGACGAGAACATTGTCGCTTCCATTTCCATGGCCTTGGAGAGCCACGGCCATGCGGTCAAGGCCTATTACGACGGCGCCGCGGGACTGGCGGCCCTGGAAGCCGATCCGCCGGATCTGGCCATCCTGGACGTGAAAATGCCGCGCATGGACGGCATGGAGGTGCTGCGGCGCCTGCGCCAGACCTCGTCCGTGCCGGTCATCATCCTAACCTCCAAGGACGAGGAGATAGACGAGATTTTCGGCTTCAACCTCGGGGCGGACGACTACATCCACAAGCCGTTCAGCCAGAGGCTGCTGATCGAGCGGGTCAAGGCGGTGCTTCGCCGGGCCGGCGCGGACGCCGCCGACGCCGCCTCGGCCGCCGGCGCTGACGCCGCCGCCAGCGCGCGGGCGATCAAGCGCGGCAAGCTGACCTTGGACCCCGAGCGACACGACTGCCTATGGGACGGCAAGCCGGTCAAGCTGACCGTCACCGAGTTTCTGCTGCTGCAAGCCCTGGCGCAACGGCCGGGCTTCGTCAAAAGCCGGGACAACCTGATGGACGCGGCCTATGAGGATCAGGTCTATGTGGACGACCGCACCATCGACAGCCACGTCAAGCGCATGCGCAAGAAGTTTCGGCAGGTGGACCCGACCTTCGATGCGATAGAAACCCTTTATGGCGTCGGATACCGCTACCGCGAGACTTAGGGCCCTCTTCCATCGATCCGCGGCGGATCGATCGGTGGACGACGGCTCTCATGCGGACAGGGAACGGGCGGAGCAGCGCGGGCGTCGGCGGATGTGGCTGCCCGGCTCGCGCCTGGGCCGGCTGATCGTGGGGCTGAACCTGCTGGGTCTGGCGATCTTGGTGGTCGGCGCCCTGGTGCTAAACGAATTCCGTCGCTCCCTGGTGGAGGCGCGCGAGGACAGCCTGCGCACCCAGGGCGAGCTGATCGCCAACGTCATCGCCGTGGGCCCACCCAGGGCTCGCCCGAGCCCATGCTGGAGCCGCAGCGCGCCAGCGACCTGCTGCAGGCCTTGTTCATTCCCCGGTCCCAGCGCGCGCGCCTGTTCGACTCCCACGGGCGGCTGATCGCCGATTTCCTACCTGATCGCCGACAGCGTGGAAGTGAAACCCCTGCCGCCGGCCCACAAGCGCGGCGATTGGCGCCTGACCATCTTCGACCACGCCGACCAGCCCAGTCAAAAGGCTCAGGCCCAGGCGCGGGACGCTCTGAGCAAGGAGGTGTCCCAGGCGTCCTTGAGGGCCAGAGGATCAGCGACATCCGGTCAATTCGGCCGGTGAACAGGTCGTGTCGGTGTCGCTGCCCATTCAGAACGTCCAATCCGTGCTCGGCGTGCTGACCCTGGAGGCCGGCGACATCGACGCCACCATCGCCGCCCAGCGTCTGGCCATACTGCCCTTCGTGCTGGTGGCGTTCGGCGCCACCTTGGTGTCATCCCTGTTGCTCAGCCGCCTGATCGCCCGCCCGGTGCTGAAACTGGCCTGGGCCGCCGACAGCGTGCGGCTGTCGCGGGCGCGGGCCATTTCCCTTCCCGAGCTGGCCCGGCGAGACGACGAATTGGGCGATCTGACCCGCTCCTTGGAGGCCATGACCGTCACCCTGTCCGAACGGATGGACGCGATCGAGCGGTTCGCCGCCGATGTTGCCCACGGATACGCAATCCGCTCACCTCGATCCGTTCGGCTCTGGACACTTGCCCCTGGTGACGGACGCTTCTGCCAGGGGACGGCTGATGGACATATTGCAACAAGACGTGATGCGGCTGGACCGCCTGGTGACCGACATCTCCAACGCCTCCAGGCTGGACGCGGAGCTGTCGCGCGAGGCGCCGCGGGCCTTCGACCTGGGCGCCCTGCTGCAGGAGCTGATTGGTCTTTACGGCGCGTCCACCCGCAGCGCCGGCGCGCCGGTGCGCTTCATCGAACCGGAGGCGTTCGGTCCGGTGCTGGTGGTGGGCCTGGAAGGGCCGCTGGGCCAGGTGTTTCGCAACCTGATCGACAACGCCCGCTCCTTCAGCCCCCCGGGGGCGGAGGTGCGCGTCATCCTGCGGCGGGGAAATCGCGAGGTGCTGGCGGCGGTGGAGGACGACGGTCCCGGCGTGCCGGAGGAAAACCTGGAGACCATCTTCCAGCGCTTCTACACCTCACGACCCAAGGGCGCCGCGTTCGGCTCCAACTCGGGGCTGGGCCTGTCCATCGCCCGCCAGATCGTCACGGCCTATCGCGGGCGCATTTGGGCGAGAACCGCAAGGGTCCGTCGGGCGAGACCTTGGGCGCGCGCTTCGTGGTGGCCCTGCCCGAGCCCAGAGCGGACAGTCGCCCATGATCCTGCATGCGGGACTGGTGAGCGCCTACGCCGGCGGACATCGGCGCGGCGCTTGATCGAGGCCCCGCCGGCGGGGGGAAGAGCGATCTGGCCATGCGCGCCCAGGCCCTGGGCCTGATGAGGATCGTGTCGGACGACTTGGACCCGGTGTGGACCTGCGAGGGACGCTTGTTCGGCGCCTGCCCGTTGGCGATCCGCGGCCTGCTGGAGGCCCGCGGCCTGGGCCTGGTGCCCTTCGCCGATCGCCCCCTGTCTGAGATCCGCCTGTTGGTGTCGTGCCGGACGCCAGGCGAGCCCATCGAGCGTCTGCCCGATCCTGAAGAGCGCCGAATGCTGGGGGTGCGGCTGCCGGTCCTGCGCCTCCATGCCCGCCTGGCATTGCTCGCGCACCTCCACCCACGGCCGCAACATGGCGGGCGCGCGCGGCCTGTGGCGCGCGACCGGGATGAAGGACGGCGATTTCGGCAAGCCGATCATCGCGATCGCCAACAGCTTCACCCAGTTCGTGCCCGGGCCACGTCCATCTGAAGGATGTGGGCCAGCTGGTCGCCCGCGAGGTCGAGAAGGCCGCCGGCGTCGCCAAGGAATTCAACACCATCGCGGTCGACGACGGCATTGTGATGGGCCATGACGGCATGCTCTATGGCTGCCCTCGCGCGAGATCATCGCCGACAGCGTCGAATATATGGCGAACGCCCATTGCGCCGACGCGCTGGTCTGCATTTCCAATTGCGACAAGATCACCCCCGGCATGCTGATGGCCGCGCTCCGTCTCAACATTCCCGCCGTTTTCGCTCGGGCGGGCCGATGGAGGCCGGCAAGGTCTATCCGTCGCCCGGCAAGATCCGCGCGGTCGACCTCATCGACGCCATGGTCGCCGCCGCCGATTCCGCGGTATTCTGGGACGAGGAGGTCGCGGTGATGGAGCGCTCGGCCTGCCCGACCTGCGGCTCCTGCTCGTGACCATGGGCGATTTCACCGGTCGGAATCAACTCGGAATCGGTGACGGTGTAATGGTCGGCATTCAACCACAGTTCCTGGTCCCGGATGCTGCCGTGACCGGCCAGATTGAAATAGGCATGACAGCACAGGTTGATGGGCGTGGCCTTGTCGGTGGCGGCCTGGAAATCGAGTCGCAGTTCGTTGTAGTCGTTCAGCATGTAGGTAACGCTGGCCGTCACGTTGCCGGGGAACCAATCCTCGCCGTCCGGGCTGAAGTGGGTGAACCGGACTGGACACTTCGTGTTTGCCCGGTGGCAGGAGCTCGGCCCGCCAGACCTGCCGGCCAAAGCCGTTGCGCCCGCCGTGGATTTGATGCGGACCGGCGTTGGCGTCGAGATGATATTCCACGCCGTCGAGGGTGAACCGGGCTTTGGCAATGCGGTTGGCAAACCGGCCGATGACCTGTGACTGGGCGGTAAAGGTGTTGTGCAGATACGCGTCGAAGGAATTGGTGCCGAGCACGACGTTGGTGAAGACGCCGTGGCGGTCGGGCGCCTCGATTTCCATGAGCATGGCGCCGAAGGTCATCACTTTGACGGCCATGCCGTTGGCGTTGCGCAGGGTGAATTGCCGGATGACGCCGGTCGGGCATTTTGCCGAAGTTGTGCGCCTCGATCCGGGTCAGGGATTCGGCGCGCGCGGACACCAGGGAAACGGTCAAGGACAGCAACGTCAGTGAAAACAGATATTTGGGCAAATGCATGGGTTGTGTTTAGAAATCCGGAGGTAAAGCAAAACGGAAATCAGGTAGTGGCTCAGTTTGGTGGGGTGTGGTTACCGCCGAGCCGGCCTTGGCGCGTCATGGCATAGCGGTGACGGCTCGCGAGGATCACCGCAGGGCGGGACAGGCTGCTCGCCCCACCAGAATGGCAAACTGACTTACTACCGGAAATCAGCCTGGAGCGGGCATCGGTTAATCGAATCCCTTTACTTCCAATCAAAGACGGTTTCGGCGTCCAGATATTTCCACGATTTTCCCTTCTGGATGCGGGGTGTGGTGCGCCCGGTGTAGGAGAGGATAAGGTGCGGGTTGTCTTTTTCCACCGTAAAGTCGAGGGGATCGATCAATTGGGCGATCAGCACGCTGGCCGGTTTCATCCGGATTTCCACCACGGCCCGGCCGTTTTTAACAGTTTCCCCGATCTTGACGAGTTCAAAGGCAAAGGTCCGCTCCCATTCAAAGGAAATAAAGCGGAACTTGACGGTGTTACCCCGTAACAATTCCTTCCAGTGGACCATCATGAACGGATAGAGCGTGTCGTCAACCAGGGTATTGGGTGGCTCGTTCTGGGCTTCGCCTTACTTTGTGGCTGCAGGCCGGCCCCGTAACTGATGAAGATCTGTTGCTGGGCCGGGTTTTTCGGGTCGCGCGCAATCAGGACGGTCCCCGAGACCTGGGCCTGGAATTCCTGCATCCGATAGGAAACGAGCTGGTTGGATTCATAGACGAGCTTTTCTAGGATGGTCATGCCGCCGTTGGTGCCGAAATATCGCCGTTCCACGTGGACGGTGTCGCCGGAACGCGTGGCCCTGCGCTGGAAAGTAAAAAGGGGTTTTTTCCGGTCCGATCCGATTTCGTAAAGGGTGCCGGAGAACAGTTCAGGTTTGGCATAGTCATAGGCCGGGGAGATTGCCGGGGACCTGGTGCCGGCAGCCAATGCTGCCGGGGGGGTGGACAGCCAGAGCGCGACCAGCGCGAGCCGGCGCGCGAATGAAATCAAATCAGCCACAGATGGACACAGATTACCACAGGCCACGAAGAGTCGCACGCAAAGACACAAAGCCCGCGAATTTTTTTAAACCGAAGAGACGCCCCGATTCAGCCAGAGGTGAACACAGATGAAGCATAGATTAGAAATATCCATGAAATTTCTGCGTTATCGATGCTTTGGCGGTTTCCGCTGTTTCGCGGTTCAAGGCTGGCGTCGTTTGTGCTGTAATCGAGCCGGCGAGGAGGATTTCGCTGTCGTATTATGAAGCATCTGGTCTTACCGGGAACACTGGGTCTGCTGGTTCTGTTGACTTTTTCGCCGCTGGCCGTCGCGGAACGCATCAATCAGGAAGGACGCATCCTCGGACCGTTGCCGGTGGTGACCAATGGCATCCTGTTCAACACCTCAAACGCCGATGTGGTGGTGTCGGCCATGCAGATTTTTCCGGTGACCAATCCCTGGAACGAATGCATCTCCAACCGGCCGGTGCTGTCGAATTCAACCGCGATGATTGCACAAATCGTTATGGACCTGAATACCAACCGGGCGGCGTTGACGCCCGAGTTCGAGATGAATTATGTACTGGTGCCGGACAACCAGCCGCTCGTGCCAATCCAGTTCGTGACCTATCCCGGCGATTCGGACCTGAACGGTGGGATCTACCCTTACGGCCTGTATCCGATACCGACGAATATGCCCATCGAGAGCTGGCCGGTGGGAACTGGCAGCCAGACGTGTTCCAATGGCAGACCAACAGCGGCGGCGACCGGCATTCCATCGTCGTCCAGCCGGGCGCGGCCTTTTCCTGGGAAACGTGGCAGGCACAACTGGTGGGCACCAACTGGCAGGCGGGCAATGGCGCGATCTTCAATCTGAACAGTAACGGCTTACGAATGGATGGCTACACGTCGGGTGATGCGGCGGGTTTCCCGATGTTCCCGGCGCTGGTGCGCTACGACGAGGCCGAGCGTGGCATGATCAACATGCATGCCGGCTGGTCGTAGCCAAATCGCTTAAGGCCTACATTTATCCGGCCACGCATGACGCGAGCAGCATCACAAACGGAAATTATCCAGCCATGGGCCAGCGCTTGCGGCTGAAATCCGGCTTTGTCGTCCCGTCCGGCTGGACCAAGGAAGAAAAGGCGGTGCTGGCCGGGTTGAAGAAATACGGTGCGATGGTGGCCGAAACGGCAATTATTTTTCGATTTCGGTGACGCCGGATGATCGGTGGCCGGCGAATTGTTTCAACGATCTGACCAGCATCAGTGCCACGAATTTCGAGGTCATCCAGACGACGGGACCGACCGAAGGGCCGCGGTCGCCGGGCCGCCGGTGGCCGGTGCCGTACCGGACCAGACGGTCCCGGTGGGCGTGCCGGTGACCTTGCCGGGCGTGGTGGTTTTCAGCAACCCATCACGGTGATTCAATGGAGGATGTGTTCGGGGCCGGGCACGGTAACATTTGGCAACGCATCGCTGACGAATACGACAGCGACGTTCAGTGCGCCGGGTGTTTACACGCTCGAATTGAGCGCCGCCGAGGCGTGCACGCGGTGGCTTACGACGCGGCGGTGTATACCGCGACGAGTGCCATCCACCTGTCCATCACACCGGCGGGGACTGATGTGACCTTGAGCTGACAGGGGACGGCACCGTTCGTGGTGCAGGAAACCGCCACGTTGCCGGCGGGTTCCTGGAACGGCGTCGTGACAACCAACGCACAGAGTGTGTCCCTGCCCCTGACAAACGCGGCCGAATATTTCCGGGTGCTGGGGCAGTGAGGATGTTTAACCGCCAAGACGCCAAGGACGCAAAGAAGAACCCTTGGGCCACAGATGGACACAGATGAAACGCAGATAAAAATGTCTATGAAAATCTCCGCGCCTCAGCGTCTCTGCGGTTAGAACTTCTGGTGCCTTGGCGGTTGGTTCCAATCCTTTTTTGAATCGATTGCGGGCGCGGGTTGCGGCATGTTACGGGGTCTGAAACCGCCCAAACAGCCAGCCTCGCGCCCGCTGACCAACGGTATGCCACCGGTGTACTGGTCCGGCGGCTGCTGGCGCTGGCGTGGCGTTCCGCGCGGATTGTTTATGGTCGCTGGTGTTGAGTCTGGTGCTGCTGCTGCTGGGCATCGCGGGACTCAAGTTGTTGGGCGTCGTGATTGACGTGATCCGCTACGCGCTGGATCCTTCCCTGCCGCCGCCGGTATATCCGTTCGGCTGGCAACCACCGGCGGGCTGGCCGGCGCTGCGGATTGTGACGGCGCTTTCGCTGGCGATCGGGGTCCAGGCGGTGTTGCGCGCGGTGTTCACCTACGCCTACAACATGGTGACGGCGCGGTTGACGCAGGGGGAAATCGTGCCGGAACTGCGCGCCCAACTTTATGCCAAGTTGCAACGGCTGAGCTTCCGCTTCTTTGACGTCCACGGTTCCAATTCCATTTTCAACCGGGTGACGGTGGACGTGCAAAACACGCGGCTGTTTGTGGACGGCGTGTTGTTGCAGGGGGCCACCATGATTCTGACGCTGGCGGCCTATGCGGTGTTCATGTGGCGCATCCAGCCGGCGTTGACGCTGGCGTGCCTGGGCGTGTCGCTGCCCTTGTGGTGGCTGGCGCAGTTTTATTCGGCCCGGCTGCGTCCGGGTTATCTGCTCAATCGCGAACTCACGGACCACATGGTCCTGCTGTTCAGTGAGACGGTGCGCGGGATGCAGACGGTGAAGGGTTTCGCCGCGGAACCCCACCAGGTCCGGTGGTTTGAGGAGGTGAACGACCGGGTCTCGTCTCAGCAGCGGAGAATTTTCTGGGATTTGTCCGTGTTCACGCCGGGCACGCAGATGTTGTCGCAGTTGAGCCTGGTGATTTTGTTCGCCTACGGCGGGTGGCTGTATGTGCAGGGTAAAATCCCGCTGGGCAGCGGGCGGGCGGCGTTCGCCGGCTTGCTCCAGCAATTCACGGGACAGGTGGCGACCATCTCCACCATCGCGAATTCGGTGCAGCAAAGCCTCGCGGCGGCGCGGCGCGTGTTTGAAGTGCTGGACACGCCGCTGGACGTGCAAAACCAACCGGGTGGCCTTTCACCGGGCCGGCTCACGGGCCGGATGGTTTTTGAGAACGTGACG
>CAWDPL010000032.1:0-106186 GCA_963804105.1 uncultured Alphaproteobacteria bacterium
GACGCCAGCAGCGATAGGATGCGCGAATGGAACGGAAACGCATCCTTCGCCCTATGTGTCTGTGCGGGCCTCTTGTTCGGCATAGCGATTCACATCGTGGCCGCAGGCCTTGCGATTGGGGTTTGTGTCGGCGTGGCGGTGAAAGCCGCACGGGACGGCAATGCCTAAAGGAACCCCCAAGCGCCCACGCGATCCTAACCAGCTTGCCAAGTTCATCGCGGATATAGCGACGGGCGAACGAACCGAAGCGGTCGTCCCACCGCCATCAGCCATGGCGGAACTCGGCAAGGCTGGGGGTCTAAAGGGCGGTAAGGCCAGGGCAGTCGCACTCAGCCCGGAGCAACGATCTGAGATCGCCCGGAAGGCGGCAGCGAAACGTTGGGAAAAGTCTTAGAACGGTATTTCGTCATCTAGATCTGCGCTAAAACTCTCACGCGGGCCTGTTCGAGCCCCCTCCTTAAGCCGTGCTTCTTCATTGAGAGCGTCAATCAAAGCCATCGGGCGTGCCACCGGCGTTGTCGGGGCATGTGACGCAGGCTGTTTCGGCGTCTCTATGCCAACGAGGCTATCGTTTATGGAGGCGCGGTATCGCCCCGGTTCAATCTGTGTGAGCGCGCCGTCTTCTTTCGCCTTCCAGACCTCAGCGCGCAGCGTTGCACGCTTGACCTCATAGCCTTCGCTTACTGCTGCCTCGAGCATCTGATCCAAACTCAGGCCGTCGATACCCGAATTGATGATCGCGTCCATCACCACGCCGAATGCACCTGAGCGCGGCTGGTCGCCGCCAGATCAAGGCGCCACCCCAGCCAGACGGGCCTTCGTCCCCATGAACTCCTTTAGGATTTTCTCAAGGGCGTCAGCTTCGGCACGCAAGCGCGCGATCTTGTCTCTGGTGAATGTCTCGAAATCGTCCATGACGCCTCCTGTGGCGGTGGACATATATCTCACCAAGAGAAAGCAAACGCAATGGCTGCATAACTTTCCGAAAAGCTAAATGATGAGATATGAGCGAACGCAGCCGTTGCGCTTATGCGTCCGGCGCCTTATGAAGGAATCGCACCGGTGGCCCTAAAGCCACCGGTGGGTGATTCACTTGACTGGAAAGGGGGCCATCGGTGGGACACCGGCCCGTTAGCAGCGTCTGATCCGAGGTTTGACCGGTAAGCAGTTCCAGCTGCTTGCCGGTCGGCCTTGGCTCCGACCTAGTACCCGCGTAGCTCAATTGGACGAGAGCGCCCGCCTACTAAGCGGGAGGTTCCGGGTCCGAACCCCGGCGCGGGTGCCATTTTTCTACGAACATTTGCTAACGTTGTCAAACCCTTTCCCATACGGGATAAGGGCTTGGATCGAACTCATAATTAAATGCACTCTTATGCTTGACCGATATGCACTAAGCGTTATATGTTGTCGTTATGAACAAGCTATCGCCAACGCAACGCGCCCACGTCTTGCAGCTACTCTGCGAGGGCATGGTAATACGCGCGATTGAGCGAACAACGGGGATCAACAAGAACACGATCATCCGGCTCTTGAATGACGCGGGGCGCGCCCTTGGCGCCTATCAAGACCAGGTGTTCCAGAACCTGAAGTGCGAGCGCGTCCAGGTGGACGAAATTTGGAGTTTCACCTACGCGAAGCAAAAGAACGTCCCGGCGGCTAAATCTGCGCCACAGGAAGCTGGCGACACGTGGACGTGGACCGCGATCTGCGCTGACACGAAGTTGGTCTCTCGGTCCTCGTCGGCGCGCGGGACCTCGATCATGCGAGTGCGTTCATGCACGATATCAAGTCGCGCCTAGCCAACCGCGTGCAAATTCACGACCGATGGTCACAAACCTACCTGCTGGCGGTCCGCGAGGCGTTCGGCGATGACGTGGATTACGCCATGCTGGTTAAGCTCTATGGCGGTGACGGCGAAAGCCGGGGCAGTGCAAGTGGTGCGGTCGTTATAGTCCCATGGCCCTTACCGGCATCCGCAAGCGCCGCGTGTCCGGTCGCCCCGATTAGGCCAGGTCTCAACCTCATTCGTCGAGCGTCAGAACCTGACGATGCGGATGCACATGCGCCGCTTCACCCGCCTGACGAACGCCTTTTCAAAGAAGATCGAGAACCACGTCAACGCGATCAGTCTGCACTTCGCATACTACAACTTCGTCAAGGTCCATAAGACGTTGCGGATGTCACCGGCCATGGCGGCGGGCGTGACGGATCGCCTTGGGAAATGGCTGATCTGGTCGCGGTCATTGAAGCGGCGGAGGCTAAGCCGGGCAAGCGAGGCCCTTATACGAAGCGTGTTGGGGCTTAATCATCCCCGCGTCAGGTTTATTAATCGCGCCACCCCGTCCAATCGCAACACCCGCCACCAGGGTGAAGGCAGAGCTTAGGCCCTGAATGGCGATCTTTAGCACCTCCTCATGGACGGAAAGGCTGGCGACCAAAATCGTTATGAGAAAACAGCCAGAATAAGGCAACAAAGATAGGAAGATTGCACTGGCGTGCGCCTTGTCATCTGTGCCGTATTTGAAAAACTGCAAATCGATAAGCATATTCGGTTTGGAGCGCTCGGTCCCGTCATGTCATGGGGCGCCTTCTTTGTGAACTTATCCGGTTCGGGCAAAACATTGCCCAGGCCCGGAATATCAGCGTGCGGTGGCGGCGGCACGAGCTTGCCCTTAAAGACCTCTGCAATAATTTCATCTAATAATCGGCTGGCCGATAATTCCCCATCCTCGACTTCACATTGTCCACGGCTCGCCCTGAGCATGTGTCGCGTTGGAAAGCTATATGCCGGTGTACTGCTTTACCGACTCCCGCACGTCCTTGATGAACGCAGCCGTGTCCTGATCCGGCGCGCCTGGAACAACAAAATTCAAGTCTAGGACGCCGGGGCCTGTCTTTTGGAAAGTCCTCAGCTGTCCAGAAATCGGAGATCGACCGTAAGGGCGCGTTTGCTTGAATAGATCGATCGGGATGACCGGGACCCCATTCCCAGGCTTGGACTGCTTCGCCAAATAGACGGCGATCCTTGATCGCCAAGTACCAAGCTAGCATAGAAAACAGCTTCTGCATTTTCATCTGATCGATTGGCAATCCGTCTTGCTCTCCGAGCCGCAGAAAATCATTCCCAACTGCCGCAGCGGATGTCACCGGAGCGGGGGCGGCATCGTTAGCCATGTCCGTGCCTCCAGTAGTTTCTGTTTGTTCACCCATATAAGATGCGTTGCGATTCGCGCCAAGTCCTTACGGCCAAGAGCGTCAAGGCCGCCGAATTTCAAATGCACCCACTACCGAGTCATGGGTAGTGGGTGCATTTGAAAATGCAGACCGTTGACCGGCATGGCGCACCGGACGGCGAGCGCCGATTGTCGGATTCATGGACAAATCACGCCGCTCAGCTCGCATGGTGATCATCGCGCTCGGCCTTCTTGTGGCCGTCGTGGTGACCAAGGCGTTGGCGGAGCACCAGAAAGCGCATCCGGCAAAAGGCGCTCCGGCCGCTTCGCAGAGTCGCTGACGCATTTGGGCCTGCGAGACAACAAGGGCCGCCCGATCGGCGCTTCGTCGCCTGCAGGCCGGCGGGTCAAAGACGCCACGCACTGGCGACAAGGCGGCGCCGCACCCGAAATACGCCAGCCGCCTTAATCTTCCCAAAGTTCCTGCACCGAACCCTTGCGGTTCAGCATGCGGGTGACGCGCTTGATCACCGACAGCAGGTGATCCACACGCTCCTCCGCTTCATAAGTCAGGCTGGCGCGGGCCAGGCCCTCCAGCATGAAACGGGCGAGGTCGCGGCTGGTCTGGAAGCGCGCGCCCGATCCGGCCTGCAGCAGGCCCAGCAGATCCTCGCCAATCTGGGCGCGATCGAACGCCGCCTGGGCGGGGGCGATGCGCCGGGCCAGGACCGCGTCGGTGCGGGCCACCGCCTCCAGCTCGGCGAAGGCGCGGAAGGACGGCTGACGCAGCAGCTCCCAATAGGCGTCGATGGCCTGATCGGATACCTCCCCGCCCTGGGGCAGGGAGCGGACGGCGGCGGCGAAGGCCTCGGTGCGGCGCTCCTGGATGTGGTCGATGGCGGAGTCCACCAGATCCTCGCGCGTGGGAAAGTGATAGAGCATGGCTCCGCGGGTCAGGCCCGCGGCCTCGGCTACGTCTGAATTGGTGCAGGCGTGATAGCCGCGCTCGGCGAACAGCCGCATGGCCGCGTCCAATATGCGCTTGCGGGTGCGCTTTGACTTGGGGGTGCCCTTGGCGAGCGCACGCGCCTGGTCTGGAGCGGCGTTGGCGGGCTCTAGGCGATCGGCAACTAGGGCGGGCATGAACTGGCCTTGTGGGCGCTCTACTTAGGGCCGGGCATGCGCTCTCGCCACCCCTGGAGCGCCATTTCACAAAAGCGACATGCAATCAGCCTAGTCGCGGACCCAAGGGCGGGCCCGAACGCCTGCCCCGTCAGCAATTTTCAAAGGATGGCCGCCCATGAGCGACGCCTTCCCGGTTCAACACGTCCGCGCCGCCTTCATCTCGGACGTCCATCTGGGCACGCGCGGCTGCCAGGCGGAGCTGCTGCTCGACTTCATCCGGCATCTGGAGTGCGACACCCTTTATCTGGTGGGCGACATCATCGACGGCTGGAAGCTGAAGGGCGGCTGGTACTGGCCCCAGGCGCATAATGACGTGGTGCAGAAGATCCTGCGCCTGGCGCGCAAGGGCGTGAACGTCATCTATGTGCCCGGCAATCATGATGAGGTGGCGCGCGACTATTGCGGCATCCACTTCGGCGGCGTGGTCGTGGCCCGAGACGCGATCCACGAGACCGCCGACGGCCGCCGCTTCCTGGTGACCCACGGCGACGAATTCGACGGCGTGGTGCAGCACGCCAAGTGGCTCGCGTTCCTCGGGGATTGGTCCTATAGAACCATCCTTATGCTGAATACCTGGTTCAATCTGGCGCGCCGCCGGATGGGGTTCGGCTATTGGAGCCTGTCGGCCTTCCTGAAGGTGAAAGTGAAGAACGCCCTGCAGTTCATCGAGGCCTATGAATCCGCCGTCGCCGAGGAAGCCCGTCGGCGCGGCGTGGACGGCGTGATCTGCGGCCATATCCACAAGGCCGAAATGCGCGACATCGACGGGATCGAGTACGTCAATGACGGCGACTGGGTGGAAAGCTGCACGGCCATCGTGGAGCATCACGACGGCAGCCTGGAACTGCTGGAGTGGGCCAAACTCCGGTCCTGGTCGATGATCGACCGCAAGGCCGGCCTGGATGCTCCCGTCCTGGGGGACAAGGCCGCGGCCTAATGCGAATCTTGCTGGCCACCGACGCCTGGGAGCCTCAGGTCAACGGCGTTGTGCGCACCCTGACCCGCACGGTGGCCGAGATGCGCCAGATGGGCCACGAGGTCGAGGTGGTCTCGCCCGACCAGTTCAAGACCTTCCCCCTGCCGACCTACCCCGAGATCAAGCTGGCCATGGGCGCCTACGAGCCCGTGCAGGAAAAGTTCAAATCCTTCGAGCCGGAAGCCATTCACATCGCCACCGAGGGCCCCATCGGCCTGGCCGCCCGGCGCATCTGCGTGGAATGGAAGCTGCCGTTCACCACCAGCTATCACACCAAATTTCCCGAATACGTCTCCGCCCGCCTGCCCGTGCCGCTGTCGGCCGGCTACGCCTATATGCGCTGGTTCCATAAGCCCTCCGGCCGGCTGATGGTGGCCACGCCGACCATGCGCGAGGAACTGGCCAAGCAGGGCTTCCGCAATATCTCGCCGTGGACACGGGGCGTGGACACCGACCTGTTCCGGCCCGACATGGCGCCGGTGTACGAGGGTCTGACTCGCCCGATCTTCCTTTACGTCGGCCGCGTGGCCGTGGAGAAGAATGTCGAGGCCTTTCTCGAGCTGGACCTGCCTGGAACCAAGGTGGTGGTGGGCGACGGCCCCCAGCGCGAGGAGCTCGAGGCCAAGTTTCCCGAAGTGGTGTTCCGCGGAGCTCGTTTCGGCGAGGACCTGGCGCGGCACTTCTCGGACGCGGATGTGTTCGTCTTTCCGTCCCTGACCGACACCTTCGGCCTGGTGATCCTGGAAGCCATGGCCTGCGGCACGCCCGTGGCGGCCTTTCCCGCGCCCGGACCGATCGACCTGATCCCAGGATCAGGAGCCGGGGTCTTGGCCAAGAGCCAGACCGAGGGGCTGAAGGAAGCCTGCCTGGAAGCTCTGACGCTGGACCGGGCGACGACCCGCGCCTACGCCGAGCGCTTCTCCTGGCGCGCCTCGGCCGAGGAGTTCGTGCGCAATCTGCAGCCCTATCCGGAACTGGAAAAAATCCGCTTCTGGCGACGCCTGCGCCGGCTCGCCCGCCTGAGGCGCAAGCCGCGGCCGGTTTAGGGCGTTCAATTCTGATTGCCTGCAATGGTTTAGCTATCATATTGACGAAATTAATTTTTCAATCTCTGGACCCAAACGGCCCCGCGATGGTTACGCCTTGATGGCGCCGTTCGAACCCCTGAGCCCGGCCGTGATTCTGGTGGTCGAAGACGACATGCTGGTTCAGCTCGAACTTGCCGGTTGGCTGGGCGCCTTGGGGCTGATCGTGCTGACCGCCGCCAACGCCGACAGCGCGCTGGCCTTGCTGGGCGCCCGCTCGGACATTGAATTCCTGCTCACCGACATCCAGATGCCCGGCTCGATCGACGGAATCCGCCTAGCCCATCTCGTGGCCGAACGCTGGCCGGACATCCGGATCCTGGTCATGTCGGGGCTTTATTCGACCGAACTGTCGGCCCTGCCCGCGGGCAGCCGCTTTTTTCCCAAGCCCATCGACCACGAAAAGCTGTGGCGGGCGCTGGCGTCACAGCCCGATGCGCCGGACGCGCCTATAGCGCCCCCTGCCCATCATCGGCCACCGCCGCGATCCGGCTGTGCCTGATCGAAACCTTCGTGCCGGGCTTGGCGTCGGTGAGTCGGACCTCGGCCTCGAGTTGACGCGCCAGCGCCTCAACGATGCTGGTGCCCAGGCCCGGCTTGGCGTCGCTCGGCTTTTCCGGCATGCCGATCCCGTCGTCGCCCACCGACAGAATCCAGTTTGGTCCATGGGTTTGATAGCCGACCATGATGTGGCCCGCCCGCCCGTCCGGAAAGGCGTGCTTGAGGGCGTTGATGACCAGTTCGGTGACGATCAGACCCAGGCTGACCGAGACGTCGGCCGTCACGCTGGTCTGGTCGACATTGACCTGGATCGACTGCTGGGCGTGATCGCGGATCATGGATGCGCCCAGGCTTTCGCACAGCCGGGTGAAATAGGATCGCAGCTCCACGTCCTCGACGGCTGAAACCGTGAGCTGTTTCTGGAGCGTGGCGATGGACATCACCCGGTGATGAGCGTCCTCCAGGTGGGTGCGGGTTTCCTCCGACTGCACGCGCCGGGCGCTGAGCAGCAGCACGCTGGCGATGATCTGCAGGCTGTTGGCCACGCGGTGCTGTATCTCCTGCAGCAGGACCGCCTTCTCGCGCAGCAGATCGTCCTTGAGTTTCTCGGCCACGCGCGCGTCTGTGACGTCCGATACGGTGAGCAGGAGCCTGGGATTAGCCGCATCGCCGTACTCCAGCCTGCGGACGTTGAGCACCAGGCGACGATCCAGCTGGCCGGGGCGCTTGAGGTCGATTTCATAGGCGCCGATCTGGGCGTTACCGGATAAGGTGGCCCTAAGCAGGGACCTGAGTTGGGCGATGTTCCATTCGCCCGCGCCCAGGCTGAAAATATCGGCGCCCGGCGCCACGGCATTGAGACCGAACGCGTACAGGAATGTCGGACTTGCCGTGACGATCTTCAGATCGCCGTCAAGCAGGAGCAGCGGCGCCGTTGAGGCCTCGACCATGGCCAGGGCAAGGGTGTCGGCGACTGGTGATTCTATGCGTATGTCTTCGGCCATGTGCGGCCTTTCGGGGGGGGGGCGGCGGAGGCTCGCGATGCGAAAGCCATGCCCGAACGCAGGATCGTCTAAAAGAGAGCAAACCTTGGCGTCGATCTTAGCACTGATCAGAACGCGCGGGGCATAATCTTGGAATCGCGGCGGCGCGTTAACGCTCGGTTCGGCGATACTCGCGTTCCCGCCTTTCCTTCAGCCAGACTCGGACTCGCCGCGGAAGGGGCCAAAATATCCAGATCGAAAGCAAAAACGCAGCGAGCAGGGTTAAGCCAAGCATATTAGTTTCATCAGCGGAAAACCCTTTACGGCAGCAATTTTAAATCTACAGATCGAATATCACAAAATGATATATCGAATCGCACGGAATTTATTACGTTTAATAACGTTGTTGATGGCGAATTGTTCCAATGAAAACTGGATTCTTTTGTCAATCCATCGCCAAATATAGCGGGGAAGCACTAAAATAGCTAGATTAACCTCTGCCGGATCGCCTGGGATAAGAGGTCGATCAGGGTCACGGCGATGACGATCACCACGCAGATGGCCGAGGTCTGGCGGTACTGGAATCCGTTGATCGTATCGAACAGGGTCTGGCCGATCCCGCCCGCCCCGATCAGGCCCAGCACCGTGGCCGAGCGGGCGTTGGATTCGAAGCGGTACAGGGCGTAGGAGGTCCAGTGCGGTCCGACCTGTGGGATCACGCCCCACACCACCTCCTGCAGGCGCGTGGCCCCGGTGGCGCGCACGCCTTCCACCGGCCGAGGATCGATCGCCTCCACCGCTTCGGAAAACAGCTTGGCCAGCACTGCGCCGGTGTTGACCGCCAGGGCCATGGCGCCGGCGAAGGGGCCCAGACCCACGGCCACGATGAAGACGATGCCCAGCACAAGGTCGGGAACCGAGCGCAGCAGATTGATCACCAGCCGCATGGGCTGCTGAATCCAGAACGGGGCGATATTGCGCGCGCAAAGCAGGCCCAAGGGGATCGCCAGCAGCACCGCCAAGGCCGTGCCCCACAGGGCGATCTGGATCGTCAGCCACATCTGGGCGACATAGAGCCCCCAGTGCTCGAAGTCGGGCCTCAGCAGGTCCTGCGAGAATTCCCGAATATTGCCTGAATTGACGAACAACAGGGGCAGCTTGCCGATTTCCACCGGCGCGAAGCTGATCGCCAGGGCGATCGCCAGACCGCCCCAAACCAGCAGGTCCAGCAGGCGCGCGCCGAGTGGACGGCGCGGCGGGGTCGGGTCGGCCAGGCTCATCCGCCCGCGGGGGTCTGGCCGGCGTGTTCGCGCGGCAGGGCGTCGAACGCCTTCAGCGCCGCGGCGATCTTGCCCTTGTCGCCGCTCGCCTTGGCCTCGCTCAAGGCCTGGGCGGCCTGCATGCGTCGCACCGGGTCCAGATAATGGGCGTCCACCGGCTCAAAGCCGCCGTAGGTCAGCTTGGCCAGCACCTGTCGCTGACGTTCGCCCTCCGCGCCCGGAGCGGTCCCGTAGGACAGGAAGAAGGCGCGGACCTTCTCCTTGACCGCCGGATCCAGATCCTTGCGCACCACGATGGAGGATTCCGGCAGGTCCGGCGAGGTCCAGATGATCTCAAGCTTGGAGGCGATCGCGGGATTTTCGCGCCCGGCGAACAGCACGCCCACGGTGTTGTTGGTCGCCACGTCCACCAGCCCCTGGGCCACGGCGAACACATTGGCCTGATGGCTGGCCGAGCGGACGGTCTTGAAGCAGTCCGCCGGCTGGATGTTGCGCGGGGCGAACAGATAGGCCATCGGCGCCAGGGTTCCGGAGGTGGAGTTGGGATCGCCGATGCCGAAGTTGTAGCGCTTGCCGCACTTGAGCACCTTGTCCAGGGTGACGCCCGAGCCCTTGCGCACGATCAGCACGGAGCGATAGACGTCGCCGGCGCCGCCCGCGTCGAGCACCCGCCCGATCACCTCGCCGTGGGCCCGCTCCACCGCTTCAAGAGCAGGCAGGGCGGAATACCAGCCGAGCTGGACCTGATTGAAGCGCATGGCCTCGATCAGAGAGGCGTAGTTGGTGGCGAAGAACGGCTTCACCTTCAGGCCGGTCTGGCTCTGCATGTCGTTCAGAAGCGGCCGCCACAGGGGCTCCATGGACGCCTGGTTCTCCGCCGACAGGATGGAGAAGTTCAGGGTCTGGTTGGCGGGCGGCTGCGGCTTGCCGCAGCCGGCCAACAGGATCAACGCCGAGCCGGCCAACATGACGCCGAGGGCGAAGGCCGCGGATGGCCGTCATCGTCGCTCCCCTCCCACAAGACGTCCTCGATCTCGGGGCCATAGATTTCCACCAGGCGCTGTGCGGTCAAGACCTACGGCTGGGACCGTCGTAGACCAGCTGCCGCCCTGCAGCGCCACCACGCGCGGGCAGTAGCGCAGGGCGTAGTCCACCTGGTGCAGGCTGACCACCACCGTCAGGCCGTCCTTGCGGTTCAAGATCGTGCAGCAACTCCATCACGCGCCGGGCGGCGACCGGATCGAGCGAGGCCACCGGCTCGTCGGCCAACACAGCCTCGGCCCTCTGCGCCAGGGCGCGGGCGATGGCGCCGCGCTGCTGCTGGCCGCCCGACAGCGTGGACGCCGCTGGCCGGCGTAATCGGCCACCCCCACCCGATGCAGCGCCGCCATCGCGCGCGGCCTTGGCCTCGGCCGGCCACAGGCCCAGCACCCCGCGCCAGGGCGCGATGCGTCCCAGAGGCCCAGCGCGACGTTGGCGTAAAGGCTCAGTCGGCCAACCAGGTTGAACTGCTGGAAGACGAATCCGATGCGGGCGCGAACTCGGCGAACCTGATCGCCGACCCGTCCGGGCGATTGCACGGTCTGGCCGAACGCCTCGATCCGGCCCGCGCCGGCATCGATCGGCGACCAGGCCGTTCAAGGCGCGCAGCAGGGTGGACTTGCCCGAGCCGGAGGGGCCGATCAGGGCGACCATTTCGCCCTTGCCGATGGTCAGGCTGACGTCGTCCAAGGCGCGTCGCGCTCCAAAGGTCTTGGAGACGGCGTGAATTTCAAAGGCGGCTGCGGGCGGCATATTGGGGTGATGCTTAGCATGAGATCGGCCGAGCATTGGTAGGCCGAGGCGAACCTTTCATGACAAGGGCGCCGTCAATGACCAAATTGTCCTTTACAACTCAGATGCTTTTCCCTATTTGCGCAAATCCCGGCGGACCCGAAGTCCACAAACGCTGCTAACGCCGGTCTGGGTTCAACAATCTACCGGGGGTTACGTGAATTGCGCACGTACCATAATCCCCTGGACCTGGTCCGCGAGCGGTCCCCGGAACGGCCTGTCGCCCTTGTGCGGCCGGACGTCCTGGCCGTAGCGGCGCGCTGGTTCCAGGACAACTTCAAAGGCGACGTCTTTTACGCCGTGAAGGCCAACCCCTCGGGGTGGGCGATCCGGACCCTGGCTGAGCAGGGAGTCCGGTCCTTCGACGTGGCGTCGGTCCCCGAGATCGAGCTGGTGGCCGAGCACGCGCCAGGCTCGCGCCTGGCCTTCATGCATCCCGTCAAGAGCCGGCAGGCCATTTCCGCCGCCTATTTCGAGCACGGCGTGCGCACCTTCTCGCTGGACACCCACGAGGAGCTGGCGAAGATTCTCGACGCCACCGGCCGCGCCAAGGATTTGAACCTGATCGTGCGCCTGGCCGCCCCCTCCAACGCCGGCGCCGTCTACGCCCTGGGCGGCAAGTTCGGCGTGGAGCCGCATGAGGCTCCGGCCCTGCTGCTGGCCGCCCGCCGCGCCACCCAGGACCTGATGGGCGTATCCTTCCATGTCGGCTCGCAATGCATGCGGCCGACCGCCTATCAGGGCGCCATGGCCCAGGCCTCCCGCGCCCTGGTGCGCGCGGGCGTGTTCGCCGACGTGGTGGACGTGGGCGGAGGCTTCCCGTCGGTCTATCCCGGCATGGTCCCGCCGGCCATGAGCGACTACGTGGACTCCATCCACCGCGGCTTCGCCGAGATGATGGTGCACGAAACCACCGAACTGTGGTGCGAACCCGGCCGCGCCCTGGTGGCGGAAGGCTCATCCATCCTGGTCAAGGTCGAGCTGAAGAAGGGCGACGCGCTCTACCTGAACGACGGCTCCTACGGCAGCCTGTTCGACGCGACCCATTCCAAGTGGCCCTTCCCGGTCAAGCTGGTGCGCGACGCCGAGGCTTCCTCGGAACTGCGCCCGTTCCGCTTCTATGGTCCGACCTGCGACTCCATCGACCACATGCCCGGCCCGTTCTGGCTGCCGGCGGACGTGGACGAAGGCGACTATATCGAGATCGGCATGCTGGGCGCCTATGGCGTGGCCATGAACACCCGCTTCAACGGCTTCGGCGACCTCGACGCCGCTCGTGGAGGATGCGCCTATGGCCTCCATGTACGGCCGGCGCCCAAGGCCATCCCGGCCCCGCCGGACGCCCGCAAGGTGGTCCGCTTCTCCCGTCCGCGCGGCAAGCGCGCAGCGGCGGTAGTCATCGCTGTGTCGTGAATGCGTGCCGTCGAACGCTTTGTGAAGCGGCGAGTCGCCGCAAGGGACGCCCTCTGCGAAGAGAAGTCCCGGACGAGCGCAGCGTAGCGCCGGATTCGACTGAACATCGTGACGCCTAAACCGGCCCTCCGTCGCTCCGTCCGGGGGCTGCGTTCTTCGACGGGCGCTCAACCCCGGGAAACCTGACCGATGAACGCTCCGTCCAACAGCAAGGCCGAACTGCTTTCCAACACCGTCGAGCACGTCGACATCACCGCCTATGACGCGCGGCCGGTGATCGACGCCATGCGCAAGATGAGCTTCTCCTCGCGCGACACCGCCCGGGCGGCCGATATTCTGAACATGGCGCTGGAGGACAAGGCCTGCTCGCCTGGCTGATCCTGGCCGGATCGACCTCGGCCGGCGGCTGCATGCACGTGTACCGCGACATGGTGAAGTTCGGCATGATCGACGCGGTGGTGGCCACCGGCGCCTCCATCGTCGACATGGATTTCTTCGAGGCCCTGGGCTTCAAGCACTATCAGGCGGCCGGTCCGGTCGACGACAACGTCCTGCGCGGCCACTACATCGACCGCATCTACGACACCTACATCGACGAGGAAGAGCTGCAGAACTGCGATCACACCATCTACGAGATCGCCAACAGCCTGGAGCCGCGCGGCTATTCCTCGCGCGAGTTCATCTGGCAGATGGGCAAATGGCTGGCCGAGGGCGGCGCCAAGAAGCCCGGCTCGCTGATCCAGACCGCCTACGAGGAGGACGTGCCGATCTTCTGCCCGGCCTTCGTGGATTCCTCCGCGGGGTTCGGCCTGGTCAAGCACCAGAAGGAGCGGGCCAAGGCCGGCAAGCCCTACGTCATGATCGACGCGGTGGCCGACTTCCGGGAACTGACCGACATCAAGATCGCCGCCGGCGTCACCGGCCTGTTCATGGTCGGCGGCGGCGTGCCCAAGAACTTCGCCCAGGACACCGTGGTCTGCGCCGAGATTCTCGGCGTCGAAGCGGAGATGCACCGCTACGCCGTGCAGATCACCGTGGCCGACGTGCGCGACGGCGCCTGCTCCTCCTCGACGCTGCAGGAGGCGGCCTCCTGGGGCAAGGTGCAGACCACCTATGAGCAGATGGTGTTCGCCGAGGCCTCCACCGTGGTGCCCCTGATCGTGTCGGACGCCTATCACCGCGGCGCCTGGCGCGCCCGCGACAGGCGGCGCTGGGCGCATTTGTTCCAGGCCTCCTAGAACCGCGGCGCTTGCGGTTGGAGACCATCGGTTCTACCTCAAGGACATGGCTTCCCATCCCGCTCACGACCATGCGCCGGATCACAAGCACGAGCGCCTCGGGCTGAGCGGCCGGGCGCTGACGTCGGAGCTCAAGCTCGCCGAGGCGCGCTGCTTGGAAGACGGCCAGAAGCTGACTCCGGCGCGCCGTCGGGTGCTCCAGCTGCTGATGCAGGCGGGCCATCCAGTGAAGGCCTATGATCTGATCGCGACCTTCGGCCAGGGCGGGGAAGGGCCAGCCAAGCCGCCCACCGTTTATCGCGCCCTGGAATTCCTCGAGCAGCAGGGCTTGGCCCACCGCATCGAAAGCCTGTCGGCCTATGTGGCGTGCCGGCGCGGCGACGGCGGCCACGCCGCGGCTTTCCTGATCTGCGACTGTTGCGGGCGCACCGACGAGGTCGAGGCGCCGGTAAGCGAGGCGCTCAGGCATGTCGCCGCCGACAGCGGCTTTGCGTTACAGTCGGTGGCCATCGAGGCGCACGGGCGCTGCGCCGCCTGTCGCGCCTGAGTTTGTCCGAAAAGGGGATCGCGTGTCCGAGGCCGACCCGAACATAGGGGTTGAGACTTGGCGAGGCTCGGTTCGTCCCTGGCACATCGACGAGATGGGCCACATGAACGTGCGCTTTTATCTCGCCAACGCCGCCGAGGCGGTGGTGGGACTGGCGGGCGCGCTGGGCATGCCGCGGGCCTTCACCGCCGGAGCGGCCGCCACGCTGCTGCTGCGCGAGCACCATGTGCGCTTCCTGCACGAGTCGCGGGTGGGAAACGGCTTGTTCATCCGATCTGCCGTGCTGGAGATGGGCGAGACGGACGCGCGCATCCTGCAGGTGATGTTCCACGCGGACACAGGCCTGCCCGCCGCCGCCGTCACCTCGCGGGTCGAGCACGTCACCGCCGGCGAGAAGCGCCCCTTCGGCTGGTCGCAGACCGCCCGCCGCCTGGCGAAGGGCCTGACCGTCGCGGCGCCCGATTACGCGCTTCCGCGCGGCCTCGTCGGCCCGCCGATCCTGGGGCCGGCGAACATGGCCGAGGCGGACGCCCTAGGGCTGGGCTCGCCCGCCGCCGGGGCGGTCACCGCCTCGGATGTGGACGTATTCGGCCTGATGCGGCCCGAGCACGTGCTGGAGCGGGTGTCCCAGGCCATCCCGCACCAATTGGGCCGCAACGATCTGCCGTTCGCCCGGTTCATGCCTGAGCTGGCCGGCCATTTCGGCGGGGCGACGGTGGAGCTGCGCACGATCTTCCACCGCTGGCCCCGTGCGGGCGACCGGCTGGTGCTGCGTTCAGGCCTGTCGGGCGCCACGCCGAAGATCTCGCGCCTGACCCATTGGCTGCTGGATCCCGCCACGGGACAGGCCTGGGCGGAGACGGAGATGCTGATCGTCAATTTCGATCTTCAGGCGCGCAAGGCGGTGGAGTTGGCGCCGGGCGTGTTCAAGGTGCTGGCCGCAAGTTTGGTCAAACGCCGAACCGGCTGACACAGACCGCGCCGTCCCCGAAGGTCAGTGGTCCGTGAAAGATTGGATCAGCGCCGCGATGCGGTCGGTGGATTCCGCGGCGCGCGCCATGACCTGGGCCGAAGCGCTGGACGGCGATTGCGAGGCGGACGCCATCTGGCTGACGGCTGCGGCCGCCGCGGCGGCGGCCACCGACTGGGCGGCGTTCTTCGCCGCATCCTGGGCCTTCTGATAGATGAAGCCGTAGGTGGGATAGACGGTCGAGCCCAGGTCGCGCACCGGGTCGTACCAGACCTTGACCTGGGACCAGTCGCCCTTGGGCGAGACGTCCACCACGGTCACGTCCTTTTCGATCTTGCCGCGGTTGCCCTCGATGACCGACCAGTTGGCGTGGGTCACCTGTATAATCCGATCCGTCAGCACCTGGCTGACCACGGCCACATGGCCCTTGCCCATGGCCCCGTTGGGCTTGAACACCAGCACCGAGCCGGCCTGGGGCGTGGCCCCGCGAGAGTAGGCGCCAGCGGCCTTGTTCCACCAGGTGGCGGCGTCACCGAAGATCTGGATGCCGGAGAACATGCGCGCGAAGGTGGCGCATTCCCAATAGGTGTCAGCGCGCGCCGCGCCTCCACATGAGAGGGCGAGCGCCACGGCGACAGCCATAGACCTGAGTACGGCTTTAGGCCGTCCAACCATGCTCGAGGGTCTCCCCCGCCCAAACTGACGGGCAAGAAACCCGCTTTCGACCCAAAAGAAAAGCAGAAAAAGGTTAAGCGGCGATTTTCAGGGGGCGGCTTCGGGCGCGCTGAGGCCAAGCTCCTCCCCAGGCGCGCATGCGTTCCCGCGCCGGCCGCTCGACCAGATGATGAGCCATGGCGGCCAGTGGAACCACGCCGACCGCAAGCACCAGCCAGACGGGCAGAGGCAACTGTTTGGTCGGTGTGTGTAATACCCGTGTGGCGATATTTACGAACAACAGACTCCAGGGGATGCAGACCATGTACATGGCGAAGCTGATCTCTCCCAGATAGACCATTATGGGCTGAGAGCCTAGCTTTGATCCGGTGGAAGAGAGGGCGGCGAGGCTGACAATCAGGGGGCCGAACAGGGTTACCGTCACGACATCCGGCGCGCCCGCCTGCCCGGCAAGCATAACCGCGGCGCCTGAAATTAAGGCGCCCGCCTTGGCCGCGGCGCGGCGGCTGACGGCGCCGGAACGCCACAGCAAATAGCAGGCGCAGCCATAGGCGAAGCATGGAACGATCCGCAGCGCGCCCCAGGCGATGGTCGCCTGGTCCAGTTCAAACCCGGCCAGGCGAGGAAAGATGGCGTAGAGGCTCACGAGGAGAGCCAAGGCGCCGGCCGTGGCCGCATAAGGCCTGCGCCTCAGGCTCCAAGCCGCCCAAGCGAAGGCTGGAAAGCTCATATAGGCGAACCATTCCGCCGAAATCGACCAGGAGGGGTGGTTCCAACCGGCCTGCGGGGCCAGGCCCCAGGCCTGGGTTAGGGTCAGATTGGCCGGCAGGGAGGTCCAGGCCAGGACGCTGGGGTCCACTGAAAATCCCGCGGCGGCGGCGATCAGGCCCATCAGGCCCAGCCCCAGCAGGGTCGCCAGATGGAGAGGATAGATCCGGGCCAGCCTCGCCCACAAAAAGCTCGCATAGTTGAAGCGGCCCTGGCCGGCGGCCTCGAGATAGACGTGACAGAGAATGAAGCCGGACAGAACGAAGAACAGCTCCACGCCCAGATAACCCTTCCCGATCAGGGACCAGGCGGGCGCGCCGGCGAGTTTGGGCCACACGTCGTAAAGCACCACCCACGCTGCCGCGAAGAACCGCAAACTGGTCAGGGGCTTGAGATTGGCGGCCTGCATGCTCGTTCGCCTCGGGGCGGACCGGCGCCGAAATCGGACGCCGATCGCCGTTCAAGGCGCAACTGAGCAGCTAGCGTGCCAAGCGAACTTATCGGCTTGCCGGCGAGCGTGCGCTTAGGCGGCCGTCGGGCGTTGTTCCTGCACCAGCAGGGCGCGGATGGCGTCCGCGCTGTGGGCCTGACGCAACTGTTGGCGTAGGTCCGCTTGGCGCAGGATGCGCGAGACGCGCGCCAGGGAGCGCAGTTGCTCGGACGCGTCGTTGGGCGGGGCCAGCAGGGCGAAGATCAGATCGACCGGCTGTTCATCCACCGCTCCGAAATCCACCGGGCTGTCGAGCCGCAGAAATACGCCGCGCACCCGCTCCAGCCCGCGCAGGCGGCAGTGCGGCACGGCGACCCCATGGCCGACACCGGTCGAGCCGAGCCGTTCGCGCTGCAGGATCTTGGTCAGAATCTCGGTGGGCTTCAGGTCGAAGGCCCGACCTGCGATTTCCGACACAATGGATAGGGCCTGCCGCTTGGTTGCGGCGTTGACCCGCGCTCCGATCGCGGCGCGATCAAGCAGATCACTCATATCCACGAGAAAGCCGCTCCAATTGAAAACACTGGCCTGCGCGAAAGTCGATGGGCTCAGATCGCCACCGTCCCAGCCCGAGGCCATGGCTTAACGACAGATTGCGTCAAACGTTCCTGACTGTTCCCGGCGACTTGGTCCGCTCGGGGTCCACCCATCCGATGTTCCCGTCGGTTCGACGATAAACCACCGCCAACCCGCCGTGGGCGGCGTTCCTAAACACGATTGCTTGAGATTCAGTCAAGTCCATCTCGAGCACCGCCATGGAAACGGTCATGGTTTTCAGCGGCGACCTGGGTCTCGGCGATGACCACGCCCTTGGGCGGCTCGTGGCCGTTGGCTAAGTCCGAATTCAGATCGTCCCACCCGTCGACCTCTTCTTCGTCATGCTCGGGCGCGCGCAGCACGGTCACCTGGGCGGTTTCGTCCAAGCGGTTGGCCGACGGGTGGTGGTGGTTCTTCAGCCGGCGCTTGTAGCGGCGGATGCGGGCCTCGATCTTGGTCAAGGCCGCATCGAAGGCCGCATGGGCGTCCTCGCCCAGGGCATGACTTTCCAGGCCCTGCCCGGAGGCCAGGCGAACGGCGCAATCCACGCGAAAGCTGTGCCCGGATCGGCTGACCACCACGTCGGCGTCGCCGCCGCGCCCAAAATATTTGCCGATGCTGGAAACCAGTCTCGTCGTTGATGCGCGAGCGTAACGCCTCGCCCAACTCGACATGTTTGCCCGAAATCTGAAGCTTCATGAAGCGATAGCAGACCCCTGCGGCGAGGGTGTCAAGCGCCGCTACGCTGTTCACGAACAGCTGTTTTCAGCAGGCTTCCTTGAGGATGCGGCGTCGTTCAACCGATGAGGGAATGCGCATCGCCTCGCGGTACTTGGCGACGGTTCGGCGGGCGATGTCCACGCCGGCTTCCTTGAGGATGTCCACGATCCGGTCGTCCGACAGGACCCCTTCGGCCTCGCGCTCGGCGTCGATCAACTGCTTGATCTTGTGGCGCACGCTTTCGGCGGAGTGGGCCTCCCCGCCCTCCGAGGAGGCGATGGCGGAGGTGAAGAAGAACTTCATCTCGAACACCCCGCGCGGCGTGGCCATGTACTTGTTGGAGGTCACCCGGCTTACGGTGGATTTCGTGCATGCCGATGGCGTCGGCGACGGTCTTCAGATTGAGGGGCCGCAGATGCTCCACGCCGAAGGCGAGAAAGCCGTCCTGCTGGCGCACGATCTCGCTCGCCACCTTCAATATGGTCTTGGCGCGCTGATCCAGGCTGCGGATCAGCCAGCTGGCTGAGGCCATGCAGTCCGAAAGGAAGGTCTTTTCCGCCTCGGTGCGCGCGCCGCCCGAGACGATGGCGTGATAGCGCTGATCCACCAAGAGCTTGGGCAGGGCGTCGCTGTTGAGCTCGACCCGCCACAGTCCCCCCTGGCCTTCGCGCACATAGACGTCCGGCGCCACGGGACTGACCGGCTCGCCGCCGAAGGCCGCGCCGGGACGGGGCGTCAAGGCGCGCAGTTCCGCCATCATCTCGCGCAGGTCTTCCTCGTCCACCGCGCAGGCCCGGCGCAGGCCGGCCATGTCGCGCCTGGCCAGCAGTTCCAGATCGTCGATCAGGGCCGCCATGGCCGGATCGAACCGGTCGCGTTCCTTCAGCTGCAGCATCAGACATTCGCGCACATCGCGGGCGAACACGCCGGTGGGCTCGAACCCCTGCAGGCGCGCCAGCACCGCCTCCACTTGCGCCGGCGGGCAGCCCAGGCGTTCGGCAATGTCCTGCAGGTCGGCCCGCAGATAGCCGCCTTCGTCCACCGAATCGATCAGCACGGCCGCCACCGCGCTTTGCGCGTGATCGAAGCCGGCCAGGGCCGCCTGATCCTGCAGATGCTCGGTCAGGGTCTTGGCGCGGCTGAGGGTCCCCTCTAACTCGTCCAGTCCATCGAAGGAGCCGCCGGAACCGGCCTTGGACCAGTCCACCGCGCCGCCCACATCGGCCGCCTGGGCGGCTTCGCCCTGCTCGCCGCTGTGCCGTTCGCCCGGGGAAGCATCGCCATAGAGGTCGCCGTCGGCGGCGTCCATGTCGGCGGCCTTGGCCGAATCGGAGGGTTCAAAGGTCACCGTCGTCGGGCAGGGCCGTCTCGGCGGGACCGTCCTCCGTCCGGCGCTCGTCCGCCTCGGCCTCGCTTTCGTCGCGTTGCAGCAGCGGATTGCGCTCGAGCTCGGCCTCGACATAGGCCTGAGCTCCACGCTGGACAACTGTAGCTGCTTGATCGCCTGCTGCAGTTGCGGCGTGATGACAAGCCCCTGGCCCTGCCTCAGCTCCAGACGCGCCGCGAGCGCCATAGGCTCTGTTCCCCCGAGATGATGTCTCGGCGACGAATTTGGCGGAGATTCCTGGAAGGGAACCTAAACTTGGAACGGAACTTGCAGGGCGCGCGGCCGGCGGTCCTCCCCCGACCCTACCCGAACCGATCCCCCAGATGGACCCGCCGCACTTCCGGGTCGGCCAGGATTTCCTCGGCCGAGCCTTCGAACAGCACCTCGCCGCCGTGGATGATCGAGGCGCGGTCGATGATTTCCAGGGTCTCTCGCACATTGTGATCGGTGATCAATATGCCGATGCCGCGCGTCTTCAGATAGCTGATCACGTCGCGGATGTCGGCGATGGCCAGGGGGTCGATGCCGGCGAAGGGCTCGTCCAGCAGCATGAAAGAGGGCTTGCTGGCCAGGGCGCGGGCGATCTCGAACTCGTCGGCGCTCGCCGCCTGACAGCGCGACGGCGGGAGAAGCCCGCAAATGAGCGATATGCAACTCTTCCAGCAGCTCGGTCACGGTCTGCTTGACCCTGGCGTCGTCCCTTTCGTTGAGCTCCACCACGGCGGTGATGTTCTGCTCCACCGTCATGCCGCGGAAAATGGAGGTTTCCTGCGGCAGATAGCCGATGCCCATGCGCGCGCGCTGGTACATGGGCTGGGCGGTGATATCCACGCCGTCCAGATAGATGGCCGTAGTCCGCGGGGATCAGGCCGGTGATCATGTAGAAGCAGGTGGTCTTGCCGGCGCCGTTGGGACCTAAGAGGCCCGCCACCTCGCCCCGGCCCAGGCGCAGGCTCACGCTCTTGACCACGGGACGCTCGCCGAAGGACTTGCCGACGGTGTCGACGAACAGGTCCCTCGGTCACCCCGCCGCGGACGTCAAAGGTCAAGGGCTTCATCGCGACCAACTTGATCTTTCTCCAAGGTTTCCAGCCATGCGCCAAACCCATGAAACCGTGGCCGATCATGGCTTGGCCGGGGTCGCGGGAGCGGCTGGGGCGGCGGCGGGCGCAGGCGTCGCGGCGGTGTTGGCGCCGCCGGCGGTGTGAGCGTTGTAGATCACGGCGCGCACGCGCTCAGGCCGATTGCGCCCTTGGGCGATAGACGTCAGCACGGCGTGGTTGGTCTTTACCTCGATCACCAGCTTGTCGCCCTTGGCGACGTTCTTGCCCTGCACCACAACGACATCGCCGGTCATGGTGATGAGGTCCTGGGAGGCTTCGTAAACCGCATGTTCTCCGCGCGCCGTCTTGTCGGCGGCGACATAAAATACATGGCCGTCGGCCACCATGCGCTCCACGTCCCCCCAGTCGCCGCCGTCGCCGACCACCGGGGCCGCAGCGGCTGCGGGGGGGGGCGGGCGGCGACGTCGGCGCGGCCGAAGCGGCAGAGGGCTTGCCCGACATATAGATGTTCAGCACGTCGCACGTGAGACGGTCGCCGTTCTGCACGGCTTCCACATTGCCGCGCCAGATCGACAGATGCTGGGCGTCGATAAATTCGCTTTGATCGGCCGTTACATCGATCGGGCCCTTGCCGGAGGCGAGCTGAGCCCGCGCTTCGCCGGCGCCCAGGGCGAACCAGGCCAGGGCCAGGCCGGCCAGTGCAAAAGTCTTCGCGGACTGCGTCATCGGAGCCTTATTTCGCTTCATCGCGGCCCCTTCAAGGCGCCGGCGGCCGGCTGCGGCGCGCTGGCCTGTTCGATGCGGGCGACCACCCGACCGCTGAACAGAATCTGCGCGCCGCCATTGTGTACGGCATAGGACGAAGACGCGATGCGGCCAAGGGGGCCATGACCGGCCACCGGTGAGGATCCCTCGACGTCGTCCGACGCCGTGTCGATCACCGCGCTGGAGGTCAGGAAGTCGTTGCCCTGGCTGTCGTGCACATGGACGTGACCGTCAAGCGACAGAATCCGTGTGTCTTCGCGATAGACGCCCTTATCCGCACTGACATTGGTCTGGGGCCCGGGCGCCGCGCCCAGGATCAGCAGCGGCTTTTCCACATAGATTCGTTGGAACTGGTTGTTGTCGCGTACGGCGGATACGGCGGCCACGGAAAAGGCCTTGCCGCCCTGGTCGCGGCCGTAGAACCGCGGGTTGATCATGCGGATGGACGTCCCGGAGTTCGGTCCGCCGATGACCAAGGGCTGGATCAGGGTGTTGAATGCAGCCCAGCCGAGCAGGACCGCGAGCAGCCCGGCCATGGCCGCGGGAAGCTGCCAGCGCAGCCTCTTGATCCAACGGGAATGCCCTTGCCAGCGCCGCAGCTCCTGCAGCCGGCGTTCGGCGTCGCTTCCGAAAGCCGCCGGATGATAGGGGTGCTCAGCTGTGGGCGAAGACATCGACGTCCTCCCAGCCGGCAAGGTCGAGTTTGGCCCGCCACGGGAGGAAGTCGAAGCAGGCTTGGGCCAGCTCCGCGCGCCCTTCGCGCGCCAGCATCCCGTCCAACCGGTCCTTGAGGGCGTGCAGATAGAGCACGTCGGAGGCGGCGTAATTGACCTGATCCATGCTCAGTCCGGTCGCGCCCCAGTCGGAGGAGGCTGCTGCGCCTTGGACATTTCCACCGAAAGCAATTCGCGCGTGAGGTCCTTCAAGCCGTGCCGGTCGGTGTAGGTGCGGGCGAGCTTGGAGGCGATCTTGGTGCAATAGACCGGCGCGCGAGGTCACGCCCAGGTGCAGGGCGATCATGGCGATGTCGAAACGGCCGAAGTGGAAAATTTTGAGCACATCAGGGTCGGCCAGCAGGCGCTTGAGATTGGGCGCGTCGTAGGTCGGACGATGCAACTGGACCACGTGGGCGTCGCCGTTTCCGGCCGATAGTTGCACTACGCACAGCGGATCGCGGCCGAGCCGCAGGCCCATGGTTTCCGAATCGATCGCCACCGAGGCGCCGAAGCTGAGATCGTCGGGAAGATCGCCGTCGTGCAGGAAGTTCGTCACGGATACTAAGCAACTCCTGATGAAACGACGGGCGGCGCCCGTTAGGGGCGTGACGCCCAGGACAGGACGTGGTGCCCAGGAGAGGACTCGAACCTCCACGGCCGTTAAGCCACTGGCACCTGAAGCCAGCGCGTCTACCAATTCCGCCACCTGGGCCCAATCCTTTGCCGGATCGGAGCGAGGCGGCCCTGATAGGGCGCCGTCCTTCTCCGGTCAATAACCCGAACCCACAGAGATTGCGCCCTTTGCGCGGCTCGTCTATCCGAAAGCTTGGCGCCGCGCTGCGGCGCGTCTTGGCTTGGCGTTCGGGGTTCAGGTTCGATGCAGGGACTGGTGACGGTTTTCGGCGGCTCCGGCTTCATCGGGACCCAGGTGACGCGCGCACTGGCCAAGCAGGGCTATCGGGTGCGCGTGGCGGTCCGCCGCCCCGGACTTGGCTACAAACTTCCGCTCCATGGGCGATGTGGGCCAGATCGAGGTGGTCCAGGCCAATATCCGCAATCCCGGCCTCCATCGCCCGCGCTCTGGACGGGGCCGATGGCTGCATCAATCTGGTGGGCGTTCTTTATGAAAGCGGCCGCCAAGGGTTCTCCGGCCTGCACGCCCAAGGCGTCGAGGAAATCGCCGCCGCCTGCGCCGCGCGCGGCATCGCCCGCATGGTGCAGGTGTCCGCCATCGGCGCGGACCTGACGAGCATTTCCAAATACGCGCGCACCAAGGCTGAGGGCGAGGCGGCTGTGCGCAGGCTCTTGCCCCAGGCGGCCATCGTGCGGCCCTCGGTGGTGTTCGGCGTGGACGACGACTTCTTCAACCGTTTCGCGGCCATGGCTTCGATTTCGCCGATCCTGCCCCTGCCCGGCGGCGGCGGGACGCGCTTTCAGCCGGTCTTTGTGGGCGATGTCGCGACGGCCGTCGTCGCGGCCCTGCGCGAGCCGAGCGCGGCGGGAAAGACCTTCGAGATCGGCGGGCCGGACGTCTACACCTACCGCCGGCTGATGGAGCTGATGCTGGCGGAAATTCACAAGACGCGCATCCTGGCGCCCTTGCCCTGGGGTCTGGCCAAACTCATCGGCCTTGTGGGCGACCTACAGGCCAAGCTCCTGCCCTTTGCGCCGCCGCTCACCTCCGACCAGGTGGAACTGCTGAAGCACGACAACGTGGCTTCGCCGTCCCTGCCCGGCCTGAAGGCCCTGGGCGTGAGCGCGCCCGTGGCGGTGGAGGCGATCATCCCGACCTATCTGTACCGCTACCGCCGCGGCGGCCAGTTCGCGGTCGATCCGGCGCCGTCGGGGGCTTAGCGGGCTATTTGACGCCGCCGTGGGCGCGCGCGTATGCCCGCAACACCGCGTTCATGCGGGTTTGCCAGCCGCGGCCCTGGCTACGGAACCAATCCATCACATCCGAGTCGATGCGCATTGAGGTCGCTGCTTTGGCGGGAATGAAAATGGTGGCGTTCTTGAACCATTCCTCGTCGAGAATAGGGGCGGCGTCGGGATCCTCGGCAATCGCGCGATCGATTTCCTCATCGGTCAGGGCGTCTACAACCGCCCAATCCGTCTCACCGGGCGTCAGCTGCTCGGCGGATAGCCTGACGATACCGTTCTTGCTCATCTTTCCTCGCTCGGCGCGCCGAAATCAGCCTGTGCCGGCCTGCCCGCAATGTCCAAACGACCAGGATAATTCGACCGTTGCAATTACAGACCGACTGGAATCGCGCCTCGTTCTCCGACTTGGCTTTAGCGGTCAAAACCAACCCGCACATGGCCACGGCGGCCTCTCGGAATGAAATCTTGTGTTTGACGAAGTTGGCGGCGGCCTTTGTTAAATCCCACTCGAACTTGAGCATCGACCCCTCCGGGGAACCAAAACCGTTCCTGGATCAGGGCGAACACCCTTTGTGGGCAGATAATTAGCCGGTAGTATATACATCTGTATGGACGAATGTTCAAGGCCGGCGGTAATTCGCCTAAGCCAAAGCGCCTTACGCTTAATTCGGAGAATACAGCCTCTTACCGCCCCCACCCCTGCGACAACGCCAGAAGTCCGACCATGCCGATCACGATCCGCCAGTAGGCGAAGGGCGCCAGGCCGCGCTTGCCGACGAAATCGATGAAGGTCTTCACCACCAGCAGGGCCGATAGGAAGGACACCACAAAGCCCACCGCGATCAGGCCGCCCGCATGGCCGATGACCAGTTCGTGACGGCTGGTCCAGGCCTGCACCACGAAGGCGCCGGCCATGGTCGGAATAGCCAGGAAGAAGGAGAACTCGGCGGCCGAACGCTTGTCCGCGCCCTGCAGCATGGCGCCGACGATGGTGCGCGTCTGAGCGGGAGGTGCCCGGAATGATCGACAGGCATTGGAACAGGCCGACGCCGAGCGACATGAGAAAAGGATATTGAGCGGCGTCGAAATGCTTGGGCGTGGGTGCGAAGCGGTCGATCACGAGGAGCACGACCCCGCCGAGGATCAAGGCCCAGCAGATCAAGGCGATGTTCTCGAAAAAACCGCCGGTGATCATCTTGTGCAGGGCCCCGCCGACCACCGCGGCCGGCAGGAAGGCGATCAGCACCGATAGGGCGAAGCGCCTGGACTGCTTGCTGGAATTCAGCGTGAGGGCCACCTTCAGCAGCCGCTCGAAATACAGCAGCACCACGGCGAAGATGGCGCCCAACTGGATCAGGACGGTGAAGGTCTCCCACACCGGTCCGCTCACGCCCAGGAGCTTTTCAGCCAGGAGCAGGTGCGCGGTTGAGGAAACGGGCAGGAACTCCGTCAGGCCTTCCACCACGCCCAGGATGATCGCATTCAACCAATCGTTCATGGAGACCTCTCTGCTCGGTTTCGACCAGTTCGCCTGATCGGCGTAAACGCGTCGTTAATCCACAAACGAGACTATATTTGCGGGGGAGGGACGCGCGTTCGCGCGACGGGCGAGCGGACTGTGGATAAATAGGTCTTCTTTAGAGACCATTTAGTTGCGTTTATTTCCAAAGGATTTATACACCTTTGCGATTGAGCGCAGTGTCCAACTGCGGAGGCGAGGGCGATGGCCGAACGCATGCTGAAATTTGTGTCCGTCGCCAGACGAACGCCTGAAAAGCGTGCGGCCAACACGCGGACCGGAGACTTTCACGAAATCTACGCGGATTTCATCGACGCCAAGGCGCGCGAGCAGGCCTCGCGCTGCTCCCAGTGCGGCATTCCCTTCTGCCAGACCCACTGTCCGCTGCACAACAACATCCCCGACTGGCTGCGCATGACCGCCGAGGGCCGTCTGCAGGAAGCCTATGAACTGTCGCAGGCCACCAGCGCCTTGCCGGAGGTGTGCGGCCGCATCTGTCCGCAGGACCGTCTGTGCGAAGGCAGCTGCGTGATCGAGCAGTCCGGTCACGGCACGGTCACCATAGGTTCGGTCGAGCGCTATATTAATGACAAGGCTTGGGAGATGGGCTGGGTCAAGCCGCTCGCGCCGGTCCAGGAACATCCCCAGTCGGTGGCGATCATCGGCGCCGGGCCGGCGGGTCTTTCGGCCGCGGACGGTCTGCGCGCGCGCGGCTATCAGGTCACGGTCTATGACCGGCACGATCGCGCGGGCGGGCTGCTGATCTACGGCATACCCGGCTTCAAGCTCGAGAAGGAAGTGGTTGAACGGCGGGTGAAGCGCTTGGCCGATGGCGGCGTGGACTTCCGTCTGGATTTCGAGGTCGGTCGCGACGCCGGTCTGCAGGAGTTGCGCGCGCGCCACGACGCGGTGCTGATCGCCACCGGCGTGTACAAGGCGCGCGAGCTGACCGCGCCGGGCGCGGGCTCCAAGGGCGTGGTCAAGGCGCTGGATTATCTGATCGCCTCCAACAAGACCGGCCTGGGCGACACGGTGGCCGAGTTCGAGTCCGGTGAACTGAACGCGCAGGGCAAGGACGTCGTCGTTGTCGGTGGCGGCGACACCGCGATGGACTGTGTGCGCACGGCCGTGCGCCAGGGCGCTCGCTCGGTGACCTGCCTTTACCGCCGCGACAAGGCCAACATGCCCGGCTCCATGCGCGAAGTGTCCAACGCCGAAGAGGAGGGCGTGCGCTTCGAGTGGCTTGCCGCGCCTCGCTCGATCCTGGGGGAGGCCACCGGTGTGACCGGCGTGCGCGCCGTGCGCATGCGCCTGGGCTCGCCCGACGCCTCCGGCCGCCAGGCGCCCGAGGAGACGCCGGGATCGGATTTCGACATTCCCGCCCAACTGGTGATCAAGGCCCTGGGCTTTGACCCGGAAGACTTGCCCGGGATGTTCGGCGCGCCTGAGCTGAAGGTCTCGCGCTGGGGCACGCTGCGGGCCGATTTCAAGACCATGATGACCAGCCTGGACGGGGTGTTCGCCGCCGGCGACATCGTGCGCGGCGCGTCCCTGGTGGTGTGGGCCGTGCGCGACGGACGCGACGCGGTGGACGCCATCGCCGCCTATCTGCAAGCCAAGGCCCCGGCCCTGGAGGCCGCCGAATGACCGACATGCCGCAAATCTTGATGAGCGAGAGCGAACGTCATCTCGCCAACCGCAAACTGCTGATCGACGCGGGCGCCTATGATCCGTCGTCGGAGCATGACGCCTGCGGCGTGGGCCTGGTGTGCGCCATCGACGGGCAGCCGCGCCGCGAAGTGGTGGAACTGGCGATCAAGGCGCTGAAGGCCGTGTGGCACCGCGGGGCGGTGGACGCCGACGGCAAGACCGGCGACGGCGCCGGCATCCTGCTCGGCGTGCCGCAGGACTTCTTCGCCGACCAGGTGCGCCGCACCGGCCACCAGCTGCGTCCCGGCCCCATCGCCGTGGGCCAGATCTTCCTGCCGCGCGTGGACCTCGGCGCCCAGGAAGCCGCGCGCACCATCGTGGAAAGCGAAGTCCTGCGCTTCGGCTTCTACATCTACGGCTGGCGCCAGGTGCCGGTGAACACCGCCGTGGTCGGCGAAAAGGCTAACGCCAGCCGGCCCGAGATCGAGCAGATCATGCTGGCCGCCCCCGTCGGCATGGACGGCGAAGCGTTGGAGCGCGCGCTGTTCCTGTGCCGCAAGCGCATCGAAAAGCGCGTGATCGCGCTGGGCCTGCCCGCCTTCTACATCTGCTCGCTGTCGGCCAAGTCCCTGATCTACAAGGGCATGTTCTTGGCCGAGCATATCGACGAATTCTATCCGGATTTGAAGGACGAGCGATTTTCGGCCGCCGTGGCCATCTTCCACCAGCGCTATTCCACCAACACCTTCCCCGAGATGGCGACTGGCGCAGCCCTTCCGCATGCTCGCCCACAATGGCGAGATCAACACGCTGAAGGGCAACGCCAACTGGATGAAGAGCCACGAAATCCGCATGGCCGCCCAGGCCTTCGGCGATTTCGGCGACGACGTGAAGCCGGTGATCCAGCCGGGCAGTTCTGATTCCGCGGCGCTCGACAACACCTTCGAGGTGCTGGTGCGCGCCGGCCGCGACGCGCCCATGGTCAAGACCCTGCTCATGCCCGAGGCGTGGTCTCATTCCGAAGCGATCATGACCGCCCGCCATCAGGCGCTCTACGCCTACTGCAACGCGGTGATGGAGCCGTGGGACGGCCCGGCGGCCATCTGCGCAACCGACGGCCGCTGGGTTGTGGCGGGCAAGGACCGTAACGGACTGCGCCCCCTGCGCGTGGCCTTCACCGAGGACGGCCTGGTGATCATGGGCTCGGAGGCGGGGATGACCGGCGTGGCGGAGGCCCGCATCACCCGCAAGGCCCACATCTCGCCCGGCCGAGATGATCGCCATCGATTTGGCCGAGGGCAAACTCTACGACGAGGACGAGATCATCGACCTGTTGTCGGAGCGCCATCCCTACACCAAATGGCTGGGCAATATGGTGGCCCTGGACGAGACCATCGGCCCGGGATCCGAGCCGCGCGCCTATTCGCGCGAGGAACTGTTGCGCAGACAGGTGGCCGCGGGGCTGACACTGGAGGACATGGAGCTGATCCTTGCCCCCATGATCGAGGAGGGCAAGGAAGCCATCGGCTCGATGGGTGACGACGCGCCGCTGGCGGTGCTGTCGGAAAAATACCGTCCGTTGTCGCACTTCTTCCGCCAGAACTTCAGCCAGGTGACCAATCCGCCGATCGATCCCCTGCGCAAGTCGCGGGTGATGAGCTTGAAGACCCGCTTCAAGAACCTCGGCAACATTCTGGCCCAGGACGAGACCCAGACCGACGTCTATGTGATGGACAGCCCCGTGCTGACCAACGGCAGCTACCGCCGCATCCTGGACTTCATCGGCGCCAAGAACATCGCCCACATCGACTGCACCATGCCGATTCCGGCGGACGAGGCGCGGCCGGGCGACGCCCTGCGTGCGGCGCTGGACCGTATCCGCACCGAGGCCGAGGACGCGGCCCTGCGCGGCTGCGCCACCATCGTGCTGACCGACGAGGCCTCGGGCCCCGAACGGGTCGCCATGCCGATGATCCTGGCCACGGCCGGCGCGCATGCCCACCTGGTCGCCAAGGGACTGCGTTCCTACGTGTCGATCATCGTCCGCTCGGCCGAATGTCTGGACACGCACTATTTCGCCGTGCTGGTCGGCGTCGGCGCCACGGCGGTGAACGCCTATCTGGCGCAGGAGAGCTTCCAGGACCGCCTGGAGCGCGGCCTGGTCGGACAGCTGTCCCTGCGCGAGGTGACCGTCAACTTCAAGACGGCGATCGAGGCGGGTCTGCTCAAGATCCTGTCCAAGATGGGCATCGCGGTGATCGCCTCCTATCGCGGCGGCTACAACTTCGAGGCCCTGGGCCTGTCGCGCGCCCTGGTGGCGGAGTTCTTCCCGGGCATGCCCTCGCGCATCTCCGGCATCGGCCTGGCCGGTCTGGAAAAGAAGGCGGTGGAAATCCATCGCCGGGCCTGGGGCGAGTCCATTGTGGCCCTGCCGGTGGGAGGGTTCTACAAGGCGCGCCGCACCGGCGAGGCCCACGCCTTCGAGGCGCGGCTGATTCACACTCTGCAGCAGGCCTGCGACACCGGCGCCTATGATGTGTTCAAGCGCTATTCGGAAGGCATGCGCGGCTCCGCGCCCGTGCAACTGCGCGAGATGCTGGACTGGCGCTCGGACCGGGTCGCCATCGAGCTGGAAGAGGTCGAGAGCGTCAACGAAATCCGCAAGCGCTTCGTCACCCCCGGCATGTCCCTGGGCGCGCTCGGACCGGAGGCGCACGGCGCCTTGAACATCGCCATGAACCGCATCGGGGCCAAATCCGTCTCCGGCGAGGGCGGCGAGGACCGCGCGCGCTACAAGCCCCTGCCCAACGGCGACAACCCCAACTCGGCCATCAAGCAGGTGGCGTCGGGCCGCTTCGGCGTGACCGCCGAATACCTCAACCAGTGCCGCGAGCTGGAGATCAAGGTCGCCCAGGGCGCCAAGCCCGGCGAGGGCGGCCAGCTTCCGGGCTTCAAGGTCACGGAAATGATCGCGCGCCTGCGCCACGCCACCCCAGGCGTGATGCTGATCTCGCCGCCGCCGCACCACGACATCTATTCCATCGAGGATCTGGCTCAACTCATTTACGATCTGAAGCAGATCAATCCGGACGCACGGGTCACGGTGAAGCTGGTGTCCATGACCGGCATCGGCGCCATCGCCGCCGGCGTGGCCAAGGCCAAGGCCGACACCATCCTGATCTCCGGCCACGTGGGCGGCACGGGCGCCTCGCCCCAGACCTCCATCAAATACGCGGGCGCGCCCTGGGAACTGGGCCTGTCGGAAAGCCATCAGGTGCTGACTCTGAACGGCCTGCGTCATTTCGTGCGTCTACGGACCGATGGCGGCATCCGCACCGGACGCGACGTGGTGATCGCCGCCATGCTGGGCGCCGAGGAGTACGGCATCGGCACGGCCAGCCTGATCGCCATGGGCTGCATCATGGTGCGCCAATGCCATTCCAACACCTGCCCGGTGGGGGTCTGCACCCAGGACGAGGACCTGCGCAAGAAGTTCACCGGCACGCCGGAGAAGGTGATCAACCTGTTCACCTTCATCGCCGAGGAAGTGCGCGAAATCCTCGCCGGCCTGGGCTTCCGCTCGCTGCAGGACGTGATCGGCCGCACCGACCTTCTGACCCAGGTCTCGCGCGGCGCCGAACACCTTGACGACCTGGACCTCAATCCCTTGCTGGTGCGCGCCGACCCGGGACCGAACAAGCCCTACAGCACCATCGAGGGCCGCAATCCGGTGCCCGACACCCTGGACGCCCAGATCGTGCGCGACGCCTCGGCTCTGCTCGAGCGCGGCGAGAAGATGCAGCTGACCTACACCGTGCGCAATACCGCCCGGGCCATCGGCGCGCGCATCTCCAGCCACATCGTGCGCAAATTCGGCATGGACGGCCTGCCGCCCGGCCACCTGACCGTGCAGATCAAGGGCTCGGCCGGGCAGTCACTGGGCGCCTTCGCGGTGCAGGGTCTGCGCATCGAGCTGGTGGGCGAAGCCAACGACTATGTGGGCAAGGGCCTGTCGGGCGCGACCATCGTCATCCGCCCCTCGCCGCACCTGGCCTTCCCCGAGACCAACGCCCTGCTCGGTAACACCGTGCTCTACGGCGCCACCTCCGGCCGGCTGTTCGCCGCGGGCGTGGCGGGCGAACGCTTCGCCGTGCGCAACTCCGGCGCCGTGGCGGTGATCGAGGGCTGCGGCGCCAACGGCTGCGAATACATGACCGGCGGCAGCATCGTGGTGCTGGGCGCGGTGGGCGACAACTTCGCCGCGGGCATGACCGGCGGCATGGCCTTCGTGCTCGATTTGCACGAGCAATTCCTGGACCGGGTCAATCCCGAGAGCGTGGTCGTGCAACGCCTGGCCTCGGCCCATTGGGAGCAGCACCTGATCGATCTGATCACGGAGCACGCCGCCGAGACCGGCTCCAGTTTCGCCGAGGAACTGCTGCGCGACTGGGACCGCGCCCGGGGCGCGATCTGGCAGATATGCCCCAAGGAAATGATCAAGCGCCTGAAGCATCCGCTCAGCGACGAGGTCGAGGCGGAGACGGCCTAGGGGCCAATGCTCGGCGCAGACTCGTATAGGTCCAGCGATGAACGACCCGACCGATGTCACCAATTGGCTGAGGCTGAGCGATCAGATCACGACCTCGGGCCAGCCGACTGAACCTCAGCTGGCGGCAATCGCCGGGCTAGGCGTCAAGCATGTGGTCAATCTGGCGCTGCACACGCACGCAAAGGCCCTAACCGATGAAGGCGCCTCGGTCGCGGAACTCGGGATGCGGTATGTTCACATACCCGTTGATTTCGCAAATCCGACCGAGGCGGACTTCACCCGTTTCTGCACGACCCTGGCCGATGTCGCAGACGATCGCGCACACGTTCATTGCATCGTGAACGCGCGGGTTTCGGCTTTCTTTTATCGCTATCGGCGGGAAATCCTGGGGTGGGATGATGGCCAAGCGCGCCCAGCTCTCAATGCCGTTTGGCGGCCTGGTGGGATTTGGGCGTCCTTCATCGGAGACGAAGCGGCCAAGGCAAACGCCCATCAGTTTGCGGGACAGGATTATTAGCTGAACTGCCGGCCCTCACCCTTCCAAACTCTTACCCAGCTGATCCATCAGCCACCCTGTCCCCCCTTCGCGACTGCCCTTGTCCTCATACCCGTCAAGGAACACGCCGTGTTCGGTGACGGTCAGGTGCGTTCCTGACCCCTCAGGTCTGATTTCGATGCTCGCCAGGGAAACGGAGATGGGCACGCCGTCGAGCGACATTCTGTAGGCGTAGACGATGCGCTCGTTCGGGACGATGTCGTGGTAGGTGCAGTAAAAGGCCGAGACCATGCCGCCATGGCTGGCGCCGTGCTTTCCGACCAGGACCTCGTTTCCGCCCACGCGGAAGTCAAAGGCCTTTTCATGCTGCACGAAACCGTCGGGGCCGGCGAACCACTTGGCCTTGGCCTGCTCGTCGGCGAAGGCCTGGAACACCCGCGCGGGGGAGGCGGGATAGCTGCGTTCAACGACGAAGGCGCCGTGGACGATGGATCGTTCAGTCATGGCTTGTTCCTTTCAGGGGCGTCTTGGTTGTCGTCCGTTTGCGCCAGATAGTCGCCCAGCCGGTCCAGCTTGCGCTCCCACTCGGTGCGGCGCTGGCGGATCCATTGCTCGGCCTGGCTGAGGGCGGAGGCGTCCAGGGTGCAGGTGCGCACGCGGCCGGATTTGTGCGTCTTGACCAAGCCGCTCGCCTGCAACACCGCCAGATGCTGCACCACCGCCGGCAGGGACATGGGCAAGGGCGCCGCTAGGTCGCTGACGCTGGCGGGGCCGTACGAGAGACGCTGGATCATGGCGCGACGGGTCGGGTCGGCCAGGGCCTGGAACATCTGATCGAACGGGGGTTCATAGTTAAGCATAAACTTAAGTATCATGGAACGTGCGGCGGGACAAACCGACTTAGCGGTCCACCCCCAGGCGGTTATTCCAAGCCATGGTCAGGGCGCTGAGCGCGGTCGGTTGGTCCAACACCTCAAGCACGACCAAGGTGGACCCCTTGCGCCCCCAGCCGCCCGGGGCGGGGCGGAACACATCGGCTTCCGCGGCGAGCATCATATCCTGCTGCTCGGGCGCCAACTTGACCATGGCGAAGGCGGCGTCGGGATAGCCGAGAGTGGCGAAGATGCCCTTGGGTCCGCGGAAATCCGCCACGCCCATGTCGGAGGATTCGACGGCTCCTTCGAAGGACAGGGCCAGCTTGCGGAAATCCTGCGGCGACATAGCGTTTCTCCCGGTTCACTTCACCCTAGCTTCAACTCATTTTCCCTGCGATGAGGACTCGCTCCCAATATAATTGGCGGATCACGCCCGAGAACGCGCCCTTGACCCATCACCACGAGCCCGGCCCGGGATCGGCAAGCCTCGCCCAAAGCACCGCCCTGACCTCGCGCGTCACCACCTGGTCGGTCAGCTGCGCGGTCGTCCTGATCGTGCTCAAACTGGGCGCCTGGTGGTTCAGCGGCTCCGTCGCCGTTCTGGCGTCGATGGCCGATTCCGGGCTGGACGTGCTGGCCGCGTTGGCGACCTTCTTCGCCGTGCGTTACGCGGCCGTGCCGCCCGACGCCGATCACCGCTTCGGCCACGGCAAGGCGGAGGCCTTCGCCAGCCTGATCCAGTCGGGGCTGGTGTTCGCCTCCGCCGTACTGATCGGCTGGGACGCGATCGAGCACATTTTCAAGCCCACGCCCCTCTCGCACGAGGGCGCGGCCATGGCCGTGATGGTGGTGTCGCTGGCGCTGTCCGGCGTCTTGGTGATGGCCCAGACCCGCGTCCTGCGGCGCACGGCCTCGGTGGCCGTGTCGGGCGACCGGGCGCACTACCTAGCCGATGTCGCCTCCAACATCGCCGCGCTCGTGGGCATAGCAGCGGCCGCCATTTTCCATGCGGCCTGGATCGACGCCGTGGCCGGCCTGGTCGTGGCGGCCTGGCTGCTATGGGGCGCTGTGGGCGTGTTCCACACCTCATCCTATCAGCTGCTGGACCATGAACTGTCCGCCGAGGCGCGCGAGCGGATCCGCGTGCTGGCGGGCGATGATCCCAACATCCTGCACATCCACGAGCTGCGCACACGCGCTTCGGGCCCCTATGTGCATATCCAGATGCATGCCGAGCTGCCGCCTTCCATGAGCCTGGAGACAGCCCACCACATCATCGTTTCGGCCGAGCGACGCGTGCTGAAGGAATTTCCGGCCGCCGACATTCTGATTCACGCCGACCCCTTTGGCCGGGCCGAACCGCACGGCGGCGCCTTTCCCGAGCATTACGACGGGACCTTGCCCTCCGAAGACTCCTCCGGGTAAACGCGCAATTAAGTGTGACGGCGCCTTAGTGTGGCGACTAGACCTTTCGGCCAGGGCAGGGGCCAGGCGCCAGGCGCATGAGCATCGAACGCACCCTTCATCATTTCCCGCTCGACCCGTCCTCGCGCCAGGCGCGCCTGGCGCTCGGCGAAAAGCGCCTGGCCTTTCGCGAGCAGGTCGAGCGCTATTGGGAGCGGCCCGCCTCGCTCACCAGCCTGAACCCGTCTGGCATGACGCCGGTGCTGGTGGAGTCCGGCGAGGGGGGGGCTCTGGTGCTGTGCGAGACCCACGCGGTGCTCGAGCATCTGGAGGAGACCTGCCCGGACCCGCCGCTGCTGTCCAAGGACCCCGCCGAGCGAGGCGAGGCGCGGCGGCTGATGCACTGGTTCGACCGCAAGTTCGACGCGGAGGTCAACGGCCTTCTGCTGCACGAGAAGATGGAAAAGCGCCTGCTCAGCCTGGGCGCGCCCGAGCACGCAGCTTTGCGCCAGGGCCGCGAGGCCCTGCGCCTGCACCTGGGTTACATCGACAGCCTGCTGCAAGCGCGCAACTGGCTGGCGGGGCAGGCCCTCAGCCTGGGCGATTTCGCCGCCGCCGCCCACCTATCGGTGATCGACTATTTCGGCGATGTGCCGTGGAAAGACTTTCCGGCGGTCAAGACCTGGTACATGAGGATCAAGTCGCGCCCGTGTTTCCGGCCCCTGCTGGCCGACCGCTGGCCCGGCATGCCGCCGGCCGCGGACTATGACAATCTCGATTTCTGACCCGCTCAAGCAAGCCCTAAGGGACCAGGCCAGGGCCCTGGGCTTTGACGCCTGCGGCTTTGCCTCGGCCGCAGCGCCTTGGCCGGCCGGCGAGCGGCTGATGGACTTCGTCGGACACGGTCGTCACGGCCAGATGGACTGGTTGCGGACCACCGCCGAGCGCCGCGCCCACCCTCAAGCGATGTGGCCGGACGCCCGGTCGGCGATCGTGCTGGGCATGAACTACGGGCCGGACCACGACCCGCTGGAGGCTCTGAAGGACCGCACGCGCGCGGCCATCTCCGTCTACGCCCAGGGCGATGACTATCACGAGCTGATCAAGAGCAGGCTGAAGGCGCTCGGTCGCTGGCTGGCAAAGGAGAGCGGCTGCGAACTGAAGGTGTTTGTCGACACCGCGCCCCTGATGGAAAAGCCGTTGGCCGAAAGGGCCGGTCTGGGCTGGCAGGGCAAGCACACCAATCTGGTCTCGCGCGAATTCGGCTCCTGGCTGTTCCTGGGCGCGGTGCTGACCACCCTTGAACTGGAGCCTGACGAGGCGAGCGGCGAGTATTGCGGCGAATGCCGCGCCTGCCTCGACATCTGCCCGACACACGCCTTCCCCGCGCCGTTCCAACTCGACGCCCGCGCCTGCCTGTCCTACCTGACCATCGAGCACAAAGGCCCGATCCCCCGCCGATATCGCGCGCCCATGGGCAACCGCATCTACGGCTGCGACGACTGTCTGGCCGTGTGCCCCTGGAACAAGTTCGCTCAGGACGCCCGCGAGCAGGCGCTGCACGCGCGCGAGGCGCTGAGGAGCCCGTCGCTGGCCGAGCTGGCGCGGCTGGACGACGGCGCGTTCCGCGCCCTGTTCGCCAAGAGCCCGGTCAAGCGCATCGGCCGCGACCGCTTCGTGCGCAACGTGCTCTACGCCATCGGCAACTCGAAAGAGCCGGCGCTTGCGGCGTCAGCGCAGGCCTTGCTGGACGATCCGGCGCCCGAAGTGCGCGGCGCGGCCGTGTGGGCGCTCAGTCTGCTGATGAATGCGGGCCAATTCGCCGCCCTCGCGGCGGCGCGGGTGAACGCAGAAACCAATCGCGACGTCCGCGCCGAATGGGCTCAGCCGCCTTCGGCGTAGTAGCGGGCGTAGGCGTCCCAGAACCGGCTTTCCACCCAGTCGTAAACTTGTGGGTCGGCCGGCTGGGTGTTGGTGCGGACCCTCGGCTCGTCAAAGCTCTGGCTGTCGGCCAGCTCCAGACCACAGGGCCAGCCGGTGCGCGGTGCGACTTCCGCGGCCATCCGCTCGAAGAACGCCCCGACCGGACCGGCGTAGAAGGACGGCGACACATAGGCGCCGAGTTCGACCTTCTGCCGCCGCCGCGTAAACCCGCGCCAACAGGCCCACCGGCACATTGTCCCGCTCATAGAAGGGGTGGGTCACGCGCGGAACGCGCCCCTCGCGCCAGGCCGTCATCACAAAGCGCTGAAAGGTCTGGGCCTCAAACGGGCCGAAGGGATTTGGGATGACGAACTTGACGAACTCCAGCCCGGCGCGCTCGGCGCCCTCCCCGAAGGCCCGGGACGTCAGGGTCTTGGATAGGCCGTAGGGGCTGAACGCGCGAAGCGGCGCCTCGCCTCGGCCCTCGTCCTGCTCGAACACCGAGCCGGTGATCACAAGACGCGATCCGCCGGCCGCTTTGAACGCGGCCAGGGTCTCGTCCATGCGCCAGGTATTGGCCCGGACAGCGCCGTCCACGTCGAAATCCGGCCGCTTGTGTCCCGCCGCCTCCGCCCCGTGATGGCACAGGACGTCGAACGGCCCGCGATGGGCGATGAGATCGGCGAAGGTCTCGCCGCCGAAGGGCGCTTCAGCAACCAGCTCCGCATACTGGACGACGCGCTCCACGCGGGTTTTGCGCAGGGGATCCTCGTAGCCCGATGACCGCATGGCGGCGATCACCGTGTGGCCGGCCTCGGACAGCATCCGGGCGAACCACAGGCCGGTGAACGACGAAGCGCCGGTCAGCAAAATCCGCATGGATCAGCAGCCGCCCAGGCCGAAGGACGCAGACAAACGGGTCAATCCCAGCGCCCTGGCCGAAGTCCAAACCGGATTTTGCCCGTCACGGCGCATGCGGATCTCTTTGCTCTTCGTGGCGCTGACCTCTAGAGCCTTTTGCGGCGGCGCGGTATCCACTGCAAGGCAATTAAAAGGCGCGGAGCGATCATGGCCAGGGCGAGCGCGACGGGCAAGGCCCGCGCCAAGACGGCGCCGATGATCAGCGTGGTGATCGTGACCTTCCAGAGCGCGGGCACCCTGACACGCTGCCTGGCCGCGCTTGAGGCGCAGACCTTCACGGATTTCGAGGTGCTGTTCGCCGACAACGCCTCCTCCGATGGCGCGCCCCAGGCCGCGGCGGCGGCCGACCCCGCGCTCCGGCTCTTGCCCATGGGAGACAATCTGGGCTTCGCAGCCGCCAATAACCGCGCGGCGAAGGCTGCCAGCGGGCGCTGGCTGGTTCTGCTTAATCCGGACGCCTATCCGGAGCCGGATTGGCTGGAGCAGTTGCTGACATGCGCCGCCGCGCACCCTGCGGCGCGCTGTTTCACTTCGCGCCAACTGATGGCGAAGGATCCCAAGCGCTTGGACGGCCTGGGCGACGCCATGACCGGCATCGGCTTTCCCTATCGCAGCGGCTATGGCCGGCCCGATCCGGGGCCGGACGTTCCATCCGCCGAAGTGTTCTCGCCCTGCGGCGCGGCCATGATGATCGATCGGTCCCTGTTTCTGGGCATGGGTGGGTTCGACGAGGCCTTCTTCTGCTACTGCGAAGACGTGGACCTGGGTTACCGCCTGCAGCTGCTGGGCGAGCCGGTCGTGCTGGCGCCCAGGGCGGTCGTGCTGCACGAAGGTTCGGCCTCCACCGGAGGCCGGCGTTCGGACTTTTCGCTGTATTACGGCGCGCGCAATCGCCTGTGGACCTTCGTCAAGAACACTCCGCCCCTGCTGTTTTGGACCACCCTGCCCCTGCACGCGGCCGCGACATTGGCGCTATGGCTGGCCGCCTGCGCACGCGGGGAGGGCCGAGCGATGGGACGGGGGGTCGCGGCGGGGTTGCGGGGGTTGGGCGGGGTGTGGCGGCAGCGGGCGGTGTTGCAGGCGGGGCGGACTGCAAGCGCCGGGACCATCGCGGAGCGGATGGGCTGGCGCCCAATCAAGGCCATGATGCGGGCGTCGTAGGGGGGCAGCTGCCTATCGCCTACGCCCTTGAAATATGCTTGATGCTTAATCAGAAACACACGAAGCGTTGCCCTTCGTGGCGGTTCGTCAAATGCCTTTCGATTCCTTCGCGATAACGTCTGTGGTTCTGTTCGCGACCATGCTTGAGAACGGTTTGCGGGCGGCCTAGGGGAAGCGGTTTTGCCCGGATATTTTGATGAAATCGAGGTCGGCCGGGTGGTGTCATTGGGCGCCGCCGGCCTGAGCGCCAAGGCGGTGGACGTGTTCATCGAAACCTTTGCGCCGGGCTGGGATCCGGCTTCCGGCGCGCCCGAGGCCATGATCTACGCCATATGGTCCAAACTGGACATGGAAGCGTCGGACGCCTGGCCCCAAACCAAACGCCTGGCGGTCGACTCCCTGCGATGGGCGCGCAATCCTCCCGCCGGCGAGCTATTGCGCGGGCGCATGACTGTTCTGGGCAAGGACCCCGTCGGCGACGACAAGGGAATCGTCATCGCTCAACACGATCTGCTCGATGAAGCGGGACGGCTGGTGTTTTCCTGCCTGACCCGAAGCGTGTTCGCGTGTCGGCGGCCATAGCGGCTCCGCCGATCGGCGAGCCCGCATCGATAGCCAGGGTGCGAAGACGGCGGGCGAGCTAGGCCTCGACCGGGGCGGTCGCGTCCAGGTCGGACCATTCCCACATGGGCGGCAGGCAGGCGAATGGTTACGGCCGATGAAGATCACTGTCGTCACGCCGGGCCGTTTCCACAGCTTTGGTATGGCTGCGCAATTGGAGGCTTACGGCGTCCTGGGCGGCATCATCACCGGCTACCCCCGCTTCTAGAAAAATGAACGGACGTCTCCAGAAAAAATTCACTGCGTCTGGAAAGCGTACACCTTGGCCATGGCCTTAGGGTGGGAGCCTTTCAACGCACCGCCGTCGGGCCCGCCCGCTACGCGTTCGCCGCCGCCGGCCGCCTCGGGCGAAGCATGGCCTTGACGATCAGCCGGTCCCACCCCAGCAGCGAAACAAGGTGGGCGTAGATCTGGGCCAGGGCGCCGTTGTCGCGCAGCTGGATGAACTTGTCCGCTGGCAGGGCCGCGAGCTTCTCTTCGGAAATGCCCTGGTATTCGGCCACCACCTGGGGCTCGGGCGCGGCGCCGTTGACCGGCGGAGGGGTGAACAGGGCCTTTTTTGCCTCGAACAGGTCCAGTTCGTTGAGCAGGGCGACGAAGGACTCGGTGCGTTGGCGTTCGGCTTCGAAGTTGTTGCAGAACTCCACCGCGTTCTTGGTGTAGGCGCTCAGCTCGCCGTTCTCGAAGAAGGGAAAGTCGGGCTTGTCGCTGATGTTGGCGGCGTTGCGGTCGATGCACACGATCATCCGCTGGGCGTCCGCGTCGTTGGCCAGCACGAAGGGATAGCGACGCACATAGGCCGGCAGATAGCAGTCCGCGGCGTAGGCGCCCTGGGCGTCCACGAACAGGTTTTCGTTGGCGTTCACGCCCAGCACGGCCACCGGCGTCTTCTGATCGCCCGCGAAGATGATCGGATAGCACAGCGCCGCGGGCGCGAATTCGGTGACCAACAGCGGAACCAGATGGGTCGCCGCCGTGAAAGCGTAGGGCGTTTCGCTGGGCTTCAGACCCAGATTGCCGTGCGCTTCCTTGGACAGGGGTTCGGGCCGTGAATAGAACAGAACCTCGCCGGAGAGTTGGGCTTGGGCGAAATCCGCCGTATCGGTCATGCGAAACGTTCCTGGCGCGAACGAGCACGGCCCGTCCGCACCCTCGGCGGCTTCTATCGGATCAGACGGCGGGGGGCAATGCGCCGCCTGGATCCGCGGATGAAAGACGAAGCCGCCTTAGAAGCTCTTGGTCACGCCGACGAAGAAGCCGCGCCGGGGGCCGTACTGCGGAGCGAACACGCCTACGCCGGTGCCGTTGCGGATTTGATAAATCTCGTCGCCCACGTTGATCACGTCGAAACGCACCTCCACGGGGCCTGTCGGGACATTCTCGAACTTGTGCGACAAGCTCAGGTTCACCTGGACATAAGCGGGCGTGGAGCTGCCGTTGGGGATGGCGGTGAGCACATTGCCGTCGGGGTAGGTCACCGGCGTGGCCAACGGCAGGTCGTTGCGCAGCCCGCTGCCATAGATCAAGTCGCCGCCGAAACGGGTTCCCATCCATAGATAGGACGCGCCCGCCGAGATGGCGTAGGCCTCGTCGTGATCCAGGTAGATGTAGTGGGTGGCCGTGTACTCAAGCTGGGCCGGGTCGAAGCTGAACTGACTGGAAATCCAGTTCTTCCCTTGCGCCACCGTATGCGAGAAGTTGGCGTAGGCGCTGAACGGGCCGTTATTGTAGGCTGAGGTCAGCTCCCAGCCCCATTGCTTGCCGACCTGATAGTTGAACGGCGTCAGGATGATCGGCGCGCCGAATTGGCCCTCGTCGATCAGGTGGGTCGAGGTCTTGTAATAGCTGTCGACGCCCACGGTCAGATGGGAGGACAGCTTCTGCTGGGCGCCCACGTCGAAATAGTCGGCGCGCTCGGCATAGGGCGTGGTGTCGGGGTTATCGAGGGCGCGGCCGAGGACGTGACCAGGGGATTGCCGGTCGGGGCGACGAACTTGGAAACGCTCTCCGAGCCGATCAGTTCGAAGGGCGGCGGAGAGAAATAGCGGGCGTAACCGGCGTGGACGGTGGTGGTCGGCGTGGGCAACCAGACGGCGTTGACCCGAGGGCTGAGCTGATTCTCGTCGCGGTAGCCGTCGAATTGGTCGAAGCGCAGGCCGTAATTGAGCGTCAGGTTTTCAAGCAGTTTCCATTCGTCCTGCAGATATGCGCTGTAGGTCTGGGCGGTGCGCGCGCCGTTATCGACGATGGTGAAGGGCTGATTGCTGATCTGGCCGCCGTAGTTGGCGTCTGCCGGGTTGTTGTCGATCAGCATGACCTGCGAGGTCGTCGCGCTGGTGGAGCGGTCGATCTCCACGATCACCCCGCCGCGAACCGTGTGATGATCGGTCAGGTTGTAGACGCCTTCGGCCTGCAGGCCTCCGGCCGTATCGGTCTTGGATGCGACCTGGCTGACGCCGTTGTAGAGAATGTCTCCGATCACGTCGGGCGTGAAATTGAGCGTCGAATATCGGCCAAACAGAGAAAGCTGTCCTGTCAGCCTGTCGGTCGTCTTCAGATAGCTGACCACCGCATAGTCGGTGGCCTCGTGCTGGTTCTCATTCAGGTTTTGGCTGGGGTAGTCGGTTTGGCCGTTCACGCTCCAGCCAAGGCCGCCGTTGGTTTCACCGGACACGTCGGGAATTTGAAATCTCTGATCCGACGCTCCGAGGATCAGTGACACTCGGCTGGACGGATCGAGAATGCGATCCGCAAGGCGAAGCCGTTGAACTGTTCGGTGTGGTCATGCAGCGGGTCCACGCGCGTGTCGGGGAATTCGATGCCGAGGTCGTTCTGCTTATAACTGCCCGAGACAAAGAAATTGGTGGTCCCATCGCCGCCGCCGTATTCGATGCTGGGCTCAACATCGCCATGGCTGCCGCCATAGATCGACACCGAACCGCCGGACTGGGCCCCGCTCTTGGTCTTGATGTCGATGATGCCGGCCGTACGAAGGCCGTATTCGGCCGGCAGGGCGCCGGTGATCAGCTCGACGCTGCCGGCCAGGCGCGGGCTGAGGGCCTGGCTGAACACGCTGAGGCCCTCGGGCAGGATCACGCCGTTCAGGCGGAACTGAAGACCATTGTGCTCGCCGCGGATGTGCAGCTGGCCGTAAGAGTCCTGCACCGCGCCCGGCGCCTGCAGGATCACCTGGTTCATGTTAGTGTTTTCACCGCCCGGCAACGCTTCGATGGCGGCAGCCGTCACGGTGTAGGTCGAGGCGCCGATCTGGGGTTGGATGGAATCACGGGCCAAATTCAGCCGCGTGGCGGTTACGACGATCTCGGATGAGGCTGACTGGGTTTGGGACGATGGCGCAGTTTGGGCGAAAGCTGATCCGCCCGTGGCTAGGCCGACAAAACCGGTGGCCCCCGCGGCGGCGAGCAAGGTCAGGCGTAAGGACATCGCGTTCCCCTCTTACGTTACGCAGTAACACAGGCCGTTCTGTTACGGTATAACATAAAAGGAAGTCAAGGCGCCCGATGGCTTCTTATCCGACGCCGGTCGGTCAGACGACGCCCGGCGGTAACGGCGCTATTCGCCCACCCCGGCGGCGGCGTACAGGTCCGGACGGCGGTCGCGGAAGAAGCCCCAGGCGGCGCGATGGGTCTTAAGGAAATCCAGGTCGAAACGCGCCGTGATCACGCCCTCGTCCGCGCGGTCCAGGGCGGCGACCAGGTCGCCGCGATGGTCGGCGATAAAGCTGGAGCCGTAGTAGGTCTGGCCGCCCGTCGGCCCGGGCTCGAAGCCGATGCGGTTTGCCGCGGCGACCGGGATGACGTTGGCCACCGCATGGCCCTGCATCACCCGGCGCCAGGGATCGCGCGTGTCCAAGGAGGAATCGTGGGGTTCGGTGCCGATGGCGGTGGGATAAAGCAGGATCTCCGCCCCCATCAGGGTCATGGCGCGGGCCGCCTCGGGAAACCATTGGTCCCAGCAGATGCCCACGCCCAGACGGCCGAATCGGGTGTCCCAAACGCGAAAGCCGGTGTCGCCGGGGCGGAAGTAGTACTTCTCCTGATAGCCCGGCCCGTCGGGGATGTGGCTCTTGCGATAGACCCCGAGCGAAGGCGCCGTCGGCGTCGGCCATGGCCAGGCTGTTGTAATAGTGCGGTCCGTCCCGCTCGAAGATCGAAATGGGGATCACCACGCCCAGCTCCGCCGCAAGCGGCGCCAGCGCGATGACGCAGGGATGCTCGCGCCAGGGGTGGGCGGCGGCGAACCAACGCTCTTCCTGGGCGACGCAGAAATAGGGGCCCTGGAACAGTTCCGAGGGCAGAATCACCTGGGCGCCCATGGCCGCCGCCTCGCGCACCAGGTCCTTGGTGCGGGCGATGTTGGCGGCCAGGTCCTCGCCGTAGGCGCTCTGCAGCACCGCAATCGTGATCGTGCGCGGGCTCATAGCCGGCTCCTGCTGGGTGATGCAGTGGAACGAGCCGCCGCCGGTGCAGTATGGCCCTGGCGGGCAGGCCGATGACCTGCCCGTCCGGGAAACAGGCTCGCGCAAGGCGTCCAGCGCCAAAGCGCCGGCGCCGCTCGTCGTAGATCGGCGCGATCACCGCGCCGTTGGCGATGACGAAATTCATGTGCGAGGCGGGCCGGGAGGCCCTCGCCGTCGTCGATCGAAACGCCGGCGAGGCGATGCGCATGACCTGCAAGGCGCGCCGCGCGCGTCGGTCATGGTCGCCAGGGCGCGGGCGGCGTCGTCATAGACCGCGGCGTTGGGATCGTCGCGGCCGAAGGCGACCGGGCAGGCAACCACGCCCGGCGCGACGAAGCGGGCCAGATTGTCCACATGGCCGTCGGTGTGGTCGTTGAGCAGGCCCGTCGTCCAGCCACAGCACCTTGCGCGCGCCCAGGCTCGCGCCAGCGCCGCCTCCGCCTCGGCCTCGTTCCAGCCGGGATTGCGGTTGGCGTTGAGCAGGCACTGGCGGGTGGTCAGCACCGTGCCGCAAGCCGTCGTGGTCCAAGGCGCCGCCTTCCAGCACAAAATCGTAGGCCTTCAGCGGCGCGCCGGAGGCGGCGGCCAGCTGCTCGGCGACGCCGTCGTCGCCGGCCAGCACATATTTGCCGCCCCAGCCGTTGAAGCGGAAGCCGGCCGCGCCCACACCCTGCTCGTCCAGGGTGAAGATCGGCCCGGTGTCGCGCAGCCAGATGTCGCCGAACAGGCCCGGACCAGTTCGACGCCCGATACGTCGTCCAGCAGGGTCTTGGCCGCAGCCTCCGCCTCATCGCCCTCGATCAGCGCGCACGCGCTCGCCGCCGGGCCCCGCCAGGGCGCGCGCCAGGTCCGCGACCTCCCGCCGGGCCATCGCCAGGTCGTCCAGCCAAAGCGCCTCGTGGCTGGGAAACCCCAGCCACATGGCGGCGTGCGGCGACCATTCCGCGGGAACATAGGCGTCATCCCGATCCTCACCATTCACGGCCGCCAAGAAGAGGCCCCGCCGGGACCAAGCGGGGAGTGGGAAGTAGGTCGGCAAAGCGGCTCAATGCCTGGCGGTCGGCCTCTCCCACCGGCGAACCTGAGGCCAAAAGAAAAGGAGCCCGGCGGCGAAGCCGGGCTCTGCGAGTGTTAGGCTGGATCGCCGCTTGGATCAGAAGTTGATGTCGATCGTCGCGCGGCGGTTCAGCGGTTCCTTCACGCCGTCGGGGGTCGGGACGGCCAGATCGGACTTGCCCTTCCAGTCGACGGTCATGGTGGTCTGGGCGATGCCCAGGCCCGACAGGGAGTCGGCCACCGCCTTGGCGCGGCGTTCCGACAGACGCAGGTTGTACTTCACCGAGCCGGAGGTGTCGGTGTAGCCGACGATCGCCACCTTGGTGGCGTGACCGCTCATGGCGTAGCTCGCGGCCGCTTGCACCACCGACTGGGCTTCCGGCGTCAGCACATACTGATCGAACGGGAAGTAGACGATGAACTCGCGAGCCTCAGGCGCCGGCGGAGGCGGCGGCGGGGAGGCGGCGGAGGCGGCGGAGGCGGCGGAGGCGGCGGAGGCGGCGGGGGCGGCGGCGGAGGCGGGGGCGGCGGCGGAGGAGGCGCGAAGGAATAGCGCCAGCCGATCTTGACCGTCGCGTCCTGGAACTGGGCCTTGCTGAAGGGGATGGTCTCACTCCCGCCGCCCGAGGCCCCTGTGCCGCTAAAGCCGAACTGAGCCGTGTCGAGATAGCCGACGGTCAGGTCGATGTCGTTCTGTGGATTGATGTTGAGGCTCAGACCGCCGAACACCTGCCAGGCGAGCACCGTGTGGGCGGCGGTCGAGGTCGTGAGGGATTCCCCGCTCGTTGTCGCATAGGCCTTCACGCTGACGTCAGCGGCGCCGACGCCGGCGCCGACGAACGGCGTGATCCGGCCGGCTTCGTTCAGGTTCCACTGATTGAAGTCATAGATGGCGTTGACCAGGCCGATCGGGGCCGAAACGTTGCCGCCCACCAGAACAGGGTTGGTGTTCCCGCTGATGCTGAGCGTGTGAATCGGATCGTTGCGATAATCGACTTCGCCTTCAACACGCCAATTGCTGTTGAACTTATAGCCGACGCGGACATCGGCGGTGCCGTTGTTCGCCAGACCGATACTCTCGGTATTGTAGCCGGTCGAGGCGGTCCCCGACGTGGTGCCGACCTTGAACGGCAAACTGTAGCCGATATCGACGGCGCCGTACCAGCCGTCAGTGGCGGCCTGGGCCCCGGTAGCCGCGAACACAGCCGCAAGGGCCGCTCCGGCGAGAAGCATGGATTTCATTTCAAGGACCCTCTGTTTGCCCCGTGCGTCGGCCGAAGGACGACCGCGGTGAGTTATATCAAATCCAGTTCAGAATAGGCGTGGCAACGATGACACACTTATCCCTCAATTTTGCGGCGCACAACTCCCGTTGGAGAGACCGGACGCCGCCCCGACAACGGCGCCGTTCAGGCACGGCGGCGGCCAGATCATGGCGGCCGCCAACACACGCCGACCCGATCCCGCCCCTCCGCAAACTGACAGCGCCGTCTGCATCGGTCCCCAACAAACGCTACAGCAGCGACACGGTTCCAAGAAAATTTGCTGCGGCGCGCGATTTGTCAAAACGGCCCTCGACCTTCCCGGCTTGCCTTGAGGAACGCTCGCGGATAGCTTCCGCGCCCTCGCTGGACCGGCGACTTCAGGAGAGGTGGCTGAGTGGTCGAAAGCACCGCACTCGAAATGCGGCGTACTCGCAAGGGTACCGTGGGTTCGAATCCCACCCTCTCCGCCAACCCATCCGAAATCCGTACGCCCCAGACCGATTACGGCAGATTGCGCTTGGGCGTGACGGCGATCTCGGCGGGGCTCAGCTTGTGCAGGCCGCTCACAGGACAAGTCTCGGCAATGCCGTTTTCCCGGTAGACGACCTCCGCCTGCAACGGGGTGCAGATGAATCCACCCTCGGATGGCGAGGACCGGATGGCGATATGCTGGCGAAAGGTCAGGCCGGTGCAATGGGGTTGCAGGTCCAGCCGATAGATGTCGCTCGCGCCGACACGGATGTAGACCGTGTGGTCGTCGGGGGTCTCAAATCCGTTGATGTCGCGCGCGTAAAAGCACGGCTGGGGCGAAGCGTCGGCCGCTCGCGCCGGTCCCGGCGTTGATGAGGCAGCGCCCAATGCGCCCAGGGCGCCCAGGCCAAGGGCGATCACGGCGCCCGTTTTGGACAATCGTAACATGGTGATCCTCCACCGATCCAAATGCCCTCGACAGCCGCCCGCATAACAAGTTAGCGCTTTGGGCTCCGCACGACAATCACCGACCAAGCCCCACGTTTGTGGACCTAGAGCCCCGCCCACTCATGTCGGTTCGACGCGAGCGGATAAGCAGGGTCTAAACGCCGGCGTCCCGAGCCCGCCGCCACGCGAAGCTGTGTTATGCTGTGAGGCGCAAGCGCGGCGATTTCGCTTTATGACCGGTGGCTTGAAGGAGGACTCCATGCCCGCGAGCCTGCAGAATTGCGCCGCCCTCGCCTTGATCGGCGCCCTCGCCGCGGGGTCGGCTGAGGCGCATGCGCGGCTGCTGGGCGCGACGCCGGCTCCTGGCGCCGAGGTCAAGGGCTCGCCCACGCAGATCGACCTGCGCTTCAGCGAGGGGGTATTGGTCAAACTGTCGGGCGCCGCCTTGATGGATGGCGCGGGCCGCCCAGCGGCCGTCGGACCGCCCAGGGCCGCGCCGGGCGACGACAAGCGGCTCATCGTGCCGATCAAGGCGGCTTTGCCGGCGGGCGCATATACCGTCAATTGGCATGCGGTGGCGGCGGACACGCACCGATCGGTCGGCCGGTTCGGCTTCACCGTCCGCTGATGCAGGAGTCACTGCTCGCGGCGTCTCGGTTCGTGCACTACGCCTGTCTGACCGTCCTGTTCGGCGCCTTGATTTTCCCGCTATACGCCGCACCGGGGCCCGAGACGCCGCCGGCGTGGCGCCGAAGGATCGGACAGGCCGCCTTGCCGGCCCTGGCGGGAGGCCTGGCGTCCGGCGTCATGTGGTTCCTTCTGGTCACCGCCGGGATGAACGGTGATCTGAACGCGGCCGGCGATCCCGCGGCGCTGTGGATGGTCCTGACCCAGACCTCCTTCGGCGCCCTGTGGTCCGTGCGCCTGCTCCTGGCCGTGATCACCGTGGTGGTCCTGGCGCGCCCGATCAGACCCTTGGCCAAGCGCGCGCCCGCGCTGTTGTCCGGCCTGCTGCTGGCCAGCCTCGCCCTGACCGGACACACCCAGGCCGAGGAGGGCGTGCGGCGACTGGCGCACGAGGCCGCCGACGCCCTGCACCTGCTGGCCGCGGGCGCGTGGATCGGCGGCCTGGTGGTCCTGGCCTTTGTCGTCAGTCAGGCGCGATCGCCGGCCCAGCCGTCCATTACCCCGACTCTCGCCCGCTTTTCCAAGATGGGCTACGCGGCCGTGGCCGTCCTGGTCGCATCGGGAACGGTCAACGGCCTGTTCCTGATCGACCGACCGATGGACTTGATCGCCACGGGCTACGGACGCCTGCTCTGCGTCAAGATGGCGCTGTTCGCCGCCATGGCCGCGCTGGCCGCCGCCAACCGCTTCCGGATCAGTCCGGCGCTGGCCCATGACCAACCGGATCTTGGACTCTGGCTGGCCCGTCTCAGGCGCAATATCCTGGCCGAGCAAGGCTTCGCCGCCCTCGCGCTCGCCGCCGCGGCCGTGCTGGGCGTGCTTCAGCCGGGCTCGTCCTAAGCCTTGCGGGCGTTGGCGCGCGCTTGCTAAACTCACAGCGAAACGCCGCCGAGCGGTGCGTTCGTCACGGGCCGTCGGCGCGTCGCCGCAGACCTGCCGCAATCCGGCCCAGGAATTGAACTGACCTAGGCCTATATCGTTCCCACTGGATCAGATTCAGTCAGCAAACAGCGAGATGTCCATCGTGCCTCAAGACAAGAAGAGTTCCTTGACCGCCAGCGTCGCCGTGGGCGCGCTCGCCGCGGTCCTGGTCGGCGTCGGCGGCTACTGGGCCGAAGCGGGCGCCGCGCCCGGCCAGCCGGTCAACGCCAAGGTCCCCGCCTCATCGGCGGCCGCCGTGCCGGGCGCACCCGGAGCGCCGGCGTCCTTCGCCGACATCATCGAACGCGTCGCTCCGGCGGTTGTGTCCATCGACGTGGAGGGCAAGATCGGTCCGGCCCACGCGGCCCTTGAAGGGGGCGGGCCCTTCGCAGGCCCCGGCGACGGAGACGAAGACCAGGGCGGCCAGGACGGCGGTCAGTTCGACTTCCGCCAGCTCATTCCGCAGCAGCCGGCCAAGCCGCAGCCCATGCAGGCGACCGGCTCGGGCTTCTTCATCTCTCCCGACGGCTACATCGTCACCAACAACCATGTGGTGGAAGGCGCCGATAAGATCACCGTGCGCACCAATGATAAGCGCACTTTGAAGGCCCACATCGTCGGCCGCGATCCGGCCACGGACCTGGCGGTGATCAAGGTCGAAGACGGCCAGTATCCCTATGTCAGCTTTGAAGACCGCGCCAAGCCGCGCGTCGGCGACTGGGTGGTGGCCGTGGGCAATCCGTTCAACCTGGGCGGCACGGCCACCGCCGGCATCGTCTCGGCCCTGGCCCGCCAGAACGTCAGCGACTCCAGCTACGTGGACTACATGCAGATCGACGCGCCGATCAACCGGGGCAACTCGGGCGGCCCGACCTTCGACCTTTACGGACGCGTGGTGGGCGTCAACACCGCCATCTTCTCGCCCTCCGGCGGGTCGGTGGGCATCGGCTTCGACATTCCCGCCGACGTGGCCGCCTCCATCTCCCGTCAGCTGATCGCCGACGGCAAGGTGACGCGCGGCTACATCGGCGCCTCGATCCAGGACGTGACGCCGGATATCGCCTCAAGCCTGGGCGTCAACGCCCGCGAAGGCGCTCTGGTCGCGGACCTGACGCCCGGAGGACCGGCCGAACGGGCCGGTCTGAAACCCGGCGATCTGGTGCTCAAGGCCGACGGGCATGAAATCACCTCCGCTTCCGACCTCACGCGCCAGGTGGGTCTGGCCCGAGGCGGCGACACCATCCGCTTGGAAGTCCGACGCGACGGGCAGGTGCGCGAAGTGGACATCAAGTCCGGCATCCGACCGGAGGAAGCTTCCCTGCGCAGCGGAGCCCTCGGCAAGGGCGGTCCGGATGTCGGCGGCGCGACGGCGCGCATCCTGGGCCTGAGCGTCGCCCCAAGCGAAAGCGGCGGCCTGGCCATCCAGGGCGTGCAGCGCAATTCCGATGCAGCCTTGAAGGGCCTGCAGGCCGGCGACGTGATCGTGCAGGCCAACGGACATGAGGCCGCCAGCGCATCGGCCCTGTCGGCCGCTGTGGCGGAGGCCAAGAAAGCCGGCCGCAAGGACGTGCTTCTGCTCATCGCCCGCAACGGCCAGCACATCTTCGTGCCGGTGCAGATCGACCCGACCGCGAGCGAGGACGGCCAAGGCTAGGCGATCTATTACGGACTGAGGAACGGCCTCGCCTTCATGGCGGGGCCGTTTTTCTAACCGCGGTAGCCTTTGCGCGCGACGATCACGCGCTCCATGGGGGCCAGTTTGGCCAGCAGCCGGTTCTGCGCCCAGACCGGCACGTGCTCCTGGTCCATGGCGATCTGCAGGTCTTCCACCAAGGCGTTAAAGTCCGCCTGCTGCACACCCATGTCGCGGTGGACGCTCTGCATGTCCCGGCCGGAGTAATGGCAGGGACCGCCCGTCACGTAGCAGATTTGCTCGGTGAGGTGACGGTGCAGCTTGTCGTCGTCGGCCGCGGCGAAGATGTCCTTTAGTCGCGTATCGCTGTGGTAGAGCTTCACAAGATCGCCAACCACCCGGTCGATGCCGGCCTGTTCATGAAAAGCCCTGTAGACGGCGTCGCCCTTAATCGGGGTGGTGCCGGCGTTGGCGTCGGAAACGACATAGGGCTCGGAGTTCCCTGGGGCCGGGGCGGGCGTCTGGGCGAGGGCGGGCGCAGCCAGGGCTAAGACGGCGGCGAGCGCGACGTGGGCGAGGCGAGCGTTCATGGCGGCTCCCTAAAATCCGGCCTGCAGCGATAGGTACCAGCCGCGCTGGCGGCGGAAGGTGGCGATGTCCCCGAGATCCGCGTAGGCGGCGGTCACCGACAAATTCTTGGTGACGGCGTAGGCGGCGAACAGGTCGCTCCAATCGCTCTCACGCGCGACGCTCAGATTGTCAGGCTTGGTTCGATATTCCGCGCCCACCAGCAGGCGTCGGGTAACCAGATAGCCGGCCGAGCCCTCGAACTCGGCCTGGTAGCCATTGGCGCGATCCCCGCCGAAGCCGAGGATGCCGGTCTGGTTCGCGCAAGTCGCCCGCACCGTAGCGTCCAGCACGAGGCTGGAATCAAGCAGCACCTTGGTCGCCGCCAGATAATAGTCCACGCCGCTGTCGTCCTTGCCGCCGAGGAGGCGGATCACGGCGCCCTGGTCGTTGTGCTTGTATTGAACGCCGGCCGACACTTGCGGCAGCCAAAGATCCTGGTCGTAGACCGCGTCGCCTACAAGCCTGACCTTAGCGCCCAGGATATCCTGATCGAAGGTGAAGTCCCGACCCAGGCCCAACTTGGCGCCGGTCGCATCGGTGTCGAAGGCTTGGTGCTCGTAACTCACTTCGGCTCGGTCAAAGAAACCGACCCCGCCGCCGAAAGCGCGCAGATCGTAGTTGGGCACATGCACGAGGGTGGCGTTGGCGCTGGCGCCGATCCCGTCGACGGTTTCGTTGCCGGTGATGAGCGCCCAGGTGGCGATCCCGCCCCCGCCAGCGCCTTCCACGCTTGTGACCCCGCGCGTGAGGTCCAGCTTGCCGCCCCATTGCCATTCCGCCGCATGGGCCGATGAGCCCAACAGCGCCAGCGCAGTCAGCAGGGGCGCAATTCGCTTAAGGTTCGGCATGATAAGGTCTCGAACGAGCGGAAGTTTTCGTCCGCACCCCACGAGTCTGCAGCCGATAGTCTTGAAAAACAGTTTCCGCCTGCAGGTTGAGATTCACATCAGTTGTCGTTAGGTCGGTCGATACAGCGGATCGGCCAGAAAAATATGATTCTTACCTAGTCGCTGACGCAAAAAGTGTATGACCATATTTTCCGAGGTTCTGGTTTACCGCGTCTTTACACGTGACCGCTTAGCATAGAGTTCATGCGTGTTTTTCTTGCTCTACTATTGACGCTGGTCGCGGGGGGAGCGGCGCTCGCCGCCGACCTCACGCTTTCGATTAGGACGCCCTCCGGCGAACCTGTGAAAGACGCGGTGATAAGCTTTCACCCGGCCGCCGGCGCGCCCGCGCCCAGGGTGCTGGGTCCCTATGTCATGGTGCAGCAGGACATCCAGTTTCACCCCTTTGTACTCGTCGTGCCGGTGGGCGCGGAGGTGAATTTCCCCAATCGCGACAAGGTTCGCCACCACGTCTATTCCTTCTCCGCGGCCAAGCGCTTCGAACTGAAGCTCTATGGCCATGACGAAACCCGGACGGTTCATTTCGACAAGGCGGGGGTCGTGGCCCTGGGCTGCAACATCCATGACAGCATGAGCGCCTTCATAGACGTGGTGGACACGCCCTATGCCGTTAAGAGCGACGAAAAGGGCGAGGCTGTACTCGGCGATCTGCCCCTCGGACCCGGAACGCTGGTCATTTGGCATCCCTATTTGAAATCGCCGCGCAACGAACAGCCTCACGCGCTCAACATCGAAGGCGGCGCTCGCCAGACCTATGTCCTGGATCTGCGCGCGCCGCCCGCATCCATGAGCATGACCATGCCGATGGCCCAATAGCTTGGTGCGGCCATGAAGTTCCGCCGTCTGCAATCCAAGCTCAGTGTTCTTTACGGAGCGATGTTCGGACTGATGCTCGCCCTCCTGGCGGCCGCCAGCTATGTGGCGATCACCGGCAATGTGCGCGAGGCGGCTCGCGGCGAGCTGCAGGCCGACGGCGCGGTGTTCGACCGGCTGTGGCAGCTTAAGTCCCAACAGCTGCAAGACAGCGCCGACCTCCTGGCGCGCGACTACGGCTTCAGAGCAGCCGTGGCCACCCATGACGCGGCCACCACTCAATCGGCGCTCGACAACCTTCGCCGACGTCTGGGACTGGACAAGGCCTTCATCGTCGGGCTGGACGGTTCGGTCCAGGGCATGGACGGCCGTTCGCTGGACGACGGCGCCGATCAATTGTGGCAGGCGCTGAGCGATTCCGACGACGCCTCCGGCGCCCTGATGATCGGAGGACGACCGTATCAAGCGATCTCGGCGCCGATCCTGGCGCCGGCGCCGATGGGCTGGGTGGTGTTCGCCGCCAAACTCGACCGCGCCGAATTGGCCTCGCTCGAGCGTCTGTCCGCAGCCCCCCTCAACGCCGCCCTGCTGATCCGCAAGTCCGGCGGCGTTTGGCGCGTGGCGGGGGCGCAGGCCGGCGCCAAGGACAGGGCGCTCATCGACCGTTTCGCCGGTCAGGCCATGGCTGCCCAGGGCCGGGCGCTGCGACTGAATTTGTCGGCCGGTCCGGCGCTGGCCGTGGTCAAGCCGCTCAAGACCCTGGGCGCGAACGAGCAGGCCGGCCTGCTGTTGAGCTATCCCCTGGCCCGGGCCCTGGCGCCGTATCAGCCGATGTTGTGGGCGGTGGCTCTGCTGGGCGGCCTGAGCCTCGTTGCGCTTCTGGCGGGCAGCGGACTTCTGGCGGCGAGCCTGACCCGGCCCCTGACGGCGTTGGACGAAGCCGCCCGCCGGCTGGCGCGCGGCGAGGACGCCCACGTGGACGTCTCCAGCGGCGACGAGGTCGGACGGCTGGCCGCCAGCTTCAACATCATGGCCGCGGAAATCGGCGAGCGCGAGCGACGCATAACCCAGCTGGCCCTGCACGACAGCGAAACCGAACTGCCCAATCGCCGCGCGATGATCCAACACCTGGCGGCCTTGGCGGCCGAGCCGTGCGGCGGGGTCGTGGTATGCGCGGCTCTGGGGGTGGAGCGCTTTTCGCTGGTGCGCAGCGCCATCGGCTATGGGCTTGTCAGTGCTCTCCTCAAGGAACTGGGCGCCCGCATCGTCGAGCATCGCGCCGATCTGCAGCCGGCCCGCATGGCCACCAGCATCCTCGGAGTCAGTTTCCGCGCGCCGGACGCCGCCCAGGCAAGCCGGATTCTGGCGGAGCTGATCCAGGCGCTAGAGCGGCCGATCAGCCTGGGCGACACGGCGGTGGACGTGGGCCTCAGCGGAGGTTTTGCGGTTATGGACGATCACGCCCAGTCCTGCCCGGCCCTGCTGGAGCGCGCCAATATCGCCTTGGACCAGGCTCGCGCCACGCGCCGTCGGCTGGCGGCTTTCGACCAGGAGGCTTACGGTGATCCGGCGAGCAATCTGACCTTGATGAGCGAGATGTTGCGCGCCGCCCAGATGGGCCGTTTGTCGCTGCATTATCAGCCCAAACTCGATCTGCGGTCCGGTCTGGCCTGCGGGGCCGAGGCGCTCGCCAGATGGCGCCATCCCACGCGCGGCATGTTGCCCCCCGATCTGTTCGTCGGCATGGCCGAGGAGACAGGCCATATCCGCGCTCTGACCGACTGGGTGCTTGACCGCGCCATCGCCGACCAGGTCGCCCTGCGCGACGCCGGCCATGAGCTTCAGTTGTCGATCAATATCTCCGGCCGGCTGGTGGGCGACCGTGATTTCGCCGAGCACGCCATGGCCAGGATCACCGACAGTCACGCAAAGCTCTGCTTCGAGATCACGGAGACGGCTGTGATCGACAACCCCAAGCTGGCCCTGGAACTGATCGAGGGCTATGCCCGCGCGGGCGTGCCGATCTCCATCGACGACTACGGCTCGGGTCTGTCGTCCCTGGCCTATCTGAAGGAGATTGCGGCGCAGGAGTTGAAAATCGACAAGGCTTTCGTTCTGGGACTGGCCGCCGGCCAACGCGACGCGCTGCTGATCAAGTCCACCGTCGACTTGGCTCACGCCCTGGGTTTGAAGGTGGTGGCCGAAGGGGTGGAGACCGCTGAAGCCGCGGCCCTGCTGCAGACCATGGGATGCGATGCCGCCCAGGGCTATTATTTCGCCCGGCCCATGCCCCTCGCCGACCTGCTCCAATTCCTGGCCGGCCAGGATGGCTCGACGGTGCGCGAGGCGCCGCGGGTTCAGCATCGTTCATAGGCGAGGGCTGGGCGACTGGACGGGCGGGCCATTGCCTGAAAAGGTCAGGCCTTGACAGCCATGCGCCTGAAACCGCCTTTCGGACTTGACCCGTTCCTGCTGATGCTCGTCGCCGACCTGGCGACGGCGAGTTTTCTGCCGTGCCGCGGCGAGGCCGCCACGTTCTTCGGCTGGCTGGCCAATGCGGTCATCACCCTGCTGTTCTTCCTGCATGGCGCCAAGCTGTCGCGCGAAGCGATCTGGGCCGGCGTCGGCCACTGGCGCCTGCATCTGCTCGTGGCGGCGTCCACCTATATGCTGTTTCCGGTGTTGGGCCTGATCGTACGCGCGCTTGGACGCGGATGGATCGATCCCGGGATGACGGCGGGCGTGCTGTTTCTGTGCCTGCTGCCCTCCACCGTTCAATCCTCCATCGCCTTCACCTCCATCGCGCGCGGCAACACGCCGGCGGCGGTATGCAGCGCCACCCTGTCCAATGTGGCGGGCATCTTCCTGACGCCGGTGCTGGTGGGCCTGTTCATGGGCGCCCGGGCCAAGGGCGGAGGTGTGTCCCTGGGTTCGATCCAGGCCATCGCCCTGCAACTCCTCCTGCCCTTCATCGCAGGGCACCTGTCGCGCCCGCTCACGCTCAAACTGCTGAACCGCTTCAAGCCCATCGTCGATCTGGTGGACCGCGGCTCGATCCTCGTGGTGATCTACACGGCCTTCAGCGCGGCGGTGGTCGAGGGCATCTGGCGCAAGGTGTCCGTGCAGGACATCGCCATGGTGCTGGCCGTCTGCGCCGTGATCCTGACCATCGTCATCAACGCCACCACCTGGTCCGCGCGAGCCCTCGGCTTTTCGCGCGAGGATGAGATCGCCATCGTGTTCTGCGGCTCCAAGAAGAGCCTGGCCTCGGGCGTGCCCATGGCGGGCGTGCTGTTTCCCGCAGCCGCCGTGGGGGCCATGATCGTGCCGCTCATGCTGTTCCATCAGATGCAGCTGATGGTCTGCGCGGTGCTGGCGAGGCGCTACGCCGCATCGCGGCCGGCGCCGCAATCGACGCGAAGGACGCCATCGCGTGACGGCGCCGCTCAAGCGGAGCCTGCACAGGCTCGGGACGCTGCTGATCACCCTGTCAGGGATCACGCCGGCGGCTTCGGTGTTCGTCACGGGTCAGGCGGTGATCCATCAGGCCGGCACCGGCGCGCTGTGGTGCTTCCTGGCCGCGGGCCTGCTGGGCCTCAGCACCGCCTATGTCTACGCCGAACTGTCCTCGGCCTTTCCCCTGACCGGGGGCGAATATTCCATGATCGGCGCGGCCATGGGCCCATCGTGGGGCTTCATGGCGCTGGGCCTGAACATCGTCGGCGGCGCCCTGGGGCAGGCGGTCGCAGCCCTCGGCCTGGCCGACTATCTCGACGTGGTGGTTCCGGGCGCGCCGGCCGCGCCCATGGCGCTTGCTGCCACCGCGGCGGTCACCGTGCTGTCTGTGCTGCACGTGAGGACCAACGCCTGGATCACCGGCGTTTTCTTGGCCGTGGAACTCGCCGCCCTGCTGCTGTTAGCGGGTCTGGGCGCGCTGCACCCGCACCGCGGCCTGGGTGAAGTCCTGCTACACCCGCGATTTCTTGACGCGAGCGGCGCTATCGGTCCCACGCCAATGGCCGCCATCGGCCTGGCCACGGCGGGCGCCATCTACGCCTTCAACGGCTATGGCGGCGCGGTGTTCTTCGGCGAGGAAATGTTCGAGGCGCGCAAGCGTTTAGCCTGGGTGATCTTTTGGGCTCTCGGCATTGCCGCCATAGCCGAGATCGGGCCGGTCGCTGCCTTCGCCGCGGGCGCCGGCGATCTGAAGGCGGTGCTGGGCGCGGACAATCCTCTGCCGGCCTTCGTGCTGGCCGCCGGCGGAGGCCTGCTGGCCAAGGCCGTCAGCCTGGGCGTGGCCTTCGCCATCGTCAACGCCATGATCGCCGTCGCCCTGATCAACGCCCGCCAGCTCTACGCCAGCGCTCGCGATTGCGTCTGGCCGGCCGCCTGGAACCGGGCGCTTGGGGCGGTGCATCCACGCTTCGGCTCGCCGTGGATTTCGGCCCTGGTCATGGGCGCGGCCACGGCGGCCGGCTGCCTGATCAAGCTGGACTATCTGGTGATGCTCACCGCCAACGGCCTGGTTCTGGTCTATGCCGGGGTGTCTATCGCCGTGCTGACGGGGCGGCGCAACGGCAGCACGGACAAGGGCCATTACCGCATGCCGCTGTTTCCCCTGGCGCCCGTGTTCTCGCTGGTCGCCCTGGCCGCCGTGGCCGCGGCCGACCTGGCCGACGCCAAGTCCGGCCGGCCGAGCCTCCTGGCCAATCTGGCGGTGATGGCGCTGTTCGCCGCCTATTACGCCCTCTACCTGCGCCGGCGGGGCGGATGGACCTTGCGCGGGGCGGACGGCGAAGCCTTGGCGTTGAGCGGACCGGCTGCGCCCTGACCCGGCCTCGCGCGGCCCGGCGCTTGCAGGGATGGGGACAGACTGGCGTTACCCTGTGGGCTCCGCCGGTCCTCGCCGGAGGACGCGTTACCGTGCAAATATCAACGAATCCAACCCAGTACCTGATCTCCCAGTTACAGTCGCTGATGAGCACCCAGCCCTTCAGCGGCCTGGCCACGGAACTCGCCGCCGGGCAGGTCTTGCCTGGCGGATCGGCAAGTTCGTCCGGATCGAGCGCCGCGCCGACCCCATCGGCGTCCACACCGTCAAGCCAACTTTCGCCCGATCTCCTGTCGAGCCTCATTGCAGCTCAGGCCGGGTCATCAAGCGGCGCCGACGCCAGCGATCCGCTGAGCCAGTTGCAGGCCGCGGGCGGCCATCATCATCACCACCATCATCATGGCGCGAGCCAGGCGTCTCAGACGAGCCAGACCAACGGCTCGACATCGACGACCGGCCAGACCACGGCCGAGGCTGACGAAAGCGAAAGCGGCGGCGAGGGCCAGCCGGTTGCAGCCGCCGCCCCGCCGGCGACGGCCTCAAGCTGAGCTGAGGTCCGGCCGGAGCGCGGGCCATGACGGCGCCGGCCGCCGACGATCCGCACGCGCTGGTCCAAGCGGCGCGTCAACGCCTGGACGCGGGCGATGGCGCGGCGGCTCTGCACTTGTTTACACAGGTTCTGCAGCAGGACATCACCCAAGCCGAAGCGTTCTTCGGCGCCGGTCAGGCGCTGGAACTGATGGGGGACGATAAAGGGGCGGCCGCCAGCTGGCGACACGCTCTGACCCTCAATCCCAATCTCGCCCAAGCGCACGGCGCCTTGGCGGGGCAGGCCGCCAGGCGGCGCGAGTGGGCCGAGGTGCAAGCCGAGGCCGGTGCAGCCCTGGCCTTGCACCCCGACCAGCCGACGGCGAGCATCGCCCTGGCCCTGATGGACCTGCATGAGGGCCGGCCCGCCGACACGGTTCGGCGCCTTGAACCGGTGCTGGCGGGAGGGCGCGCCGGTGATTTGCAGCGGGCCCACATGCTGCGCATCTGCGGCGACGCCTTGGATCGGCTTGATCGACCGGAGGAAGCCTTTGCGCATTACGCCGCCTCGGCCCAGATTTTTCGGCTGCGCTACGCATCCGCCTGCGCGGGACCCGAGCCCATCGCCGGCCTTGATCTTTGCCAAGCGCTGGTGCGGCAGTACCGCAAGGCCCGCCCTGAGCTTTGGCGCCCGGCGCCGGGCGAGGCGTCCATGCGCGCAACTGGGCACGTCTTCCTGATCGGATTTCCCCGTTCTGGGACCACCTTGCTCGAACAGGTCTTGGCGGGACATCCCGACGTGGTCGCCTTGGAGGAGCGTCCCACGCTGTCGCCGGCCATTGACGCCTACTTGGATCCGCCCACCGGACTGGATGAGCTGGCGCAAATGGACCAGGCGTCGGCGGAACGATGGCGCACGGACTATTGGAGGCGCGTGGCCGCATTCGGGGCGACGGCGGACGGCAAGGTGTTCGTCGACAAGCAGCCGTTCTACGGCCTATGGCTGCCGCTCATCGGCAAGCTGTTTCCCAAGGCGAAGATCATCGTCGCCCGCCGCGATCCGCGCGATGTGGTGTTCAGCTGCTTCCGCAATCCCTTCCGCATGACGCCGATCACCTATGAGCTGATGGATCTTGAGCGCGGCGCGGCCCTGTACGCCGGCGTGATGGAGGCGATCGAACTGTTTCTGGCGCGGGGCGCGAACCGCGCCTTCGTCTATCGCCACGAGGATCTGGTGGATCGGTTCGAGGAGACGGTCGCCGAGCTTTGCGCCTTCCTGGGCTTGGATTGGCGGGACGACATGGCCAGGTTCCAGGTCACCGCCGGCGCCCGCGATATCCGCACGCCCAGCGCGGCTCAGGTGGTCAAGCCTCTCAACCGCGACGGCTTCGGCGCGTGGCGACGCTACGCGGGGCCGCTTTGCACGATCCTGCCTTCGCTGGCCCCGCTCGCCGAGCGCTATGGCTACCCGCCGGCTTAACCCTTCAGAAAGCGCGCGGGGCCGACAATAAGGCGCTCGGAGCGACGGGAATTCCAAATGGTCAGTTCGCTTTCAGGCGCTGGGCTGCTGAGCTACTACCAGGGCCAAGCGGCGCTCAGCTTGCTCGGGTCGTCGACCAGCTCGACCGCGAGCGCGTCGAATTCGGCCGCTGCGCTGTCGAGCTACTACCTCGCCAAGGAAGGCATCAGTTCCTCCAGCTCCTCCAGCGCTGCGGCCAACGCCCCGGCCGCGCCGTGGACCACGGCCAACGGCACGCCGTCGGTCAGCGCGGCCGTACAGAATGCAGTGGACGGGCAAGCCTTTATCGACCCGTCGGCGGCGACGCTGAGCGCGCCCGGCGGCTCCTCGAGCGAGGACTACAAGAACCTGTTCGCGCTATATCAGGGGCTGAACACCTTGCAGGATCTGGCCCAGACCGCGTCCGGCAGTTCGTCCGCCAGCGCGCCGACCCTTTCGGCCTCGCAATTGCAGACGGCGTTCGCGTCAGGCCTGAACCAAGTCAACGCCTTCCTAAACTCATCGCCGTTCCAGTCCTTCAACGTGACGCCCGGCAAGGTCGCAAGCTACGAGCAGTCGACGGTGGGCGTTGCCAACGGCGCGCACCAGGCCTTCACCACCGGCGTCATCTACACGGGCGACAGCGCCTCCGCCGCTCCCGCACTGCAGGGCGACGTCCAGTTCACGATTTCGGTGGCCAGCACCTACGCCCCCAGCGGTACGCCGCCGACCAATGTGAACATCGACCTGAGCGGCATGGGCGGGGCGACCCGCACCATGACCAACGTGGTCAACTATATCAATCAGCAGCTTCAAGCCGCCGGGGTCGCGAGCACCTTCAGCGTGGCCAGCCTGGGTAACGCGACCGTCACCAGCTATGTGAACGGTCAATCGACCACCTCCACCGGACAGCCGCAATGGGGTCTGCGCGTCAACACCTCGGCCGGCGAGACCGTCAGCTTTTCCGCGCCGTCCACCGCCGCCGCGGTCTATGTGGCCGAGGGCACGGGCGGGGCCAAGACTCTGTCTTCGACCGGAACCCCGACCACCACGACGACCGGCGAGCAGCTGCTCGGCCTGCAGACGTCCAACAGTGCAGTGGGCTCTCCGCCGTCAGTCGCCAGCGTATCGAGCCTCAATCCGAACCTGCCCGGCGGCGCGGCTTTCTCCACCGCCCTGCCCTCGGGCGTGACCTCGGTTCAGGCGAGCGCCACGGGTTCGGACGGCTCGGTTTACATGGTGGCCAATGTGTCCGGCTCGGTTTCCGGTGCGCCCGTGCCGGGGACCCAAGGCGTTGCCTTGCTCAAATACAGTTCGACGGGCCAACTGCTGTACACCAAGGTGCTGGCTGACGGGACGGACGCCACCGGCTACAGTCTCGCGGTCAATTCCGACGGCTCGGTCGCGGTGGCCGGATCGAACGCCACGCCGGCCAGCACGGCGCTCAACGGCTTGGCCGTGCCCGCGAGCACCACCGCATTCGTGCAGGTGTACGATCCGACAGGGGCGCCGAGTTGGAGCGCCACCGTGCCGGCGTCCGGTGGAGCGACCACCGCCTCGGGCGTGGCCTTCGCCGCTGACGGTTCGGTCTATCTCAGCGGAACAACCACCGGATCGGTCAACGCCCAGGCTCAGCAGGGCACATCGGATGAGTTCATCCAAGGCTTCAGCTCCACCGGGCAGACCACCTTCACCACCCAGTACGGCGCGGCAGGCGGCGACAACACCTCTTCAGGCATCGTCTATGACGCAGCCAACAACAGTCTGTACACGGCCGGCTCGGAGAATTCCCAAGCGGTGGTGCGCAGCTTCGCCCTGAACGGCGCTAATGCGCCGACGGCTGGCGCGACGCGCGACCTCGGAAACACCACCGGAGTGGTCGGGATCGGCCTATCGGGCGACCAGTTGCTCGTCGGCGGCAATGTCGCGGCGCCGACCATCAATACGACCAACGTGGGCCAATCCTATACCGGCGTGGCCGACGCCTTCGTCGCATCCATCTCCACCAGCCTGACGCCTTCCACTACGGACAATGTCACCTATATGGGCACGGCAGGGGCGACCGAGACCGCCACGGCCATGGCGGTGGCCGGCGGGCAGGCCTATCTGACCGGCACGATCGCCAACGATCCCAGCAACCTGTCCGACAACGGAGCGACCGAAGGCTTTGTGGCGGGCGTGGACGCCACCAGCGGCGCGGTGACCTATTCCAACCGGTTCACCGCGGCTGGCGGTCAGGCGGCGCCGACCGCGATCGCCGCCTCATCCACCGGAACCTCGGTCCTGAATCAGCTGGGACTTCCCTCCGGCGCGATCAACGCGGCCGGGTCGAGCCTGATCACCGCCAATACCCCGATCAAGGCCGGCGACAGCTTCTACGTGCGAACCCAGCCCGGCGGCCCGCAGACCACCATCACGGTCACCGCCACCGACACCCTGGCCACCCTGGCGACCAAGATCAATGACGCCCTGGGCTCAGCGGGCACGGCCACCGTCGTCCCGCTGGGCGCCACCAGCGAACTCAGCATAACCCCGACCGACAGCAGTTCCTTCATTGAGCTGGACTCCCAGCCCGCCAACGCCGGCCTGGCCTCGGTCACGTCGAATTCCACCGACGTTCTGGCCTCTCTCGGGCTCGGCGCCGGGGTCATCCGCACGGTCGCGACCACCAACGGTTTGACCGATCCCAGCCAACTTCGCGAATATGGTCTGAACCTGTCGTCGAGCCTCAACATCTCCACCCAGGCCGGCGCGAAACAGGCGGTCACGACCCTTCAGGCGGCGATCGGAGTGATCCAGCAGGCCTACCAGGATCTGGTGAGCCCGCCGACCCTCGCTTCGGAAGCGGCCGCCCAGGCTCAAAATGGGACCGCTCCGGCATATCTGACTGCCGAAATCGCCAATTATCAGGCCGGTCTGAACCGCCTGACCGGCGGGTCATCAACGTCGTCATCCGCCACGGGTTAGGCCGGCGCGTCCGGGTTCGCCCGCAACGCCAGGCAGATCAGGCGACGCATAATATGATCCTGCAGGCGCGAAGGACGCTCGAGACCCAGTCGGGCCAAGCGCCGCTGTTCGTCGGTGGACGGAGCCGAAAGAGCCATCGCCTGGGCAATCGCGCTCGCCCGCGCAAAAGGCGTGGCTGTCATGGCCTTTAACCGCTCCAGTGCGGTGGCGAGGGATTGCTCGTCCGGGTCCAGATCCGTGCCGAACGGATAGTCAGGCAGAACGCCGGCCGCACGCGCGGCGCCCAGCTTTCGCGCAAGACCTTCGGGCGTGTTGTCGCGCTGATGCGTGGGAATCTCATAGCCCGCCTCGATCTTGCCCGCCGCCTTGGCCTGGGCCAGCAGGTCGCCCTGGAAGCGGGAGTCGGCGATGCCGATCATGGCGCAGGCGGCGTCGCGGTCGGACTTGCCGCGCAGATCGGCCACGCCATACTCGCTGACCACCAGATCGCGCAGATGCCGCGGGATGGTGCAGGCGCCATAGGCGTAGCGGATGTTGGACTCCGCCCGTCCGCCGCTCGTGCGCACCGCGTTCAAGGCGATGATCGCCCGCGCATCATCCAACTGATGGGCCTGGGCCACGAAATCAAACTGTCCACCCACGCCGGAAACCACCCGCCCGTCTTCCAGCCGATCGGAGATCACGTCGCCGAACACGGTCGCCATCATGGCGGCGTTGACGAAGCGGGCGTCGCGCCGATCCATGCGCTGCTGGACCTCGTCCTCGAAGTTCAACCGATTGGTGAAGGACACGGTGGTCATGCGGAACAGGGCGCGCTCCGTGTCCGGCATCTCGCGCAGGGCCGTGTAGAAATCGTTTGATCCGACGAAGAAGCCGCCGTGCGCTATCGCCCCGTCGCCCGCCCGCCGTTTGAGCACGCCCGCGCGGTAAAGGTCGACGAAGGCCGGCACCAGCATTTCGGTCACGCCGTAGAGTCCCTCTGAGAACGCATCGAGCGAGCTCGGCGCCTCGGGCCGCGCGCCTAGGCGCCCATGGGCCTCGCGAAAGGCGGCGTTGTTGCGGTGGCGTAGAACCAGGGCCCAGGCGACCGCATCGCCCAAGGCGCCGATGCCGATCTGCAAGGCGCCGCCGTCCTTGATCCAGCCGGCGACGTGCAGGGCCATGGCGTGTTGGGCCAGACTGACCGCCTCGCGCGGCGGGGCGTAGAGCGGAAATTCGTACTGGGGCGCATCCAGGATGTGGTCGAAGGCCGAGGCCGGCTGTTCGGCTGGACCCAGCATGAAGGGCAGGTTGTTGTTGACTTGGCCGGCGATGACCAGGGGCTCGCGCGAGCCGCGCCGACGGCGGGCGATCGGCAGTTCGTCCAGGGTCACGTCGGCGTTGCAACTCAGGCTGTAGTGCGCCTTCGCGCCCTGGCCGCGCCGCGCCACCAGCTGGGCGATGACATTGATCCCCTGGTCGGCCAGAAGGCGGTAGGCCTCGGTGTAGTTGACGCTGATGTAGTTGCGCTGGGCCAGTGGCGCATTGAGCCAGCGGCCGGGCGTAAGGAAAAACTCCGCCACGTGGATATTGTCCGGCAGACGGCCCGAGCGCACGGCCTTGGCGTAGGTCAGGTCCACATAGCCGCCGAACAGCCGGTCGATGATGGGGTCCACCAGCCGGTGGGCGATGTCGGGCAGGCTCTGCTGCTTTTCCAGCGTCAGGGCGGTCAGGATGTTCAGCTTGAGCGAGGGGTCCGCCACGGCCCGCGCGAACATCGCGTTGGCGATGTGATTGGCCTTGCCCAGGCCGAGCGGCAGTCCCAGCACAATGCTCTTGCCAACCTGATCGAGGATGGCGTCCACGCAGGCCTCGACCTCGTGGTGGACCACGGCGGTCTTGCGCAGGGCCGGCTCGGTCATGGCTTGAGGGTCTTCCACCCCTCGTCCGGGGCGAAACGCGGGCCATGCTTGGCCGCCAGCCGTTCGAGAGCGGCGACCACGTCGGCGATGCCGCGGTCGTGGGCATAGCGCAGGGGTCCGCCGCGGAAGGGCGCGAAGCCCGTGCCGAACACCATGGCGCCGTCCACCGTATCCTCATCGGCCACGACGCTTTCGCGCAGACAGGCCGCGCAGGCATTGAGCATGGGCAGGATCAGCCGGTCGACCGCCTGATCATCAAGCGGTTTGCGGACCGAATGCTTGACGGCCTTGCCGCCGCGATAGCGATAAAGGCCCGCGCCGGTCTTGCGGCCCAGCTCCCCGGCCTTGACCTTGGCCTGAAGCCAGGCGGGAATCTCCGGCATCGGATGGTCCAAACCCTTGGCCAGGATGTCGGCCACGTCCAGGCAGATGTCCAGACCGACCTGATCGGCCAGTTCGATCGGCCCCATGGGCATGCCGAAGCGCACGGCCGCCTCGTCGATCGCCTCCATCTGCAGGCCCTCGTCGGCCATCATCATGGCCTCCAGCACATAGGGCATGAGGGCGCGGTTGACGAGGAAGCCCGGCGCGCTGCCGACACGCGCCGGCAAGCGGGATATTCCGTTCACGAAGCTTCCCACCGCGGCGATGTCCTTGGGATCGGCTTCGTCGTGGCGCACGACCTCAACCAGCTGCATCTGAGCCACGGGATTGAAGAAGTGCACGCCCACCAGCCGCTGCGGCGCCTTGAGGGTCTTGCGCAGTTCCTCCAGCCTCAGACTTGAAGTGTTGGTGCCCAGGATGGCTTGGGGCTTCATCACCGCTTCCAGGCCCGCATAGACCTTTTGCTTGAGCTCCAGCTTTTCGGGCACAGCCTCGATCACCAGGTCGGCCGTGGCCGCGCCCTCGCCCTTGGGGTCAGGGATCAGCCGATCGGAGGCCTCGCGCAGCAGCTTGCCTGTGAGGTGACGGCGGGCGAACAGCTTGGCCGCCCGTCCGACCGCGCCGCCCAGGGCCTTGGCGCTGGTGTCGGCCAGGCTGACGGTCAGGCCGCAGTAGGCGCACCAGGCGGCAATGTCCCCGCCCATGGCGCCCGCGCCCACCACATGCAGGCGCTTGATCTGCCCCCCGCCCTTGGCCCAGGCCTTCAATCCCTCGCGCAGGAAGAACAGCCGCACCAGGTTCTGGGCGCTGGGCGTGACCAGGAGTTTGGAGAAAGAGAGGATCTCCGCAGCCTTGAAACGTCCGGAAATTCCCGCCGTAATGCGCCCACAGATCGATCAGGGCGTAGGGCGCGGGATAGTGCTCGGGGCGCGCCTTCTTGCGGGTCTGGCCCTTCAGGACAGAAGCGAATATCGGCCGGCCTGGGGCGGTGTTCGCCAAGCGGTCCAACGCCTTGAGCGGCCTGCGCTTGAGCTTGCCGTCCAGCGCCGCCCGCACGGCGGCGGCCACGTGTCGCTCTTCCACCACCGCGTCCACCAGACCCATGCGTCGCGCCTGGGCCGCGCGCAGGGTGCGTCCGGTGAGCATCAACGGCAGGGCCTGAACCGGGCCGACCAGACGCACCGAGCGCGCCGTCCCGCCCAAGCCTGGGTGCAGGCCCAACTGCACCTCCGGAAAGCCGAGCTGCGCGCTCGGCAGGGCGATGCGGTATCGGCAGGCGAGCGATATCTCCAGCCCGCCGCCGAGCGTGTAACCGTGCACCACGGCCACGGTGGGGAAGGGCAGGGCCTCCAGTCGATCGAACACGGCGTGAAATTTGGTCAATTCCGTCGCCATCAGATTGGCGTCGCTGACCCCGCGGAACTGGGCGATGTCGGCCCCGACCATGAAGCCCGAGCGCTTGGCCGAGCGCAGCACCAGCCCCTTGGGCGGGTCGGCTTCCAGTCCGGCCAGGATGTCGTTCAGCGCCGCCAGCATACCCGCGTCGATGCGGTTGGTGGACAGGTCCGGCTCGTCGAGCACCAGCCAGGCGACTCCATCCGCCCGCCGCATCAGGCTCCAGCCGGCCGGACCAGGCTTGGTCACGGGCCCGCCGAGCTCCAGCCGGTCGCCGTCGATCTTGCTCCAGATGCCCATGGTCAGACCGCCTCCACCAGCATGGACCCGCCTTGGCCGCCGCCGATGCATTGGGTGGCCATGGCGAGCTTGCCGCCGCGCTGCTTCAGGGCGTGAGCCGCGTGCAGCACGATGCGCGCGCCGCTCGTCCCAACCGGATGGCCCAGGCTGATGGCGCCGCCGTCCACGTTCAGCTTGGCCGGATCAATGGTCCCGATCGCCGCGTCCATTCCCAGCACGTCCTTGCAGAAGGCGGGGTCGGCCAGGGCCTTGACGCAGCCCAGCACCTGGGCGGCGAAGGCCTCGTTCAGCTCCCACAGGGCGATGTCGTCCAGGGTCAGGGCGTGCTTCTTCATCAGCGCCGCCGACGACAAGGCCGGGCCCAGGCCCATGATGCGCGGATCCAGCCCCGCCCAGGCGCAGTCCACCAGTCGCGCCAGGGGCGTCAGCTTGTGCTTTTTGACGGCGGCCTCGGAGGCCAGGATGGTCCAGCAGGCGCCGTCGGTGATCTGCGAGCTGTTGCCGGCCGTGACCTTGCCGTAGGGCTTTTCGAACACCGGCCTGAGCTTGGCCAGGGTGTCCACGGTGGAGTCCGGACGCACGCCGTCGTCATGGTCGTAGGCGGTTCCGTCCGGCGCGAACATAGGCTCGATTTCGCCCAGCCGTCCGGCGGCCTGGGCGGCGGCCAGGCGTTGATGGCTGAGGGCCGCGTAGGCGTCGGCTTCCTGCCGGCTGATGCCGAACAGATAAGCGACCACCTCGGCCGTTTGACCCATGTTCAGATCACTGACGATATCGGTGAGACCCTTCTCTAGCCCGATGACCGGCTTGAAGAAGGATAGGCGCAGGCCGAGCAGGGCCATCAGCTTCTGCTGCGGGGTCTTGGCCCCGTTGAGCCTGGCGAACCATTCCACCGCCGGGCGCGGCCATAGCAGGGGCGTCTGGCTGAGCGCCTCGGCGCCGCCGGCCAGGATCAGGTCCGCGTCGCCCGCCTCGATGCGCCGCCGGCCCTCGTCGATGGCTTGCATGCCTGAGCCGCAGTTGCGCTGGACGGTGTAGGCCGGGGTCGCCTCGTCCAGCCCCAGGCGCAGCTGGGCGATGCGGGCCGGATTGACCTCATCGGCCGAGGGATTGACGCAGCCCAGCACCACCTCTTGGAACGCGTCGGGCTTCAGCGGCTGGCGCAACAGCAGCGGCCGCCCGCAGTTGACCGCCAGGTCCACGGGGCTGAACGGACCGGGCCCGCCGCGCGCCTTGATGAAGGGCGTGCGCGCGCCGTCGATCAGGTAGACGGGGGGGCGGCCGGTAATGGCGCTCTCCTTTGCGAGACAGAACTCTTCGGGGCTTTCGGCGCGGCCTTGGGCGCGGGATTGCGGTGAGGCTCCAGCGTTCCTGGCGCGAAATCGTCCACCGAGGCGGCCAGGGCCACGGCCAGCTCGGCGGCCTCCAGCTGTTTGGCTTCTTCGTCCGAGACCAGACCTTCCGCATGGGCCTTGCGCCAGTCCCTGATCTTCGCCTGGCGCAAGCGACGGCGCACTGGGTCGGCGGCGACGGTCAGGTCGAAGGCGCGCTCCAGCCGCGCCACACCGCCGTCGTCCTGCGGCAGGAAAACCTCGCGGGTCAGGCGATCGCGCGCGGGACCGGGCTCGGTGATCAGCGCGGCGGCCTTGAACAGCAGATTGTCGTCGGCCCCGCGCCGGGACCTGGAGTCGCCCGGCACGATCAGGCGCAGCAGCCAGGCCAGCGGCCGCGCCGGGAAATTGGCCAATATCTCGTCGACCGCCTTCTCCATGCGGGCGACGCCGTCGGCCATGGCCACATCCATCAGCGGCTGATCCTCGCCCTGGCGACCCTCGTCCTCGAAGCGCTTGAGCGTTCCGCTGAGTAGATAAAGCTCGGCCAGGATGTCGCCCAGCCGCGCGGAGATCATCTCCTTACGCTTGAGCCCGCCGCCCAGGCTGAGGAAGGCCATGTCGCTGAGAAAGGCCAGAACAGCTGAGTAGCGGGAGAGTTGCGCGTAGTGGCCGCCGAGCTTGCCGCCGACCGGGCGCGGCGCGAAGGCGCCGCGCGTCCAACTGCGGCCCAAGGCGCGGCCGAAGGTGACGACGGCGTGGAGCAGGTGGGCGTTGAAGGCCTTGTAGAAGGCGGGCCGGTCCTCTCGGTCCAGGGCCATCATTTCCTTCAGCAGGAAGGGATGGCAGCGGATCGCGCCCTGACCGAAAATCATCAGATTGCGGGTCAGGATATTGGCGCCCTCGACCGTGATGCTGATCGGGATCGCGCGGTAAAGGTCGCCCATGTAGTTGTGCGGCCCGTCCATCACGCCCTTGCCGCCGTGGATGTCCATGGCGTCGTTGACCGCGGTGCGCATGCGTTCGGTGGCGTGGGCCTTCATGATGGCGGCGATCACCGCCGACTTGTGATCCAGGCCCAGACCCACGCAAGTCAGACGCCGCGCGCCATCCACCAAGTAGGCCGTCGCCGCTATGCGGCCCAGCGGCGCGGCCACGCCCTCGAAGCGGGCGATGGGCAGGCCGAACTGCTCGCGGATGCGGGCGTAGGCGCCGGCCGCGCGCGCGCTGAAGGCCAGACCCGCAGCGGACAGGGACGGAAGGGAGATGCCGCGTCCCTCGGCCAGGGCGGTGGTCAGCATGCGCCAACCTTGGCCGATCTGGGCCTGACCGCCGATGATGGCGTCCAGCGGCAGGAACACGTCATGGCCCTGGGTCGGGCCGTTCTGAAACACCTGGTGCGCCGGATAGTGGCGATGGCCGGTGGTCACGCCAGGGGTTTTAGCGGGCACGAGCGCCACGGTGATGCCGAGGTCCTCGGCCCCGCCCAGCAATCCGTCCGGATCGTGCAGGCGGAAGGCCAGGCCTATGATCGTGGCGATGGGGCACAGCGTTATGTAGCGCTTGGACCAGTTCAGCCGCATGCCCAGCACGCGTTTGCCCTCGTAGCGGCCCCAGCAGACCACGCCGCTGTCGATCACGGCGCCGGCGTCCGAACCCGCCTCCAGGCTGGTCAGGCCGAAGCAGGGGATTTCGCGCCCGTCGGCCAGGCGCGGCAGATAATGCTGCTTCTGCGCCTCCGTGCCGTATTTCATGAGCAGTTCGCCCGGTCCCAGCGAGTTGGGCACCATCACCGTCACCGCCGCCGTCAGGCTGCGGGTGGAGATCTTGCGCACGACCTCGGAGTGGGCGAGGGGGGAAAAGCCCAGGCCGCCGAAGGCCTTCGGGATGATCATCCCGAAGAACTTATTGTCCTTGATGAAAGTCCAGACCTGGGGCGGAAGATCGAACCATTCGAAGCGCACGCGCCAGTCGTCGATCATGCGGCAGAGCTGCTCCACCGGCCCGTCGAGGAAGGCCTGCTCCTCCTTGCTCAGCTTGGCCGCTGGGACCTTGAGCAGCTCGGCCCAGTCCGGATTTCCGGAAAACAGCGCGGCGTCCCACCACACGTCGCCCGCCTCGATGGCGACGCGTTCGGTTTCGGACATTTGCGGCAAGGCCTTACGCGCCCAGCCATAGAGCGAGGGAAACGACGCGGTCTTGGCCTGACGCCCGGTGGACGCCATGAATTCCTCCCTGGAGCGGCCGCTGCCGCCTCCGCCGACCGGCTGAGGTTTGCAGCGCGGCGCTCCCTGCCTATGCTGCATGTGGGAGCCTACGCTTGGCGGATAAAGAGGCAATCGCCATCTTTGGTTTCAAAAGGGGCGCGCTTTCGGTGCAGAACATGAGACGGCCATGAGCTTTCAGAGTCTGAGCGAGAAGATCGGCGCCCGGATCGTCCGCTACCTTGACCAGCCGATCGCCGGCTACACGCCGTTCTTCGCCCCGCCGATCGGAACCTTGAGCCGGACCTTGCGGCCGGGCGACGTGCTTCTGATCGAGGGCAACACCCGCATCGCCAGCATCATCAAGTACCTGACCCAGTCCACTTGGTCGCATTCGGCCATCTACATCGGCGAGGGCGTCTTGCCGCCCGATGCGGAGACCGGCGAGGAGCGGGTGCTGATCGAGGCCCTGGCCTATGAGGGCGTGATCGCCTCTCCCTTGTCGAAGTACGCCAGGTTCAACACCCGCATCTGCCGCGCCGTGGGCTTGAACCCTGACGAGCGGCGCAAGGTGGTGGACTTCGCCATCTCCTACCTCGGTCGCCAGTACGACCTGCGCTACATCATCGATCTGATCCGCTTCCTGATCCCCTATCCGCCGGTGCCCGTATCCATGCGGCGCAAGATGCTGGCGTTCGGCCACGGCGATCCCACCCGGGCGATCTGTTCGACCATGATCGCGGCGGCCTTCCACTCGATCCATTATCCGATCCTGCCGGACACGGCTCTGCACATTCAGCAGGAGGACGCGCCCTACGATGTATCGCCCTACGTGGCCAGCGAGGTGATGAGCCTGCGCCACGATGGCCTGTTCACGCCGCGCGATTTCGACATTTCGCCGTTCTTCAGGGTGGTCAAGCCGACCATTGAAAGCGGCTTTGATTTCAGGCGCTGGCCGGCGGCCAAACGCCAGTCCTTCGATCTGAGTTGGGCGCTCAAGAGCCTGGGTTTGGGTCCGAAGACCGGGCCGGCCCCGGTTCTGCCCGCGCCGGCTGACGCAGCGGTTGCAGACGAGGCTGAAAAAGGCGAGTCTAAACCGGCCGGCCGGCCGGGCCCTCCAGGGAGCAGATCATGATCAAGCCACGCCTCGCGACGATCGTCGCGATGATCGCCGCCGCCGTCGCCTCGCGCCTGGTCCCGCATCCGTGGAACCTGACCTCGGTGGCCGCGACGGCGCTGTTCGCCGGGGCCTATCTGGAGGATCGGCGCCTGGCCTTCGTGGTTCCTTTGGCGGCCCTGTTCGTCAGCGACCTGGCGCTCGGCTTCTACAAGGGCATGGCGGTGGTCTACTTCAGCTTCGCCATGATCGTGTGCCTGGGCTTTTGGCTGCGCAGCCGTCGCCGGCCGCTTCCGATCGCGGGCGCGACCCTGGCCGGATCGCTAATGTTCTTTGGGCTGAGCAATTTCGGGGTCTGGGCCTTCGGCGGCCAATATTCCCATACGGGCGCAGGTCTGGCCGCTTGCTTCACCGCGGCCCTGCCGTTCCTGCGCGGCACCCTGGAAGGCGACGCCCTCTACAGCCTGATCCTGTTCGGCGGCTTCGCCCTCATGGAGCGAAACTTCGTCGCCCTGCGCGAGCCTGGTCCCGTTTTCGCCGCCGCCTGACGCGCGCCATGTGCGTTCTGGCCTTCGCCTGGCGCGCCCACCCGCGCTGGCGATGGGTGCTGGCCGGCAACCGCGACGAACTGCACGCCCGCCCCGCCGCGCCGCTCCACCGTTGGCCTGAAGCGCCTCACGTTCTTGCCGGCCAGGATCTGCAATCGGGCGGGACATGGCTGGGGGCGTCAGACCTGGGACGCTTTGCGGTGGTGACCAACCTCAGCGGCTACGGGCCGCCGCGGGACGGGCGACCGTCGCGCGGCGAGCTGGTGAAGGGCTTTCTCCTGAGAGAAGGGCGTTACGCCGACCTGACCGAGGCCGATGCGGCGGCGTTCAATCCGTTCAATCTGATCGTAGCGACCCCTGAGCGAGCCACTCTGTGGCGCAACCGACCGAAGGTGGAGGCGCGTGGCCTTGAGCCGGGCGTGTACGGCCTGTCCAACGGCGACGCCGACCGGCCCTGGCCCAAGACCCTGCAGTTGATCGATGCGGTCCGCGAATGGCTGGGCGGGACGTCGCCGCCGCAGATCCTGCTGGACCGCCTGGGCGACGACGTCCCGCCGCCCGGCGCCGCGACCATGACCGAACGCGGCGCCAGGACCGGCGTCTTCGTGCGCAACGGCCTGTATGGGACTCGCTGCAGCACGGTGGCGGCGCTGGACGCCGAGGGACGGGGCGTCATCGTCGAGCGCCGCTTCGACGCCGATGGGAGCCAGACCGGGCAGACCGAACTGGCCTTCCACTGGCCGAGCTAGCTGCGCCGCGCCTTCCAGTGGAAGCTGGACAGGGGCAGGATCCAGTCGAACGGGTGATCGGTGTCGCGCAGCCACGCCCGGGTGTCGTCCAAGGCCATCACCCGATAGGCGGGCATGCCGCCAGCATCCGTGCAGACAAGGTCGCCCACCTGCACCGGCTCCCTCGCCGCATGATCCACCAGAACCCAATCAATCGCCGTTGCGCCGAACATGGCCGTCGTCCGAAATTCCTGCCGCGCCCCGATTGGCGAAGCATGGGTCATCTATGCGCGCGCGCCGTTGAGCCAAGTCTGAGCCGCGCGTTTAGCCGTCGTTCATGCGTCTGGCCGCTGGACGGAGAGGGCCGCCAAGGTCTATCGGCTAGCGTCAGCAAGGAGGCCCCATGACCGCTTATCTGGACCGTGCAGGTCTGAAGATCGCCGACGTTCTCGCCCGCTTCGTCGAAGAGGACGTTCTGCCGCCGCTCGGCATGGACGCGGGCCGCTTCTGGGCGGGCGTGGCCGAGGTGTTCGGCCGCTTCGCGCCGGAGAACAAGGCGCTTCTGGCCAAGCGCGACGCGCTGCAGGCCAGGATCGACGCCTGGCACAAGGCGCACCCGGGCGACCCACGACCCCGCCGCCTATCAGGCCTTCCTGCGCGAGATCGGCTATCTGGTCGACGAGCCTGAACCCTTCAAGATCGACACGACCAATGTCGACGACGAACTGGCGCGCCTGGCGGGGCCGCAGCTGGTGGTGCCGATCCTCAACGCCCGCTTCGTTCTGAACGCCGCCAACGCGCGTTGGGGCAGCTTGTATGACGCCCTGTATGGCACCGACGCCATCCCCCTGACCGGCGAGCCGGTTAAGGGCTATGACGCCGCCCGCGGCGCCCAGGTGGTGGCCAAGGCCAAGGCGTTTCTGGATCAGGCCGTTCCGCTGGCGTCCGGCGCCTACGCCGACGTGGCCGGCTTTTCGGTCAAGGACGGCGCCCTGTCGCCGGCCCTGGCCGACCCATCGCTGTTCGCCGGCTATAGGGGTGATCCGGCCACGCCCGGCGCGATCCTGCTGCGCCACAACGGCATCCACATCGAGTTGGTGATCGACCGCGCCCATCCCATCGGCAAGACCGATCCGGCCGGACTGGCGGACGTGGTGATGGAGGCGGCGCTCTCCACCATCTGCGACCTTGAGGACTCCATCGCCGCGGTGGACGCCGAGGACAAGGTGGAGGCTTATCGCAATTGGCTGGGCCTGATGCGCGGCGATCTGGAGGCGAGCTTCGACAAGGGCGGACGCACCCTGTTGCGCAAGCTGGAGGCCGACCGAGGCTATCTGGCGCCGGATGGCTGCCCTTCTCACTACACGGACGATCGCTGCTGTTCGTGCGCAACGTCGGCCATCTGATGACCAATCCGGCGGTTCTGCTGGCCGACGGAAGCGAGGCGCCGGAGGGCATCCTCGACGGGATCATGACCAGCCTGATCGCGATCTACGATCTGCGGCGGATGGGCCGGTTCACCAACAGCCGCGCCGGATCGATCTATATCGTCAAACCCAAGATGCATGGACCCGAGGAGGTCGCCTTCACCGACCGCCTGTTCGGCGCCATCGAACCGGTGCTGGGCCTGGCCAAGAACACCATCAAAGTCGGCGTGATGGACGAGGAGCGCCGCACCTCGGCCAACCTCGCAGCCTGCATCGCCGCGGCCAGGAGCCGACTGGTGTTCATCAACACCGGCTTTCTCGACCGCACGGGCGATGAAATCCACACCTCCATGCTCGCCGGGCCCATGGTGCCCAAGGGCGAGATGCGCCAAAGCGCCTGGATCGCCGCCTATGAACAGCGCAACGTGGCCATCGGCCTGGCCTGCGGCCTGTCGGGCAAGGCCCAGATCGGCAAGGGCATGTGGGCGGCGCCGGACCGCATGGCCGACATGCTGGAGCAGAAGATCGGCCACCCGCGCTCGGGCGCCAACACCGCCTGGGTGCCGAGCCCGACGGCGGCGACCCTGCATGCGCTGCACTATCACGCGGTGGACGTGTTCGCCCGTCAGGCTGAACTGGCCAAGGACCCGATCGCGCCATTGAGCGCCTTGCTCACTTTGCCCCTGGCCGTCGGCCGCAACTGGACCGAACAGGCGGTGCGGGACGAGCTGGACAACAACGCCCAGGGCATTCTCGGCTATGTGGTGCGCTGGGTGGACCAGGGCGTGGGCTGCTCCAAGGTGCCCGACATTCACGACGTGGGCCTGATGGAGGACCGCGCCACCTTGCGCATTTCCTCACAGCACATGGCCAACTGGCTTATGCATGGGGTGTGTACGGACGATCAGGTCCTGTCCGCGTTCAAGCGCATGGCCGCCAAGGTCGATTGGCAGAACGACGGCGATCCGGCCTATCGGCCCATGATGCCGGATCCGGACGCCAGCCTGGCGTATCAGGCGGCCAAGGCCCTGGTGTTTGAGGGCGCGGCCCAGCCCAGCGGCTACACCGAACCCTTGCTGCACGCCTTCCGCCAGAAGGTGAAGGCGCGGGACGCCAAGGGGCGGGGCTGAACGCATTGCCGCGGATCATCCCGGTCGAGGATCCGGCCGATCCGCGCCTGTCGGCGTTCCGCGACATCCGTGAGCGTGACCTCGTGGGGCGCGAGGGGCGCTTCATCGCCGAGGGCGAGGTGGTGCTGCGCGTCCTGCTGACCCGCGCGCGGCATGCCGCCGAGGCCCTGCTGATCGCCGACAAGCGCATCGCGGGCCTGTCCGATCTACTGGCTCTGCTGGATGATCAGACCCCGGTCTATAGCGCCGCCCAGCCGGTGATGGACGCCGATCGCCGGCTTTCACATCCATCGCGGAATCTTGGCGGTCGGACGCCGCGCGCCCGAGCCGCTGAGCCGCCGATCTGCTGGCCGGGTTGGGTGAGCGCGCTCTGGTGCTGGGCCTGTTCGGCATCGCCAACCACGACAACATGGGCGGCCTGCTGCGCAACGCGGCGGCCTTCGGCGTGGATGCGGTGGTGCTGGATTCCGATTGCTGCGATCCGCTCTACCGCAAGGCCATCCGCGTGTCGGTGGGCGCGGCCCTGGTGGTTCCCTTCGCGCGCCTGCAACCGGGGGAGGATGCTCTGGCGCTGCTTCAGCGGTTCGGCCTGGACGCCATCGCGCTCAGTCCGTCGGCCGACCTTGCCGCTTGGCCGGCTGATCGCTCCGCCCAAGGCCGCCCTGCTGCTCGGCGCCGAGGGGCCGGGCCTGCCGGGCGCGTTGCTGGAACGCGCCTGCGCTGTGGCGATACCGATGGCGGCGGGGCTGGATTCGCTGAATGTTGCGACGGCCTCGGGCATCGCCCTGCACCATCTGGCCTTCAGCGGCCATTGAATTTCGCCCGAGGAGCCCTAGCTTCCGAACTCACGCCGGCTCGGCCGGACGGAACTGGAGCGCCCCGTGTCGGACCGTCAATCACCTCCCGCCTATCGCGACGTGCTTCTGCTGATCGACGGTCAATGGACCGCCGCCGCGGACGGACGAACCCTGCCGGTGCGCAATCCGGCGAGCGGCGAGGTGATCGGCGCGGTCGCTCATGCGGGCCTCGTCGAGCTGGACCGGGCCATCGCCGCCGCCGAGCGCGGCTTCGCCGTCTGGCGGCGAACCCCGGCGGTGGAGCGCAGCCGCATCCTGGTCAAGGCCGCCGCGTTGATGCGCGAACGCATCGCCGACATCGCCGCGCAGATGACGCTGGAACAGGGCAAGATCCTGGCCGAATCCCGCGCCGAACTGGAACGGGCGGCCGAGGTGCTCGAATTGGCCGCAGGCGAGGCGCTGAGGCTCTACGGCCGCATCATCCCGCCGCGCGCCGCCAATGTCACCCAAGTTGTGACGCATGATCCGGTGGGCGTGGTGGCCGCCTTCACGCCCTGGAACTTCCCGGTCAATCAGCTGGCGCGCAAGGCGGCCGGGGCCCTGGCGGCCGGATGCGCGATCATCGCCAAGGGCCCGGAAGAGACGCCGGGCTCGTGCGCCGAGTTCGTGCGCTGCCTGCAGGACGCGGCGTGCCGCCAGGCGTGGTCAATCTGGTGTTCGGGGTTCCTGCGGAAATCTCCGAGCACCTCATTCCCCACCCTGTGGTCCGCAAGGTGTCCTTCACCGGCTCTACAGCTGTGGGCAAGCATCTGGCGTCCCTGGCGGGCCGGTACATGAAACGCGTCACCATGGAGCTGGGCGGCCATGCGCCTGTGCTGGTGTTCGCCGATGCGGACATCCCAGCCGCCGCCAAGGCCAGTGTCGCCGCCAAGCAGCGCAATGCGGGTCAGGCCTGCATCAGCCCCACCCGTTTCCTGGTGCAGCGGGCCGTGCACGAACCCTTCGCCAACGCCTTTGTGGACGCCTTCGGCGCGCTGAAGGTCGGCGACGGCCTGGATCCGTCCAGCCAGATGGGCCCCCTGGCCAATCCGCGCCGGGTGCAAACCATGGAGCGGCTGATCGGCGACGCGGTCGAGCGCGGCGCCAAGCTGCGCCTGGGCGGCGCGCGCATCGGCAACAGCGGCGACTTCTTCCAGCCGACCGTTCTGGTCGATGTGCCCATCGACGCGGCCATCATGAACGAGGAGCCGTTCGGCCCGGTTGCCATCATCAATGCGGTCGACGGGTTCGAGGACGCCATGGCCGAGGCCAACCGGCTGCCCTATGGCCTGGCGGCCTACGCCTTCACCGCCTCGTCCCTCACCGCGGCCAAGGTGTACGAGCAGATTGAAAGCGGGATGGTCTCGATCAATCACTTCGGCCTCGGCCATCCCGAGGCGCCCTTCGGCGGGGTCAAGGATTCGGGCTACGGCTCGGAGGGTGGTGCGCGAGCGCGCGGCCGAACGCATCGTCGCCGAGCAGCGCGCGCAGCATGTGCAGCACGCGCCCACCCTTCTCGTGAGAGATGGTGGTCGAAGATGTCGAATCGGCTCGTCGTAGAGCTTGGTCGCGATGTCCGGCGGTAGCGGCCGGAGTCCTCGCCGAAATACCCTCCGCCCATTCCTCGAGCTCGAGGTCGGCGGCATCGCGGCCCTCGTGGTGCTCGCGCCACAGGTACTCGGCGTAGGTCGCGAAGCCCTCGTTGAGCCAACCCTCGCCCCAGTCGCGGCACGTGACGAGATCGCCGAACCACTGGTGCGCGAGTTGTGGCTGACCAGCGCGTCGACGCACCTTGACCATGTTGCCGCTGGCCATGGTCAGCTTGGAGTCGAAGATCCAGGAGGCCGGGGAGCCGACGATGTCGGTCGACACGAGGTCGTCCTCGGAGTACTCGAGCAGGCCGGCCAGGCGCCCGATCTCGGCCGCCAACTCGTAGGCCTCGCGAATATCGTCGACCGTCGGCGTCGCCCGCACGGTGGCCACCAGGTCGGTGATCGACCCATCGGGCACCGGGACCCGCAGCGAGAGCCCGTCCAGCCGACCTGCCACGTCGGGAAGGACCAGTCCGGTCGCCCGAGCGGCACCCGTCGTCGTGGGGACGATGTTGATCGCCGCGCCCGGAGCCGCGGGGGTCCTTGTGCAGTGCGTCGACGAGATGCTGATCGTCCGTGTAGGCGTGCACCGTCGTCATGAACCCCTGCTCCATCCCGAAGGCGTCGTCGAGGACCTTGGCCAGAACGGCCAGGCAGTTCGTGGTGCAGGACGCGTTGAGACCACGAAGTCGTGGCCCGGGTCGAACGAGTCCTCGTTGACGCCCACGACGAACGTGGCATCGGCGTCCTTGGCCGGTGCCGAGAGATCACCCGTCGTGCGCCCGCCTCAATGTGGGCCGCCGCCTTCTCCCGGCTGGTCAGCCGGCCGGTGCTCTCGATCACGACGTCGATACCCAGCTCCCTCCAGGGCAGCTCGCCGGGGTGTGGCTCCATGAGCATCGTGACGGGCGAGGCGCCGACCATCATGGTGTCGTGCTCGACGGAGACCGGGACCGGAAAGTGCCCGTGGACGGAGTCCCGCGCCAACAGCCGGGCGAGGGCCGTGGGATCGCCGAGGTCGTTGACGGCGGCCACCTCGATGTCATGGGGCGACTTGATGGCGGCCCGAAGGAAGGCGCGCCCCGTCCGGCCGAACCCGTTGATTGCCACTCTCACTGCCATCGTCGACGCCTCCAGAGGCCCACGGAGACCACGCGGTCCCTCGGAATTCGATGGTCCCATCGGCACCGGGTGCGCAGTAGTGCCAAAGGTCCCCGATGCGGTGCCCTCACGCGTTGACCCCCGACCCGAGCTGCGCGAGCACCGCTTCGAGCGAAGCCCGCCGGGCCCGCAGGCCGTCCCGGTAGGCCGGGTTGTCCGTCGCCGCGATCTCCGAGCTCAGGTCACCGAGCGCTCCCTGAAGGAGGGTGCCCAGGTCCGACACCTGCTCGTCCGTCAATTCGATCCTCATCGTCCTCTCCTCCCGTTGCAGCGGGCCCTCGTGCCAGCCGACCCGCACGCCAAATTGACGCCCCTCCGGCCCCCGGGCACCAGGGACTTACGTCACCTGCGCCGACCGGGCACCGGGGACCTTTGGCTCTATTCGCCCCTGGGGGTCCGGGGCACGCTGGAGCGGTGTTCGAAGTGCGCTTCCACGGCCGGGGCGGGCAGGGCGCCGTGACCGCGGCCGACCTCCTCGCGCTCGCTGCGTTCGAGGAGGGCAGGCACGCGCAATCGTTCCCGAGCTTCGGGTCCGAGCGCATGGGTGCACCGGTGGTGGCGTACTGCCGGCTCGGGGAACGCGAGATCCGCACCCGTGAGCCGGTCGTGACGCCGGACTGCCTGATCGTCATCGACCCGACCCTGGTCCACCAGGTCGACCTGTTCGCCGGGCTCGGCCCGGACGGCTACGTGCTGATCAACTCCACGCGCACCCTCCAGGAGCTCGGTCTGGAATCGCTGGCGGATCGCTTCCGGCCCGAACGCCTGCTCACCGTGCCCGCCACCGAGGTGGCGCAGCGCCAGATCGGCCGGCCCCTCCCCAATGCGGCGCTGCTCGGGAGCTTCGCCGCCCTGACGGCACAGGTCACCATGGAGGCGGTCAGCGCGGCCATCCGCGCCCGGTTCGACCGCAATCCGTCGGTGGCCGAGCGCAATGTGGCAGCAGCAGCGGAGCTGTTCCAGCAGGCTCGCCAGCTCATGTCGGCCAACGGAAGGGCGGTGCTCAGTGCTCCGGCAGATTGAGGGCTCGCGGGCCGTGGCCGAGACGGTGGCGTTGTGCCGACCCGAGGTGGTGTGCGCCTACCCGATTTCCCCGCAGACCCACATCATCGAGGCCCTGGGCGAGCTCGTGAAGGCGGGTGCGCTCACGCCCTGCGAGTTCATCAACGTGGAATCGGAATTCGCCGCGATGTCGGTCGCCATCGGGGCGTCCGCCGCCGGGGCCCGTGCCTTCACCGCCACGGCGAGCCAGGGTCTCCTGTTCATGATGGAGGCCGTCTACAACGCCAGTGGGCTCGGGTTCCCCATCGTCATGACGCTGGCCAATCGCGCCGTGGGCGCCCCCATCAACATCTGGAACGACCACAGCGACGCCATGGCGGCACGCGACGCCGGCTGGGTCCAGCTGTTCGCCGAGACGGTCCAGGAGGCCGCGGACCTGCACATCCAGGCCTTCCGCCTGGCCGAGGAGGTGTCCGTCCCCGTCATGGTCTGCATGGACGGCTTCATCCTCACCCACGCCACCGAGCGGGTCGATCTCCCGACGCAGGAACAAGTCGATGCGTTCCTGCCACCCTACGTGCCGCGCCAGGTCCTCGACCCCGCGGACCCGTACTCCATCGGCGCCATGGTCGGCCCCGAGGCGTTCGAGGAGGTGCGCTACCTGGCACACGCCCGCCAGCTCATCGCGCTGGGCCGCATCAGCGAGATCGGAGCCGAGTTCGCCGAGGCCTTCGGGCGCGACTCGGGTGGGTTGGTGCACCCGTACCGCAGCGCAGACGCCGATGTGGTCGTCGTGGCCATGGGTTCGGTCCTCGGGACCATCAAGGACGTCATCGACACGCAACGGGCCGCAGGGCATCGGATCGGCGCGCTCGGCATCACCTCATTCCGGCCCTTTCCCATTGACGCAGTGCGGAACGCGCTCAAGGGTGCGCGGCGGGTCGTCGTCGTCGAGAAGGCCATCAGTGTGGGCTTCGGCGGGGTGCTCTCGACCGACGTGGCGATGACGCTCAGCGGGTTGGCGGTGCCGGTCGCCACCGTGGTGGCGGGACTCGGCGGCCGCTCCATCACCAAGACGTCCATCGCCCGCGTCTTCGAGGCGGCGCTGGGGGACCAGCTGGCACCCCTGACCTTCCTCGACCTGAATCGGGATCTCGTCGATCGCGAGCTCGAGCGCATGGCACTGCACCGCCGCTCCGGTCCGACGGCGGAGAACATGCTGCGCGACCTCGGTGTGGCCGGCTCGAGGATCGGCTGAGCGATGGCCGTGCGCTTCTACCAGGTCGGCAGCTTCGCCGTCGGCAACCGGCTGGCCAACCGGTCGGACCGCACCGTCCAGTCGGACTCCGCGCGCGCCAACTCACTCACCTCCGGCCACCGCGCCTGCCAGGGCTGCGGCGAGGCGCTCGGCGCCCGCTATGCCCTCGACGCCGCCATGCGCGCCACCGGGGGGCAGATGGTCGCCGTCAACGCCACGGGCTGCCTCGAGGTGTTCTCGACCCCCTACCCCGAGACGTCGTGGCAGCTGGCGTGGTTCCACTCGCTGTTCGGCAACGCTCCGGCTGTGGCCACGGGAGTCGCAGCCGCGCTGCGGGTCAAGGGACACAGCGACACGAGGGTCATCGGGCAGGCCGGCGACGGCGGCACGGTCGACATCGGCTTCGGGTGCCTCTCGGGCATGTTCGAGCGCAACGACGACGTTCTTTTCATCTGCTACGACAACGAGGCCTACATGAACACCGGGGTGCAACGGTCGGGGGCCACCCCGCCTGCGGCGCGCACGGCGACGACGGAGGCGGTCGGCCCCAATCCGGGCAACCCGTTCGGCCAGGGCAAGAACATGCCGGAGCTGGCGATGGCGCACGGGATCCCCTACGTGGCGACCGCCACGGTGGCCGACCTCCACGATCTGGAGGACAAGGTGACGCGCGCCATGGAATTCCACGGCGCCCGCTACATCCACATCCTGGTGACCTGTCCGCTGGGGTGGGGCTCGGCGCCGAGTGACACGGTGAGGGTGGCCCGGCTGGCGACGCAGACCGGCCTTTTCCCCGTCTTCGAGGCGGAGCACGGCGCGGTCGTGCGCTCGTCCCCCATCCGCCGGCCGGTCCCGGTCGAGGAGTACCTGAGGCTCCAGACCCGCTACGCCCACCTCTTCGACGCCCAGGGGAACCCGGCGCGGACGGACGTGATCGCCCACCTGCAGGCCCTGGCCGACCGCAACATCGCGAGGTACGGCCTGCTCGAGCCGGAGGAAGGGCCGACGTCGTGACCGTCAAGCCCTTCGCCATCACCCTCGAGATCGGGTCCAGCCTGGCCAACAAGACCGGCTCGTGGCGGGTCGAGCGCCCCATGTACGTCGACCGCCTCCCACCCTGCAGCAACGCCTGCCCGGCCGGGGAGAACATCCAGCAGTGGCTGTACCTGGCCGAGGACGGCTCCTACGAGGCGGCGTGGCGCCAGATCATGCGCGACAACCCGCTGCCGGCCGTGATGGGGCGGGCCTGCTTCCACCCCTGCCAGACGGCCTGCAACCGGGCCGCCGTGGACGAGACGGTGGGCATCAACGCCATGGAGCGGTTCCTGGGGGACCGCGCCCTGCGCGAGGGCTGGTCGCCCGAACCGGCGGGGCCGGCCTCGGGGAAGCGGGTGCTGGTCGTGGGGTCCGGGCCGGGAGGCCTCTCGGCCGCGTACCACCTGCGCCTGCTCGGGCACGAGGTCGTGATCTACGAGTCGTCGCCACTGCCCGGGGGCATGATGCGCTACGGCATCCCCGCCTACCGGCTGCCCCGGGACATCGTGGAGGGCGAGGTGGCGCGGATTGCGTCGATGGGCGTGCGCATCGTGTGCGGTCGCACGGTCGACGACCTCGAGGCCACCATGCGTGACGAGAGCTTCGATGCCGCCTTCCTCGCCGTCGGGGCGCAACGGGGCAAGCACGCCGACATCCCCGCAGGGGACTCGGCGCGCATCCTCGACGCCGTCACCCTTCTGCACGACACCGAAGATCACGAGCCGCCGGCTCTCGGCCGACGCGTCGTGATCTACGGGGGCGGTGACACGGCGATGGATGCCGCCCGCACTGCCCGGCGGCTCGGTGCCGAGGACGCCGTCGTCGTCTACCGCCGCACGCGCGAGCGCATGCCCGCCAACGTCGAGGAGGTACAGGACGCCGTCGACGAGGGCGTGCAGCTCAAATGGCTCTCGACCATCGTCGGCACCGAGGGCGACGTCCTCACCATTGAGCGGATGGAGCTCGATCCGGACGGCTTCCCACAGCCCACGGGTGAGATCGAAGAGCTGCGGGCGGACTCGGTGGTCCTGGCGCTCGGGCAGGAGGCGGACCTCTCGCTCCTGGCCGGCTTCCCCGAGGTCGCCGTGGCGGACGGGGTCGTCGCAGTGGGAGCCGACATGATGACGGCGCGGCCCGGGATCTTCGCGGGCGGCGACATCGTGGCCGGCGCCCGCACCCTGACCGACGCGATCGGGCACGGCAAGCGCGCGGCGCGGGCCATGGACGCCTGGATGGCCGGCGGCACGTTGGAACGCCCGGCCCGCCATCCGCTGGCCACGCCGGAGCACCTCAACACCTGGTACTACGCGGACGCTCCCCACGCGGTGCGTCCGCGCCTGGACGCGGCACGTCGTACCTCGACCTTCGACGAGGTCGTTGGCGGCTTGGACGAGTCGACCGCGCTCTTCGAGGCACGGCGCTGCATGTCCTGCGGCAACTGCTTCCAGTGCGACAATTGCTTCGGCGTATGCCCCGACAACGCAGTGATGAAGGTCGACGAAGCCCACGGCTATCGGTTCAACTACGACTTCTGCAAGGGGTGCGGGCTGTGTGTGCAGGAGTGCCCCTGCGGGGCGATCGAGATGGTGCCCGAGGAGTCGTAGGGATCCGCCCTCCCTGGCCGACCCCGCGACCCTTCCAACCCGGAACGCTCGGGTCGAGCCCCGAACTGCTACCGGCGACGGCCGAAGGGGTGGCGCGGCGCCACACCGCCTGACATCTGCGGCCGGCCCGGGACGGTTGCCTCCAGGAGCATCCGCCATTCGGCCGCTGCCACCGTCTTGCGGACGGCGGGCACGGCATCGGGGTTCACCGAGATCGACGTGATGCCCTGACGAACCAGATGCTCGGCGAATGCCGGCCGGTTGGAAGGCGCCTGGCCGCAGAGGGAGGAGGTGATCCCCGAGGACTGGCAGCCGCCGATGATGCGGCCGATCGCGTCCAGCACGGCGGGATCCGCCTCGTCGAAGACGTCGGCGCAGATCTGTGAGTCGCGGTCCACGCCGAGCATCAGCTGGGTCAGGTCGTTGCTGCCGATCGACACGCCCTGAATCCCCATGGTGGCGTAGGTCGGGATCCAGTAGGCGACCGAGGGCACCTCGGCCATCACCCAGACCGGGAGCGAACCGGCGACCGGGCTGGCGTCGACGACCTCGAGGCACGCCTCGAGCTCCCAGGCGGTGCGCACGAAGGGGATCATGAGCACGATGTTCGCCGTCTCCTGCAACACGCGATCCAGCACGTCGAGCTCGAGCCGGAACAGATCCGGCTCGCGCACATAGCGGTAGCAGCCCCGGTACCCGATCATCGGGTTCTCCTCGTGGGGTTCGAACTCGTCGCCACCCTCGAGGTTGGAGAACTCGTTGGAGCGGAAGTCGATGCTGCGGTACACGACGGGCCGCGGCTCGAAGGCACGCGTGATGCGCAAGAGCGACTTGGCCATGCTGTCGACGAACGTCTTCTCCTCGCCGCGCTCGAGGAGCTTGCGCGGGTGGACCCCCTTCAGGGCGTCGGTGACCATGAACTCGGCGCGCAGCAGTCCCACACCGTCGACCGGCATGGCCGCCACCTCCTCGGCGTGGTCGGCGAAGGCGAGATTGGCGTAGATCTTCGTGGCGAGGGCGCCCGGACCGCTGACGCCTGCCGGCTGCAGATCAGCCGCCGGGGCCGAGATCGAGACCGACGCGGCCTGAACACCTTCGGTCACGGTCCCCTGGGCGCCGTCGACGGTGACGAGCTCGCCGTCCCGCAGCACCGTGGTCGCGTTGCGGGCACCCACCACCGCGGGGACGCCGAGCTCACGCGAGACGATGGCCGCATGACAGGTCATGCCGCCCCCGTCCGTCACGATGGCGGCGGCCCGTCGCATGGTGGGCACCCAGTCCGGGCTCGTCATGGGTGCCACCAGCACCTCGCCGGCTTGGAGACGATCGCCCTGGTCGGGAGTCTGCAGCACGCGCACGACTCCCGAGGCGCGCCCGGCCGAGGCCGCCAGGCCCTGCACGAGCAGCGTGCCCTGCTCGGCGGCCGTGGCCGGAGTGCCGCCCCCTACGGCGGTCACCGGCCGTGACTGCACGATGTACGTGTGGCCGCCGGCCATGGCCCACTCCGTGTCCTGGGGTGAGCCGTAGTGGGCCTCGGCGGCGAGACCGATCCGCGCCACCTCGATCACCTCGTCGTCGGAGAGCACACGGCGACCACCCTCGACGGCGTCCATCTCTATCCGCTGGTCCTCGCCGTCGGGCCCGCGCACGATCTCGAACCTCTGCGTGCCCACCCGGGCGTGCAGCAGCCGCGGGCCTTCTTTGGCCACGACGTAGGTGTCCGGCTCGACCAGACCACTGACGACGACCTCACCTTGTCCGAAGGCAGCCTCGATCACGATGTGGTCCGTCTCGCCCGTGGAAGGGTCGACCGTGAACATGACGCCCGAGCGCACGGATGGCACCATCTCCTGCACCACGACCGCGATGGCGGGCTCGGCCGTCAACTCCTTGTCGCCCCGGTAGAAGATGGAGCGAGCCCCCCAGAGCGAGGCCCAACAATCGACCACCCGGGCCAGGAGCTGTCGGTCGCCGGCCACGTTGGTGAACGTCTCGTTCATGCCGGCGAACGAGGTGCCTTCGGCATCCTCGCCGATACCCGACGACCGCACGGCCACCCGGATGTCCGCGCCCAGGCGCCCGTAGGCCTCCACGATCTCCTTGGCGAGATCCTCGGGGATCGGGACGGCGCGTACGAGGTCGCGGGCCTCGCCGGCGAGCCGGTCGAGATCGTCCTGCGATGCAGTGCGGGCCTCGGCCAGGATCGCCTGGAGCCGGTCCCGGATGCCCGCCCGCCCCATGGCGTCGAGGTACGCCTCTCCCGTGATCACGAATCCCGGGGGGACCGGGAGGCCTCCCGCGGTCAGCTCACCGAGGTTGGCCCCTTTGCCGCCCACCGAGCCCGTGTCCTTGAGCCCGATCTCGTCGAACCATCGAATCTCCTGCACGACCCATACCTCCGCAACTGCGCCCGGCGCGCCACCTGGGTCGATCGTCCCTGATCAAGAGGCATGCCGATAGGGTCCAATGTCCCTGTTTGCGGCCGTCGGCCTCTGTGACACTGTGTCCATGCAGACGCTCACCTTCGAGGAGGTGGTCGCGCGGATCCGTGCTCTGGGCGGCCGGGAGCCGCGGATCGTCATCTCCGGCAACTCGGCGACGCCGTTCGTGTTGGTCCGGGCCCTCATCGAGGCGCTCGAGACCTGCCGCGTCTTCCAGCTCAACGCCCAGTACGACTTCGCCGCCCATCGCTCCTTCATCTGCGAGACACCGTTCGTCGGCCCGGGCATGCGCCACAGCCCGATGCTCGACTACCTGCCCATGCGGCTGTCCCTGGTGCCGCGTCTCTTCGACACGGTGCGCCAGCCGGACGCCGTCCTGATCCACACGTCCCTGCCGCGCGACGGCAAGGTGTCCCTCGGGATCGAGGTCAACGTGCTCCCGGCCGCCGTTGAGCAGACCCGGGTGCGCGGCGGACTGGTCCTGGCGCAGGTGAACCCCCACATGCCCTACACGTACGGTGCGGGCGAGATCCCGCTGGACCACATCGACGGGCTCGTCGAAGTCGACCAGCCGTTGACCTCTCCCGCCGGCCACGGATCGGAGGAGGCGGCACACGCCATCGGCGAGCGTGTCGCCACCTTCGCCACCGACGGCACCACGCTGCAGCTCGGCATCGGGCTCATTCCCACCGTGGCGGCCCGGATGATGTCGGGCCACCGCGGCCTGCGCGTGTGGTCCGAGATGATCAGTGACGGGGTGATGGAACTGGACCACGCCGGCGCGCTCGACCGCGAGGCGCCGATCTACACCTCCTTCCTGATCGGCTCGCCCGAGCTCTACGAGTGGGCGGACGGGAACGAGCAGCTCCGCATGCTTCGGACCGAGACGGTCAACGACCCGGGCGCGTCGCCGCCCACCCCTGCATGCTCTCGATCAACGCCGCCATGCAGGTCGACCTCTTCGCCCAGGCCAACGCCAGCTTCGTCGACGGGCAGATCCACTCAGGCTTCGGCGGCCAGCCCGACTTCGTCTCCGGCGCACTGCACTCGAAGGGGGGGCACCCGATCGTCGCGCTGCACGCCTGGCACGAAAAGACGGACACGTCGACGGTCGTCCCGGTGCTGGCGAACCCCGTGACGTCGTTCCAGCACTCGGCCGTGATCAGCGAGCACGGCTGCGCCGAGCTCTTCGGGCGTTCGCAGCACGCGCAGGCCCAGCTCCTCATCGAGCAGGTGGCGGACCCCGGGCGCGCACGGCCCTGGCGGAGGCCAGCGGGAGGCTCGGGCTGAGCGAGCTGGACTAGCCCGGCGTCGGCTCGGCCTCCTCGTCGACTTCTTCATCGTCCTCGACGGCGACGAGCGGGGCGCTCAGGTCCCACCCCTGATCGACCTCGGGATCTCGGCGCGGGCGGGGGGTGTCGATCCCGTCGGGGTCGTCGATCCCACCCTCGAGGGTGACGAGCAGCTCGGGGTCGTCCAGCTGGGCCCCCAACTCCTCGAGCTCGAGCTCGTCGGCGACCAGGCTCGGATCGATGGAGGGGTCCTGCTCGAGCGCCTCCCGGAAAGCCGGGGTGAGGCGCTCGCCCTCGTCCTCGGCGACGTCACCCTGGCGGAACGTCTCCGTGCCGAGCGGCTCGTCCGGTGACCATTCGTCACTGCTCATCTGCGGCCTCCTCTGACGCCGAACGCTTCCAACATCCGCCCCAAGTCTCCATTCCCCGAACTGCGTGGTGATAGGGCCAAGGTCCGGCCTGTCGGCCGGTCGACCCCAGGCACACCCTCTCCGGCCATCGCGTTCGGCAATTGGGGTCCTTCGGCACTTCCTGCGGGCGACGTCGCGCACGCACTCTCCGCAGTGCCAGGATGGCCCGGTCGGGCCGTCGGAGCACGACCGGACTGGAGGATCGAACGTGGCAGCGCCCGAGCACCTGAACAGCCATCACCGTGACACGCTGGCCCAGATCTTCCGGCACCCCCTGAGCCACAACATCGAATGGCATGCCGTCCTGTCGCTGCTCAATGCGGTGGGGACCGTCGAGGAGACCCACAAGGGCCATGTGCAGGTCACCCTGGACGGCGAGACCGAGACCTTCGATCCGGGGCGCCACAAGGACATCGACGCCGAGCAGCTGGCCAACCTGCGCCGCCTGCTCAAGAAGGCCGGCTACGGGCCCGACGAGGTGCCCACGTAGGTCCAGGGGTCGATTGCCCCAGGGGTGTGTCAATTGCTCGGGGAGCGAATCGCCGCCCTGTGGGTCACATCATTGGCGCCAAATGCCCTGTCGGGCGACCCTGATGGGCGTACACATATCCCCATGGCGCTCTTCGACGTCCTCAGCGTGGGCGACACGGCCACTGACGTGTTCATCCGGCTCTCCGACGCCCACATCCGCATATGGGAGGACGACCACGGGCACTGGATGGACCTGCCCTTCGGTGGCAAGGTTCCCTTCGAGTACGCCGTGACGGTCAACGCCGGCGGGAACGCAGCCAACACGTCGGTCGGGTTCTCACGTCTCGGGCTCTGGGTCAGAGCCCTCCCGGCGCGCGTCGGGAGCGACGAGGGATCGAGCCGGCCGCACCATGCAGGCGTCGCTGGAGTACGAGGGCGTGGCCACGCACCTGATCCGGTTCGACCCCACCCAGCCGAGCAATGGCCACGCAACTTCGTGCTCTGGTTCGGTCAGGACCGCACGATCCTGGTCCGTCACGACTTCTTCGACTACCGCTGGGCCGACCACTCAGCCCGCGTGAGATCCCCCGATGGCTCTATTTGAGCTCGGTCGGATCGGACGCACCGGAGTACTACCGCGCGAACTCGCCACCGCTGGCTCGATTCCGAACCCTCGGTCCGTTTCGCGTTCCAACCGGGCACGTTCCAGATCGCCATGGGGACCGAGGCGATGGCGGGTGTGACCCGGCGGGCGGAAGTCCTCATCTGCAACCGCGGACCACATTATCGATACGAGCGCCGTATCATTGTTTATCTTTTCCGCCACCGACCGGGCATCCACCACTCCGGATGGTCGTGGCGCCACCAACACCAACTCATAACCCGCCGTCTCTTGCGCTCGGGACATCGTGATTACAGCCGAATGTTCGGTTGCGGCTGTGACAATCCGGCGTTTGTCCGGCGCAGCCCGTAATGAGGACCAAATCGCTGTGTTGTTCGCCTCGGTGGCGGAGCCGGTGAACATCACCATTTCGGGTTCCGCTCCGACGAGATCTGCTCCCGTGCGCCGGGCCCGGTCGATCGCCGGCTTTTGCCTCCAGGCCGAACGCGTAGGAGCTGCTAGGATTCCCCCATTTTGTCGTGAGGAATTCGAGCATCTCTGTCCGAACGGCCGGCAGGGGTTCGGTCGTCGCATTGTTATCGAAGTAGATCACGCGGCAGTGTGACATTCAGCCGACCGCTGGCTTGCTGTCCACCGCTATGTCGGCAGTGCCGTCGGCCGGGGATTTGGCGGTTGACCCCGCTGATCGATTTGACCTAATTTAGCGCAGGTCAATGGCTTCGCACAGGGCAGGGATTAGAGCCATTGCGCTATCCCCACGTCACCTCAATCGATGGCCTTCCGAGTCCAAGCGCGAACTCTCCTGCAATTAGGTTCCGAACTCATTAGTTCCGATCCGATCGCGTTGCTCAGAATTGATCAAGAATGCTTCGGACGCTGGGGCTCCACATGTCGATATTAATTACACGCGGCGATTCAACGCCTTGACTTCATCATGAATTGAAAATCTAAGAGCCGTCGCATAATCATTTAAAAATGGCTGAAACACTAAGGCTTGAATGTAGCAATTGCACCTTTTCGGTTAAAGGAGAGACGCTTTATGCCTACGTTTTGGATGCTTCAGGCATGCGACGGCACTGTCGGCACCCGGGGCAGGACGAGCACGCATGCGAGATACTCGGCATTGATCACGACCTGCTATGTAAGGCCATAGCAGAGTCCAGCGGTCCGATGAGTGATTTCCGGGAATATCTCTTGCCTGACGGAACGCACGCCAGCGCCAGCGCTTTTGTAAAGTATTATGAGAGCCGATGCGGAATTGTGCGCAATTTTCTATGCACAACCTGTGGACGCATGAGCGAGCTAGATGAACAGCGAGACGTGTTGCAATGCATTCACTGTCGCTCGGAGGGGATTTTTAGTTACGGGTACCTAAATGGAATGGAATGTCCCAACTGTAAGAAAGGGTGCATTATTTCCACTTACGTTGGCATCACGTAGGCAATAGCCAGTTCTCGAGCCCATCCTTTTGCGCGCATGCGAGGTAAACGTCGGTGTTAGGGACTGAGGCATCACACTGCTATTACGTAAAATTACGGGACTATCCCCTCGGCATACGTAGTTGACGGGGGCACCGAGGAATGCCTAAAGAGGGTATGCATACAGGGCGCGTGCATATCCCGAAAGCGGTTTACGGCGTGATAGCTGGGGTCGCTCTCAAGGGACACCCCAAAGGATACCAGCTGGGGACGGGGTCAAAACATACCACCCGTAGCAGCGAGTTGATGGAAGAAGGGTCGGTTCGGTCTGAGCAAGGTAATTTCAAAGTGTACCACCCCGTCCCCCGGCTTTTTTGTGGGGGGCTGGGGGCGTAGCCCCCAGATAGGCCGCAGGCCGTAGCTCGGAGATCGGCGTTTCTCTTCCCAGCACTCTGTCATTGGGCCTTTGCTTTGGCCGGCGTCTTTTCGTCAGCCTCGAGCACGCTGCCCGACCAGCGTTTGCTGCGGCCGGTGAAGGTGACGACGTGGCAGTGATGCAGCAGGCGATCGAGGATCGCGGTGGCGACGGGGACGTCCTGGAAGAGCTTTCCCCAGTCCTCGAGGGGCCGGTTGGACGTGATCAGGATCGAGCGCTTCTCGTAGCGGCGCATGACGATCTCGAGCAGGTATTCTCCGGAGCGCTGCGGCAGGTGCTTGCCCGCAAAGTCCTCGATGATGAGGAGATCGGGCTTTAGGTACTGGCGCAGCGCCAGCTCCTTTTCCTGCATCGCCTCCTCGGCGATCAAGTCCCGCACGAGATCAAAGATCGATCGGCGCAGGACACGGAAGCCCTGCTTAATGGCCTCGTGGCCGATGGCCTGGCCAGGTGGGACTTGCCGAGCCCGGGTTGCCCGAGGAAGAGGGCGCAGCGGGCCTCGCGGATAAACTGGCAGGTGGCCAGCTCGTAGATCTCCTTCCTGGGGATCTTCGGATTGAAGCTCCAGTCGAAGTTTTCCAGGGTCTTCGACTCGTGGAAGCCCGCGGCCCGGCTTCGGGTCGCCAGCCTGTTCTGCCTTCGGATGTTGAGTTCGTCCTGGAGGGCCAGCGTAAGGAACTCCTCGTGGGAGAGCCTGCTGGCGAGGGCCTCGCTTAGGCGTACATCGAGCGTCCTGGCCATGCCGAGGAGCCGCAGTTCATTGAGGGTGGATTCGAGTTGGGTGTTGTTCATGGAGGAAAGGGGATGCGATAGGCGGCCATTTCCCGGATGAGGGGATGGGTTTCAAGGAAGTCGACCTGGACGACGTTCGCGGGCTCGGCCAGCGCGGCCCTTAGGTCCGAGAGCCTCCAGCCCGCCCGCTCGAGCGCCTTGCCCGCGGCCACCTCCAGCCGGCCGTGGGGATTGGCCCTGGCAAGGGACAGGAGCCCTTGCAGGACCCGGACGGCCTCGATCCCGCGGTGCTTGTGCATCGCGAGCGCCCAGGCTCCGGAACACGGGCCGATCTCCTCGCAGCGCCTCAGCATGTAGCTGACGCCGCGGTCGGCGATCCGGCGCTTGAGCGGATGGATGTGCGCGTCGTCGGTCGCGCTGCGGCCGGGCTCGGCCCGGGCATGCACCGTCACCGGCTCCATCTTGAGCGTATAGATGCGCACGAGGCGCGACTCGCCGCGCACCCACAGCTCGCGGCCCAGGTATTCCGGCGGCACCGAGTAAAAGGACCGGTCAAATTCGACGTGCCCGTCCAGATGCACCTTGCGTTTGCCCTCTGTAAAACTCGGGAAGAGACTCGCTGGCAGGGGCCGCAGCGCGGCCTTCTCCACCTCGAGGAAGTGTTTCCCGACCTGCTGGCAGGTCGTCCCGTGGATCCTCGTGTCCGCCACGTTCCTCTCCCAGTCCATGAGGAACAGGTTCTCGGCCGCCAGGCTCTCGAAGGAGCGACCCTTGAGCGCATTCTCCTGAACAAAATCGACGCCGCGCTCCACGCGTCCCTTGTGCCTCGGCGTCGCCGGCTTTGTCGGCAGGATCACGGTCCCGTAGTGCTCCGCAAACGCGGCCAACTTCGGGTTGAGCTCCGGATCGAACCAGTCCGGATGCAGCACCGCCGCCTTCAGGTTGTCCGGGGCGACCGTGGCCGGGACTCCGCCCATGTAGCGGAACGCATTCTCCAGGCACCTAAGGAACGTCTCGGTCTTCTGGTTCCAGACCACCTCGCTGTACCCCTTCCCCGAGAAGCACATCACCGCCCGGAACACGTGCGGCCGGCGCCGGCGCCCGCCCCCCTCTCGGATCCAGGCCCCCAGGCCAAAATCCACCTGCATCTGCTCGCCCGGAGCAAATTCCATCCGCCGGTACGGCACCGGCACCGCCCGCTCCAGCTTGCGCACGTAGCGCTTTACCGACTGGTACGCCCCGACGAAGCCGCGATCGCGCACAAGATCCTGGTGGATCCGCTTCGCCGAGAGCTGCTGCTCCAACGCCGCCACGATCGCCTCCTTCCACGGTTCACACAGGCTCACGCAGGTTTGCGCTGCAGCCAACGCCGCGTTCACGATCGTTTCGGGGCCCGACACCGGCGCACCCGCCGACCCGGGGGACAGGGTGGTACACTTTGACGGCTCGCCCGCCTGGCTCCCGCCGATCCCGTGGGCCATTTCCGCGCCTTCCGCTGCTCCCGAGCCGGGGGACGGGGTGGTATACTTTGCGTACCGTCGAACCGTCTTTCGATTGAGCTTTAATTCACGCGCAATGCGTCGTTCTGACCAGCCCTGCGCGGCCAGCGTTTGGATCGTGCTAATCATAGGCGCTTTAAGAAGGTTCATTGCGCCCTTCTCTGCGGACTCCGCCGCAGAGGCGCAATGGCTCCTAAAGGTGGCCTACTTTGACCCCGTCCCTAACTGGTACCCTTTGGCCGTCCCCTGACAGGGTCTCTGGCGGGGTTTGGAAATTTGCGAAGGTTTCTGAAAACCTGCGTCCGTGGCTCCTCTTTGCTTCTTTGCTCATACTATCCTTTTCGTGTATCGGCTGGCTATGCTCGCATTTCGATTCCATATCCAAATTCCGTGACAGCAATAGCGGCAGGTCACCAATGACGGTTATAATTGTATTTGTAGTCGGCGGGATTATTGCAACGAGCCTTTGGCTGTTGGTAAAACCCTCAACACAGAGTTATGTTCCATCCGCTCAAACTAAAGCGGATGAAACAAATCGGCAGTTCCAGCGGGATGCTTTGCTTGTTGAGGCTGGAGCCGCAGGAAAGTCACTAGAGAGTATTAAAGAAAAACTGAAGCAGCTTTCCGCTGAGTCGTCTGAGGGCGTTCAGGGAGCTCCAAATAAAATGGGTGATGCAGAGAACGAACGCATCTCAAAAGCAATTGATGCTGCACTTCAAGAACTGCCATCGAAGGCAATAGCAGAGGCAAAGCAAAGAACAGGGGTAATCGCCAGAGACGTAATGGCTACAAATATGGCAAATAGTGTGAACGAAAAACTTCAGCCAAAATTAAGCGATGCATTCGAATTGATGGTGAAATTGATAACGGCAGCCAAACAGAGAGGACTGGTTGAAGTGGAAAGCATCTCACCGATAGTACTCCCCCCTAAGGCTGTTGTTCCATACCTCAGTAACCGAGTGTTTACTTTTCCTAACCAAATGCCGGCTCTTACGGTGCAATTCGCGAATAATACCACTTGGACCGTGATCGTTTATCCTGGTGTAGTTGAAACCGCAACGGATCAATCAAAACCCCCCGAGTTTTCGGGGGGCCCGTCCTTCGATATAACTGAGAAATCAATGGGGAGTAATCTTCGAATCGTCTTCGCTTTTGATCGCGAAACATCGGAGATCGTTTGCCCTGAGGGCCCTTACAACGATCCAAGGAAGGCCATTATTGCTTCTGCAAAGACAAAGGGTGGAAATTTTTACGAAAACATAATTGTGGGTTTGTTGACGGATCTGCGCTTAAGGTCATCGGGAACTAATTAATGCACCTCAAGCACGCCAGAGAACACGGCAAGCTGGAGCACTTCATTTCTGAGAGGGAAAAGACCCATCCTCGGGCGAGCCACAAAGCCTTTCACGCCACCGTCAAGTCGATGGCTGAGGGAAAGAAGAAAGCAACGAAGGAAACATCGAAGAAGGGTTCTCGCGGCGGTTGAACCGAAACTCGAACTCCTTCGCATGCTTCGCCAGATGCCGCTTTGAAACCGCTATATGCGTCCCGTTGATCGAACCCTTTAGGTGCTTCCAGAAATTCTCCAACCCATTCACGTGAACATTACCGCGAACGTATTCCTTGGCCGAGTGGCAGACCGTCTCGTGCTTGTAGCCAAACTTATCGAGCCCTTGGTAAGACTTGAGCGTGTCGCTGTGAATGTTGGCCCCGTTGTAGGCGTTAGCCTGAATGATGGGTTGAAGCGTGTTCCTCTTATCGTCGGGAACCACCTTGGTCATAATCTGACCGCCGCGCTGTAGCATCCCGAACACGACCGCCTTTCCCTTGCCGCCCTGCATATGAGCCTTCTTGCCGCCAACGTAGGTTTCATCGACTTCAACATCCCCATCGAGCGCCAGTTCGCTGTCCACGTTGGCGATATGCTTGCGGATTTGATCGGCCATGCGCCATGCCGTCTTGTACGTTACGCCAAGCTGCCTCTCCAATTCCTTCGCGGGAACGCCGTGGCGGGAAGTGGTGAAGAGATAGATGGCATAGAACCAAAGCTGGAGCGGCGTCCGGCTATCCTCGAAGGGCGTGCCGACCATGGGGGTCCAGGTGGTTGCCTCACCACTGGCAGCTATAGGCCCGCTCTGCCTTGATCTTGTACCAGTTGGCCTGCCGCTCGCACTTGGCGCACACGTGGCCCTGTCCAAAACGCGCTTCAAAGAGGTGTGTCAGGCAGGCTTCGTCAGAGGGATAGAGGGCAAAAAACTCACGGATCGTAAGGGAGGCTTTGGATTTCATGCCCCCACGGTGGCCCAGAGCGTACCGTATGTCAAGGGGATAATTACGTAAAATTATGTATTTTGTGCTATTTACGTTGTCGGCTATGGACCTTGGATGATTACCGAAATGAAAAATACATTCCGTTTGTTTTTGGGTTTGGGATCCAGCCTTATGCTCTCGATTGGGTTTGTTAGTGCAGCTGGACTTCTTGATCATTGCATTCATGCGGCAGCATGGACCATAATGAACAGCTGCAGGTTGCATGCCCGGCCTGCCGTCCTTGTGATGTAGGATAGTCTACGGTTTCAGTTAAGGGCACCATTACCGCCATCCATTGGGATTTTCGGTTTGGGGGATCAGTTGTATGAAAGAGCCACATTAATTTGCGGAAGAGGTTTCTTGCTGGCTGTTGATTGAAGCATCGTCTTGTCACAGTGGGCTGCGTGGCCCAAGAGTTGGATTTAGATGAGGCTTTACTTCATGGGTGTCTGTGGGACCGCGATGGGTAACGCGGCATTGCTTGCCCGTGAAACGGGGAATGACGTTAGCGGCTCGGATTCGGGGATATACCCTCCCATGAGCACTGTGCTCGCGGAAGCCGGTATTAGCGTGCACGAGGGCTATGACCCTGGCCGGCTTGCGTCGCTGAAGCCCGATTTGGTCGTCATCGGGAACGCCATGGTGCGCGGGAACCCCGAGATCGAGTGGCTTCTGGACACGAGGGCATTCCCGTTCACCTCGCTGCCTGCAATGCTGCACGACCAAGTGCTCCGCCATAGGAGAAACATCGTGATTGCCGGGACCCACGGCAAGACCACGACGACAGCCCTGGCAGCATTCCTCCTGCGCGAGAACGGCCGGGATCCAGGGTACCTGATCGGGGGCGTGCCCCAGGATCCGCCAAGCGGCAGCCACCTTGGCTCCGCGACCGATCCCTTCGTCATCGAGGGCGACGAGTACGACAGCGCTTTCTTCGACAAACGCAGCAAGTTTATCCATTATTCGCCGCATGTCGCCGTCTTCAACAACCTTGAATTCGACCATGCCGACATATTCAGGGACCTCGCCGACGTGCAGCGGACCTTCATCCATTTCTCCAGGATCATCCCACGGAACGGGTACGCGGTCGTGAACGGGGACGACAGCAACCTGAGGGTCCTTGGATCAATGCCTTGGACCCGGGTCATCAGGGTGGGGCTCGAGGAGTCGAATGACGCCAGGATCGTCGACTTCTCCGAGAGAGACACCGGATCGAGCTTCGGCCTATTGTGGCGCGGCGCGCCATGGGCAAAGGTGAATTGGTCGTTGCCCGGCATATTCAATGCCCGAAATGCGGCGATGGCCGCCACCGCGGCGGGTTTTTCGATCGCCGGCGACCCGCCGACGAGCCTCTCGCTGGACTCCCTGGGTCGGTTCCGGGGCGTGCGCAGGAGGCAGGAGGTGCTTGTCGCGGTTCAGGGACTCACGGTCATCGAGGATTTCGGGCACCACCCGACTGCCCTGGCGGAGACGCTCCGCTCACTCAGGGCCAGGCATCCCGGCGCGGTTCTCACGGCCGTATTCGAGCCGCGGAGCAACACGGCCCGGATAAGGACGCTTCAGGCCGGCTTTGAGCGCGCTCTCTCCCATGCGGACGAGGTCTATCTGGGTCCGGTGAACCGCGCCGGGGCCCTGCGCGAGGACGAGCGGTTCGACTCGGAGGCCGTCGCGGAGCACCTTGGCGCCCAGGGTCTCCATGCCCGGCACTTTGATTCAAATCCGGCGCTTCACGACGCCCTTGTGGGCGACACGCTTCCCCTCCGGGGCGCGCCGCGCGTGGTCGTCTTCTTCACGAACGGGTCCTTTGACGGGATAATCGGCCTTTATGCGGCCGCCGCGAGGGGTTGACCCAGGGACACCGCTACTGGGCCTGCTTCGCCACCTTGAACTCCGCAGGGCTCTCGCCCTTGGGGAGCGCGATGAGGTCGTAGTCGTGATAGCCGTTGATTGTCACCTGGGCAAATGCGCCAACGGGTAGCTCACGCGGCACGTAGACGCGGCCGTCAATGTCGGGGGCGTCGGCCTCGCCGCGAGCGACGCCAGGCTCGTCAACGAGGACCCTGATGGATTTGCCGACGCTTGCAGCGCTCACCGATGCGGCGACGCCCCTCTGGAGCGCCATGAGCCGATGCCAGCGGCGCTCCTTCTCCTTGCCGGGAACCTGGGAGACCATCTTTGCGGCCCGCGTGCCGTCCTCCTGGGAATACTGGAAGACGCCCAGGCGCTCGAACTTGGCCTCGGCGATGAATTCACAAAGCTGGTCGACGTCGGACTCGGTTTCCCCGGGGAACCCGACGATGAAGGTCGTCCTCAGGGCGATGCCGGGGATCCCCGCGCGGATCCTGCGGACCAGGTCCCGGATGTAAGCGCCCCCGGTCTCGCGCTGCATCGTCGAGAGCATCGAATCGCTTATGTGCTGGAGGGGCATGTCGACGTAGCGGGCCACCTTCGGGCACTCGGCAATCGTGCGGATGAGCTCGTCGCTCCAGTGCGCGGGGTGCGTGTAGAGGATCCGGATCCAGAAGTCCCCCTCGATCGCGTTGAGCTCGCGCAGGAGCGACGTGAGCGCGGTTCCCCGCGACGAATCAACAGGCGTCCGCGGGCTGGGGCGCTCCTCCCAGGTGTCCATGCCGAAGAAAGTGGTGTCCTGTGAGATGAGGTTGATCTCCCTCACCCCCTCCGAGACAAGCTGGCGGGCCTCCGCGACGACGCTCTCGACCGTCCGGCTCCTGTGCCTGCCCCGGATCTGGGGGATGATGCAGAACGTGCACGGATGGTTGCATCCCTCCGCGATCTTCACGTACGCGAAGTGGGCCGGAGTCAGCCTGAACCGCGGCGTGTCGTAGTCCGGGATGAATGTGGAGCGCCCTGTGACGAAGGAGGCGGGGGGCTCGGTCAGGCCGCGCTCTCTGGCGTAAATCTCCTCGATGATCGGCGCGACCCGGGTGATCTGGTCCAGCCCGATGAAGGCGTCGACCTCGGGCATCGACTCCGGGAGATCCCTTGAGAACCGCTGCGACATGCAGCCGGCCACTATCAGCTTCTGCCCGCTTCGGCGCTTTCGCATCCCGCGCCTCTCGTGGGCCTCGAGGATATGGCTGATCGACTCCTCCTTGGACGAGTCGATGAACGAGCAGGTGTTTACGATCACGACGTCGGCCTTGTCCGCGTCCGGGACGACCTGCATGCCGGCCTTTTGCAGGTGGCCAACCATTATCTCGCTGTCCACGAGGTTCTTGGCGCAGCCGAGCGAGACTAGGCTGACCTTGATCATGCCACAAAAAGCAGCCCGCGACGCTCCCTGCGACCGCCCTACTTCTTCTTCGCAGCGGCCGCCTTGGCCTTCCTTCGCTTCAGATAAGCGGCGCGGCGTTTTCTCTTGATGATCTTGTTTAGCTGCTGGCCCATGGTGTTGTTGCGGGGGAAAGCGGCCATCAGACCGAAACGGGAAAGATGAGTCAAGTCCTAGGGTTGGAATTGAGGAATGCTAACATTGAACCTGAATTCCAAATGTCTGAATCCGGCACGCGAATTCGCACCGCGGCTATGAAAATATCTCAACGTCGCCAGTGCTACCGGAATAAATCATAGTGAAATAGCGCAAAAAGGTTCTGCCGATCAGTGCCTTATGCTGCTGGCCCCCGGCAGCCAAATCGACTGCCGCAAACGCTCCATTCACTGTGAACATGAGCGCGGGAACAAACACCTGAGCCAAATGTATGTTCACCTCCTTCTTTCCACCTATCCCAGCAATGTGCCGGCGGTCAATGACAGGTAGTGCCAATTCCTTGGCTAGGTCGCCATCAATGCAGCATTCTGTGGCACCAGTGTCCACCAACGCCCAAATGCCCTTTATGGCCGCCGAAGGAGGCGGCACCCCAGAAGCTGCCACATACTTGGGGTCAAAACCAATATCAACCAGCAACGTGGGTCCCAATGAAACCAACGCATCGAGACCCTTTATCTTTTCCGAATCACCAAACCCGCATTTTGTTCGAGGCATCTATTGGCTAAGCCGATACATAACGGAGGCGGGCATAGTAAAATCAGGTGCGCCCACCTGACGAATTAGGTACGGGCCTCGACCAAATCGAGCCACAGCCTCGCTAGAGGCAGCCTCGAATGAATCAAAGGTATTCACTAGATTCCCATCATGAAAAACAGCCCATTTTCCCATATGGTGGGCTTCTAATTCGCTACGATGCTTTTCGTAGGAGGATATCTCTGCTTCCAAGACGGGCATTACTCTCGGACGATAGCTCCGTGACTCTCACAAATCAACCTATCCTTAGCGTAATTTCCCAACCTCAAGGCATTTCAATAACGGCCGCATTATTCCTGCGCAGCATCAAGGCTCAAACTGCAAGGGCGCCGATCCGCCGGTGACCGACGCGCCGTCGCGCGTCCACTTGTAGACAAGGGGCCGCCTTGTCCTCTCCAGCTCCTTGCATAGGCCCGGATTGCCGCGTCTCATAACCGTAAGCTCGGCGAGGCCTCCGGCGTCGCAGTTGAGGAGGCGGACATAGGGCTTGAAATGCTCGGGCCGCCCGATGACCCGGGAGAGCCTGGTCTCCCCGGGGACCCGGTCGCGGTCGAGGGCCAGGAAGGAGTAGGGCAGGCTCCTCAGGTCCACGCCGGCGCGCTGCCCGAACTTGACCCAGTTCGGGTCCGCGAAGATCGCCGGCGGCGGCGCCGCGAAGTGGTGGCACCAGTGCCGCGCGTTCTCGGGAGCGAGCATGGGGCAGGCGTTCGCGTGCGTGCAGGGGGCGACAACGCCGAGGCCGGCCATGAGCTCCCCCCTGAGCGAGCCAAGCGCGCGGCTTGCGTCACGGGTCCCTGGCTCGGTCCAGATGACCGCGGCCGAGCGCGCGACTAGGCTGCGGAGGGCCTCGAGGCCCGACGGAAGGAGCTCGTTCAGGACGTGGCTCACGACAAGGAGGCCGATCGGGTCGACTCCCCGGATGAATCCGGGTGTCGCCGCCGAAACGGGGAGGCCCGGGAACTCTCGGGCGGCCGCTGCGCTCGCGAAATCGTTCGCAAGCGGCGAGTGGTCCCAGACAAGGAGCGAGCCGAAGGCCCCCGGGCCGAACCTCCGGACGACCCGCCGCCCGGCGATTCCACTGCCGCAGCCCCAGTCGAGCACGGTGCCTCCGCGGGGAGACCAGCCGCGCAGCCGGAGCTCGTCGAGGACCGCGTCCCACTTCCACCCGATTCGCTCCCCGTAGGTCAGGTCGTAGCTGGAAAGCTCATCCATCGACTCCCAATAGGGGGCCTCCTTGGGCCTCGCATCGAGGAACTGCGCCCTCAGGCGGTCGAGCCCCTTCCAGTCGAGCTCGGTCCAGTTCATGCGAGACGGAGGCCGAGCTGGCTCGCCAGCGATTGGCGGCGGATGCCGTAGAACGCGGCGAACTCGCGGACGCGGTCGGCGGCCGCTGGGTCGCCCGGGGGGCGGGCCCTGACGGCGGTGATCATCAGGTTCTTGGCCGTGTGCTCCGTCGTGATGAACTCGATGACCCGGGTCCTGTATCCGGCCCATTCGAGGAGGAGCGCCCGGAGGGCATCGGTCGCAAACTCGGCCTGGCGCTCCTCGAAGATCCCGTGGCGCAGGGCGGGGGCGAGGACGGGCGGCGCGACGAGCTGGGGGCGCACCTCCTTCTGGCAACAGGGGGCGACGACGACCAGCGCCGCGTTGGCCCCGACCGCCTTCGCCAGGGCGTCGTCGGTGGCGGTGTCGCAGGCGTGCAGGGCGATGAGGATGTCCGCGCCCTCCACGGAGGTGTCGGCGATCGACCCCTTCCTGAACGAGAGCCGGGGTGCGAACCCCTGGGATGAGGCGACGCCGTTGCAGAGGTCGACGAGGTCGCCCCGCAGCTCAACTCCCACGACGTCGGCCCGCTCCCCGAGCAGCTCGCTGGCCGCGAACGTGAGGTAGCCCTTCCCGCACCCCATGTCGAAGGCCCGGATGCGCCTGTCGGCGGGAAGCGGGGCCTCGGCGAGCAGGTGGCCGAGAATCTCGGCGAACTTCTCGATCTGCCTGAACTTGTCCGCCATCGCTGCGACCGGGCGGCCGTGGCCGCCGGTGACTCCGAGGGCCCTGAGCCAGGGGGAGTCCGCGGCGATGGCGCGCCTCTTCACCCGGTCGTTCCCCGCGGGGGCGCTCGGCGCCCTGTCCACGGGCCTTACGCGCAGCCGCGGGTTCCCCGATCCCGTCTCCAGCTGCGCGCCCTGGGTTGTCGTGAACAGGTGAGCATCCAGGAATTCCCTCCCGATCATGGGTTCCAGGATCCGGAGGGCCTCCGCTGCCCCGTGGTTTTTTGTCACGTCCCTCGTCGCGTGGCGCCAAACGAACGCAAGGCTCGGCCCCGACTTCAGCACGACGGGGCGCACGAACAGGTTTTCCAGGGTGGGGTCGCCTCCCGAGGGCTTGCCCAGCGTCAGCTTGACCAGGGTCCCGCCAAGGATCGCATCCCGCAGCAGGGCGGCAAACTTCTCGCGGTCCGGGGTCTTCATTTGGCGTCGTCGGGGAGGCCCACCGCGGGGATGTAGAAGTCGAGGGGCGTCCGACGCCACCAGTTCCCGGTCGCGGCCCGCTCCGAGGGGTCCGTGAACTCATACCGGTAGCGAACGACCCGGACCATGCGCGGCGCATGGTCCGGGAACGGATTGAGCGAGAAGAGACCGAGGACGTCGCGTTCGTTCTCCAGGATCCGGACGCAGACCGTGCCGACCCACGGGTTATTGTCGGGGGAGTCGAGCGCGGCAAACCAGAGCTGCCAGTCGAGGCGCGGCTGGTAGGGCGCGACCCAGCGGGGCCTGCGGGCCGGGTCCCCGGGCTTGAACGGGAACTGGTACTCGCGCCAGTCGCGGCCGTCGTTGCTGCCCTCGAAGACGAGCTCCGGGCGCTCCGTCGTCATGACGGCGAAGAGGCCGTAGTCGTTGAAGCTGCGGAAGGGCCCGACCGCCGTGGCGACCGCGCGCACCAGAGGGGAGGTCGCGGCTCCTCTGGACATGGCAGCGGCCGTCTCGAAGAACGTCACCCCGACCGAGAACGCCGCGAACCAGCGGAGCAGGGTCGCCCTCGGCCGTCCCGCCGGCGCGGCGCCGGGCCCGTCGGCGCCCCGCCACCCGATCCGCCGCCACCAGGCGTCGTCCAGGCACGCGAGGCAGAGCCCGATCGAGAGGAGGTTGAAGTAGGCGTAGTTCCCGGTGAGGGCGATCAGGACCTGGAGGGAGACCATGGCGACCGCGGCCGCGTGCCGAACGGCCCTGGGCGCGGGTATGCAAAAGGGGGCGATGAGCTCGGCGGCGAACATGGCCGCGCAGGACGCCTTCTGGAACCACAGCGGGAGCTGCTGGAAGTACCAGGCAAGCGGGCTTGGCAGCGGCTGGGTCTGGTAGTGGTAGGCGAGGGCGGTCAGGTTCCTCCACGCCGGGTCGCCGCTGGTCAGCTTCACGACGCCGGAGAGGAACATGAGCCGGAACAGGAGCCACCAGGCGAGGTAGCGCGCCAGGCGCGGGGGGTCATGCGGGCCGCGGGCGCGGCCGAGCGTCCACGGCACAAGCCAGACCGCGATGAGCGTGCTCTCCAGGAGCAGCCCGTCCCACTGGAAGTCGTAGAAGATCTGCCCGACGGACACGAGCGACAGGTGGACCGCCCAGATGAGCGCGAGGCACACCGCCGGCGCATACCCGGCAATGAGGAGGGCCGACAGCCCGATGCCGAGGAGGCACAGGAGGTCGATGAACCGGCCCGTCCCGAACACCCAGCACAGGGTCGGGACGTCAAACCACGCGCTCGTTCCGAGCTGGGCGCGCGCGGCCTCCAGGTACTGGCCGGCGGGCAGGATCCCGGAAGGGCCGAAGAGTCCGCGCCACTGGACCCATAGGGAGGCGAACGCCACCGCGTTCGAGATCGCCACCGTTCCCACAAACAGCCGCGTCCCCGTCGCGAACGACTCCCCGCGGGCCGTGGCTATAGGTTCCATGCCCACCTCATAGTCGATACAAGCGCCACGTCGAGGGAATCCCCGGGGTGTGTTGTATTGAACGGGACAGTGGCGAATATCAAAGGACAGGGCTTGCTATATTTAAATACAGGTGGGACGGTTGCCGGACCATGGTTACTAAACAGATCAAGGAACTCGAGGCCACGAAGGCCAAGATAGCCAACCTAGAGAAGTCGATCGCCAAGGGCCTCCAGAGGGAGCTCGCATCGCTTCACATTAAGTACGGGTTCGCCTCGCTCGGCGAATTCGTGAGCGCGCTGAAGGCCGCCTCGGGCAAGGGCGCCAGGGGCCGCAAGGGCCGGCCGGCCAAAGCCGCGGCCAAGTCCAAGCCCAAGCGCCGCCGGCGCGCCGTCATCACCGAGGAGACCCGCCTTGAGGTGAAGAAGCTCGTCGAGGGCGGGAAGACGGGCTCCCAGATCGCCAAGGCGCTCGGCATCTCCCTTCCGAGCGTCCAGAACATCAAGAAGGCGCTCGGCCTGGTAAAGGCCCGCGCCTAACGGGGCGCGAAGTCTTGCCTGCCGGGGCCGGCCGCCGCTTGATGTGCGGGGGGCTGGCTTCACGCGTCCGGCCCCGACGATGCCCACGCACTTTATCCAGGCCAACACCAACGGGCGGCTGCACCCGGCGACCGAGCCCTCTATATCGCCGCTTAACCGGGGATTCCTGTACGGGGACGCCGTCTACGAGGTGTGGCGCACCTATAATGGCGTTATATTCGCATGGGAGGAGCACTGGCGGAGGCTGCGGGCGTCCGCTCAGGCCCTGCATATGCGCCTCGAGCTCACTCCCGAAAAGTTGCTTTCCGAGGTCCGCCGCACGACCGGCGCCTATCGCAAGGCCGCACCCGGATCGGGTGAGCTCTATATAAGGCTCCAGATCACGCGCGGAGAGGGCGCGATCGGCCTTGATACAGCGCTTGCGGACAGGCCCGACTTCACGCTCCTCGTGCAGCCCTGCCCCGAGACCCCTGCCGAGAAGCTCCGCGCGGGCCTGCGCCTCTCGCTGGCGACCTCCCTGCGCCGCAACCCGACGCAGAGCCTGGATCCCGCATGGAAGACGGGCAACTACCTCAACAACCTGCTCTGCCTTCGCGAGGCCCGCTCGCGCGGCGCCGACGAGGTCGTCATGCTCAACCTTGCCGGTGAGGTGACCGAGGCCGCCGTCTCCAACATCGCGTTCACCCGGGGCTCGGCCGTGGTCACCCCGCCGCTTGCGGCGGGCATCCTCGGGGGCATCACGCGGAGCCTCGTGCTCGGGGGAATCGCCGCATCCGAGGGAATCAAGGCAATCGAGGAGACGATCCTCCCGGCGGATCTCGGCTCGTTTGACGGGTGTCTCCTGCTTTCCACGACGAAGGACATCACCCCGGTGGGAGCGATCGACGGCGGCACCTTCACCGTGGGCCCCGACACGGTCACGTCCCGGCTCAAGGCTGCGTTCGGCCGGGCCGCGGCCGCCTACGCCGCGTCCCATCCCGAGCTGGCCGCCTGAGCGCCCAGGGCCATGCGCTGCCTAGGCATAGACCACGGGACAAGGAGGATCGGGCTCTCCTACGGCGACGACCTAGGCGTCGCGACGCCCCTGCCTGCGCTCGCCTTTGCGGATGCATCGGGGCAGTGGGCGGGCATCGCGGCCGCAATAAGGGACCGGAAGATAACGGACATCGTGCTCGGCCATCCGCTCAACATGGACGGCACTTCCGGGCCCAAGGCCCTCGAGGTCGAGGAGTTTGCGCGCAGGCTCGGGTCCGAATTCAAGCTGCCCGTCCACCTCGTCGACGAGCGCCTGACGAGCTACGAGGCGGAGTCGACGATTCCCCCGTCGAAACGAAGGGCCGCCCGGAAGACGGGTCTCGTCGACTCAAGGGCCGCGACCCTTGTCCTCCAGGACTTCCTCGACGGGCGCATGCCGGATGCCGCAGGGGAGGGCGGCGGGCCTTGACCCGGTGGAAATGCACCTGCGCCTACGACGGGGGCGGGTTCTCGGGGTGGCAGAGCCAGCCGCGGGGGACATCCGTCCAGGATGCCATCGAGGCCCGGCTTGGCGCCATCCTCGGCGCCCCGACCCGGATCCACGGCAGCGGCAGGACCGACTCGGGCGTCCACGCGATGGGGCAGGTGTTCCATTTTGACGCCGACTGGCCGCACGGCCCCGACAAGCTGGCATCGGCCCTCAGGCACAGGCTATCAAGGGCGATCCAGATCGTTTCCCTGCGCCGCGCCGCGCCGGATTTCCACGCGCGCTTCTCCGCAAGGGGAAAGGTGTATTCGTACCACATTCGCCTGGGCGACGCCGACCCGTTCACCCGCCCCTACTGCTGGGCGATACTTAAATCCCTGGACATGGGGGCCATGCGCGCGGCGGCGGCCGTCCTGGTGGGACGCCACGACTTCAAGGCGTTTTCCGCCCTGAATGGAAGGGAGCCGGGGGAGGCGTCCGGCACGGTGCGGAATCTTCGCCGATTCCAGGTCGGCGTCCGGGGGCGGAAGGTTCGGATCGTCGCCGAGGCGGACGGGTTCCTCTACAAGATGGTCCGCAGCCTGGTCGGGGCGATTGTCGCGGCGGGCGAGGGGAAGCTGACGGCCGGCGAGATCCGGGCCATCCTGTCGTCGGGCGTTCGAACTGCTCCCATCCAGACCGCCCCGGCGCAGGGCCTTTTCCTGGAGAAGGTCCTCTACCGCTAATCCCGAATTCAATTGCCTCCCCATCCGGGCCGAAGCACCGTTCCAACCCGCAAGCTTCATGCATTTCGACAAACCGACCTACTCGGTTCGCAGGACAAAGAAGAAGGACATCCCCGAGGGCCTTTACACGAAGGACCCTGTGACCGGGGAGATCCTCTTCAACAAGGAGATAGAGGACAACCAGATGGTTGTCCCCAAGAGCGGCCATCATTTCCCGATCGGCGCCCGCCAGCGGATCTCCCGGCTCCTCGACGCCGACTCATTCACCGAGCTGCATGCCGACGTGCGCTCCAGCGACCCGCTCGAGTTCGTCGACTCGCAGCCCTATCCCGAGCGCATCAAGCGCTACGAGAAGGAAAGCGGCCTGCCCGAGGCCGTCGTCTGCGGTACCGGCGCGATCCACGGCATTCCCGTGGCGCTCGCGGTCATGGATTTCCGGTTCTGCGGGGGCGCGATGGGAGCAGCCGCGGG
>CAWDPL010000033.1:0-4998 GCA_963804105.1 uncultured Alphaproteobacteria bacterium
CATGCCGGTCAACGGTCTGCATTTTCAAATGCACCCACTACCGAGTCATGCTAGCGAACGGATCATGAACGATCCCGCCTTGCTCATGACCGCAGGATTGGCCGTCGTGTTCGCGGCACTCGCGGCGTTCGCCTTCACGCGCTCGGCCAGCCTGTCGCGCCGTCTGGCGGTGGCGGAGGATCGGGTCAGCCAGGCTCAACAGAACGCGGACATCCTTAAGGCCCAGGCCGCCCAGTCGGCCCAGATCGTGGCCGAACAGCTGGTCCAGCGCGCCGGCGAGACCTTCCGCTCGCAGGAGGCCCTGGCCATGGAGCGCATGGCAGGCCAACTCAAGCCGGTGGCCGAAACCCTAGCTAAGTTCGAGCTGCAGGTGGCCGCCATCGAAAAGGCCCGCGCCGAGGAGTCCGGCGGTCTGAAGCAGCAGATCGAGCAGCTGCTCAAGGCCTCGGTCGAGACCCAGTCCGAAGCGCGCAAGCTGTCGGCGGCGCTGCGGCGCGGGGCGGGCGTGCAGGGGCGCTGGGGCGAGCAGATGCTGCGCAACGTGCTGGAGGCCGCCGGCCTGCAGAACCGCTTCGATTTCGACGAACAGGCCTCGACCGACACCGAGGAAGGCCGCCGCCGCCCGACGTGGTGGTGCGAATGCCGGGCGGCGGGGTGCTGGTGATCGACGCCAAGTGCTCGCTCAACGCCTTCCTGGAGGCGCAGGACGCCGTGGACGAGGTCGCGCGCGAGGCGCATTTCCTGCGCCACGCCGATAGCGTGCGCGAGCATATCCGCGGCCTGGCGGCCAAGGCTTATTGGGACCAGTTCGATCGGCTCGCCCGACGTGGTGGCCATGTTCCTGCCCGGCGACGGTTATCTGGCGGCGGCTGTAGAGCGCCTACCCGACCTTCTGTCCGACGCCATGGCCCAGAAGGTGGTGCTGGTCACCCCCACCACCCTGTTCGCCCTGTGCAAGGCGGTGTCCTACGGCTGGCGGGTGGAGGATCAGGCCAAGGGGGCGGAGAAGGTCGCCACGCTGGGGCGCGAGCTCTACAAGCGCCTGTCGGTGATGACCGGCCACGTACTGGGTCTGGGCAAGGCACTGGAGGGCGCGGTGCACAAGTACAACGCCTTCGTCGGCTCGCTGGAGAGCCAGGTGCTGACCCAGGCGCGGCGCTGTTCCGAGCTCTCGGTCGACCATGAGGGCCAACGAACTGCCCGAGCTTGAGCCGCTGGAGACCCTTCCGCGCCCCCTGGCCAAGCTGGCGGCCGTGGAGGGCGGCGAGCCGGAACCGCCCGCCTTGACGGTCGGCAGGGGCTGACCTACCTCAAGATCATGGCGCTGCGTCCGATCCTGACGGTCCCAAATCCCGTGCTGAAACAGGTGTCCAAGCCCGTGTCCGGCGTGGATGACGCCTTGCGCGCCCTAATGGACGACATGCTCGAGACCATGTACGCGGCGCCGGGCATAGGTCTGGCCGCGATCCAGATCGGCGAGCCGGTGCGGGTGATCGTGATGGACCTTGCGCGCGAGGGCGAGGAGCCCGGCGCCCCGCTATTTCGTCAATCCGGAGATTGTGTGGGCCTCGGAAGAGACCGCGCCCTATGAGGAGGGCTGCCTGTCGGTGCCGGAGATCTTTGACGAGGTCGAACGCCCGGCCAAGGTGCGCCTGCGCTATCTGAACTATCAGGGCGATCCGGTCGAGGAAGAGGCCGAGGGCCTTTACGCGGTGTGCATCCAGCACGAGATGGATCACCTGAACGGCGTGCTGTTCATCGACCATCTGTCGCGCCTGAAGCGCGACAGGGCCGTGGCCAAGGTCAAGAAACAGGCCGCGGTCGAGGCCTGATTTCAGTCGTTGTCGCTGTTGTCGTCGCCCTTGTGGCCCGCCTTGTCGGCGCTCGACTTGATCTCATCTCCGGCCTTGACCGTGGCTTGGCCGATCGCGTCGCCGGCCTTCCTGACGGCCGGCGCGGCGGCTGCGGCCACGTTCTTCACCCCCTGGACGATATCGCTGCCGGCGGCCTTCACGTCGGGCGCGGCGTCGCTGGCGGCGTCTTTCAAGTCCGTTCCAGCCGCCTTGAAATCGGCGGCGGCGTTGGCGGCGGGAGGGTTGGAAGCCTGGTCGGACTTGGAACAGGCGCCAATGCCAATGAGGCCCACAGATGCGACGGCGACAATAGCGGCTAAACGCATGACATCCTCACATTAGCAGTCCTGCTACAAACGGCCCGAGCATGTGCGGGGTTCCCCCGCGCCTTGGCCGTCGCTAAACCCCACCCATGCGCATCGCCTTCCTCGGCACCCCGCAATTCGCCGTGCCCGCCTTGGCCGAACTGGTCGCCGCCGGCCATCAGGTCGCAGCCGTCTATGCCCAGCCGCCGGCGCCGCGCGGACGCGGCCATGCGCTCAAGCCCTCGCCGGTTCAGGCCTTCGCGCAAGGCCTGGGCATCCAAGTGCGCACCCCCGCCTCCATGCGCGATGCGGACGCCGTCGCCGCCTTCCGCGCCCTGAACCTGGACGCCGCGGTGGTGGTGGCGTTCGGCCAGATCCTGCCCGCGGAGGTGCTGGGCGCGCCGCGCCTGGGCTCGTTCAACCTGCACGCCTCGCTCCTGCCGCGCTGGCGCGGCGCCGCGCCGATTCAGCGGGCGATCATGGCGGGCGATGCGGTCACCGGGGTTCAAGTCATGCGCATGACCGAGGGTCTGGACGAGGGGCCGGTGCTGGCGTCCGAGACCGTGCGCATCGGCCCGCTGGATACGGCCGGCGCCGTCCAGGGGCGGCTGGCCATGGTCGGCGCCCGCCTATTGCCGCGCGTGCTGGAGCAGATGGAGCGCGGCCAGGCGACGCAGACGCCCCAGGCGGCTGAGGGCGTGACCTACGCCAAAAAGATCAAGCCGGCCGAGGCGCGCATCGACTGGACGCGCCCGGCCGCCGAGCTGGACCGTCACATCCGCGGCCTGTCGCCCTTCCCCGGCGCCTGGTTCGAGGCGCCGTCGGACAAGGGGCCGGTGCGCATCAAGGCCCTGCTGTCAGCCCTGGACGAAGGCGAGGGCGCGCCCGGCCAGGTGCTGGACGATAACCTGCTGATCGCCTGCGGAAGCGGCGCCGTCCGCCTGATCCAGGTCCAGCGCGAGGGCCGACAGGTTCAGGACGCACCCACGTTCCTGCGCGGCTTTGCGCTTCCCGTCGGCGCGCGGCTGTCCTGATGGCCCGCTATCGCCTCATCGTCGAATATGACGGAGCGCCCTATTTCGGCTTTCAGGCGCAGAAGGATCAGCCCTCGGTGCAGGCCTCGCTGATGCGCGCGATCGAGGCGTTCTGCGGCGAACAGGTCGTGATCCACGCCGCCGGCCGCACCGATTCCGGGGTGCACGCCACGGGCCAGGTCATCCATTTCGACACGACGCGCGATTGGCCCGCCGAGACCGTGCGCAACGCGATCAACGCCCACCTGGCGAGCGAACCCATCGCCGTGTTGGATGCGCAGTTCACGGACATGGACTTTCACGCCCGCTTTTCCGCCAAGGGTCGCCGATACCTCTACCGCATCCTCAATCGCCGGGCGCCGCCGGCGCTGGACCGGGGCCGGGTGTGGCATGTGAAGACCGAGCTGGACGCCGCGGCCATGCACGCGGCCGCGCAGCGCCTGATCGGCCTGCACGACTTCACCACCTTCCGCGACGCGAACTGCCAGTCCAAGTCGCCGGTCAAGACACTGGACGTCGCCCGGGTCTGGCGCGAGGGCGAGGAGGTGCGGCTGGCCTTTGAGGCGCCGCTCGTTCCTGCACCGCCAGGTGCGCTCCATGACCGGCTCGCTGGCGGAGGTGGGCCTGGGCCGCTGGAACGCCGACGATCTGGAGGCCGCGCTCAAGGCCGCCGACCGCTCAGCTTGCGCCCAGGTCGCCCCGCCGCAGGGGCTTTATCTCGGCGGGGTGGAGTACTAGCGATTCCGTCCTTGCCGGGGCGCGTCAGGCGGCCGTCCTTTAAGGCGACGGAACTCCGCAGGGCCATGCTACGTTCACCATAAGGAACCTGGTCCATTCGTCGCGCGGTTCGCGCCCGTTCCTGAAAGCGTCAGTATGATCAATGCCAAGAACCCAGCCGCTCCGCAGCTCGGGCGGTGAGGATAAACTTGCCAGGCCTTACGCGTCCGACGGCCGCGCACCGTCCTGCGCCGCTGAGGTCAATCGGCTCAAACGCATCGCCTTCATCGGCAACGCCCTGCCGCGGCATTGTGGCATCGCCACCTTCACGACCGACCTGCAAAGCGCGGTCTCAGGGGCCTACGCCGACCTTCACACCAGCATCGTCGCCATGACCGACGATGGGCAAACCTACGACTATCCGGGCGAAGTCGGTCTGCAGATTCACGAGAACGCCCTGCAGGACTATCGCCTGGCGGCGGATTTCCTGAACGCCGGCCGGTTCGACGTGGTCTGCCTGCAGCACGAGTTCGGCATCTTCGGCGGGGCGGCGGGGGGAAATCTGCTGCTGCTGCTCTCTCGCCTGACAATTCCCGTCGTAACGACGCTGCATACGGTGCTGGCGGAACCGAGCGCCGAACAGCGCAAAGTTCTGCTCGGGGTCATCGAAGCGTCCGCCAAGGTGATCGTCATGGCCGACAAGGCGCGCGCCCTGTTGGTGGGGAGCTATGGGGTCGCGCCGCACAAGATCGAAGTCATCCCCACGGCATTCCCGATGTGGCCTACGGCCCGCCGGACGCCGCCAAGAGCGCCCACGGCATGGAGGCGAGAAAGTGATCCTGACATTCGGCCTGCTCTCGCCCAACAAGGGCATGGAAGTCATGATCGACGCGATGCCCGCGATTCTGCAGCGGTGCGCCGACGCGGTTTATGTCGTGCTGGGCGCGACCCACCCCAATCTGGTGCGCGCCGACGGCGAAGCCTATCGTGATCATCTGGCGCAGCGCGCGCGCGACCTGGGCGTGGACCAGTCGTGTTCCTCAACCAGTTCGTCGACCAGCAGACTTTGCTCAGCTACCTATCCATGGC
>CAWDPL010000034.1:0-45170 GCA_963804105.1 uncultured Alphaproteobacteria bacterium
CGCATAACCCGCCACCCTCGGCGCAGTGCAAACGCGCCCTCCACCGTCACGACCCCCTCCTTCGCCAAGGCTTCGGAGGGACGAGGGCGGCGAGGCCCCCCGTCCGCGTGATCGCGCACGGGGGCGTTTTGCGTTGCGCGCGAGGGCGGTGAAGGCGAGAGCATGTTCGAAAGCTTAGGCGAGAGGCTGTCAGGCGTATTCGACCGGTTGACCGGGCGCGGCGTGCTGTCCGAGCGCGACGTCGATGAGGCCCTGCGCGAAGTGCGCCTGGCGCTGCTCGAAGCCGACGTGGCCCTGCCGGTGGTGCGTGACTTCATCGCCAAGGCCAAGGAACAGGCCGCCGGCGAGACGGTGATCCGCGCGGTCAAGCCGTCCGAACAGGTGGTCAAGATCGTTCACGACGGCTTGGTGGACATGCTGGGCGGCGACGAGGTCGTGGGCCTGAACCTGGCGGTGACGCCGCCGGCGGTGATCCTGATGGCGGGCCTGCAGGGCTCGGGCAAGACCACCACCTCGGCCAAGCTGGGCCTGCGTTTGACCAAGCTCGAGCGCAAGAAGGTCCTCATGGCCTCGCTCGACACCCGTCGGCCCGCCGCGATGGAGCAGCTGGCCGCCCTGGGCCAACTGGCGGGGGTCGACACCCTGCCGATCATGCCGGGCCAGAGCGCCGCCGACATCGCCCGCCGGGCGCTGAACGCCGGGCGTCTGGGCGGCTACGACGTGCTGATCCTGGACACGGCCGGCCGCACCACCCTGGACGAAGCCATGATGAGCGAGGCCGCCGAGATCGCGCGCATCGCACAGCCGGTGGAATCCCTGCTGGTGGCCGACAGTCTGACCGGCCAGGACGCGGTGCGCACGGCCAAGGCCTTCCATGAACGCCTGCCGCTGACCGGCCTGATCCTGACCCGGGCGGACGGCGACGCGCGAGGCGGTGCGGCCCTGTCCATGCGGGCGGTCACCGGCCTGCCGATCAAGTTCCTGGGCGCGGGCGAGAAGATCGACGCGCTCGACGCCTTCGACGCGCGCCGCGTGGCCGGCCGCATCCTGGGCGCGGGCGATGTGGTGGCGCTGGTGGAGAAGGCCGCGGCCGACTTCGACCAGGCCAAGGCCGAAAAGATGGCCAAGAAGCTGCAGAAGGGTCAGTTCGACCTGGATGATCTGGCCGAGCAGCTGCGCCAGATGCAGCGCATGGGCGGCATGCAGGGCCTGATGGGCCTTCTGCCCGGCGTGCAGAAGATCAAGAAGCAGATCGCCGAGGCCAATATCTCCGACAAGGTGTTCAAGCGGCAGGAGGCGATCATCACCTCCATGACCAAGCTGGAGCGGCGCAAGCCCGACATCCTCAACGGCTCGCGCAGGCGGCGCATCGCGGCCGGGGCGGGGGTTGAGGTGCAGGAGGTCAACCGCCTGCTCAAGCAGCATCGCCAGATGGCCGACGCCTTCAAGATGATGAGCCGCGACGGCGGCAAGTCCATGGCCCGCATGGCCTCAGCCATGGGCATGGGCGGTCCCGGCGGGATGCCGGGAATGCCTCCCGGCGGCCTGCCCAGCCAGGCCGACCTAGCTAAGCTGATGGGCGGTTCGCCCGGCGGCGGCCCGAACCTGCCGGGACTCGGCGGTCCGAAATTACCCGGCCTGGGCGGCTTGCCCGGCCTGCCTTTCAACAAACCCAAATCCTGATCAGAACGCACAAAGGAAAGTTCAATGCTGAAGATTCGTCTGGCCCGAGGCGGCGCCAAGAAGCGCCCCTATTATTCCATCGTGGTGGCCGACAGCCATGCCGCCCGCGACGGCCGCTTCATCGAGAAGGTCGGCGCCTACAATCCTCTGCTCAAGAAGGACGACCCCAAGCGGGTGGTGCTCAAGCTGGAGTCCATCGAGGCCTGGATCAAGAAGGGCGCCCAGCCCACCGACCGCGTGGCGCGGTTCCTGTCGGTCCACGGCGTGGTGAAGTGGGAGCACGGCGACAACCCCAATAAGGGTAAGCCCGGCAAGAAGTCCGAGGAACGCGCCGCCGAACGCGCTCAACGCGAAACCGATCGCGCGACCGCCGCCGCCGAGGCCGCCGCGGCGCCCCCTCCGCCGCCCGCGCCTGAACCCGCTCCCGAACCTGAAGTCGTCGTCGAAGCGGCGCCGGCCGAGGTTGCGGCCGAAGAGGCCGCGCCGGTGGAAGCCGCCGCCGAACCGGTCGCCGAAGAAGCGCCGGTCGTGGAAGCCGCCGCCGAAGCGCCGGTTGAGGCAGCTGTCGAAGAGGCGCCGGCTGCAGCTGAGGAACCCGTCGCCGAGGAAGCGCCCGCCGAAGAAAGCGCGAGCTGATTTCACGACCTTCACCCTCGGAAAGCGCGCAGCGCTTGTCCGAGGATGATGGCAGTGGGCGCGTTGCGATGGCTGACAAACTCGTCCTGGTGGGCAAGGTCACCGGCGCCTTCGGCGTCAAGGGCGAGCTGCGTATCGCGGCCTATACCGAAAGTCCGCTGGCCTTGATCAACTTCCGGGCCCTGCTCGATGAAAACGGCGAGCCGGCCTTGACCCTGGTGTCCGGTCGCTCGTTCAAGGGCGGGGTGATCGCCCGGGCCAAGGACGTGGAGACCAAGACGGACGCCGACCGCCTGAGGGGGGTCAAGCTGTTCGCCCCTCGTTCGGCGCTTCCGCCGACGGAGGAGGACGAGTTCTATCTGACCGACCTGATCGGGCTGCAGGTGGAGACGGCCGACGGAACGGCGCTGGGCAAGGTCAAGGCGGTGCAGAACTTCGGCGCCGGCGACATCCTGGAGATCGATGGCGGGCCGAGCCGCAAGGGCCTTTACCTGCCCTTCACCCGCGAGGTCGTCCCCATGGTGGATATCGCGGGCGGGCGGATCGTCGCCGATCCGCCAAATGAGGTGTCGGACAAGGACTAGTCGCGGCATGACCTTCACCGCCACCGTCCTGACCATGGCCCCGGAGGCCTTCCCCGGCCCGCTCGGCGTCTCGCTGATCGGCACGGCCTGGCGCGAGCAGGGCCTGTGGGCGCTGGAGACGGTGGACATTCGCCGCTTTTCAAGTGATAAGCGCGGCTTCCTGGACGACACCCCCGCCGGGGGCGGTCCTGGACAAGTCTTGAGAGCGGACGTCATCGCCGCCGCGCTGGATTCAGTGGAGCGGTCGGGACGGCCGCTTTTGTATATGAGCGCCCGGGGTCGGCCCCTGACCCAGGCGATGGTGCGAGGATGGGCGGCTGGCCCGGGACTGATCGTCCTGTGCGGGCGTTTCGAGGGGGTGGATCAGCGGGTGCTCGAGGCCCGCGGATTCGAGGAGGTCGCCGTGGGCGACGCGGTGCTCGCCGGCGGCGAGGCTGCGGCCATGGTGACGATCGAGGCCTGCGTGCGGCTGGTTCCGGGAGTGCTGGGACAGGCGGCGTCGCTGGACAGTGAGAGTTTCGAGAACGGCCTTCTGGAGCATCCGCAATATACGCGGCCCCGTTCCTTCGAAGGCCTGGACATACCCGAGGTTCTGCTCGGCGGCCACCACGGCGACATCGCCAAGTGGCGCCGGGCGCAGAGCGAGACGACCACCCGCGAGATGAGGCCCGATCTCTGGTCGGCCTTTCTCGCCAAACAACAGGCAAAGGGCGAATAAGCCCAAGGAGATTTGATATGGCGAACGTGATTGCCGACCTGGAACGCGAAGAATCCCAGCGTCTGCTGGCCAAGCGCTCCATCCCGAGCTTCCAGCCGGGCGACACCCTGCGGGTTAACGTGAAGATCAAGGAAGGCGAGCGCGAGCGCGTTCAGGCCTACGAAGGCGTGTGCATCGCCCGCTCCGGCGGCGGCGTGCATGAGAGCTTCACCGTGCGTAAGATCTCCTTCGGCGAGGGCGTGGAGCGGGTGTTCCCGCTGCTGTCGCCCAACATCGAATCCATCGAAGTGAAGCGCCGGGGCGCGGTGCGCCGCGCCAAGCTCTATTATCTGCGCGACCGTCGCGGCAAGTCGGCCCGCATCGCCGAACGCCAGATGGCCAAGGAAGAGGCTCCGAGCGAGGAATAGTCTCCTCGTCGCTGACCTTATCCAAAGGCCTCGGCGGCGACGCCGGGGCCTTTTTTTGCCCTACGCCTGCGCTTGAGGGCGTGATTACGACCTCCCCCGCTTGCGGGGGAGGGGGACCGCGAAGCGGTGGAAGGGGCATGCCGAGCCTACGCCCCCTCAGTCAGCTTCGCTGACAGCTCCCCCGCAAGCGGGGGAGCTCGCGAGGGATTGTACATGACTATTCAGGTTTTCATCGACGGCGCGGCGGGCACCACGGGGCTGGAGATCCGCGAGCGGCTGGCCAAGCACGCCGGCCTGAAGCTCACGGCGCTCGAAGGCGACCGGCGCAAGGACCCGGCGGCGCGCAAGGCGGCGCTGAACGACGCCGATGTGGTTATCCTGTGCCTGCCCGACGACGCGGCCAAGGAGGCGGTGGCCCTGATCGACAATCCGCAGGTGAAGGTGATCGACGCCTCCACCGCGCACCGCACCGCCCCCGGCTGGACCTACGGTTTCGCCGAACTGGCGCCAGGCCAACGTCGGGCGATCGCGCAGAGCCAAGCGCGTGAGCAATCCCGGCTGCTATCCCACCGGCTTTCTGGCCCTGACCGCGCCCCTGGTGCGGGCGGGCCTTCTGCCCAAGGGCTTCGCGGCCACCGTCAACGCGGTGTCCGGCTATTCCGGCGGCGGGCGCAGCATGATCCTGGAATTCTCCCGACGCGGATGCGGATAACTTCACCGAAGAAGTGGTCCGAACCTACGGCCTGTCGCTGCAGCACAAGCACGTGGCCGAAATGCAGGTCCACGCGGGCCTTGAACATCCGCCCTGTTCGCCCCTAGCGTGGGCCGTTACTACCGCGGCATGCTGGTGGAGCTGCCGTTGCAGCTTTGGGCGCTACCGGGCCATCCCTCGGTCAAACAAGTGCACGCCGTCCTGGCGGAGACCTACGCGGACGAGGCCCTGGTCGATGTCGCCAGCCTGGAAGACGGCCACACCACGCTCGACGCGGAAATCCTCAAGGACACCGACCGGCTGAAGCTGTTCGTGTTCGGCAATGAGCACCCGCGGTCAGGCGCGCTGATTGCGGCGCTCGATAACCTCGGCAAGGGCGCGGCGGGCGCGGCCGTGCAGAACCTGAACCTGATGACCGGGCGGCCCGAGATGGAAGGGCTGGTGCTCTAGGCTTTACGAAACCGGCCCTTGAGCCTACATGCCCGCCATGCCTGCAAAGACGCTGTACGACAAGATTTGGGACGCCCACCTGGTGGCGGAGGACCCTAACGGGGAGTCGATCCTCTATATCGACCTGCACCTGATCCATGAGGTGACCACGCCCCAGGCCTTCTCGGGCCTGAGGACCCATCACCGCGCCGTTCGGCGGCCCGATCTGACCCTGGCCGTGGCCGATCACAACATTCCCACCGAGGGCCAGGCCCTGGGCGTGGACGCGGTGGCCGACCCCGAGGCGCGGCTGCAGCTGCAGACGCTCGGCCGCAATGTGAAGGACTTCGGCATCGAGTTCTTCCCCATGGGCGATATCCGCAACGGCATCGTCCACGTGGTGGGTCCCGAGCAGGGCCGCACCCAACCGGGCATGACCATCGTCTGCGGCGACAGCCATACCTCCACCCACGGCGCCTTCGGGGCCCTGGCGCACGGCATCGGCACCTCCGAGGTCGAGCATGTGCTGGCGACCCAAACCCTGCGCGCGCGCAAGTCCAAGAACATGCGCGTGACCTTCATCGGGCAGCCGATCCCGGGCGTCGGCGCCAAGGACTACGCCCTGGCGCTGATCGGCGAGATCGGCACGGGCGGAGGCACCGGCTGCGTGATCGAATACGCCGGCCCGGCCATCGAGGCGCTGTCGATGGAAGGGCGCATGACCCTGTGCAACCTGACCATCGAGGGCGGGGCGCGCGCCGGTCTGGTGGCGCCGGACGAGAAGACCTTCGAATACCTCATGGGCAAGCCTGCGGCGCCCAAGGGCGCGGCCTGGGACATGGCGTTAGGCTATTGGCGGGGCTTCTCCAGCGACCCGGACGCGCGGTTCGACCGGGAAGTGCATCGACGTGTCCAAGATCGCCCCCATGGTCACCTGGGGCACCAGCCCCGAGGACGTGGTCGCCGTCGACGGCGTCGTGCCCGATCCCGCCGGCTTTGACAGCGAGGACAAGCGCGCTGGCGCCGCGCGGGCGCTGGAATACATGGGCCTGACCGCCGGCCAGAAGATCACCGACGCCAAGGTGCAGCGGGTGTTCATCGGTTCGTGCACCAACAGCCGCATCGAGGACCTGCGCCAGGCCGCCGCCATCGCCCGGACGGCGCTGGGCGGCCGAAGGTCGCGCCGGGCGTGCGCGCCATGGTCGTGCCGGGCTCGGGTCTGGTGAAGGAAGAGGCCGAGGCCGAGGGGCTGGACGAGGTGTTCCTGCGCGGCGGGCTTCGACTGGCGCGAGCCCGGCTGCTCCATGTGCCTGGGCATGAACCCGGACCGCCTGGCGCCGGGGGAGCGCTGCGCCTCCACCTCCAACCGCAACTTCGAGGGCCGCCAGGGCCGCGGCGGCCGCACCCACCTGATGAGCCCGGCCATGGCCGCCGCCGCGGCGATCGCCGGCCACATCGCCGACGTGCGGGAGTTCCTTTGATGCAGAAGTTCGATCTCCTGCAGGGCGTGGCGGCGCCCATGCCGGCGGCCAATATCGATACGGACCAGATCATCCCCAAGCAGTTCCTCAAGACGGTCGAGCGGGAGGGCCTGGGCAAGGGCCTCTTCTACGATTTCCGCTTCGATCTGGAGGGAAAGGAAAAGCCGGAGTTCGTGCTGAACCAGCCGGCCTACAAGGGCGCGCGCATCCTGATCGCAGGCGATAATTTCGGCTGCGGCTCCAGCCGCGAGCACGCGCCCTGGGCGCTGCTGGACTTCGGCATTCGCTGCGTGGTGTCCACAGGCTTCGCCGACATCTTCTACAACAACTGCTTCCAGAACGGCCTTCTGCCCGCCATCGTCAAGGCGGAGGATCTGCACCTCCTGATGGCCGAAGCCAAGGGCGCCAACCACGTGTTCGCGGTGGACCTTCAGGCCCAGACGATCAGCGCGCCGTCGGGTCAGGTGGTGAGCTTCCAGATCGACGCCGGGCGCAAGGAAAAGCTGCTCAAAGGCTTGGACGCCATCGGCGAGACCCTGGTGCATGAAAGCGACATCGACCGGTTCGAGGAAAAGCGCCGCATGGCTCGGCCCTGGGCGGCTTAGGTTTTACACCGCTCATCCCCGCGAAAGCGGGGATGAGCGGTTGATAAAGGAATGATCACAATGACCGCTTCCCCCGCCTGCTGCTGCTGCCCGGCGACGGCATCGGCCCCGAGGTGATCGGCCAGGTCAGGCGCGTGGCCGCCTGGATGGGCGAATACGCGGGCCTGAATCTGACCATTGAGGAACGCCCCTTCGGCGGGACCAGCTATGACCTTTTCGGAACCCCGCTAACCGACGAGGCGCGCGATCTGGCCCTGGCCAGCCAGGCAGTGCTGATGGGCGCGGTGGGCGGGCCGCAATGGACGGACGTTCCGCGCGACAAACGGCCGGAAATGGGCCTTTTGAACCTGCGCAAGGCCATGGACGCCTTCGCCAATCTGCGTCCGGCCCTATGCTTCGACGCCCTGGCCGACGCCTCGACCCTCAAGCGCGAGATCGTCGCCGGGCTCGACATCATGATCGTGCGCGAACTGACCTCGGGGGTCTATTTCGGCGACAAGGGCATCGACAACAATGGCCCGGGCGGGGAGCGGCGCGGCTACGACCTGCAGGTCTACACCCAGAGCGAGATCGAGCGGGTGGCGCGGGTGGCTTTCGAACTGGCGCGCGGACGGCGCAACAAGGTGACCTCGGCGGAAAAGTCCAATGTGATGGATTCCGGCCTGTTCTGGCGCCAGGTGGTCACCGCCCTGCACGCGGCGGAGTATCCCGACGTGCAGCTGGAGCACATGCTGGCCGACAACACGGCGATGCAGCTGGTCAAGAATCCCAAGCAGTTCGACGTGATCGTCACCGACAACCTGTTCGGCGACATCCTGTCGGACGAGGCCTCCATGCTCACCGGCTCCATCGGCCTTCTGCCCTCCGCGGCCCTGTCCACGCCCGGCAAGCCCGGGCTTTACGAGCCGGTGCACGGCTCGGCGCCCGACATCGCGGGCAAGAGCCTGGCCAACCCCCTAGCGGCGATCCTGTCCTTCGGCATGGCCCTGCGCTGGTCGCTCGGTCGGCCGGACCTGGACGAGCGCCTCTATGCGGCGGTCAAGACAGCCCTGGACAAGGGCGTGCGCACAGGCGACCTCGGCGGCAAAAATTCCACGGCCGAGATGGGCGACGCGGTTCTGGCCGCGTTATAGGCTGAAGCCCGCCTGTCGGGGCCGACCGTCGGAGTTGTCATGTCGCCTGCCGCCGTTCTGCGCACCGCCCTGCTGATCCTGGTTCTCGCCGGTCCGGCCTGGAGCCAGACACCGCCGCCCGCGCCTGAGCCGTCCCCGACGACGGACGCCCAGGCGCCGGGGGAGGACGATCAGCACGAGATAGACATCATCGCCCATCTGCCCGGTCCGGCCCTGTGGCGGGTGTCCACGCCCACATCGGAGTTGTGGATCGTCGGCCTGGCCGGTCCCGTGCCCAAGCGGTTGCAATGGGACACTCGCCGGGTCGAAACAGCGCTGGATGGGGCCAGGGAGTTGATCCTGCCCCCCGGCGCGTCGTTCACCGTGTTCGACATGGCGGGCCTGCTGCTGGATCCCGGCCATCACTACCACTATCCGACCGGCCAAACCCTGCGCGGGGCGATGAGCCCCGCCATGCGCAGCAAGTTCGAAGCCGCGGCCCAAGAGCTTGGGCAAGACCCCGCCCACTATGATCACTGGCGTCCGCTGGTCGCGTTCATCGCCCTGATGTCCGACGCCCAAATGCACGACGCACTGAACCTGGAGGGCCCGCAGAAGACCTTGTTGCACTTGGCCCAGGCCAAAAACGTGCCGACTCGGCGGCTCAGTCCCTATTCAGCCGGCGCCATCGCCCAGGCGTTCAAGGACGCCACGCCGGCCGACCAGCAGAAGTGCCTGAATTCCATGGTCGATCTGATTCCGCGCCTGCCAGCGTTTTCGGCGCGCCTGGGCGATGCCTGGGCGCATGGCGATGTTGACGCCACCCTGGCCGCCCAGGCCGAAGTCGCCTCCGATGGCTGCTTCACCGCCGTGCCGGGCATACTCAAGCTGGAGGATCGTCGCGGCCAGGACTGGGCCAAGAGCCTAGCCCAGACCCTGCAGAAACCGGGCAAGACCGTGCTGGCCATCAACATCCGCAGCCTGACCCGCTCCGGCGGCCTGCTGGATCAGCTGCGGGCCGAAGGCCTGGATGTCACAGGCCGCGCCTACTAAGGCCCCGCGACCCTTGCGAAACGCCCGTTGAAGGCGTAACTGCGCGCTTCCTTCAAGACACAGGAGATATCCGATGGGTTACCGGGTGGCCGTTGTCGGCGCCACGGGCAACGTGGGCCGTGAAATGATGGCGATCCTCGAGGAAGTGAACTTCCCCGTGGACGAGATTTTCGCCGTGGCCTCGCGCAAATCCATCGGCATCGAGGTCTCCTACGCCGATCGCACCCTGAAGTGCCAGGATCTGGAGCGGTTCGACTTCTCCAAGGTCGACATCGTGTTGATGTCGGCGGGCGGGGAGGTGTCCAAGGCCTGGTCCGAGAAGATCGGCAAGGCCGGCCCGGTGGTGATCGACAATTCCTCGGTCTGGCGCATGCATCCGGACGTGCCGTTGATCGTGCCGGAGGTGAACCCCGACGCGGTCGAGGGCTTCCGCAAGAAGAACATCATCGCCAATCCCAACTGCTCCACCGCCCAGCTGGTGGTGGCGCTGGCGCCCCTGCACGAGGCGGCGCGGATCAAGCGCGTGGTGGTGTCAACCTATCAATCCGTGTCCGGCGCCGGGAAGGCCGGCATGGACGAGCTGTGGGATCAGACCAAGGCCATCTACGGCCTGGGTGACGCCACCCCCAAGAAGTTCACCAAGCAGATCGCCTTCAACGCTATTCCCCACATCGACGTCTTCCTGCCGGACGGCTCGACCAAGGAGGAATGGAAGATGACGGTGGAGACGCAGAAGATTCTCGATCCCAACATCGAGTTGACGGCAACCTGCGTGCGCGTGCCTGTGTTCGTCGGCCATTCCGAGGCGGTCAATATCGAGTTCCATTCGCCCATCGGCGAGGATGAGGCGCGGGAGATTCTGCGCGAGGCGCCCGGCGTCATGGTGGTCGATAAGCGCGAGGACGGCGGCTACATCACTCCGGTGGAATCCGCCGGCGAATTCGCTGTCTATGTCAGCCGGATTCGCAAGGACCCGACGGTGGAGCACGGTCTGAACCTGTGGTGCGTGTCCGACAATCTGCGCAAGGGCGCGGCCCTCAACGCCGTGCAGATCGCCCAGTTGCTAGACGAACGCGGCCTGCTTGAGCGGGCGGACGCCTAAAGGCAGTCAATATTCCAGATGAATCAATAACCTATCATCCGCTCATCCCCGCGAAAGCGGGGACCCAGTCCTGTCCAGGGATCGCCACGCCGGAAAGACCTGGATTCCCGCTTTCGCGGGAACGAGCGGAGGTTGGGGGGTGCGACTTAACCGCCTGACGCTCTAAAAACAGTCGTACAGCGCCTTGATCAGGCGGCCCGCCCTCGGGTCGCCGATCAGCCAGGCGGACTGGCGGTTCATGACATAGGCCAGCGAAAGCCTTCGCTCGGGGTCAGCCGCGGCGCACGAGCCGCCCCAGCCGGAATGGCCGAAGGCGTGCTCGGACGGTCCATAAACGTCCAGGCCTTCATTGCGCAGCAGGCCCGCGCCCCAGCTGAGCGTGTATGGCAAGACCAGATCGGTTCCGCGGATGCGTCCACGCGCCGCCTCCAGCGCCAGGCCGGGCGGCAAGACCTCGCGCCCGTCCAACTGCCCGTCGCAGGCGAAGATCGCCATCATCCGCGCCAGGGCCGCGGCTGTGGCGTGGCCGTTGGTGGCGGGAAATTCCGCTGCTCGCCAGCGACGCAAGTCCTTGATCGGAGCGGCGGACCAGGGCTTGAAGAAGGCCAGGGTCTTGGGCTCGGTCAGCTTGCCCAGGTCCGGCAAGGTCGGCGGGCGCAACGTCTCGGCCACGCGATGATCATGCGCCTCAGGCAGGCCGATCCACAGGTCCAGGCCGAATGGCTCGCACAGGTCCTCCCGCAAAGCCCGGCCGAGCGTTCGCCCGTCGGCGCGGCGGAACACCTCGCCCGCCAGATGGCCGAAGGTGGAGGCGTGATAGCCCGAGGCGGTTCCCGGCGGCCAGAGCGGATCGGCCGCCGCCAGGCGCGCGCACATGCCGTCCCAGTCATACCAGTCGTTCGGATCGAAAGCTTCGCGCAGGCCGCACAGCCCGGCCTGATGCGACAACACCTGCTCGACCTTCAATCCCGCCTTGCCCGCCTGGGCGAAGTCCGGCCACAGCTGGGCCGCGGGCTGGTCATAAGCCATCTGGCCCTGACCGACGCTCCAGGCGCACATCAGGGCCGCCGCGGCCTTGGTGGAGGAGAACACCGGGGTCAGGGTGTCTTGATCGAACGGACGCGTGCGGGCGCGGTCGGCGTGGCCGCCGCACAGATCCAGCACGATCTCGCCCTCGACCGCTACGCAGAAACGCGCGCCCAATTCGGCGAAATCGCCTTCGAAATTGGCGGAAAAGGCTGCGCGCACCGGCTCGAACCGGGGCGGACACAGGCCGAACACCTCAGTGGTCACGCCAGCCGCTCCATACGCACGGTGGTGGACACGCTCTTGAGCCGCCCGCCCATCTCGCTCACCGGCAGCTCCGGATAGCCGCGCGCGTTGGCGTAGGCGATGGTCTCGGCCACGCCGCCCACCGCCCGCGCCAGTGCGTAGGAGATCGGCTGACCCTCCAAAAGGGACGCGGCGAACAGGGCCGTGAGCAGATCGCCGGCGCCATTGGGGGCGCTGGAGGCCTTGATGTGGGCGGCGAGCCAAGCCTGACGGCGATCGGCGTAGACCACGCCGATCTCCGGCCCGCGCGGCACCGAGGACACCAGCACCGGCTTGCCCAGGATACGGGCAGCGTTCACCGCGCCGGCCGGATCGCGCACCTGGGTTTGTGACAGGCGCTCCAGCTCCCAGCAATTGGGCGCCACGATGTCGGCGCGCGGGGTCAGTTCGGCGGCGATGGCGGCGGCGATCTCGGGATCGACATAGAGCCCCTTGCCGGCGTCCCCCATCACCGGATCGACGATCACCAGCGGCTTGCGCGGACCCTCGCCTACGCGGGGCGCGGCGCGGATGGCGTCGATCGCCCGGGCGGCGGCGCGCACCTGATCGGCCCCGGAGAAATAGCCGGTCAGCACGAGGTCGATCTGCGGAAACAGGCCGTTGGCCTCGACCCCGTCCAGCATGCCCTCGAAAGCCTGGACCGGCACCAGGGCGCCGCCGGGCGCGCCCCAGCCGGGATGGCGCCCGTAAAGCACCGTCGGCACCAGGATGGTGTCGATGCGGAACGCCGCCAACGCCAAGGCCTGCACCGTGCCGCCCACCCGGCTTGCGGCGACGTGGCTGGAAAGGATCAAGGCGTTGGCCATGGGCCCCTATAGTTCGGTTCCGGTCGCACTCAAACGGCTGAAGCCCTTTAAGTTCAAGCGGAGTTGCTCAAGCCGCCGAAAAGGGCCGCAAAAACCAAAATTCAGAGGGAAACTGGGTCGAACCGCCGCATCCGATCGACGGGCTCCGACTCGTACGCGCAGGCCGGGGCCGATGAATCCAGCCTGCAAACAAGCTAGACCCTATAATCCTGCATAAACCCTAAAACGCCGGACCAAAGAGGCGCTTAGTACCGGTAATGCTCGGGCTTGAACGGACCTTCGACCTGCACCCCGATATAGGCGGCCTGTTCGGGCTTGAGCTGGGTGAGATGGGCGCCGAGCTTTTCCAGGTGGAGCATGGCCACCTTCTCGTCCAGCCGCTTGGGCAGGGTGTAGACCTTCTTCTGATAGGCCGCCCCGTTGGTCCAAAGCTCGATCTGGGCCAGGGTCTGGTTGGTGAAGGAGGCGCTCATCACGAAGGAGGGATGGCCCGTGGCGTTGCCCAGGTTCACCAGGCGCCCTTCGGACAGCAGGATGATCTTCTTGCCGTCCGGGAACTCGATGTGGTGCACCTGGGGCTTGATCTCGTCCCATTTGAAGTTGCGCAGTCCGGCAACCTGAATTTCCGCGTCGAAATGGCCGATGTTGCACACGATGGCGTTGTTCTTCATGCCGCGCATGTGCTCGACGGTGATCACATCCTTGTTGCCGGTGGCCGTGACGAAGATGTCGCCGTCCTTCAGGGCGCCTTCCATGGTGCGGACCTCATAGCCCTCCATGGCCGCCTGCAGGGCGCAGATCGGGTCGACTTCGGTGACGATCACCCGCGCGCCGCCTTGGCGCAGGGAAGCGGCCGAGCCCTTGCCCACGTCGCCGTACCCCGCCACCACGGCCACCTTGCCCGACAGCATCACGTCGGTGCCCCGGCGGATTGCGTCCACCAGGCTCTCGCGACAGCCGTACAGATTGTCGAACTTGGACTTGGTGACGCTGTCGTTGACGTTGATGGCGGGGAACGGCAATTCGCCCTTCTCGGCCATCTGATAAAGGCGATGCACGCCGGTGGTGGTCTCTTCGGACACGCCCTTGATGGCGTCGCGGATGGCCGAATAAAAGCCCGGCTTTTCCTTCAGATAACGCTTCATCACCGCATAGAGGGCTTCCTCCTCCTCGTTCTGCGGGTTGTTGAGGATCGAGGGGTCCTTCTCGGCCTTGGGACCCAGCACGCACAGCAAGGTGGCGTCCCCGCCGTCGTCCAGGATCATGTTGGGATAGCCGCCATCCGACCATTCGAAGATCTTGTGGGCGTAGTCCCAGTACTCGGGCAGGCTCTCGCCCTTGACCGCGAACACCGGCGTGCCGGTCGCGGCGATGGCGGCGGCGGCGTGGTCCTGGGTGGAGAAGATGTTGCACGAGGCCCAGCGCACGTCCGCGCCGAGCGCCTGCAGGGTCTCGATCAGCACCGCCGTCTGGATGGTCATGTGCAGCGAGCCGGCGACCTTGGCCCCCTTCAAGGGCTTGTCCTTGCCGAACTCCGCGCGCAGGGCCATCAGACCGGGCATCTCCGTCTCGGCGATGGCGATCTCCTTGCGGCCCCAATCGGCCAGGGCGATGTCGCGGATGATGTAATCGGCCATGCGTCGGCTCCTGTGTGCGGCGAACCTATAACCGCGCGCGGCGCGAGCGGCAATAAGGACATAAAGATATCTTTATATGGATCGCCCGGTTCGACTGACGCCGCTCCGCCGATGGAGATCTGGAGAGAAACGCGGCGATCCTTTATCCGCTCATTCCGGCGAATGCATTTCTCGGGATGAGCGGATAAAGAGAGCGGATGTCCGACTACAGTTTTGACGCCTATGTCACGGCGGCCCTGTTCGACCGGCCCGGCAAGGCGATCTTCGCCCTCGGCGACGGGACCGTGCGGTTCGAAGACGGACCGGTGATCGAGGCCCATCCGGACGCGGGCGTGCTGTGCGCGGCGGCCCATCCCTCGGGCGAAGGCGTGGTCACCGGGGGCGACGACGGACGGCTCGTTTGGACGCGGCCGTCGGGCGCCGAGCTGCTGGCCGAGGTCAAGGGGCGCTGGATCGAGGCGGTGGATTGCAGCGCCGCCTCCGGCCTGATCGCCTATTGCGCCGGGAAGGAAGCGCGTGTCGTTTCCGCCGCGGACAAGAGCTTCCTGCGGGTGTTCACCCACCAGCAGTCGGTGTCGGCCGCGGCGTTCGATCCAAAAGGCCTGCGCTTGGCCACGGCCGCGTACGGCGGGGCCGCGGTGTGGTACGCCCGCATCGCCGATCAGAAGCCTCTGCTGCTCAAATGGCCGGGCATCCACACCCGGGTGATCTGGTCCCCGGACGGCAAGTTCCTCATCTCCGCACTGCAGGACGCCCAGCTGCACGGTTGGCGCTTGAATGACCACAAGGACATGCGCATGGGCGGCTATCCGGCCAAGGTTAAGGCCATGGGCTTCATGTCGAATGGCATGATCCTGGCCACCAGCGGCGCCCACGGCGTGGTGCTGTGGCCCTTCAGCGGCCCGGCCGGTCCCATGGGCAAGGAGGCGGCCGAAGTGGCGTTCGATGAGAGCAGCCTGGTCGCCCAGGTGGCTTGCGCGGGCGCCGTGCTCGCGGGCGGGCGCGAGGACGGGCGGGTGTTCGCCCTGGCGCCCAACGGCCGCCGCGCGGAAACGATTCGCGCCGACAAGGGCGCGCCGATCACGGCCCTGGCGCTATCGGCGGACGGCGCGCGCGTGGCCTGGGGCGACGAGGACGGCGGCGCGGGCGTGTGCACGCTTCCGTCCCTGGCCTGACATGGTCTAGCTTGAGGCGAACGCGGAACGCCCGATGACCGACATCCCACCGCAGGACGACGAGCCGCCGGCGCCGGACATTCCGGAGCCGACGCCGGATTCGCCGCCCGAGCCGCCGCCGGCCCCGCTCGAGCCCGAACCCGAGCCTGAACCCGAACCACAAGCCCCCGAAGCCGCCCACGGCCCGGGCGCGACGATAACGTCGGCGCCGGAGGCTGAACCGCTTCCCTTACCCAAACCCAAGCGCCGCAAGGGCGGGTTCTGGCGTTCGCTGCTGCTGATCCTAGTGTGCGTGGTGCTCGTGGGGCCGGCGGCGATGGCCCTCGTCTACCGCGTCATTCCGCCGCCGGTGACCATCCTGATGCTGCTGCGCGCCGCCCAGGGCCATGGGCTGGACTATCAGTGGCGGGGGCTTGACGACATTTCGCCCGACATGGTCCAGGCGGCCATCGCCTCGGAGGACTCGGGCTTTTGCCGCCACCACGGCTTCGACTTCGCCGCCATGCAGAAGGCCTTGGCCCACAACGAGCGGCGTCCCGGCAAGATTCGCGGCGGCTCGACCATCAGCCAGCAGACCGCCAAGAACGTGTTTCTGTGGCCGGGCCGCGACTATGTGCGCAAGGCCCTGGAGGCCTACGACACGGTCCTGATCGAGGCGATCTGGGGCAAGCGGCGGATCATGGAGACCTATCTCAACGTGGTGGAGATGGGCCCGGGCATCTATGGCGCGGAGGCCGCCTCCCAAGCCTATTTCGGCCATTCCGCCCGCACGCTGAACCGCACCGAGGCCGACCACCTGATCGCCATCCTGCCCAGCCCGCTGAAGTGGAAGGCGGTGCATTCCGGCGCCTATGTCCAGCGCCGCTCGGCCCGTATCGCCGCGCGGGCGGGGATTGTGAAGGCGGACGGGCTGGCGGGATGCGTGGCGCGGTAGGTATCCGCTCATTCCCGCCCGCGCCGGGACGAGCGGATGGGGGTCAGAGCACAGAGCCGGAATCTACAAGGTTCTGGCCACCCTGAAGCCGTGGTTGAACGATCGTACGCCGTTCAGGTGCCAGATGCGCCGGGCCGCGCGCAGATAGGTCGGATCGTTGAGCTTGGAGCCGCCGCGCAGGACGTGCTGGCCGCAATCTCCGGCGGTATTGGCCGAGCCTTCGCTCGGCGCGCCAATATAGCTGTCGTTGGCGCAATCCGCTGTCCATGACCAGGCGTTGCCGGTGGTGTCGTAAAGGCCGAAGGCATTGGGCTTAAATCTGCCGACGGGCGAGGTGAACACATAGCCGTCATGGCAGGCGGTGTTGGCCGAAAGCTGTGGCAGCTGCGCCTTGGCGTCCAGGTCCGCGCCGTTGGCGTAGACGCAGGCCTGCGCCGGGTCATCGCCCCACCAATAGGCCGTGCTCGATCCCGCGCGGTTGACGTATTCGGCCTCGGCCTCCGACAGCAGCCGATAGGCGTGGCCGGTCTTGCGCGACAGCCAGGCTGACATAGGCCAGGGCGTCGCCATAGCTCATGCAGACGGCTGGGTGGTTGTCGGTCTGATCAAACCCCACATGGCGCCAGTCGCGGCCCTTTCGGCTGTCCAGCCCGCCGCCCTCCATCGTCAGGCACTGGTCGCCCGCATCGTAATGGGTCTCGGCGACGAACCGCGCGAATTCGCCCACGGTGACAAGGTATTTGCCCACGGCGAAGGCGTAGCCGATCCGCACTTGGTGGCGCGGACTTTCGCTTTTCTGGTGATTGGGTTCGGTGTCCGGCGAGCCCATGGTGAACTCGCCCGCCGGGACCACGATCATTTCGGGCAGGTCGGGGCCGTCCCATAGCTCGAGCGGTTTGTCGAGGTTTTCCAGGCCGCGGTTTTGGCTTTGATGGCGGCGATCTCGGCGTCGGGATTGGGATGGGCGGCCCGATAGGCGGCGAACCGCACTTGCCGGTCCTTCAGCCAGGCGGCGGGGTCATCGGCCCTGACGCCTGAGCCCGCGAGGGCCATCACCGCGCGACCGCCAAAATGGCGGGTTTCAACCAAGCTTGGCTCATCCAATTCAATGCGCAGCCCCAGAGCTCCTCGTTCAGCGCCTTGGATACAGCAGGATGCAGGTTGGCTGCGAGCAACGTCTTCACCATAATGGCCAATCACACATCATTCTGGGTGTACATAACCAACCGGCTCTTAAATCCGTCAATCGCGCCATCGTGCGCCAGCCTTAGGATGCTCGGAACATCGGCCCTGAGATCAGGTCCTGGCCGTCACATGAGCGGCTGTCCTCGAGAACCGCGGGGCGGCGCTCGCTTGCCAAGCCGAGGACCGGGCGCGATGATCAACAGTATGCGACGTGGACGGGCCCTGTGCGCCCCTCTTCAGGCGCAAAGGAGCTCCGCATGCTGAAAGACGTCCCCGATCGGGGCAATTCGCCGACCCCCTTAATTCTGGATTTGTTGGAATGGCTCAACGTTGAGCCAAGGCCTTATGCCGAGGTCATGGACAGCTGGAAGACCTCCTGCCCGCGCTTGACGGTGTGGGAGGACGTAGTCGATGGCGGCTTTGTCGTCCGTCGGCCCAATGAGGAGGGACAGGCCATCGTCAAGGTGACGCCGGACGGTCGGCGTTTTCTTATGGCGGCGGGCCGTCTGTGACGCCGTCAAAAGCCGCAACGCTCGCCCTCAATTCTCCCGCACCACCTTCAGCGCCGTCGTCGGCGTCAGACGTCCATGCCGTACATGAAGCAATTCAACAGCCCATCGGATCACTCCAGGCCGATGATGTTCATGATCTCGACAAGGTGGTGGCAGCAACTTTCGCGGTCCTCGGTGTCGCTGTCGGCGAACCAGAGCAGACCCTTTGCGAAGCAATTCAGCACATAGGCAGCGGTCGGCTGGCTCGGTAACCCCTCTATGAGGGCGTCGACGATCGCATTGAGCTCCCGTTCGGCGTGACCCCGGCTGGTTTCGGGCAGATATCCAACATCAGGCGGAATCCAGCCGTCGTCGGGGTCCGAACTTTGGTCGCGCGCGGAACGCCCGCAATTGGTCCAGTACCTCGGGGGTTACCGTAAGATCGGCCTGCATCCCTATCTGGTCCATCTTTTTTACTTTAGCCCCTCGTCCGTCCGAGCTGCTAGCCGATTGAATGTCCGCTCAGGGTGGTGGGCTCAACTCATTGCCCCCTCAATTCTCCCGCACCACCTTCAGCACCGCCGCGCCATAGTGCTCCAGCTTGCTCTGCCCCACGCCGTTGGCCAGGGCCAGGTCGGCCAGGGTAGCGGGGCGCTTTCTTTTCAACCGTCATCCTCCGGGCGCCCAAGGGACCGGAGGACCCAAGCGAGGGTTGTGAAATGCCAAGGCGGCGCCAGTATTTCGGTGTCTCCCTTCCCCCTCGATGGGGGAAAGGGTGGGGGATGGGGGTGGTCGCGCCCCTCCTGGCAGATGATCCTATGAGGCGATGCCTCCTGCGCTTTCGCTTTAACCGGACTGCCTCCACCCCCATCCCTGCCCTTCCCCCATCGAGGGGGAAGGACGCCGATATTTTGACCCCGTCGCAAAACCCGACCGAATAAAACGCGACAAGCTCCTGCCCCCTCAGTTCTCCCGCACCACCTTCAGCACCGCCGCGCCGTAATGCTCCAGCTTGCTCTGCCCCACGCCGTTGGCCAGGGCCAGGTCGGCGAGGGTGGCGGGGCGCAGGAGGGCGATGTCGGCCAGGGTGCGGTCTTGGAAGATGACGTAGGGCGGCACGCGCTGCTCGGCGGCGGTCTCGCGCCGCCAGGCGCGCAGGGCCTGGAACAGGGGCTGGTGCTCGGGCGCCAGCAATGCCGCGGCCTCGCGCGTGCGCTTGCGGGGGCGGCCCGAGCGGGTGGTGGGATCGAAACTTTCCGGCGGTTTGCGCACCGACACTTTGCGTTCGCCGCGATAGACCGCGCGCACGCCCTCCGCTTCGCCCAGGCCGATCAGGGGCCGGCCATCGTTGGGGTCTTCCCTCAGCAGGCCCTCGAACAGCAGTTGGTCGACCAGTTCGCGCCATCCGGCCGGGCTGAGTTCGCGGCCCACGCCCCAGGTCGAAAGAGCGGTTTCGTGGGGCGAGGGGTCCTTGGTCTTGCCCAGCAGATGGTCGATCAGCCGTCCGCGCCCGACGCGGCCGCCCAGGCGATGGGCCGCCGCCAGGGCCTTTTGCGCGGCGACCGAGGCGTCGACCGCCTCGGGCGGGTCCAGGCAGATGTCGCATTGGCCGCAGGGCTGCACGTCCGTCTCGCCGAAGTAGCGGCGCACGGCGGCGGCGCGGCAGACGAAGCCGTCGAGCAGGGCGTAGATCTGACGCACCTTGCGCGCCTGGCCCTGTTTGACGCTGTCGGGCGCCTCGCGGCCGTCGATCCGGCGTAGGGCCCAGGCCATGTCCGAAGCGCCGTAGAGGGTAATGCCCTCGGCCGGCTCGCCATCCCGTCCGGCCCGGCCGATCTCCTGCCAATAGGCCTCGATGGCCGCGGGCGGGTCGGCGTGGATCACATAGCGCACGTCCGGCTTGTCCACGCCCATGCCGAAGGCGATGGTCGCCACCATCACCGCCTCGTCGGCATTGAGGAAATGCATCAGGCGTTCCTGGCGCACACGCCGCTCCAGCCCCGCGTGGTAAGCCACCGCCGGCACGCCCGCGGCCTGCAGTTTTTCTGCGATCCTTTCGGTCCCTTCGCGCGATCCTGAATAGACCACGCCGCACTGCCCGCGCCGGGCCTGGACCAACTCGATCACCCGCGCATCCGAGCGGCCCGACTTGCGTTCGGCCGACAGGCGCAGCTCAGGGCGGGCGAAGGAGGCGACGAATTCACGCGCGCTCTGAAGGCCCAATTCGTTGCGAATGTCCTCGCGGGTGCGCGCATCGGCGGTGGCGGTCACCGCCAGGCGCGGAACACCGGGGAAGATCTCGGCGAGGCGCCCGAGCATGCGGTATTCCGGGCGGAAATCATGGCCCCACTGGCTGACGCAGTGCGCCTCGTCGATGGCGATCAACGCCAGGGGATGGCGCGCCAGCCGCTCCAGCATCATCGGCTGCATCAAGCCTTCGGGGGACAGGTACAGCAGGTCCAACTCGCCCGCCTCCATCTGGCGCCAGATGGCCGATCGCTCGTCCAGCGCGGTGTCGGAATCCAGCCGCGCGGCGGCCACGCCCGACTGCTGCAGACCCGCCACCTGATCGGCCATCAGGGCGATCAGCGGCGAGACCACCAGGCCCACGCCGGGGCGCATCATGGCGGGGATCTGATAGCAGAGACTCTTTCCGCCGCCGGTGGGCAGCACCGCCACCGCCCCGCGCCCGGCCAGCAGCTCCTCGATCACATCGGCCTGCAGCCCGCGAAAATCGGCATGGCCGAAGGTGCGGCGCAGGATTTCGCGCGCACGCTCCAGGCCGGCGGGCGCATCGGGTTCGGCAAGCTGGAGGGAATTGAGGGTCACGCCCACAGAATGGGGCATCCGAAGCGGCGGCGCGAGGGGCGAATGCGTTAGACGGATGGGCCCTTAAGTTCATGGCGAGCATGTTTTGCTCAGTCTCCAGCCAACTCAAGGCTCGCCCACGGCGACCGCGCAGCGGCGGCCCGGAGGGCCGGCCTTGACTTGGCTGGAGACTGAGCTCCGATCTCACCATGGGCTTCAGGGCTAGCCGGCTTTCTTTCGAAAGCTCGCCCCAAACAACAACACCCGATTACTTCGGCTGGCTCGTCGTGCGCAGATAGGGCTTGTGGGTCACAAAGCCCGGAAACAGGGTCTTGGCCTCCTCGTCGCTCACCGCGGTGGTGATGATCACGTCCTGACCCTGCTTCCAGTCGGACGGGGTCGCCACCTTGTGCTTGGCGGTTAGCTGCATGGAATCGATCACCCGCAGGATCTCGTCGAAGTTGCGCCCGGTGGTCATGGGATAGGCGATCAGCAGCTTGATGCGCTTGTCCGGCCCGATGATGAACACGTTGCGCACCGTGGCGTTGTTGGCTGGGGTGCGTCCCTCGGCCGTGCCGGGCTCGTCGGCCGGCAGCATGCCGTAGAGCTTGGACACCTTCAGATCGGTGTCGCCGATCATGGGATAGTTGGGCGCCGTTCCCTGGGTTTCGGCGATGTCCTTGGACCACTTGGCGTGGTTTTCCACCGGATCGACCGACAGGCCGATCACCTTGACCCCGCGCTTGTCGAACTCGGGTTTGAGCCTGGCCACCGCGCCCAGTTCGGTGGTGCACACCGGGGTGAAGTCCTTGGGGTGGGAGAACAGCACGATCCAGCTGTCGCCGGCCCAGTCGTAGAAGCGGATCGGACCTTGGGTGGTCTGCGCGCTGAAATCCGGGGCGACGTCGTTGATCTGCAAAGGCATGGAAAACGCTCCTGGGTTCGCCATTGGGGCTGCCGGCAGGCGCGACCTTGCCCCAAAGGCGAAGGCCCCGCCACAGGAGAAAATCTATCGGTTGATGAAGGTTCCGGAGCCGGGCGTCAGGGCGGGCTTTCCGGGGAAAAGCCCACTGGCAGAAAGCCGTGCAGGAAGGACTCAACGGCCACGGCCACGGGCCCGGAGATCATCCGCTTGCCAGCTTCCATCTCGCGCACGCGCTTCTCGCCCTGTGAGCGGTCTCCCGCCAGACGCAGGGCGCGGGCCATGTCCGACGGGCTCCATCCCAGGGCTTCGCGCGCCTGTCTCAGGTGGGGGCCGGTGACGATCATCAAACTCTCCAGGCGCGAACAAGCGCTGACGGCGCACCGAATTGCCCTGTCGCGGCGCCAAGATCAACCGGTTGGCGGACCGGAGCGGCGATTTTTGCCGACGCGCGCGCCTCCCGGCCAAGACGCCCGCACACAAGGCGGCCCGTTTTTCGCCATGTTTTGGGCCAGGACTGCTTCTAAGCTTAACTGGATAGACATGAGCTCCGGGAGGAGGCCCAGATGAAATTCAGCGTCCTGTTGACGATCGCGGCCGTGGCCGGCCTAGCCGCCGGCGGCGCCTATGCCCAGGCCCCGAGCGGCGGCGCGCCGCCGCAAAGCGCCGCGCCCCAAGGCCCGGGCGGCCAACCGTGGGGCCAAGGCGGAGACAGGCATTCGGCCATGGATGCGGCCAAGAAGGCCTGCCAGGGCGATATGCAGACCCTGTGCGCCGGCAAGAGCGGCCGCGACGCCATGATGTGCATGCACGACAACCACGACAAGCTCAGCGCCGGCTGCAAGGACGCCATGGGCGCCATGCATCGCCGCCACGGCTTCGGCGCCTGGCGCGAACGCATGCGCGATCATTGGCGTCATCGCCGCGAAGAGCGGCAGGCGGCGATGGACGCGGTCCACAAGGCCTGCCAGCCCGATATGCAGACCCTTTGCGCCGGCAAGACGGGCCATGACGCCATGATGTGCATGCGCGACAATCGCGACAAGGTAAGTCAGGCCTGTAAGGACGCCGTCGCCAAGGTCCGCCACCACCGTCACTGGTTCCATCGCGGTTGGTTCCAGCGCGGCCCGCATGGGTTCGGACCGGGCGGTCCAGGCTTCGGACCGCCTTCGCCTGAGCAAAAAGCGGCGAGAGAGGCGGCCAAGGCGGCCTGCGAGCCGGATATGAAGGCGCTGTGCGCCGGCAAGACCGGGCGGGACGCCATGATGTGCATGCGCGAGAACCACGACAAGGTCAGCCAGGCCTGCAAGGACGCCATGGCCAAGGCTCGCGGTCCGCATGGTCACGGTCAGGACGGCCAGGGAGCCCCCGGCTGGCGGCCGCCTCCGGGCCCGGCCGCGCCGCCGGCCACGCACTAACGATCCGTCCGCCGGACGCCCTGGCGGCGTCCGGCGGATCGGCGCGCCTCCGACGTCCCGAGCTTCGCCCGATTGCCTGACGCCCGGCGCCTGCTATGGTCCGGGCCGGAATAGGGATTCGCGCCCTTCGGGAGCCTCGCGCCAGGCGGTCGGTGCGACAATGCGTACAAGCGCCTCGCCTTGCTTGCGCCACCGTGCGGCGACAAGAGACGACCCTTGGAGGGCGAAGCATCTAGGCAAATGGCCGATTTCGTTTTCCACGACCCCTCGGGACGCCGGGCCCGTCGCATCGGCCTGGCCATCGGCCTGATCCTGTCTTTCATCGCGGCCATCGGCGCGGGCTTCGCCGTGACCCTGGCCATGGCGCCGCATCTGCCCGACGTGCGGCTGAAGGACCCGCGGGTCCTGTCGGCGCTGCATCAGGAAACGCGCGCGCAGGCGCCTCATTCGCCCCACACTGGACCCGCGTGCCCAGGCCCGGCGTACTGAGGTCCGCCGCCGCCGGCGCCGTGCGGCCCCTGACCGTGGCCTTCTACGTCACCTGGGACCCGGAATCACGCTACTCCCTGGCCAGCCACATCAACAAGATCGACGTGGTGGCGCCGCAGTGGCTGCAGCTGAACAGCTCGGGCGGCGGCATGACCCTGATCGACGATCCTCAGGCCGAGGCAATTATCGCCAGGCTTCCAAGCCGCCTTCGGTCCTGCCGGTGGTGTTCAACTACAATTCCCAGCAGCAGCGGTGGGACGGCGCCCTGGGCTCGGCCATGGTGCTCAATCCCGCCGCGCGCAAGGCGATGATCGACCGGCTGGTCGGACCTTGCCAATAAGCGCGGCTTCGCCGGCTACATCATGGACCTGGAGGAGCTGAGCCCCCAGGCCTTGAGGGCCTATCCGGCTTTCTGGCTCAGGTGCGCGCCGCGCTCCGTCCGTTGGGGCGCGAGTTGTGGGCGACCGCGCCGCTGGACGAGGACCAGCCCTGGCCGCTGAAAACGCTGCAGGACAACTGCGACGCTCTGGTGCTAATGGCGTTCGACGAGCACTACCAGACCAGCGAACCGGGCCCGCCGGCGTCCCAGAGCTGGTTCCAGAGCCACGTCAGCGCCGAGTTGCGGCGCCTGGACCCGAACCGCACCATCGTCGCGCTCGGCAACTACGGCTATGACTGGCCCAAGGAAAAGGGCGCCAAGACGGTTCGATGCGCGCCGATCCTTTGACCTTCAGCGAGGCCATGGTTCGGGCCAACGATTCGAGCGTGGACATCGACTACGACTCCGACGCCCTCAATCCCCACTTCGGCTACACCGACGAGGATGATGGCGAGGAGCACGAGGTCTGGTTCCTGGACGCGGCGACCCTGTTCAACCAGATCAAGGTGGTCGACGCCTGGCGCCCGCGCGGCTACGGCCTGTGGCGGCTGGGCGCCGAGGATCCGGGCGTGTGGACCCTGTTCGGGCGCGGCTACGGCCGCGAGGACACCAACGGCCTGACCATGCTCCCGGGCGGCGCCGAGCCGGATTTCGACGGCACCGGCGAGGTGCTGAAGGTCACGGCAACGCCCAAGGACGGCAAACGCAGTCTCACCATGGACTCCGCCACCGGCCTGATCTCCGACGAATCCTACGATGTGGTGCCCACCGGCTATGTGATCGAACGCTACGGCGCGCATCCCGGCAAGGTGGCCCTGACCTTCGACGACGGGCCCGATCCGCGCTGGACGCCGAAGATTCTCGACATCCTCAAGCAGAAACAGGCCAACGCCACCTTCTTCGTGATCGGCCAGAACATGGCCGACTGGCCAGGCTTGGTGAAGCGCGAGGTCAACGAGGGCAATGTGGTCGGCAACCACAGCTTCACCCATCCCAACATCGGCGCCATTTCCACGCCCAGGTCGACCTGGAGCTGAACGCGACCCAAAGGCTGTTCGAGGTGGTCACCGGCAGGTCCATGCGCCTGTTCCGGCCGCCCTACTTCGGAGACGCCGAACCGTCCACGCCGGCGGAAATCAACCCTCTGCTCAAGGCCCAGGCGCTGGGTTATCTGATCGTGGGTCTGCGCATCGACCCAGACGATTGGAAGAAGCCCGATCCCACGCACATCATCAACACCACCCTGCTGCGCCTGGCCGACACCAATCCGGACACCGGCGGCCAGGTCGTGTTGCTGCACGATTTCGGCGGCGACCGCAGCCGCACGGTGGCGGCGCCTGCCGCAGCTGATCGATCAGTTGCGCGCCCACGGCTATCAGCTGGTGACCATCGCCGACCTGGCGGGCATGACGCCCGCCCAGGCCATGCCCCCGACCCAGCGCGACATCGTCGAACTGACCCTCGACCGCATCGGCTTCGGCTTCGTGCACGGGGTGGATGTGTGCATCTACACCCTGCTGGTCACCGCCATCGCCCTCGGCCTGGCGCGGCTGGCGTTCCTCAGCACCTTGGCTCTGTGGCACCGCTTCACCTCGGGCCCGCCGCCGCCGATGATGGATCCCGAAAACCGGGCCGCTGGTGAGCGTGCTGATCCCCTGCTTCAACGAGGAGAAGGTCATCGCCTCCTCCACCGCGCGGATTCTGCAGTCCGACTGGACCAATCTGGAGGTCCTGGTGCTGGACGACGGGTCCACCGACAACACCGCCGCGGAGGTGGAAAAGGCCTTCGGCGGCGATCCGCGCGTGCGGCTGTTGCGCTTTTCCAACAGCGGCAAGGCCCACGCTCTCAACAAGGGTCTGGCTGTGGCCAAGGGCGAGATCGTCGTCGCCCTGGACGCCGACACCTTGTTCGCGGCGACCACGATCGGCCGGCTGGTGCGCTGGTTCCAGGACCCCGGATCGGCGCGGTGGCCGGCAACGCCCTGGTGGGCAACCGCCTGAACATCGTCACCCGCTGGCAGGCGCTGGAGTACGTCACCGCCCAGAACCTGGAGCGGCGGGCCCTGGACGCCCTGGGCGCCGTCACCGTCGTCCCCGGCGCCGTGGGCGCCTGGCGACGCTCGGCGCTGGAGGCCCTGGGCGGCTATCCCGTCGACACCTTGGCGGAGGACCAGGACCTGACCATCGCCGTGCAGCGGGCCGGCTGGAAGGTGGACTTCGATTCCGACGCGCGCGCCTACACCGAGGCGCCCGACACGGCGCCGGGCCTGCTCAAGCAACGCTTCCGCTGGTCCTTCGGCACCCTGCAATGCCTGTGGAAGCATCGCGAGGCCCTGTTCGACCCCAAGCGCCCGGTGCTCGGCTTCGTCGCCCTGCCGCAGATCTGGCTGTTCCAGATCATCCTGACCGTGGCCGCGCCCCTGGTGGACCTGGCCGCCGTGTGGGCCATCATATCGGCGGTCATGGCCCACTATTCCCATCCGGTGGAGTGGTCCTCCGACGACCTTGTGCGCGAGCTGCTCTACTGGACCGCCTTCACCATGGTGGACCTGTCCGCCGCCGCCCTGGGCATGGCGTTGGAGAAGCGCGCGCCCTGGTGGGACATCATCTGGCTGCCGGTGCAGCGCTTCGGCTACCGGCAGATGATGTATTACGTGGTGGTCAAGGCCGTGCTGACAGCCCTGCGCGGGCCCCGCGTGGCCTGGGGCAAGCTGGAACGTCGCAACACCGCCGCCGTCGGGCGCGCGACTTAATCGCCCAATTTACACGCACCACGTGCTCAAAGCTTGAGCAGTGATCGGCGGCTCGGCTATAGCCCCTGAACGCGCCGGAGAGGCGATTCAGAAGCGGGGGCCGACGAAATGGCATGGATTGGCAAAGGCTTGCGTCGCCTGGCTTTCGGCTTGGCGGCGACAGCGGCGCTCGGTTCGAACGCCCTGGCCCAATCCCCGGCCGCGCCGGCGCTTGACCGCGGCGACACCGCCTGGGTCCTGAGCGCCACCGCCCTGGTCCTGCTGATGACCCTGCCGGGTCTGGCCCTGTTCTACGGCGGGCTGGTGCGGGCCAAGAACGTGCTGTCGGTCATGGCCCAGTGCGTGGCCATCGCCTGCCTGGCCTCGGTGCTGTGGCTTGCGGCGGGCTACAGCCTGGCCTTCAGCGGACAAGCGCCCTTCCTCGGCGATCTGTCCAAGGCCTTTCTCGCCGGGGTGGGGCGCGGCGACCTGAAGGGCTCGATCCCCGAGCCGGCGTTCTTCATGTTCCAGGCGACCTTCGCCGTGATCACCCCGGCCCTGATCGTCGGCGCCTATGTGGAGCGGATCAAGTTCCCCGCGGTTCTGCTGTTCAGCGCCCTGTGGCTGCTGCTGGTCTATGCGCCTGTGGCCCACTGGGTATGGGGCGGCGGCTGGCTGATGCAGCGCGGCGTGATGGACTACGCCGGCGGTCTGGTGGTGCACGCCACCGCCGGGGTCTCGGCCCTGCTGGTCGCCGCCGCCATAGGAGGTCGCGACGGCTTTCCCAAGGACCTGCATCCGCCGCACAGCCCGGGCCTGACGATGATGGGCGCGGGCATGTTGTGGGTCGGCTGGTACGGCTTCAACGCCGGCAGCGCCCTGGCGGCGAACGGAGATGCCGCCGCGGCCCTGGCGGCGACGCATATGTCGGCCGCCGCCGCCGGCCTGACCTGGGGTCTTTGGGAATGGCGACGGTTCGGACGGGCCAGCATGGTCGGCCTGGTCACCGGCGTGATCGCCGGCCTGGCCACGGTGACCCCCGCGTCCGGCTATGTCGGAGCGGCGGGCGGGATGGCGCTCGGCGTGTGCGGGGCCAGCGTGTGCTTCTTCGCCGTGGACTTGGTCAAGCACCGTTGGAAGGTGGACGATTCCCTGGACGTGTTCGCGGTGCACGGTGTGGGCGGCATCTTGGGAACGCTTCTGGTGGCGGGGCTGGCCAGCCCCTTGCTCGGAGGCGCCGGCTATGGGGTCGCGGGGGGCCCGAGAGGTCAGGGTCTGGTTCAGGCCGAGGGCGTGGCGGCGGTGTGCGCGTGGTCGGCGGCGATGACGGCGGTGATCCTATTCGTGGTGCGGCGCGTCACCGGTCTTCGCGCACGCGACGAGGAGATCGAGGACGGGCTGGACCTGTCCCAGCACGGCGAACGCAACTTCCCGGCGTGAGGACTCAGCTCGCCTTGGCCAGGGGGTCGCCGTGGGCGGTGGCCTGCAGAATCCTTTGCTCGGTCCCAAAAAGGCGCGCGGCGGTGAGGATCCCGGTGGCATAGGCGCCCGTGTCCAGTCCCAGGCGCGTCTCGCCCAGGAAGGGTTCGGCCTCGGGCGTGTGTCCGTGCACCACCACCTTGGGGAAGGGGCGGCGTTCCTGCAGGAACTCGTCGCGAATTCACAGCAGGTCCTGCTCGCTCTGGCGCTCGATGGGCACGCCCGGCTTCAGGCCCGCGTGCACGAAGACGTAGTCGCCATATTCCGCATAGAGCTCAAGGCTCTCCAGAAAGCGCAGATGCTCAGGCGGGAGGGCCTCGGCCAAGGCTTCGCTCGCCTCCTGCCAGAGATCGTGAGGAATGCGGGTCTGAGGCGCGGCCACGCCATAGGACACCAGGGTCGCCGCGCCGCCCTGCTGCACCCAGGCCGGTCCGATCTCCGGGTCGGCCAGGAAGCTCAGCATGGCCTGCTCGTGATTGCCCTTCAGCGCCCGCATTTCGATGTCGGGCAGGGTCGAGAGCCCGATCAGGCAATCGATCACGCCCCGCGAATAGGCGCCTCGGTCCACGTAGTCGCCCAAGAACACCAGCACGGGCGCGCCCGCGTCCGCGACCCGGTCCGCGTCGTCGCCGATTTGCCGCAGCAGGTCTTGCAGCAGGTCCAGCCGGCCATGCACGTCGCCGATGGCGTAGATCAGGCGCCCGCCGGTGGAGGGCCGGTTCTCCGGGTTCCGCTGTTTCTTGGCGCCGAAACTGAACAAACCCATACGCTCCCGACCTAGAAACTCACGCCCTGCCGCCCTGCGACCTTGGCGAGGGTCATCATCATAACCTTCAAGTCGAACATAAGGCTCCGACGGTTTAAATATTCCTCGTCCAAGCGCACTTTTTCGGCGATGGCCAACTCGTCGCGCCCATTGACCTGCGCCCAGCCGGTCAAGCCGGGCCTGAGCGCGTCCACGCCCTTGCTGCGTGCGCTGGGCGATAAGGTCGTCCTGATTGAACAGGGCCGGCCGGGGGCCGACCAGGCTCATGTCGCCCGCCAGCACGCTGAAGAGCTGGGGTAGCTCGTCCAGGCTGGAGCGCCGCAGGAAGCCGCCGATGGGCGTCAGCCAGCGGTCCGGATCGGTCAGCAGATGGGTCGCCACCTGGGGCGTGTCGATGCGCATGGTGCGGAACTTGGGCATCAGGAACAGGCGGTCGTGGCGTCCCACGCGCTTGGACCAGTGGATCGCCGGACCCCGCGAGGTCGCCCGCACGGCCGCGGCCAGCAGCAGCATGGGCATGGCCAGAATCAGCCAGGGCCAATGCCGAAACAAGGATGTCCAGGGCCCGCTTGGCGGCGTCAGAAGGTTTGCTGGGCACTTTGGTTGTCCGCTCATCCCGGCGAATGCCGGTAGGTTCAGGCGCCGCTCGCCCCTCGCCCAGATCGGTCACGAATACCTCCATGATCGGGGCCACGGTGGCCGAGACCAGGTGACCGCCGCGCGTGGAGCCGTCCGACAGGGCCAGGACCGCATGGGCGTGCAAGCTGGTCTTGCCCTTGGCGTCGGTGGCGATGGTCCCGACGAAGGACACGACCTCCGATTTCTGATCCACCGGGTTCTTCCTGTGCAGGCGCACGGCCGGGTCGTACCAGGACAGCACCGCGGTGGAGAACCCGCCGATCCCGGTCAGGCTGGCCTGCTTGAGCTTATGGGTCGCCATGAAGGCGTTCATCCCCGCCACCAGATCGTCGCCCTCATGCAGGGTGATTTTGTAGACGTGCATGGGCTGGGGCCCGAATTCGCTGACGCTCGCACGCGGCGCGGGGCCGAGCGCGGTGGCCGGGGCGCCCTGCGGCAGATAGCCGGGCGGGGGCGTATCGGCGGCGTGAGCCAGGGCGGAGGTCAGGCTCAGCGCCGCGCACAGGGCCAGGCGCTTGACGTACGCAGGCATGGCGCTTCCCCTCAAACCTTGCGGCCGAACATGGCCCGGCCGGTGTCATGCAGCACGGCCCGGCGCTCGGCGGGCGTCAGTTTCACCGCGGCCGTGCGGATGCGCCTGACCAGGTCCGCGTAGGGTGGCGCGGCGGCGCCGAAGCTGGAGCCCCACATGATGTGGTCGGCGCCGTAGACATCGACGGCGTGGCGCAGAAAGTCCTCGGCCGGAACCTGGGCCTTGGCGAGCGCGTCGACATTGGTGGTGGTGAACTTGAAATAGACGTTGGGCAGGCCCTTCAGCGGATCGAAGGCGTCCGTCAGGCCGTAGGCGGGCGCGCCGGTGAACACCGGCCATCCGAAATGATCGAGGATGAGCTTGGCGTGAGGATAGCGCCGCGCCAAGGCGTTCAGGTGGGCGAAGGCGGCTGGCGTCGGCTTGCCCGGCGGATACATCACCACCACCGCCAGGCCCAGCTGATCGGCCGCGGCCCAGCTCGCCCGGGCAGGCTCGGAGTCCAGCCAAGGGTAATTCCCCTTTTCATCGGGATAGCCGGTCAGCCGCAGTCCGGTGACGCCGTGCGTGCGCGCCATCGCTTTCAGCTGGGCGGGCGTTGACGGATCGGTCGCGTCCAGGATGACGCAGGCGGCGATCTTGTCCGGATGCGCGTCGGCGCTATCGAGCAGGTATGAATTGTCGTTCTTGTAGGCGCTGTAGAACTGCACCGCGACCCCGCCGGACACGCCGTTGTCGGCCCAGGCCTTGAGAACCACGTCCGGGGTGTGGGGCTCGGCGATGATCTCGCCCTTGAGCACCCTCGCCACTTCCGGAACCCCGCCGGACAGATCGATCGGGTAGCGCCGCATGTCCGGCGTGAATAGATGCACGTGCGTGTCGTAGAGGGGCGACGAGGCCTCTTCCGCAAGGGCCCGGCCGGCCGAAATCGCCGGCAGGAGCGACAGGGCCCCTATCGACTGCAACAGATGTCTGCGAGCGATCATTGGGTCATCGTCCTTGTTGAAACGATTAGGAAGCCGAAGAGGTGGCGCGCGCTGCGCCTCGATCGCCCTACTTCTGCGCGAAAATATAGGTCAGGGCGAGGCGGTTGTCCGTCTGCGAGGAAAGCCAGGGCACGACCACCCGCGGCTTGGAACGCGTGAAACTGACCATCGCCGTGTTGGCGCCGTTCTGCCAACCCAGTCCCGCGCGGGCCGCGCTGCGGATTTCACTGCGCTCCACGCTCAGGCCCTGTGAAGACAATCCCCACCCCGCCGAGCGGCCGAAGTTGAACCCCAGCTGGCGGTCTCCCGTTGCGATGAAGGCGTAATATCGCTGCGGGCTTGGCGTCTTGAGGTCGAGCACCTGGCCCACGGCGTCACGCACGGAGGCGGTCAGGGACTTGTCCGCCGGGGTCGGAGGGCGAATCGGAGCCGCCCCCGGCTCGATGGACGAAGCGGCTGGGATGCGAGGCGGCGGAGAGTTCGTCCGGGTCGGTTTCGGGCGCGCCGAGGGGCGCGCGGACGAGCCCGTATCCCGGCACGAACCTCAGCACGGTGACGCCGGTCAGAGGGCTGAGGTCCGATCTGGCGAAGGCCGCGCCGGCGAGCATGGGATCGGACTGCGCCAAGGCGGGCGCCCCTTGGCTCAAGAGGCACAAGGCGAGCCCTGTCAAAACCCAAAGCCCGTTTCTTGGAGGAACGACCGACATAGGCGTCTCAAACGGCTGGCCCATCGGCCCGAGGTTGGCTCAGACGCTCATCAAAGCACGGCGCCGCCGGTCAAATCACGTCCTATCCCCTCAAGCGTGTTCCGTCCGCCAGGTCAATCCCAGGGCGACCAAGGCCCCCCGGGGCAGAGCGGCGCCCAAACGCAAAAACGGGCGGACCGTTACCGATCCGCCCGCCGAAATCCTGCCGCTGAGGCTCGGCCCTATTCCGCCGGCTCTTCGGCCTTTTCTTCCTTCTTGGACAGGTCCTCGCCGGTTTCCTGGTCGACCACCTTCATGGACAGCTTGGTCTTGCCGCGGTCGTCGAAGCCCAGGAGCTTGACCTTGACGGTCTGGCCCTCGTGCAGGACGTCCGACACCTTGCCGACCTTTTCCTTGGAGATCTGGCTGATGTGCACCAGACCGTCCTTGGCCCCGAAGAAGTTCACGAAGGCGCCGAAGTCCACCACCTTGACGACCTTGCCGTCGTAGATGGTCCCGACTTCCGGCTCGGACGCGATCGATTTGATCCAGTCCACCGCCGCCTTGATCTTGGCGCCGTCCGAGGCCGAGACCTTGACCGTGCCGTCGTCCTGGATGTCGACCTTGGCGCCGGTTTTTTCCACGATCTCGCGGATCACCTTGCCGCCAGAGCCGATCACTTCGCGGATCTTGTCGGTGGGGATGGTCAGCGTCTCGATCTTGGGTGCGTATTCGCCGATTTCCTCGCGGGCGCCCGAGATCGCCTTGGCCATTTCGCCCAGGATGTGCAGCCGGCCGTCCTTGGCCTGGTGCAGAGCCTTGGTGAAGATCTCCTCGGTGATGCCGGCGATCTTGATGTCCATCTGCAGGGAGGTGACGCCGTCCTCGGTCCCGGCGACCTTGAAGTCCATGTCGCCCAGGTGATCTTCGTCGCCGAGGATGTCGGACAGAACAGCGAAGCCGTCCTTCTCGAGGATGAGGCCCATGGCGATGCCGCCGACGGGCTTTTTCAGGGGCACGCCCGCGTCCATCAGGGCGAGGGAGGAGCCGCACACTGTGGCCATGGAGGAAGAGCCGTTGGACTCGGTGATCTCCGACACGAGGCGGATGGTGTAGGGGAAGTCGGCTTTGGATGGCAGCATCGGGCGGATCGCCCGCCAAGCCAGCTTGCCGTGGCCGATTTCGCGGCGGCCCGGCGAGCCCATGCGGCCCGTTTCGCCCACCGAATAGGGCGGGAAGTTGTAGTGCAGCAGGAAGCTTTCCTTGTAGGTGCCTTCCAGCGCGTCGATCCACTGCTCGTCATCGCCGGTGCCCAATGTGGCGACTACCAGGGCCTGGGTTTCGCCGCGGGTGAACAGCGCCGAGCCGTGGGTGCGCGGCAGAACCGACACTTCCGACACGATCTGACGCACCACGTCGACGGTGCGGCCGTCGATGCGCTTGCCGGTCTCCAGGATGTTGCGGCGGACGATGTCGGCCTCGCATTCCTTGAAGGCCGAGCCGAACTTGATGGAGTCGTAGCCGTCCGGGTTGGTCTCGGACTTGACCAGGGCCTCGGCGGCCTTGGCTTTGGCGGCCTGCACGCCCTCATGGCGCTGGCCCTTGGCCACCACCGCATAGGCCGCGCGCAACTCCTTGCCCACCAGGGCCTTGATCTTGTCCTTGAGGGGATCGAGGTCCTCGGCCTGGAAGTCCCAGGGCTCCTTGGCCGCGTGTTCGGCCAGGTCGATGATGGCGTCGATCACGGGTTGGAAGCCCTTCTGGGCGAACAGCACCCCGCCCAGGACGATCTCCTCGGACAGTTCCTTGATCTCGGACTCAACCATCATCACCGCGTCGGCGGTGCCGGCGACCACCAGGTCCATCCGGTTTTCCTCGGTGAGCTGGTCCAGGGTGGGGTTCAGCACGTACTGGCCGTCGATATAGGCCACGCGCGCCGCGCCGATCGGGCCCATGAAGGGCACGCCCGACAGGGTCAGGGCGGCGGAGGCCGCCACCATGGCCAGGATATCGGGATCGTTTTCCAGATCATGCGCAAGGACGGTGACCACCACCTGGGTTTCGTTCTTGAAGCCCTTGACGAACAATGGCCGGATCGGGCGGTCGATCAGACGGGAGACCAGGGTCTCCTTTTCCGAGGGTCGGCCCTCGCGCTTGAAGAAGCCGCCGGGAATCTTGCCCGCGGCGAAGGTCTTCTCCTGATAGTTCACGGTCAAGGGGAAGAAATCCACCCCCGCCTTGGGGGTCTTGGCGGCGACGACGGTGGCCAGCACCGTGGTCTCGCCGTAGGTGGCCAGCACGGCCGCGTCGGCCTGGCGGGCGATGCGTCCGGTCTCCAGGGTCAGCTTGCGGCCGGCCCAGTCGATGGATTTGCGTTTGATGTCGAACATGGGTGTTTCTTTCTCTCAGTCCCGCCGGCGTATTCCAGGCGGGGGCGGACAGGGGCGGTGGCCCTAAGGCGGTTCCGAAATCCTCTCCAATCGACAGGCTGATGAGGATTTCTGTGGAACCCTCGGCGTATGGAACCAGAATCCGGAATCGGATCCTCGAGCCGCGATCGCCCTAAGCCTGTCCAAGGGCGATGCGGGGTAGGCGTAAAGGGGCGAAAACGCCCCGATGGTCAGCGACGCAGGCCCAGGGTCTCGATCAGAGACTGGTAACGTCCGGCGTCGGTGGACTTCAGGTGGTCAAGAAGGCGACGGCGCTGGGAGACCATCTTGAGCAGGCCCCGGCGCGAGTGGTTGTCCTTCTTGTGGGTCTTGAAGTGCTCGGTCAGGTTGGCGATCCGTTCAGAAAGGATCGAGACCTGCACTTCGGCGGACCCGGTGTCGCCCGGAGTGCGGGCGTGGGTTTGAATCAATTCAGCCTTGCGTTCGGCCGTGATCGACATCGTCTAGTCTCCAAGGTCAAAAATGAAGACGCGGGTCGGGTTCAGTCTCCCGGCGCGCATCTCGCAGAGCGCCGTCGCCCGTCCGTCGTGCATGGCTAAAACGGTTCTGTCCCCGTCCTCGTCCCCGCGAGCGCGGGAAGCAAGAGCGGGGCGAAGCGCTTCGACCTGCCTGGGGAGCAGAACGATCGGCCGTCCCTGCTTGAGACGGAAGGCGTCTTCGGTGGTCACGGCCAGCGCCGGGATGTCGTCCAGCGCGGTCTCGACCGGAAGGAGCGCCCCCGAGCCGGCGCCCTTATGGATCAAATCCTCGAGGTTTTCCATCGAAATCGCCCGGGTCTCGTCGAACGGCCCGACCCGCGTGCGGCGTAGCTCCGACACATGGCCCAGGGCCCCCAGCGCCTCGGCCAGATCGCGGGCCAGGGCGCGCACATAGGTTCCCTTGCCGCAAGCGATGTCGATGCGCACGTGATCGCGGTCCGGAGCGGCGCTCACGCGGGCCTCGTGGATGACCACGGTGCGTGCTTTCATCTCCACCGCCTCGCCTTGGCGGGCCAGGTCATAGGCGCGCCGGCCATCGATCTTGATGGCTGAATAGGCCGGCGGAATCTGCCGAAATGGAGCCGACGAAGGCCTTGAGGGCCTGGGCAACCGCTTCCGGCGTGGGACGAACATCGGAGCGGGCGATGATTTCGCCTTCCCGGTCCAGGGTGTCGGTGGCCGCGCCCCATTCGATGACGAAGCTGTAGGCCTTGCCTGCGTCCATCATGAAGGGGACGGTCTTGGTGGCTTCGCCGAGCGCGATGGGCAGGATTCCCGTGGCCAGAGGATCGAGCGTGCCGGCGTGCCCGGCCTTCTGCGCCTCGAACAACCGCCGCACCCGGCCGACAGCCTGGGTCGAGCCCATGTCCAGCGGCTTGTCCAGGCACACCCAGCCGGAGACAGGCAGGCCCTTTTTCCTACGGGCCACGGTCGTCGATTCCGCCTTTGCGAGCACCGGTCTTTGAGCCGGGAACCTTGGGCGTGATGCGGCGGGGTTCAGCGTGCGCCTCGAGCTCAGGCTCCGGTTCGGCCTTGGCCAAGTCTTCGCGGATTTTCGGATCGTCGAACAGGCGCGCCATGCGGGCGGCCTCCTCGAAGCTCTGGTCGTGCAGGAATTTCAGGGCCGGGGTGAATTTCATCTCGATGGCGTGGCCCAGCCGGCCGCGCAGGAAGCCGGCGTGGCGGTTGAGGGCCTTGACCACCTCTTCGGCGTGGGCGCCGCCCAGGGGCTCGACGAAAACCGTGGCGTTGCGCAGGTCCGGCGACAGGCGCACCTCGGTGACCGTGACCGACACGCCGGCCATGGCCTCGTCCTGCAACTCCTCCTCATAGAGCACCTGAACCAGCGCATGGCGGATCAGTTCGCCCGCGCGCAGCTGGCGCTGGGAGGCGCCGGTCCGGCTGGGCTTGGGTGACGGACGGCCCTTGCGGTGATGGGTTTTCATGGTTCAGTCCGTCCCTGCAACGACCTCCCCCGCTTGCGGGGGAGGGGGACCACGAAGTGGTGGAAGGGGCGCGCCACCCACACCACGCTTGAAAAACAGCGACTGAAAAGGCTCCGCAGCGGCATGCCCCCTCAGTCCCTTCGGGACAGCTCCCCCGCAAGCGGGGGAGCTCGTGCTCCATATCGATTACAAGGTCCGTTTGATCTCTTCGACGGTGAAGCACTCGATCACGTCGCCGGGCTTCAGGTCGTTGAAATTCAGGTTCATGCCGCATTCCTGACCCGCCACGACCTCATTGACCTCGTCCTTGAAGCGCTTGAGCGTGACCAGGGTGCCCATTTCCTGCAGGACCACGTCCTGACGGATGATGCGCACCTTGGCGCCCTTGCGCACGACGCCTTCGGTGACCCGGCAACCGGCGATCTTGCCGACCTTGGAGATGTCGAACACCTGCAGCACCTCGGCGTTGCCGAGGAAGGTCTCGCGCTGGATCGGCGCCAGCATGCCCGAGAGCACGCCTTTGATGTCGTCCAGCAGGTCGTAGATGATCGAATAGTAGCGGATCTCCACGCCTTCGCGTTCGGCCAGGGCGCGCGCCTGGGCCGAGGCGCGGACGTTGAAGCCCAGGATCGGGGCGTTGGCGCCCTTGGCCAGGAGCACGTCGGATTCGGTGATGGCGCCGGCCGCCGAATGGATGATGCGCGCGCGCACCTCGTCGGTGGACAACTTCTCCAGGGAATTGACGATGGCTTCGGCCGAGCCTTGCACGTCGGCCTTCACGATCACCGGCAGCTCGGACACGCGCTTGTCCTGCAGCTTGGCCATCATGTCGGCCAGGGACACGCCGCCGCCCACCGGAACGAACGGACCGCTCACGGCGCTTGCGTTCGCGGTATTCGGTGAGTTCGCGGGCGCTGGCTTCGTTTTCGACAACCGCGAAGGGCTCGCCGGGGCTGGCGGGCGTGTCCAGGCCCAACACCTCCACCGGGGTGGAGGGGCCGGCTTCGGTCACCTGTTCGCCGCGTTCGTTGACCAGGGCGCGCACGCGGCCCCAGGCGTCGCCGGCCACCACGATATCGCCGCGATGCAGCGTGCCGCGCTTGACCAGGACCGTGGCCACCGAGCCGCGCCCGCGGTCGAGCTTGGCCTCGATCACCACGCCCTCGGCGGTGCGGTCGGGGTTGGCGCGCAGATCCATCACCTCGGCCTGCAGCAGAATCGCCTCGATCAGGTCGTTGAGGCCTGTCTTTTCCTTGGCCGAGACCGGAATGGCCTGGGTGTCGCCGCCCAGGCTTTCGACCACGACCTCGTGCTGCAGCAGCTCGTTGATGACCTTGTTCGGGTCCGCGCCCGGTTTGTCGATCTTGTTGATCGCCACGATGATCGGCGCGCCGGCCGCCTTGGCGTGATTTATCGCCTCGATGGTCTGGGGCATGACGCCGTCATCGGCCGCAACGACCAGGACGACGATGTCGGTGATGTTGGCGCCGCGCGCGCGCATGGCCGAAAAAGCCGCGTGGCCGGGGGTGTCCAGGAAAGTCACCCGTTCGCCGTTGGGCAATCGCACCTGATAGGCGCCGATGTGCTGGGTGATGCCGCCGTGCTCGCCCTCGGCCACATCGGTGGAGCGCAGGGCGTCCAGCAGCGAGGTCTTGCCGTGGTCCACATGGCCCATGACGGTGACCACGGGCGGGCGGGGAAGCATGTGCTCGTCGAAGTCCTCGGCGTCGAGGAAGCCTTCTTCCACGTCGGATTCCGACACGCGGCGCACGGTGTGGCCGAATTCGGTGGCCACCAGCTCGGCGGTGTCGTTGTCGATCACGTCGTTGATCTTCAGCATCAGGCCCTGACGCATCAGGAACTTGATCACGTCCACCCCGCGGGTGGCCATCCGCTGGGCCAACTCGCCCACGGTGATGACGTCGGGAATGACCACGTCGCGGGCCACGCGGGTCTGCTCCTGCTGGCCCCCGCCACGACGCTTTTCCTTTTCCCGTTCGCGAGCCCGGCGAACCGAGGCCAGGGAACGCATGCGTTCGACGGCGTCCTCGCCGTCGCCGGCCACCGCCTGGATGGTCAGGCGGCCTTCGCGGCGTTTGGGTTCGCCCTTGGTGCGCGAGACGGCGGTCTTGAGCGCGGCGCCCTTGCCGCGCTTGCCGCCTTCTTCGTCCAGATCGTCCGGCCTGCGGTCGATCTCGCCCGAGCGGGGGGTCTGGCGCGTGGCGCGGGTGATTTCGGGCGCCGCCGGCGCCGGCGCGGGACGGCCGCCGCCGGGCGGACGCGGTCCGCCGGGGCGCTCGCCTCGCGGCGCGGGGCGCGGGGACAGGGCCGAATAGCGCACGGTCTCCGTTTCGCCGAAGCGCCCTTCAGTGCGCGGCGGTCCCTCGCGGGACGGGCGCTGGCCCTCGGGCCGCGGACCGCGGTCGGCGAAGCCGCCGCCCTCCGGCCGGGGCCGGTCGTTGCGATAGGTGGTGGTGCCGCCGGCGTTGCGGTCATCGCGCCGGAAGTCGCCGCGTGGCCCATCGCCGGGACGCTGAGCAGGACCGGATCCGGGGCGACCGGGCGCGCCGCCGGGCGGACGATAGGATTCGGCCGGCCGCTGGGCGGGCCGTTCGGGCGGGCGCGCTTCCACCGGCGGGGGTTGGCGCGTCTCGGGCGAGCGCTCGGCGACGGGCGCGACGGCCTCCATGGCGGCCGCGGGCGCTGCGGGCTGGCCGGCTTCGGTTTCGCGGCGGCGCGCGGCGTCTTCCTCGGCGCGGCGAGCTTCGGCGGCATGGCGTTCGGCGGCCTGTTGCTCCTGGGCTTCGCGGGCGGCTTCCAGCACGCGCTGGCGGGCCTTCAACTCCTCGGGAGACAGATTCAGATTGGACGAGGGCGCCGAAGCGGCCGGACGCGGCGTCGGCGCCGGCTCTGTCGGCCGGGGCTTCATCTCGAAGGTCGCCGGGCGCGGCGCGGCGGACGGCGCAACGGGCGCGCCTTCGACGCGACGGCGCTTGGTCTCCACGACCACGGTCTTGGACCGGCCGTGGCTGAAGCTTTGCTTCACCGTGCCTGAACTGACCGCGCCGGTGCGCGGCTTCAGGGTCAGCGGGGCCCGGCCGCCCGGCCGGTTTTCATTGTCGTTCGCGTCGCTCATTCGCTCGCTTTAACTCACTCCCCGCGCAAATGCGGCGCGGTTCGCATAAAGATGCATAGGCCGAAGCGAACGGAACGTGGACGTTCCGCCCGCTTCAGGGCTCCTCGCGCCAACTCTGAGGAAGGAGCGGACTAAAGCCCGAAAGCCGCTCGACATCCAATGTCCAGCGTTCGGCGCCTCGTCCCGCAAGGAAGGCGAGGTGTATCACATTTCCCAGGCCCAAGGCCAAACCCAATTCCTCGGATTCGAACAGCCCAATCAGTCGGGGCGCGGCCAGACCCGCCGCCTGGGCCCTGCGCGAGACCTGCAGCATCTTCCGCCGGCCGTCGTCGGACCCATCCGCGGCCTCGATCAGCCAGGCGGCCTTGCCGCCCGAGACGGCCGCGGCGACCTTCTCGAAGCCCAAGATAAGGTCGCCCGCCCGTCGCGCAAGCCCGAGCCCCGCCAGCAGGCGTGATCTGAGCCGCCGCTCCACCTGATCGGCCAGATCCGGCGCGGCCGTGAGCTTGGCCTTCGCCGCCCGCGAGAAAGCGCCCCGCTTGGCCGCCGTCTGCACCGCTTCGCGTTTGGCCTCGACCCACAATCCGCGCCCCGGCAGCTTGCGCGCCAGATCGGGAACGACCGAACCATCGGGCCCGGCCACGAACCGCACCAGACGCGCCTCGGGCATGATCTCGCCCGAGACAATGTCGCGCCGTTCGCGGTCTTCTGAAGCGGGCGCGACATCTACGTTCCGTTACGCGTCCTGCTCGACTTCCTCGGCCACGGCGGCGTCGACCAAGGGGTCGCCGTCGTCGGCCAGCACCTGTTCCTCGATCCAGCCCATGGCCACGCGGGCGCGCATGATCAGGGCCTCGGCGTCCTCGGGCGAAAGGTTGAAGCTTTCCAGGGCGCCGGGCTGACGCACGCGCTCGCCGCCCTTGGCCTCGAACCAGCCGCGCAGGTCGTCGGGCACAAGGCCGGCCAGGTCCTCCACGGTCTTCACGTCGGCCTGGCCCAGGGCCACGGCGATCGGGCAGGGTGACGCCCTCGATCTCGAGCAGGCCGTCCTCGACCCCCAATTCGCGGCGCTTGGCGTCCAGCTCGGCGGCTTCCTTGTCCAGGTATTCGCGCGCCCGGGCCTGCAGCTCCTCGGCCGTGTCCTCGTCGAAGCCCTCGATCTGGGCGATCTCGTCGGCGTCCACATAGGCCACGTCCTCGACGGCGGCGAAGCCCTCGGTGACCAGCAGCTGGGCGATGACCTCGTCCACGTCCAGGGCTTCCTGGAACAGTGCGGTGCGCTCGGCGAATTCCTTCTGGCGCCGCTCGCTCTCCTGGCTTTCGGTCATGATGTCGATCTGCCAGCCGGTCAGCTGGCTGGCCAGGCGCACGTTCTGGCCGCGCCGGCCGATGGCCAGGGACAGCTGCTCGTCGGGCACCACCACCTCGACCCGCTCGTCCTCCTCGTCCAGCACCACCTTGGTGACTTCGGCGGGGGCCAGGCCGTTGACAATGAAGGTCGCTTCGTCGGGCGACCATTGGATAATGTCGATCTTCTCGCCTTGCAGCTCGGCCACCACCGCCTGCACGCGAGAGCCGCGCATGCCGACGCAGGCGCCGACCGGGTCGATGGAGCTGTCGTTGGACACCACCGCCATCTTGGCCCGGCTGCCCGGATCGCGCGCCACGGCGCGGATCTCGATCACGCCGTCGTAGACTTCCGGCACTTCCTGGGCGAACAGCTTGGCCATGAAGCCGCCATGGGCTCGGCTCAGCATGATCTGCGGGCCCTTGGTCTCGGTGCGCACATCGTAGATGTAGCTGCGGATGCGGTCGCCGATCTGGAAGTTCTCGCGCGGGATCGACTGGTCGCGGCGCATGATGCCTTCGCCGCGGCCCAGGTCGATGATGACATTGCCGTATTCCACCCGCTTGACCACGCCGTTGACGATTTCGCCCACGCGGTCCTTGAACTCCTCGTACTGACGCTCGCGCTCGGCCTCGCGCACCTTGTGGGTCACCACCTGGCGGGCCATCTGGGTTTGGACCCGCCCAAACTCAAAATGCGGCAGGATTTCCTCGAACACCATGCCGACCTCGGCCTTGGCGTCGCGCTTCTTGGCGTCGGCCAGGCCGATCTCGGTGTCCTCGTTCTCCACCGATGTCGACGACGGTCAGGCACCGCTTGATGGTCATCTCCCCGGTCTTGGGGTCGATATGCACCCGGATGTCGTGCTCGGCGCCGTAGCGCGAGCGCGCGGCCTTCTGGATCGCCTCCTCGATGGAGGCGATGACGATCTCCTTGTCGATCGACTTTTCGCGGGCGACCGCGTCGGCGATCTGCAGAAGTTCAAGCCGGTTGGCGGAAATGCCGGTGGCCATGGGTTCACTCCTCGTCTTCGGACAATTCCAGGATTCAGATGGGTTTTGGGATTCAGATCGGATGCGGGCCGCGCGCTCCTCGGCGCCGCGTTTAAGCAGGGCCTCGCTCAGATAAAGCTTGGCCTCGACGATCCAGGCGAAGGGCACATAGACGGTCACGTCGGACTCATCGTCCAGATCGATCCCGATATTGCCGTCTTCCACCCCCGCCAGCGTGCCGCGGAAGCGCTTGCGGCCCTCCGCCAGGCGGTCCAGCTCCAGCCGGGCCTCCAGGCCCTCGTAGGTTTCGAAGTCCTTCAGCCGGGTGAGCGGCCGGTCGATCCCCGGCGTGGAGACTTCCAGCAGGTACTCGCCCTTGATCGGGTCAACCGCGTCCAGCACCTGGGAGACAGGCGCGCGACAGGCGGGCGCAGTCCTCCACGTCCATGGTCCCGTCGGGACGCTCGGCCATGATCTGCAGCCGCCGCGTCTGCCCGCCCATCAGCCGCAGGCGCACGATCTCATAGCCGGCGGCCTGGGCCACCGGGTCGAGCAGCTCGATCAGACTACGATCCTCGGGTGTTTTCCCGCGCACGGTCCCTGAGCCAACAAAAAAGCGGCGGGCCGGGTGGCCGCCGCTCGAACGCGCCATCCAGCGCAGACGATCGATGTGAGGGCTATATAGCGCGCGGATTTGGGTTTGTCATCCTCTTGCCAACGGCGAACTAGCGGGGGATGCGGCTTAAGCTATTCCGCTCGCCCCGGCGAAGGCCGGGGTGAGCGGCGGAAATATAGCCAAGGTTGACTATTTGGCGCCCCCGCGCGCATAACGCCGCCTCCCTCGGCGCAATGCCATCGCGCCTCCACCGCCACGACACCCTCCGAAGCCTTGCGCGGGAGGGACGAGGGCGGCGAGGACCCCCGTCCGCGTGATCGCGCACGGGGGCGTTTTGCGTTGCGTTCGGGGCCGTTGGTTTGAGGCAGGCATGTTCGAGAGCTTAGGCGAGAGGCTGTCAGGCGTTTTCGACCGGTTGACCGGGCGCGGCGTGCTGTCCGAGAGCGACGTCGAGGAGGCCCTGCGCGAGGTGCGCCTGGCGCTGCTGGAGGCCGATGTCGCCCTGCCGGTGGTGCGCGACTTCATCGCCAAGGCCAAGGAAGCAGGCCGCCGGCGAGGCGGTGATCCGCGCGGTCAAGCCCTCCGAACAGGTGGTCAAGATCGTCCACGACGGCCTGGTGGACATGCTGGGCGGCGACCGGAGTCGAGGGCCTGAACCTGGCGGTCACCCCGCCGGCGGTGATCCTGATGGCCGGGCTGCAGGGCTCGGGCAAGACCACCACCTCGGCCAAGCTCGGACTGCGGCTGACCAAGCTCGAGCGCAAGAAGGTGCTGATGGCCTCGCTCGACACCCGCCGGCCCGCCGCGATGGAGCAGCTTGAGGCGCTCGGCCGGCAGGCCGGGGTCGACACCTTGCCGATCATGCCCGGTCAGAGCGCCGCCGACATCGCCCGCCGGGCGCTGAACGCGGCGGGCTGGGCGGCTACGACGTGCTGATCCTGGACACCGCCGGCCGCACGACGCTGGACGAGGCGATGATGAGCGAGGCCGCCGAGATCGCGCGGATCGCGCGGCCGACCGAGACCCTGCTGGTGGCCGACAGCCTGACCGGCCAGGACGCGGTGCGCACCGCCAAGGCCTTCCATGAGCGCCTGCCCCTGACCGGCTTGATCCTGACCCGCGCCGACGGCGACGCCCGGGGCGGGGCGGCCCTGTCGATGCGGGCGGTCACCGGCCTGCCGATCAAGTTCCTGGGCGCGGGCGAGAAGATCGACGCGCTCGACGCCTTCGACGCCCGCCGGGTGGCCGGCCGCATTCTCGGGGCCGGAGACGTGGTCGCCCTGGTGGAGAAGGCCGCGGCGGACTTCGACCAGGCCAAGGCCGAGAAGATGGCCAAAAAGATGCAGAAGGGTCAATTCGACCTGGACGATCTGGCCGAGCAGCTCAGACAGATGCAGCGCATGGGCGGCATGCAGGGCCTGATGGGCCTTCTGCCCGGCGTGCAGAAGATCAAGAAGCAGATCGCCGAGGCCAACATCTCCGACAAGGCGTTCAAGCGTCAGGAGGCGATCATCACCTCCATGACCAAGCTGGAGCGTCGCAAGCCCGACATCCTCAACGGTTCGCGCAGGCGGCGCATCGCGGCGGGCGCCGGGGTCGAGGTGCAGGAGGTCAACCGCCTGCTCAAGCAGCACCGCCAGATGGCCGACGCCTTCAAGATGATGAGCCGCGACGGCGGCAAGTCCATGGCCCGCATGGCGTCCGCCATGGGCATGGGCGGCCCGGGCGCCATGGGCGCGACGCCGCCCGGCGGCATGCCGAGCCAGGCCGACCTGGCCAAGCTGATGGGCCGGCGCCCCGCGGCAGTCGCCACCCGCCCTGCCCGGTCTGGGCAGTCCGACATATTCCCGGCCTGGGCGGTTTGCCCGGCCTGCCGTTCAACAAACCCAAATCCTGAACAGAACGCATAAAGGAACATTTCAATGCTGAAGATTCGCCTTGCGCGAGGCGGCGCCAAGAAGCGGCCCTGCTACTCCATCGTGGTGGCCGACAGCCATTCGCCCGCGACGGCCGCTTCATCGAGAAGGTCGGCGCCTACAATCCCCTGCTCAAGAAGGACGATCCCAAGCGGGTCGTGTAAGCTGAAATATTCAGAGCCTGGATCGCAAGGGCGCCCAGCCCACCGACCGCGTGGCCCGCTTCCTGTCGGCCCAGGGCTGGTGAAATGGGAGCACGGCAACAACCCCAACAAGGGCAAGCCGGGCAAAAAGTCCGAGGAACGCGCCGCCGAGCGCGCCCAGCGCGAAACCGATCGCGCGACCGCCGCGGCCGAAGCCGCCGCCGCCCCGCCGCCGCCCGCGCCGGAGCCTGAGCCCGAAGTCGTCGCTGAAGCGGCGCCGGCCGAGGTCGTGACCGAAGAGGCCGCGCCGGTGGAAGCCGCCGCCGAGCCCGCGGCCGAAGAGGCGCCGGTCGTCGGAAACCGTTTCAGAGGAAACGCCGGTCGCGGCTGAGGAACCGGCCGCCGAGGAAGCCCCGCCGAAGAAAGCGCGAGCTGATTTCACGACCGTCATCCTCGTGGCGCGCGGCGCCCCGAGGATGACGGCGTTGGATGCGATGCGATGGCCGACAAACTCGTCCTGGTGGGCAAGGTCGCCGGCGCCTTCGGCGTCAAGGGCGAACTGCGCATCGCGGCCTACACCGAAAGCCCGCTGACCCTGATCAACCTGCGCACCCTGCTCAAGGAAGACGGCGAGCCGGCGCTGACCCTGGTGTCCGGCCGTTCGTTCAAGGGCGGGGTGATCGCCCGGGCCAAGGACGTGGAACCAAGACCGACGCCGACCGCCTGAGGG
>CAWDPL010000035.1:0-37227 GCA_963804105.1 uncultured Alphaproteobacteria bacterium
TCGTATGGCGGCGGGGTGTCGGAAATGGGGGAATTACGGCTGTTAATACCCCGCCCAACTTAGCCCTTTTGCGCGACCTTTATGGACGCAACGAGCTGGCGAGTGATCTTCCACGCCACGCAAGCAGCGAGAGTTGCCAGCAATTCTGTGAAAAGCGGCCTCACAAACTGGATGGCAATAACGTCGCGACCCAGCGCCGCCATGCTTGCGAAACTGTTTTCGTACCAGCCGACGAGGAACGTAAAAATATAACCGGGCAGAAGTTCAGCCCAAAAACGCGGTTGTCTTGGGGAATTGCGACCGATGACAATCGCTGGAATCCAAATAAGCGGTTACAGAAATGGCCAGACAATCGCTCCGCCGAGCGAATAAAGTAGCACGAACGAATAGTTTATCATCACCTTCACGTTGCGAGGGTGGGACGAGCTTCGTTACTGACCGTCAAGCTAGCCCCGCATCATGGGCTATGCAATCTGCCGAAAGCAGACCTTCCCAACTCCCGCAAGGGGTCGGTAACTGCCGTTCATGCCTTATGATCTGGGTCCCGGCCTTCGCCGGGATGAGCGGAATTTTAGGGAGCGTCAAAGTAAAAGCGCGCTCGGCCGTTAGGCGACCTCCCCCGCTTGCGGGGGAGGGGGACCGCGAAGCGGTGGTGGGGGCGTGCGGCGGGCGCGACGCTTGACCTATGCCCCCTCAGTCACTTCGTGACAGCTCCCCCGCGAGCGGGGGAGCTCGCAAGACGGTCGAGTTGAAGCCTTAGCCGACAATCTGCTCCGGCGTGAAGAACTGCGCGATCTCGATCGCCGCGTTCTCGGCGCTATCCGACCCGTGCACCGAGTTCTCGCCCACCGACAGGGCGTAGAGCTTGCGGATGGTGCCGTCGGCCGCGTTCGCGGGGTTGGTCGCGCCCATCACTTCGCGGTAGCGGGCCACGGCGTTTCGCCTTCGAGCACCTGCACCACCACCGGGCCGGAGGTCATGAACTCCACCAGTTCGCCGAAGAACGGGCGCGCCTTGTGGATCTCGTAGAACTTCTCGGCCTGGGCGCGGGTCATCTTGATGCGACGCTGGCCGACGATGCGCAGGCCCGCGTCCTCGATCACCGCATTGACCTTGCCGGTCAGATTCCGCTGGGTCGCGTCGGGCTTGATGATGGAGAAGGTGCGTTCGGCCATTGGCGAGGTCCGCTTTTCATTCACTGTTATGAGAGGCGCGGCTTATAGCCGCCCACGCCGCGCTCGCCAAGCCGGGGCGCGGACAATCCAAAAAGGTTCACGCGAAAGCGCGGCCGGGCTTGTCCTGCACCGCCATTTCGGGCGACAGGCTCGCCCCATGCTTTTGATCAAGGAACTGACGCTGGACGCCTGGGGCCGCCGCTTCTTCGAGGAGGCGAGCGCGACCATACCCTCGGGCGCCAAGGTCGGCCTGGTGGGGCGCAACGGGATCGGCAAATCCACCCTGTTCAAGGTGATCCTGGGACAGCTGCACACCACCTCGGGCGAAGTGGCCTTCCCCAAGCACTTTCGCGTGGGAACCGTGGACCAGGAGGCCGCCGCCTCGCCGGTCAGCCTGATCGAGACCGTGTTGCAGGCGGACTGGGAGCGGCACGCCCTGCTGACCGAGCTGGAGCATGCCCCGCCCGAGCGCATCGGCGAGATCCATGGGCGGCTGATCGAGATCGGCGCAGACCGGGCGCCTTCGCGGGCGGCGGAAATCCTCTCAGGCCTGGGCTTTTCCAACGCCGACCTGGATCGGCCCATGGCCGAGTTCTCCGGCGGCTGGCGCATGCGGGTGGCCATGGCCTCGGCCCTGTTCGCCGAGCCCGACCTGTTGCTGCTGGACGAACCGACCAACTACCTCGATCTGGAAGGCGCCCTGTGGCTGGAAGCGAGGCTGAAGCGCTATCCGCACACCGCCATCATCATCAGCCACGACCGCGAGCTGCTCAATAATTCGGTGGATTCCATCCTGCACGTGGCGGGCGGAAAGCTGGACTACTACACCGGCGGCTACGACGATTTCGAGCGCATGCGGGCGGAGAAGCTAAGGCTGAACGCGGCGGCGCGGGTCAAGCAGGACGCGGAACGAGCGCACCTGCAGGCCTTCGTCGACCGAATTCAAGGCCAAGGCCTCAAAGGCCGCCCAGGCTCAGTCGCGCATGAAGCGGCTGGCCAAGCTGCCGCCGATCGCCGCCATCGGCGCCGAGCATGTGCAAGGCTTCACCCTGCCCTCGCCCGAAAGGCCCCTCGCCCCGCCCCTCATCCGCCTGGAGGGCGTCAGCGCGGGCTATGACGGGCGCCCGATCCTGAAGGACCTGACGCTGAGGCTCGATATCGACGACCGCATCGGCCTTCTGGGCGTGAACGGCGCCGGCAAATCCACCTTCGCCAAGCTGATCGCCGGGGCGCTGCCCAAGATGAGCGGGTCAATGCATCGGGATGGTCGTCTGAAGGTCGGCTGGTTCCACCAGCACCAGATCGAGGCGCTGGAGCCGTTGGACACGCCGCTGGATCTGATGCGCCAGAGGCTGCCGGACGCCACCGAGGCCAGCCGCCGCGCGCGCCTGGCGCAATACGGGCTGAGCGCCGCCAAGGCCGAGACAATGCACAAAGACCTGTCCGGCGGTGAGCGCGCGCGGCTGTTGCTCAATCTGGTCGCCGCCCAGGCCCCGCACCTGCTGATCCTGGACGAGCCCACCAACCACCTGGACATCGACAGCCGCCGCGCCTTGCTGGACGCTCTGAACGACTACGAGGGCGCGGTTGTGCTGATCACCCACGACCGCTCGCTGATGGAACTGGTGGCCGATCGGCTGTGGCTCGCTTCCGACGGCTCGATCAACCCCTTCGACGGGGACCTGGATCAGTACGCCGAATTCGTGCTGAACCGCGCTCGCCGGAACGCCCGCGCGGGCAAGGCGCCCCCGGCCGCCGACGCCGGCCGCGACGCGCGCAAGGCCGCCGCCCAGGCGCGCGCCCAGCTGGCGCCGCTGAAAAAGGAGCTGGATGCGGTTGAAGCCAAGGTGGCCCGCCTGACCAAGCATCTGGCCGAGACCGACCTGGCCTTGGCCGATCCGAAGATTTTCAAGCGTCCGAACGAACTGGCCCAACTCGGACGCGATCGCGCACGGACCCAGGACAATCTGCACAGGGCCGAGGGCGAATGGCTGGCTCTGGCCGAACGTTATGAAGAGGCCAAAAATCTGATCTAGCTCAATGTAAAGCTAGCCGCACTTCACTTGCTTTATGATGCCGGTCTGGGCGTCGAACACGATGTCGAGCCGGGTCGGATCGTAGTCCTGGGTAACCATGCAGGTGGTGCAGTAGACCCTGCGGCGCGTGGGATCGATGGGAACGGGAATCTCGCTGCGCGGCTTGCCTACCAGATCGGCCAGTTCGGCCGCGCCGCATTGATCGGCGCTCGCGGCGGCCGCACTGGGCGTTTGTGTCGGCGCCGATTGAGGCGCCTCCGGAACCGTTTCCAAGGAATGCGCGGGCGGCGCGCAAAGCATGGCCAGCGTCACGACAAGCCCAGCGAAAAAACCCTGAACGGCTCTCAAGCCTGCTTCTCCCATCCGCCCTTGGCCCCCTGCTTCCAATAGGACAGGGCCGCGCCGCTGTCTTTGAGCGCCTTCCACTGGCGCCGCGCCCGGGTCAACTGATCTTCGTCCCGGCCGTCGAACAGGACAAGGCAACGGCTGTAGCCGTCAAGGGGCCCCGGCTCGACGCCGTCGATCAGAAACAGGGCCTGGGCTTCGTTGGCGTTGTCTGCGCCGGTGGTCAGCAAGATCGGCTGGCGGGCGGTATTGGCTTCGCCTTCAACGCCGTGCGGCAGAAAGCTGTCGTCGCGGCAGCTCCACAGCCATCCGTCTAGATGCTCGACGCGTTCGGCCGACCCGGCCCTCACCACGGCCCGCCAGCCCTTGGCCAGGGTCTTGTCCAACAACTCGGGCAAGGCCTGATCCAAGCTGGTGCGCTCCAGGTGATAGAACCAGACATCGCAACCCGCCTCGGCCACCGGATCAGTCCTCGTAATGGTCCGCCACCAGACGGTTGAGCAGGCGCACGCCGAATCCGCTGGCGCCTTCGGGGATGGTCGGATTGGTCGAAGGCTTTTTCCAGGCGGTCGAGGCGATGTCCAGGTGAGCCCATGGCAGGCCGTTGACGAACTTCTGGATGAACAGCGCCGCGGTGATGGAGCCGGCCGGACGCCCGCCCACGTTCTTCATGTCCGCGGCGGGGCTTTCGATCTGCTTTTCGTACTGCGCGGGCAGAGGCAGTCGCCAAAGGGGCTCGCCCTCGGCCTTGCCGGCCTCGGTCAGAGCCTGCGCCAGGTCATCGTTGTTGCTGAACAGGCCCGCATAGTCGTTTCCCAAGGCGATGATGATGGCCCCGGTCAGCGTGGCCAGGTCGACCATGAACTTGGGCTTGAAGCGCTCCTGGCAATACCAGAGGGCGTCGGCCAGCACGAGACGGCCTTCCGCGTCGGTGTTGATCACTTCCACGGTCTGGCCCGACATGGTGGTGACGATGTCGCCCGGTCGCTGGGCGTTTCCGTCCGGCATGTTTTCCACCAGGCCCAGGATACCCACGACATTGGCCTTGGCCTTGCGCCCGGCCAGGGCGTGCATCAGGCCGGCCACCGCGCCGGCGCCGCCCATGTCCCACTTCATGTCCTCCATGCCGTCGGCCGGCTTGAGCGAGATGCCGCCGGTGTCGAAGCACACGCCCTTGCCGACGAACGCGATCGGCTGGGCCTTGGGGTCCGCCGCGCCCTTCCATTGCATGATGGCCAACCGACCGGGCCGTGCGCTGCCCTGGGCCACCCCGAGCAAGGCGCCCATCCCCAGGGCGCGCATCTGCACCTCGTCGAGCACCTCCACCTCCAGGCCCAGCGCTTCCAGCGCCTTGGCCCGATTGGCGAACTCCTCCGGATAGAGAATGTTGGCCGGCTCCGACACCAGGTCCCGCGTGAACGCCACCGCATCGGCCACCGCCGACAACGGATGGAACGCCGTCAGGGCGGCGTCGGGGTCGGCGGCCAGCACCTGGGTGCGATGAACGGAGGGCTTCTTCTCAGGCTTCTCGCGAGTCAGGTATTTGTCGAACCGATAGGCCGCCAGCCGCACGCCGAACGCAGCCCGCGCGGTCTGCGCGGCCGACAGATCCGAGAACCGCAGCTCCAGCACGGTGGCGCCGGAGGACTTGGCCGCCTTGAACGCCTCGGCGCCCGCGGTTTCCGCGCCCTGGTCATCGAAGGCTTCCTTCGGCCCCGCGCCGATCAGCACGACCAGACTGGCGTGCACGCCCGACGGCGCCAGGATTTCCGCGGTCTGGCCCTTGGCCCCGCGGAATCGCCCCGCGAGCACCCGCGAAACAGCGCCGCCCATGGCTTGATCCAGAGCCTCGGCCGCCGCCGACGGCGCCGGGCCCTCGAACACCAGCACCGCAACCGCCGACAGCGGCGCGCCTTCAACCGGTCCTGATCCCACGAATTCGATCTGCATGCTCAATTCACTTTCTGTGACCGTAGGTCAGGGCTCATTGCCCCGCATGGGCCTTTCAGCGCGCCCGAAAGGTTTGTTCATGCGAGCGGTTGTCGCCGCCCGATGCGGACGTGTAGAAGATGGCTCGGCCAGGTGGGGCCTGCAACGCCGACATAGCGGCCCCGATGAAGCTGATCGACAGATATCTTTTCCGCCAACTGCTGGGACCGACCGTGCTGGCCACCGCGGCGCTGTCCGGCGTAGCCGTGCTCAGCCAGAGCCTGAGCGCCTTGGACCTGATCGTGCATCAGGGCCAGAGCGCCTCGGTGTTCATCAAGATCACCCTGCTGGGCGTGCCTTCGCTGATCTCCATGATCCTGCCGGTCGCCATCTTTGTGGCTACCCTGGTGGCGTTGAACCGATTGCACACCGAGCAGGAAATCGTGGTCTGTTTCGCAGGCGGCATGAGCCGCTGGCGCGTAATCTCGCCCTCGATCCGCCTGGCCTGCCTGGCGGCCCTCGTATCCTTGACGATCAATCTTTGGATCCAGCCTCTGTGCGCCCGCGCCATGCGGGAGGAACTTCTGAGGGTGCGCATGGATCTGGCCTCCACCCTCGTGCAGGAAGGACAATTCACCCAACCGGCGAAGGGCCTGACCGTCTACGCCCGCAAGGTGGAGTCCCAAGGCCGGCTGAAAAACCTGTTCGTCGATCAGGAAACCTCCACAGGCGATTCCAACACCTTCAACGCCGAGGATGGCCAGATCGTTCAACGCAACGGCGCGCCCGTGCTGATCATGCGGCATGGTTCGCGCCAATCGCTGACTCGTCAGGGCGCCTTGAACTTTCTGGCGTTCGACGAAAACGTGTTCGATCTGGCGCCGTTCATGCCCGCGCCCGAGGCGGTGCATTACAAGACCTCCGACCGGTATCTGCACGAATTGTTCTTCCCCGACCTCAGCCAGTCGTGGGAGCGTAAAAATCGGCTGCAACTCTACGCCGAAGGGCATTCGCGTCTGGCCTCGCCCCTGTACAACATCGCCATGGTCTGCCTGGCCCTGGCGGCGGTGCTGGGCGGCGGATTCAGTCGATTGGGCTACGCCCGGCGCATCGCCATAGCCGCGGCGGCGGCGGCGGGTGTGCAAATCGTCGGCGTGGGGGTGCAAGCGATCTGCGACGACAATATCTGGTTCAACGTCCTGCAATACGCCGCGCCCTTGGGCACGGCGTATTGGGCCTTGTCGGAGGTGTTTAAAAGGCCGGCCCCCCTTGGCCTGAAAACCTTGGCGCCCTTCGTCAGTCCGTCGTTGGGAGCCGCTGAATGACCACCCGGCGGATCGAGCGTTACATCCTGGTCAAGGCGCTCTGGGCGCTCGCGGTCGCTTTCGCCGTCATCGCCGCGGTGGAGATGCTGGTCGATTTCGTGGCCATCTCGCGCGACGTGGGAGCGCGCGTGGACGTCACGCCGCTGCAGGTCCTGGCGCTGACCCTGATGCAGGCGCCGTCCGTGCTGCTGCTGCTGCTTCCGTTCGTGTTTCTGTTCGGCACCCTCGGCGCCTATGTGAGCCTCAATCGGCGCAGCGAGTTGGTGGCCATGCGCGCGGCCGGAATCTCAGCGTGGCGCTTCATCGCCCCGGCGGCGCTCGGCGCCTTCGTCATCGGGATCATCTGTACGGTCGCGATCGACCCGCTCGCCTCCGCCCTCAACGCCCGATACACCCAGATGCGGGCGGCCTTGATGAAGGACTATCTGGTCACCGCGCCCCAGGACACCTGGCTCAGGGAGAGCGTGGGCCGCCAGCAGGTGGTCATTCGCGCACATTCGCGTGACGATACAAATGGCTTGGTTCTCAAAGGTGTATCGTTATTTTTCTACACGATTGATCGCCAGGGCGTTGCACAGTTCGACCGGCGCGTCGAAGCCGCCGAAGCGCGCCTGGAGCATCGCGCCTGGGTGATGAAGAACGTGTCGAGCGCCCGTCCGGGCGGAGAGTCCGAACGGTCGGACAGCCTGACGGTCCCCTCGCGCGTTCGCGATCCCATCGGCATCCAACAGGCGAACGCGGACACCGTGTCCTTCTGGGACCTGCCGGGCGCGATCCGGCGCGCGGAACAGGCCGGCCTGACGGCCACGGCCTACCGCCTGTCCTTTCAGCAACTGCTGGCCGCCCCCTTGCTGTACATGTCCATGGCGATCCTCGCGGCCGCCTTCTCCCTGCGCCTGATTCGCCTAGGCGGTCTGGTGGGACTGGCCGGCGCGGGCGTGGCGCTCGGATTCGGCTTCTTCTTTTTCAACGCCGTTTGCGGCGCGTTGGGCCGGGCGGACATCGTTCCGACGTCCCTGGCCGCCTGGACGCCGCCTCTGATCGCACTTTTGTCAGGTCTGACCTTGCTTTGTTACGCCGAGGACGGTTGATCACTCATGACGGCGCTGACACGAGGCGGACACAAATCTTGACGGTTTCGGTCTTGAAAAAGGGACTGTTGGCGGGCGCGCTGGCGCTTGCGCTCGGTTGCGCCACACCGGCGCTTCTGGTCGCGCCCGCGTTCGCCCAGGTCCAGAGCCCGCCGGCGGAAGTTCGTCCGCTCAGCGCCCAGCCCGCGACCGTCGCGCCCGAGGCCGCCGCCCAAGCGCCGAGCGCGGTCCACGTGGACGCCCCCGCGCCGCCTGCCGTCGACGAACTGATGAAAGACACCGCGTTTTACGTCGAGGCGGACACGCTGATTCGGGACGATCGGGCACACACCTGGACCGCGCGCGGATCGGTCGAGGCCCGCTACAACGGTCGGACCCTTCGCGCGGACGAGGTGATCTACAACGCCCTGACCGGCGTGAGCGTGGCGCGGGGCAACGTCCAACTCGTCAAGGCCGACGGCACCACCGAGTTCGCCCAGGTCATGACCCTGGACAAGGGCTTCCATGAAGGCGTCGCGGTCGCCTTCTCCGCGCACATGCAAGGCAACATCACGGTGGCGGCGGCCGACGCGATCCGCCGCAGTCAAGACGCCATCGAGTTGAACAAGGCGGTCTTCACCCCCTGCGACATCTGCGCCAAGGATCAGACGCCCAAGACCCCGACCTGGTCGATCCAGGCCTCGCAGATGGTGCAGGATCCGGCGCGCCGACTGATCTATTACCGCAACGCCGTGGTCCGCGTGCTGGGCGTGCCCATGATGTACACGCCGGTGTTCTGGCATCCGGACCCGACCGCCAAGCGCAGTTCGGGCTTTCTGGTGCCCAGCTTCATCGCCGACAGCCGCCTGGGCTTTTCCTATACTCAGCCCTATCTGTTTGTGATTTCGCCCTCGCAGGATCTGGTCCTGGCGCCTCAATTCAACACCAAGGTCAATCCCTTTCTGCAGGGCGAGTACCGTGAACGCTTCTATTCCGGCGAAGCGGACATTCGGTTCGGCTACACCGATGAGCACGAATTCGACAACAACGGCAGCTATTATGACTACCTGACCTCGCGCAGCTACATCCTGGCCCAGGGGGCCTTTGCGCCGACGGCGAATTGGGTGTGGGGTTTCAGCGGCGAACGGGTCACCGACCCGCTGCTGTTCCAACGCTACAGCATCAACAACGTCTATGTGCCGCGCGGCCTGTACACGACCGACAACCTGCGCCTGATCAGCCAAGCCTATGCGGTGGAGCAGTCGGCCCGCACCTATGTGTCGATCGCGACCATCAGCTTCCAGGGCCTGCTGCCCGGCGACCAGAACGGAACCTTCCCTGTCGTGGCGCCCCTGATCGAGGCGCACTATCAGCCCGAGCATCCGTTCCTCGGCGGGACCTTGCAACTCACCGGAGACGGCGTCCTGCTCGACCGGAGCCGACAGGTCATCACCGACACCGGACCGGGCAACTCCAGCGAGCGGGCCACCGGTTCGGCCGACTGGACCAGCAACATCAATCTGGCCAACGGCATGCGCTTCCAGCCGTTCCTCAACGCCCGTGCGGATGAGTACTACGTCTCCAATCAGAGCCCGACCCAACTGGGCGATCATACCGTCGAACGCTTGCTGGGCACCGCGGGTGTGGACGCCAGCTGGCCCTTCTTCAAGCGCCAGAAGGACTTGACCATTGTGCTGGAGCCCTTGGCCCAGTTGGCCGTCTCTCCCGACCCCCGCACCTACTCCAAGATCCCGAACGAGGACAGCCAGACGCTGATCTTCGACGAAACCAACCTGTTCGAATACAATAAGTCCCCGGGCTTCGACTATTACGAGTCCGGCCAGCGCCTGAACGTCGGCGGGCGGGCCACCGTTCGCTTGAATTCAGGAGCGTCGGGCCAGATTCTGCTAGGCGAAAGCCTTCGCGCACGACCCGATCCCTCGCTCCTGGGAACCAGCCTGAACCGCACCGCGTCTGACTGGGTCGTCGCTGCTTCGGTCCAACCCATCAACCAGTTTTCCGGCTACACACGCGCCCTAGTGAACCAAGCCACGGACACCGTCGATCGCATCGAAGTCGGCGCCAACGTCAACACCCAGCTGGTTTCGGGCTATTTGCGCTATTTGCGCGACGACATCGATGTCGTAGGAACCCGGACCGAAAACATGCAGATCGGCGGGCAACTTAATTTTACCTCACATTGGGGTATATTGGCCGGCGCCAATTGGGATATCGCGGACAAGGTTTGGCCGAACCAGGATGCGGGCGTCGTATTTCAAAATGAATGTATCCGCGTGGCGCTCATGTACCTACACAACGGCACCTATGACCGGGCTCTGACACCGTCCAACGAGGTGCTGGTGCGGATCACGCTTCCTTTGTTGAGCATGGCCGGCATTCAAAGATCGGGACTTTAGATGGGTTTAGTCGTGGAATACGGATCGAAACTCGCCAAGCTCAAGGCCTTGCGGTGCGGCGCCGTGCTCATGGCCGCAAGTGTGGTCTCGCCCGCGCTCGCGCAATCGGCAAGCGCGCCGGCGCCTGCGGCTGCAATCGCCCCTGCTCAGGCCGCCCCCGCTCCGGCCTCGCCGGCGCCCCGCCCGGCTCCGGGTCTGAACAAGTCGGTCGCCGCCTTGATCAACGACGACATCATTTCAACCTACGACCTGCAGCAGCGGATGCGCCTGATGATCCTGATGTCGGGCGTGCGGCCGACGCCGGACGCCCTGCAACAGCTCGAGCAAGAGGCGCTGAGCTCCCTCACGGACGAACACCTCGAGATGCAGGAACTGTTGAAGGTCCAAAAGCGCATGAAGGATCACAAGACGAGCCTCATCGCCAGCGACAAGGAGGTGGACGACGAGATCACCAACCTGGCCCGGCAGAACAATCTGACCTACGCTCAGCTCAAGACCTCGTTCGCGGCCGCCAATGTGGATATTCAATCCCTGCGCGAGATGATTCGCATGCAGATCAGCTGGCAGGGTCTGGTCAACGGCACGTACAGCACGAGCATTCGGATCGCCGACGACCAGGTCTCCGCCGCAATGCGCAGCCTGAACGCCGCGGCCACCCAGCCCCAGTACCTGGTCAGCGAAATCTTTATCAACTCCGCGCGCGCCGGCGGCGAGGCCCAGGCCGAAACCGGCGCCGAACAGTTGATCGCCCAGATGCAGAAGGGCGCGCCGTTCCCCGCCGTGGCGCGACAGTTTTCCGCGGCGCCCACGGCCGCCAATGGCGGGGACGCGGGCTGGGTGTCCGCCGCCCAGGAGCCGCCCCCAGTGGCCAAGGCGCTGGAAGGCCTTCGCCCGGGCCAGCTGTCGGCGCCGATCCCTTCCACCGACGGCGTCTACATCATCTATCTGCGCGACAAGCAGGCCGCCGCTAACCAAACCCTCGTGACCCTCAAGCAGCTGGCCATCCGCTTGCCCAAGGACGCGCCCGAGGATCAGGTGGATGCAGCCAAGGCCACCCTCACGAGCTTGCGCGCCCAGGCCAAGGGCTGCGCCGGCCTCGACGCCCTCGCCGCCAAAACCAAGGGCGTGGTGGCGGCCGATCTGGGCGAAGCGGAGATCAGCGACCTGGCCGGTCCGTTCAAGGCCGCCGCCCAGACGCTTGAGCCCGACCAGTTGAGCGAACCCATCCGCACGGACATGGGTCTGCATCTGGTCGCCGTGTGCGGCAAGCGCAGCGCCGGGGCCAACATCCCGACCCGCGCCGAAGTGCGGAACCGCCTGTTCGGCGAGCAATTGGCGGCCATGTCCAAGCGCTATCTGCGCGATCTGAGGAATTCGGCCGACATCGAAACGCGGTGAGGCGGCGATGGCGCCAGCCCCCCTGGCTGTGAGCCTGGGCGATCCGGCCGGCATCGGCCCCGAGATCGTGGTCAAGGCGTGGCTGGCCCTGCGCGCACAAGGCGCTCCCTTCGTGGTGATCGGCGACCACGATTGCCTGGCCGCCGCTTCCCCCACGGTTCAGCTATCCTCGCGCGCGTGGGCTCGCCGCAGGAGGCCTGTTACAAATTCGCCGATTTCCTGCCTGTTTACGACATGCCGCTCGGCGGAGCGGTGGTCGCCGGCCGGCCTTCCAGCGTCTATGGCGCCGCGGTGATCGCCTGGATCGAGACGGCGGTGGGTCTCGCCCTGTCCGGCGCCGCCGAGGCGGTGGTGACCGGGCCCATCGCCAAGGCTCCGCTGTATCAAGCCGGTTTCCGGTTTCCGGCCACACCGAATTTCTGGGAGCGCTGACGGCCCACGCGCCGATGGATGGGCCGCGCGGCCCGGTCATGATGCTCACCGCCGGCGATCTGCGCGCCGTCCCGGTGACAATCCACGAGCCCTACGCCAAGGCGCCGAGCCTATTGACGCGTGAGCTGATCGTTCATGTCGGCGAGGTCACAGCCGCCGCCTTGGCGCGCGACTTCGGCGTGGAGCATCCGCGTTTGGCTCTGGCCGGACTTAATCCCCACGCGGGCGAAGGCGGCGCCATCGGGCGCGAGGAGATCGACGTCATCGCGCCGGCTGCAGCCCTGCTCAGGGCCAGGGGTATCGACTGCGGCGACCCCCGGCCGGCCGACACCCTGTTCCATCCGCAGGCGCGCGCGACTTATGACGCGGTGCTGTGCATGTATCATGATCAGGCCCTTATCCCGGTGAAGATGCTCGACTTTTGGGGTGGAGTTAATGTGACCCTGGGCCTGCCCGTCATCCGCACCTCGCCCGATCACGGGGTCGGCTACGACATCGCCGGGCGCGGCCTGGCCAGGCCCGACAGCCTTATCGCCGCCTTGCGTCTGGCCGGAGAGATCGCGGCGCGTCACCGGGCCTATAGGTGAGCGACCATCCGGCGCTGGAGGACCTGCCGCCCCTGCGCGACAGTCTGGCCGCCCATGGCCTGTGGGCCAACAAAGGCCTGGGCCAACATTTCCTGCTGGACCTGAACATCACCCGCAAGATCGCCAGGCTGGCCGGCCCCCTCACCAACGCCCTTACGCTGGAAGTGGGGCCAGGACCGGGCGGGCTGACCCGCGCCCTGATTGAGGCCGGCGCCCACGTTCTGGCCATCGAGAAGGACGCCCGCTTTGCGCCCTTGTTGGCCGATCTCGCCGCCGCCGCGCCGGGCCGCCTGACGATCGTGCAGAATGACGCCCTGCGCGTCGACGAGTTGTCCCTGGCCCAGGCCCTCCTACCGGGCAAGCCGGTGCGGATCGTAGCCAACCTCCCCTACAATGTCGGCACCGCCCTGCTCATCAAATGGCTGACCGGTCCGCTCCACCCTCAATCCCTGACCTTGATGTTTCAGAAGGAGGTGGCCCAGCGCATCGTCGCCGGGACCGGAACGCAAGCCTACGGGCGCCTGGCGGTGATCTGTCAGGCCCTGGCGGACGCCGAGATCGTGATGGACTTGCCGGGCCGGGCCTTCACCCCGCCGCCCAAGGTCGCCTCCGCCGTGGTCCGTCTGACGCCCCGCGTCGAGCGCCTGGATGCAAGCTTGGTCAATGCGCTTGAAAACGTCACCCGTGAAGCCTTCGGCCAAAGGCGCAAGATGCTCAAGTCGAGCCTGAAATCGCTCGGCGGCGCCGATCTGTGCGTAGCGGCGAACGTGGACCCGGAGGCCAGGGCCGAAACGATCGACGTCCCCGGCTTTCTAAGGCTGGCTCAGGCGGCCTTGTCCGCCGCGTCCTGAGGCGCGGCCGCGACGAGTTGCGCGGCCAAGGACCTCAAGCTTTTCGCGCTCCGGCGCCTCCGCCTTGGCCGTGCGCTGAAGATAGCCCTCCAAGGCGAGGGCCGCCGTTTCGAGGCTGTGCAGCGGCTCCCGCCTGGCCGATGATTCCACCAATATCCGCGCCTGCGCGCGCAGGGCCCTAAGCGCCTGTTTCGGATCGGTCTCCAGCGCCCCTACGGCCGACTGCACGATCTTGACCGCCTGACCGATACGTTGGGAAATCGGCGAACCGCCCTCGGCGCGACGCTTTCGCGGGCCCTTGTAATCGGCCGAATTAAATCGTCGGCGATCTGGACCGACATAGCTGACCGCTTCAATCCAGTCCCGGGGCTTGAGAATAATGGCGTCCAGGCGCTTCTTTAAATCGCCCATGTTGAACGGCCTGCGCAGAAATTCATGTAACGCCCGCGTCCCGTGCGCCGACGATCGCCGCCGCCGTCGCCTCCGCCGTAACGACGATCACCGGGATGTCGCGGCTGGTCATGTCGCTGCGTCGCAGCGTCTTGGTGAAAGCCAAGCCGTCCAGATTGGCGCTCTTGTATTCCACGAAAATGGAGATTCGGATCGATCGTATCCAGCATCCTTAAGGCGCGGTCTTCGGTTTGCGCAGCATAGACCTGGCAGTTCGGAATCAACGAACGCAGAAGTTCGGCCAGCATCTTGGCTGAGGCCGCGTTCGGGTCGAGCACCAGCACGCGGCGAAGTTGCGCCGTGCTGCTTGGGGGTTTCTTGCCGGCGGCTTGGATCAAAGTCGAAGGGCCTCCATCGGAATGTTCAACTTAGCCGGACTTGGTAAACGAGCACTTACAGACATATCCCATCGCCGTTTATCTATCCGCGAAGGGATCGCGCATGAGAATGGTGTCCTCGCGCTCCGGGCTTGTGGAAAGCAGGGCGACCGGCGCGGCGATCAATTCCTCGATCCGCCGCACATACTTGACGGCCGCCGCCGGCAGATCGCGCCAACTGCGCGCGCCGCGCGTGCTTGACTCCAGCCCTCGAGCGTCTCCCAAACCGGCTTGAGCCCGCTCTGCGCCTTCAACCCAGCCGGCAGATAGTCGTAACTCTTGCCGTCAAGCGTATATCCGACGCCGATCTTCAGCACATCGAACCCGTCCAGCACGTCCAGCTTGGTCAGGGCGACGCCGTCAATGCCGTTCACCGAAACCGACTGGCGCACCAGCGCGGCGTCGAACCAGCCGCACCGACGCGGGCGCCCTGTAACCGTGCCGAACTCATGTCCGCGTTCGCCCAGGCGCCGGCCGTTGTCGTCGTGCAACTCCGTGGGGAAAGGCCCCTCGCCGACCCGCGTGGTGTAGGCCTTGACGATGCCGAGCACGTAACCTGTGGAGCGCGGTCCCAACCCCGAGCCCGCCGCCGCCTGTCCGGCCACCGTGTTGGAGGAGGTGACATAGGGATAGGTGCCGTGATCCACGTCCAGCAGCGCGCCCTGAGCGCCCTCGAACAACACCCGCGAGCCGTCCTGAATGGCCTCGTCCAGAATGCGCCAGGCCGGCTGGGCGTAAGGCAGTATCTTGGGCGCCACTTCGATCAGCGCCGCCAGCAGCGCTTCACCGTCGTAATCGGGCAGATCCAGCCCCTTGCGCAGGGCGCCGTGGTGGGCCAACAGACGCTCGATCTTGACCCTCAGGGCCTCCGGGTCGCTCAAGTCCGCCACGCGAATCGCCCGGCGGCCGACCTTATCCTCATAGGCCGGACCGATACCGCGGCCGGTGGTGCCGATCTTGCCCGCGCCCGCCGCCGCCTCTCTTGCGCCGTCCAGGTCCCGATGCAGCGGCAGGATGAGACAGGCGTTGTCCGCCAGGATCAAGATCTGCGGCGTGATCTCCACGCCCTGGCCGCGAATCTTGTCGATCTCGCCGAGCAGGGCCCACGGGTCGACGACAACGCCGTTGCCGATGACGGAGGGCTTGCCCTGCACCACCCCGGAGGGCAGCAGGGAAAGCTTGTAGGTCTTGTCGCCCACCACCAGGGTGTGGCCCGCGTTATGCCCGCCCTGAAAGCGCACCACCATGTCGGCGCGGTTGGAGAGCCAGTCGACGATCTTGCCCTTGCCTTCGTCGCCCCACTGGGCGCCGACGACGGTCACATTGGCCATGGATACGACTCCTCGCCTGCCCGGCAGGGTCCCACCGCCCTTCGACAGGTCTCGGCGGCGGAACCTTTACAGCGTTTCGGCGCGGCGGCGAGGGCGCGCGTCCGCCCCTCTACACCAGCCGCCATGCCGGGCGTCAAGCGGACTAAAACACCAGGGCGCGGACTTCCTTGACGTGGGGCAAGCCCTTGATCGCCTCGAGCACCGACTTGGACGGCGCCTGGTCCACGCCGACCAGGGCGATCGCGTCGTCGCCCGCCTTCACGCGGCCCAGGTTGAACGTCGCGATGTTGATGTCGCTCTCGGCCAGCACTCCCCCGATCTTGCCGATGAACCCCGGCTTGTCGAGGTTGTTCACATAGAGCATGGCCGGGGCGAAGGGCGCGTCCAAATCCATGCCCTTCACTTCAACCACGCGCGGCAGGCCGCCGATGACCGAGCCGGCGAAAGAGCGGGTGTCGCTGTCGGACACCACGGTGATGCGGATAATGCTGTCGTAGGTCGGCGAGGTCTCCTGGCGCAACTCCGACACCTTGATCCCCCGCTCGCGGGCGACCGCGGGCGCGGACACCATGTTCACGTCCTCCAGGGCGGGGCGCAGGACGCCCGCCAAGGCGGCGGCGGTGAGCGGCTTGACGTTGAGCTTGGCGATCTCGCCCTCATAGGCGATCTCGACGGACTTCAGCCCCACGTCCACCATCTGGCCGGCGAAGGCCCCGAGCTTCTCGGCCAAGGCCAGGAACGGCTTGAGCTTGGGCGCATCCTCGGCGCTGACCGAGGGGCTGTTCAGGGCGTTGGTCACCGCGCCGGTGAGCAGATAGTCGGACATCTGCTCGGCCACCTGCAGAGCCACGTTCTCCTGAGCCTCTTTGGTGGAGGCGCCCAGGTGCGGGGTGGCCACGAAATTGTCGGCGCCGAACAGGACGTTCGACTTGGCCGGCTCCTCGACGAACACATCGAAGCCCGCCCCGCCCACATGGCCGCTGTCCAGCAGTTCGCGCAGGGCCGCCTCGTCCACCAGGCCGCCGCGGGCGCAGTTGATGATGATCACGCCCTTTTTGGTCTTGGCCAGGGCCTCGCGCGACAGGATGTTGCGGGTCTTGTCGGTCATTGGTGTGTGCAGGGTGATGAAGTCGGCGCGGGCCAGAAGTTGGTCCAGCTCGACCTTCTCCACGCCGATTTCCACCGCGCGCTCGGCCGACAGGAAGGGATCGTAGGCCACGACCTTCATCTTCAGGCCCAGTGGCGCGGTCGGCCACGATGGAGCCGATGTTGCCCGCGCCGATCAGACCGAGGGTCTTGCCGTACAGCTCCACGCCCATGAAGCGGTTCTTCTCCCACTTGCCGGCCTGGGTGGACAGATCCGCCGCCGGAAGCTGGCGGGCCAGCGGCGAACATCAGGGCGATGGCGTGCTCGGCGGTGGTGATGGAATTGCCGAACGGAGTGTTCATCACCACGACGCCGGCGGCGGTGGCGGCGGGAATGTCGACGTTGTCCACGCCGATGCCGGCGCGGCCGATCACCTTCAGGCTTCTTGGCCTTGGCGATGACGTCCTTGTCGGCCTTGGTGGCGGAGCGGACGGCCAGGCCGTCGTAGTCGCCGATGATCTCGAGCAGCTGGTCCTTGGTCAGGCCGGTCTTGACGTCGGCCTCGACGCCGCGATCCTTGAAGATGGCGACGGCGGCGGGTGAAAGCTTGTCGGCGATGAGGACGCGGGGGGCCATGGGAATCTCCTGGGCTGGCGCTACCCTCGGAGGACGGATCCGAGGGGCGTGCCGATCACGGTGTGGGAATGCGGACCTCCGAAGCCCGCGGCGAATTCAGGCGGCGAGCAGCTCGCAGGCGAGGGTGTCGAAGGCCCAGTCGAGCCAGGGCGTCAGCGCGTCGCAGGTCGGCGGTCTCCACCGTCGCGCCGCACCAGATGCGAAGGCCCGGCGGCGCGTCGCGATAGCCGCCGACGTCGAGGGCGACGCCTTCTTTTTCCAGCAGCGCGGCCAGCCTCTTGGCGAATTCGGCCTGGGCGTCGGCGGACAGGCCGGCGACCCGCGGATCGACCACCTTGAGGCAGACCGAGGTGTTGGAGCGGGTCGCCGGCGTCTTCGGCCAGGAAACTCGACCCAGGGCGTCTTGCCGACCCAGCTCGGACGAGCACCGCGAGGTTGGCGTCGGCGCGCGCGCTGCAGCTCGGCCAGGCCGCCGATCGAGGAAGCCCACTTCAGGGCGTCCAGATAGTCCTCGACGCACAGCATGGAGGGGGTGTTGATGGTCGGCGCCCTCGAAGATCTCGAGCGTTACCTTGCCGCCCTTGGTCAGGCGGAAGATCTTGGGCAGGGGCCAGGGCGGGCGTGTAGCTTTCCAGCCGCGCCACCGCGCGCGGGCGATAGGATCAGCATGCCGTGCGCCGCTTCGCCGCCCAGCGCCTTCTGCCAGGAGAAGGTCACCACATCGAGCTTGGGCCAGTCCAGCGCCTGGGCGAAGGCGGCGGAGGTGGCGTCGCAGATGGTCACGCCTGTCGCGGTCCGCGGCGATGAAGTCGGCGTTGGGCACCCGCACGCCCGAGGTCGTGCCGTTCCAGGTGAACACCAGGTCGGCGTCGGGGCGCACCTTGGACGAGGTCCGGCAGCTGGCCGTAGCCGGCGCGTCCAGCACCTCGGCGTCCTTGAGCTTCAGCTGCTTGACCACGTCGGTGACCCAGTCCTTGCCGAAGCTCTCGAAGGCCAGCACCTGCACCGGGCGCTGGCCCGAGCAGCGACCACAGCGCCATCTCCACCGCGCCGGTGTCGGAGGCCGGGCACGATGCCGATCAGGTAGTCGGCCGGGACCTGCAGCACCGCGCGGGTCTGGTCGATCGCCGCCTGCAGGCGGGCCTTGCCGAGCTTGGAGCGGTGCGAGCGGCCGACGAGCGCCCCCTGCAGATTTTCCAGCGTTCCATCCGGGGCGCTTGGCGCAGGGGCCGGACGAAAATTCGGGACGAGCCGGGCGCATGGCCGGCTTGGCGAGGGTCGTCATACGATTGTCTCCCATCCTTGCAGATGAGCAGCGCCCCGTTGGGAGGGCGTGGCCCGGGGCGGTTGATACACCAACGCGGCCCGTTCGCGAGCGAAATCTTTTTGCACTGCAGCGAAGCCGGCCGCTCCGAAGATGAACGGCGGGCGTCCAACTCGGTTCAGAGCCGCTTCAGCCGCGCCTGGGCAATGTGTCCCCACGCTGAAAGGCGCGGCTCCTCAATCCGAAGAGCCGGTTCATTCGACGGCCTGTCCGGCGCGTCCGGCGAGCCGAGAAAGAGAGTCGTCCTATGAAGAAGATCATCCTGGCCGCGGCCGCATTCGCCAGCCTGGCCGCCGTTTCCACCGCCATGCCGGCTTCGGCCGAGCCGATGATGCGCGGCGCCCCGCACCGCGTGGTGGTCGGCGAGGGTCATTACCGCCATTTCCACCGGCACTTCGTCCATCACCGGTTCTATCACCGCCACGGGCGCTAAGCCGTGAGTTCCGGGCCCGGCGGAATTCTGCGACTCCGCCGGGCTCAACAGGGCGCTCAGCCGTTCCCTGTAACCTCCACCGGCGCGGGCTCGGCGCCGCCGACCCAGCGATAGACGAAGCCTGCGATCAAGGCGCCCGCCAAGGGCGCGACCCAGAACAGCCACAGCTGCTTGATGGCCCAGCCGCCGGCGAACAGGGCCGGCCCGAGGCTTCTGGCCGGATTGACCGAGGTATTGGTCACCGGAATGCTGATCAGGTGAATCAGGGTGAGGCACAGGCCGATGGCGATCGGCGCGAAGCCCTTCGGCGCGCTGCCGTGCGTGGAGCCCAGGATGACGAACAGGAAGGCGAAGGTCATTACGACCTCGGTGGTCAGGCAGGCCGTCAGGGAATAGCCGCCGGGGGAATGCTCGCCGTAGCCGTTGGAGGCGAAGCCGGCGCTCGCATCAAAACCCGCGTGGCCGCTTGCGATCACATAGAGCACGCCGGCGCCGGCGATGGCGCCCAGCACCTGGGCGAGGATGTAGGGCGCCAGGTCCTTCGACGGAAAGCGACCTCCGGCCCATAGACCCACCGAGACCGCCGGGTTCAAATGGCAACCGGACACATGGCCGATCGCATAGGCCATGGTCAGAACCGTCAGGCCGAAGGCCAGGGCCACGCCGACGAAGCCGATGCCCAGACCCGGATAAGCCGCCGCCAGCACCGCGCTGCCGCAGCCCCCCAGCACCAGCCATCCCGTGCCGATGAATTCGGCCGCAAGACGCTTACTCATGCTCATGATGAGATCCTCCCAAGGTTGGCCTCGACCGATCCATCGGTCGTTCGGCGCGACGAGCATGGCTCACCTGGGACGCGTCGTCCAATTCCTCTACCCATTCCGGGGCTTAGGGGCCCGCACGCCGGTTTCGCAACGGCCAGCCATGGTCCAAAGGGCCCTGTCCTGAACCCAGGCCCGGGGCTTGCCGGATGGCCTCGGCGACATAGGCCCACGCCCTGGCGACGGACTCCTCCAGGCCCAAACCCTGCGCCAGGCCCACAGCGCAGGCCGAGGCGAGGGTGCAGCCGGTTCCGTGGGTGTGGCGCGTTTCGATGCGCGGTCCCTCCAGCACAGTCTCGCCGGACGCGGTCAAAAGCAGGTCGATGACCCGCGCGCCAGGAATGTGTCCGCCTTTCACGATCACCGCCTTGGCGCCGGCCTGCAGCAGGGCCTCCCCTGCCCGCCGCTGACCGTCCAGGTTGGTCACCGCCAGACCGGTCAGCGCCTCGGCCTCGGGGGCGTTGGGCGTCAGCAGCGCAGCGCGCGGGATGAGCAGCGCCGCGAAAGCCTCCAGGGCGGCGGCCTCCAGCAGCGCCGCTCCCCCCTTGGCCGCTATCACCGGATCGATCACGGCGGGAATGTCGCCGGCCCGATCGATCACCTCGGCGCAAGCCTCCACCGTGGCCGCGTCGCCCAACATGCCCGTCTTGATCGCGTCCGCGCCGATGTCGTCCAGCGCCGCGATGGCCTGCGCCCTGACAACATCCGGAGGCGCGGGGTAAACGGCGCTCACGCCCAGGGTGTTCTGGACCGTCAGGGCCGTGATCGCGCTCATGGCGTAGCCGCCCAGAACGGTCACGGTCTTGATGTCGGCCTGCACCCCCGCCCCGCCTGAGGGATCGGAACCGGCGATGATCAGGACGCGGCCAAGCCAAGGGCGATCAATGGGCATGGCGTCTTGTTCCATAATCCGTCGCTTCACGGCAAATGAGAAAATATGCTTGTCACATTATATGCCGTAAATAGTAATATGATGTGATGCAGTCTGATAATCTGTTCGCCGCTATCGCCGACCCGACGCGCCGACGGCTCCTCTTGCTGCTGTTGCAAGGCGAACGTTCAGCCGGCGATCTGGTCACGGCCACGGCCATGAGCCAGCCCGCGGTGTCCAAGCACCTGAAGATTTTGCGCGACGTCGGCTTTGCTCATGTGCGCGTCGAAGGTTCACGCCGGCTCTACAGCCTACGCCCCGAACCCCTGGCCGAGCTGGACGCGTGGCTGGCGCCCTTCCGCATCTTCTGGAGCCGCAAGCTCGACTCCCTGGAACGTTATCTCGACGACGAGGCCTGATCATGGATGCACACGACGGCGCCATCCTCAAGACCGAGGACGGGTGGGAAATCCGTTTCGAGCGGCGGTTGCGCCACAGCCCGCAAAAGGTATGGGACGCCATTGTGGGGCCCGGCCAGATGAGCCGCTGGTTCGATCGCACCGAGTTTCCCGATCCCATCGCGGTCGGCGGCATGATCCGCTTCTTTCACGACGCCTTCAACCTGCAGAGCTGCGGCAAGATCACGGCCGTGGAGCCGCCCGGTCCTTATCGAATGGCTATGGTCCTCCGATTTCACGCCCATCAATGGATGAGCTGGCGAATCCTGCCGGAGGGCCAAGGGTGCCGGCTGATCGTCCGTCAAAAGATCGCCGACGACAGCCTGATCGGAAGAACCGCCGCCGGATGGCACGTGTGTCTCGACCGCTGCAGGCGGTCTTGGACGGCGGCCGGCGCCCGAACACATGGCCCAATGGCCCGCCTTGTTCGAACGGTACAAGGACCTGCTGAGCAGCCTCGGCCTCATGGTCGAACAGCAGGGCGCGCCGACGGCTAAACTCTAACGCCCTTCACCGCCGCCCACACCTTCAACGCCTGCACGGTCTGGCGCACGTCGTGTACGCGGACCGCGTCCACGCCCGCCTCGGCGCCGATGACCGCGCAGGCGAGCGAGCCGCCCAGCCGGTCATCCGCCTTCTCGGCGGACGGATCGACGGCCTGAATGAAGCGCTTGCGGCTGACGCCCAGCAAGGGTTTTGAAGCCCACGCCGTCACGCGGTCGAGATGGGCCAACAGCGTCAGACTGTGCGCCGTGGTCTTGCCGAATCCGATGCCGGGATCCAGCCAGATCGACTACGCGCCGACGCCGGCCGCCATGGCCGCCTCGGGCGCGCCGGCCAGATAATCGGCCACCTCCGCCGCCACGTCGCCATAGACTGGCTCGGCGCTCATCACCCCGCCCTCGCCCTGCATGTGCATCAGCACCACCGGGCAGCCGAGCTCGGCGGCGACGGTCGGACTATCCGGCGACCAGGTCAGGGCGGTCACGTCGTTCCAGATATCGGCCCCCGCCTCGGCCGCCGCGCGCATGACCTGCGGCTTCATGGTGTCCACCGAGATCAGCGCGCCGCTGCGGACGGCGGATGGCCCGGATCACCGGCAGAATGCGTTCAAGCTCTTCCTCGACCGAAACCGGCGTCGCGCCTGGGCGGGTGGACTCCCCGCCGATGTCGAGCATGTCGGCGCCCTGGGCGATCAGGTCCAGCGCATGACGAACGGCCGCCTCCTGGTTCAAGGAAACGGCCGCCATCGGAGAAGCTGTCGGGGGTGACGTTCACCACCCCCATGACCAGGGGCCTGACAGGCTCACGCAGGCTGCGCGCCCGGGTCCCCAGGGCCGGCGTCACCGGAACGACCGGGGGATGGGTCACCGGCACGGAGACCGATGGGCCGCTCGGCGAGGCGCGTCCGAATCGTCGCGCACCGGCGCGATGCCCTTCAGCGCGTTGGTGATCTCATCGCCCGTGAGGGTCTCGTATTCCAGCAAAGCCTTGGCCAAGGTGTGCAGGTCGTCCAGCCGCTCGGTGAGGATGCGCTTGGCCTCGTCATGGCCGGTCTGCACCAGGCGCTTGACCTCATGGTCGATCATTGCGCGCGGTTTCCTCGGAGACGTTCTGGGTGCGCGACACCGAGTGACCCAGGAACACCTCTTCCTGATTGTCGCCGTAGCTGACCACGCCCAGTTCGTCCGAATAGCCCCATTGGGTGACCATCATCCGCGCCAGCTTGGTGGCCTGCTGGATGTCGGAGGAGGCGCCAGAGGTGACGTGCTCCTTGCCGAAGATAATCTCCTCGGCCACCCGGCCGCCCATCAGGATGACCAGACGCGAGGTCATCTGCTGATAGCTCATGGACAGCTTGTCCCGCTCGGGCAGCTGCATGACCATGCCCAGGGCGCGGCCGCGCGGAATGATGGTCGCCTTGTGCACCGGGTCGGTGTTGGGCACCGTCAGGGCCAGGATGGCGTGGCCGCCTTCGTGATAGGCGGTGAGCTTCTTCTCGTCCTCGGTCATGGCCATGGACCGGCGCTCGGCGCCCATCATGACCTTGTCCTTGGCCTCCTCGAAGTCGCGCTGGGTCACCATGCGCCGGTTCTTGCGCGCAGCCAGCAGGGCCGCCTCGTTGACCAGATTGGACAGGTCCGCGCCGGAAAAGCCCGGCGTGCCGCGGGCGATGATCTTCACGTCCACGTCGGCCGACAGGGGCACGTTGCGCATGTGCACGCGCAGGATGCGCTCGCGGCCGTTCACGTCGGGATTGGGCACCACCACCTGGCGGTCGAAGCGGCCCGGACGCAGCAGGGCGGGGTCGAGCACGTCGGGCCGGTTGGTGGCGGCGATCAGGATGATGCCTTCATTGGCCTCGAAGCCGTCCATCTCCACCAGCAGCTGGTTGAGAGTCTGCTCGCGCTCGTCGTTGCCGCCGCCCAGGCCCGCGCCGCGATGGCGGCCCACCGCGTCGATTTCATCGATGAAGATGATGCAGGGGGCGTTCTTCTTGGCCTGTTCGAACATGTCGCGCACACGGCTGGCGCCGACGCCGACGAACATTTCCACGAAGTCCGAGCCGGAGATGGTGAAGAAGGGCACGCCCGCTTCACCGGCGATGGCGCGCGCCAACAGCGTCTTACCGGTGCCGGGCGGACCGACCAGCAGGGCGCCCTTGGGAATCTTGCCGCCCAGGCGCTGGAACTTGCCGGGGTCCTTGAGGAAATCGACGATCTCCGACAGCTCTGCCTTGGCCTCGTCCACGCCCGCCACGTCCTCGAAGGTCACGCGGTTCTTGTTCTCGGTCAGAAGCCGGGCCTTGGACTTGCCAAAGCCCATGGCGCCGCGCGCCCCGCCCTGCATCTGGCGCATGAAGAAGAACCACACCGCGCCGATCAGGATCAGCGGAGCAAGGTTGAGCAGAATGTTGAGGCCCATGTTCGGCGTGGTCGACTTCACGTCCACGTCCGCGCCGCTCGCGGTCAGGCGCTTGATCACATCATCCTGATCGGCGGGAGTCACCGTGGTGTAGCTCTTGCCGGCCGCGTCGCGGGTTTCCACCACCTCGCCGCGCACCGTGGCGCCCTTGATCTGACCCGCGTCGATCTTGGACAGAAGTTGCGAATAGGTCAGCTCGGCCGCCGATCCGGGACCGCGCGTCCCGTGATTGAGCATGCCGTACAGGCCGATCAGCAAGACGCCGATCACGACCCAGATCGCTGCATTTCGTAAAGTCATTCAAAAAGGCCCTTAGCTTGCGCCTCAACATAAGGTGACTGCGAACAATTCGCCATGTGGCCGATCGCGGAACTTTCCGGCTCGCGCCCGATCATCCCGCAGGCCGCCATGAATTGACGCTCCACCAAACCCGATACGGTCACGTCCGGGTCTGTCATCCCCCGCCCTGCAAGGATTGGGCAAGCCGGAGGAAGCCCTGGGCGCAGGAGCGCGGGCAAGGCGCCGCGAGCGGCGGCGGGAACAGCCGAAAGTTGCGCCTTTTCATGCGCTTCCAACGCCGAGAAGCGACCTTGCAGCGGTGCGGCGGCCAAGCCCTCGCGCCGGGCCGTCAATTCAAAGCGCCCATCCCAGACGGTGGGACGATCCCTGTGGAGTGGTGCGGGCTCGCCGCCAGTCCGGTCGAATTCGCCGGCTTCGCGTGTGACCAAAAGATCACGGCCGGCCGTCAGCCGCGCGCCGCCGAGGCTGGCGACGAAGGTTTCCCCGCAATTCAAACGCTGTAAAATCGTGCGCGCGCGTTCGGGGCGACCCAGCGCCTGGCGTCCGGAGGCGCAGGTCGCCGCGATCTGCAGCAGGCGCACGGCGGCTCGGCTCTCTTCGACCAAGGCGGCGCGAGGGACGATCAGGCCGCCCCACGGCGGTGTCCGGCAAGCCTCGGCGAAACGCCGCAGCGCCTCGCCCGTTTCCCGCGGCTCGGTCCACGTCGTCTCTTCGCCCTGTTCCAGTCTGGCGCGCGCCCGGGCGCGCGGACGGCGCAGGTCGTCGTTGGCGGGATCGTCGATCCAGGCCCAACCTCTCGCGGCGAGCCAATCGCGCAGTTCTGCGCGGCGAACGGACAGGAGCGGACGGAAATGAAACAGGCCCCGGCCCCGCGGCCAAACCGGACTGGGGCTCCATTCGCGCAGAACGCCGACGCCTTCGCCGGCCGCCCGCATCAGGGCGTTCTCCAGCTGATCGTCCAGGGTGTGGCCCACCAGGATGACGCTCGCCCCGGCCGTCCTGGCCGCGTCCGCGATAAGATTGTGCCGCGCGGCGCGCGCGGCGGCGGGCAAGCCTGTGGAGGGCTTTTCGGCGTCCCATTTGAGCGCTCGAAAGTCGACCCCGATCCTGCGGGCCGTCGCCGCGGCCGACCGCGTCCACGCCGCGCTCTGCGCCTGAAGGCCGTGGTCCACCGTCAGCGCCAGAACCGTCCGTCCGACTCGGTCGGCCCAGGCCTTGGTCAGCAACAGCAACGCCAGGGAATCACCGCCGCCGGAAAAAGCCACAGCCAGGGGCGCGCGGCTGTGCGGGTCCAGCCGACGGTCAAACGCCTGGAATCGGCGCCGGCAATCGCCTAACCGCAGGCGGCGCGGGCGCGGACATCCTTGGCGCGGACCTTCACCGCGGTGGCGGCTTTGGCCGCGTAGCGCTGATCGTATTCGCTCAGGGCCCGACAGGCGTCATCGGCGCGCTTCAACTCGACGAGCGAGGCGGACAGGCGAACGACGGCGTCGCCCGCCCATGAGCTCTGCGGCCAGCCCTTGAGGGCGCGCGCGTAGGCCGCCGCGGCGTCGGCGTGCATGTTCTGCAGCGCCAGGGTGCGCCCCAGCCAATAGTTGGCCTCCGGCGCGCGGGGACTGGCGGGATAGTGAGCCAGATAGTCCTGCAGCGCGGCCGCGCCGCCGGCGTAGTCGCCGGATATCCAGGATCTGACGGGCCTGACGGTAGGCCAGTATCTCGTCGGCGCCGCCCGGCGCGTTGCTCTGGTCGGCGCTGGGCGGAACGGCGTTGGCCGGAAGCTGTCCCAGCACGCCCGTCCCCGCGCCCGGCGCCGGGGGCTGCGCGGGCGGGGCTTGCATGGCCTGAACCAGGCCCTCCAGCTTGACCATCCGCGCCGTCAGGTCGCGGTTGGCGTCTGCGGCGTCCGAGAGCGCCTTCTTGGCGAGGTCCAGGTTGTGCTGCAGTTCCTCCACCTGGCCGTTCAGGCGCCGCAGGGTCTGGTCGAAATCGTCGATCTTGGCCTGCATGTCGACGATCGCCGGGTCGGGTCCGGCGTCCTTGACGGTGACCGGAACGCCCGCGGCCTTGGCCTGCAACACGATCTGTCGCAGGTCACGCAGGGTCTGTTCGTCGCGCTCCAGACGACGGTCATAGCCGCGATTGCCGCTTAACTCGTTGGGATCGGTCGGCGGGACAGCCTGTTGCGGCCCGGCCGGCGGGGCCGCCGCAGCGCCCGTCGCGCCGGCGCAGATCAGGGCGGCGGCGAGGACCCAGGATCGGGCTGTGACGGGGCGAGGTTTGGAACGGATTGCACTCATGACTTCAGGCTCCCCGGCGGCCAGGGCGAAATTGCGACGTTCCGACGAAAATGGAAAGTCAAACCCGCGCCCCGCCTTTCGACGGAGCGCGGTTGATCATAAGCAGCCGACGCGACTCCTTCGTCCCGCCGGGCGGAGGGACGAGGCGCCGGACCTGAACTACATGGCGCCGGCTGTGATGGCCGTGTGGCCATTCCGGTTATGCGCCCAAGCGTCTTCACCCGTGCCCGGATCGATCGGCTTTTCCTTGCCGAAGGAGATCGTCTCGATGCGTGAGGACGACACCCCGTGCGCCACCAGGAAGTCGCGCACGGAATTGGCCCGGCGCGCGCCCAGGGCGAGGTTGTATTCCCGCGTGCCGCGCTCGTCGCAATTGCCTTCGATGCGCACCTGCACCGCCGGATAGCGCGTCAGCCAAGCGGCCTGGGCGGCCAGGACCGGCTGAGCGTCCGAGCGGATGGCGTATTGGTCAAAGTCGAAATAGACCCGGTCGCCGACATTGACCACGAAGTCCTGCACCGAGCCAGGGATCGGACCGCGCGGCGCTTGCGCCATGGGCGGCGGCGGCGGGGCGGCGGCCGGAGGCGGAGGCGGAGGCGGCGCGGCCGGCGGCGGAGGCGTAGGCGTGGCGCAAGCGGCCAGCGCGGAGGTCGCGGCGAGCATCGCCAAAAGCCGCATCTTGCGGGATAGGTTGAATGTCACGATCCCAGTCTCCTTTGAGCGGATAGAAGCCGGTTCCGGCATAAGGTCGCGGTCACGGCCGGGGTTTCTAGATTACACGAAACAGGCGACATTGTGACGCACCGCCTGAATAACTCGCTAGACCTCAATCAGTTCAACAAAGGCGACCAAGCCGGATCGGAGGCTTGGCCCGCATAGGGCGCCGGCTGCAGGATCTGTCCGGTCAGGTCCACTGTCCACAGATGCGCGCCGCCGGCCGGCGTTTCGCGGAAGAACATCAACACCCGGCCGTTCGGCGCCCAGGTCGGCCCTTCGTCGAGGTAGCTGCCGGTCAGGATCCGTTCATCCGATCCGTCCGGGCGCATCACGCCGATATGGAACTCCTGGCCGTTCTGCTTGGTGAAGGCGATGAAATCGCCTCGCGGGCTCCAGACCGGCGTGGTGTAACGTCCATCCCCGAACGAAATCCGATGCACGCCGGACCCGTCCGCATTCATCACATAGAGTTGGGGCGAGCCTCCTCGATCGGAATTGAAAACCAGCTGCTTCCCGTCGGGCGAAAACGAAGGCGAGGTGTCGATCGCGGGATCGGTCGTCAGCCTCGTGCTCGTCCGGCTCCTCAGATCCATGACATAGACGTCAGTATTGCCGCCCCTTTCCACCGAGAAGGCCACTTTTCCCCCATCGGGCGAAAAACGCGGCGCGAACACCATGCCCGGAAACTTGCCGATGGTCTCCTGACGGCCGGTCTCGATGTTGAACAGATAGATGCTGGCCCCGGTGTCGCGCAGGGCCATGTAGGTGATCTCCTGGGTGTTGGAGGAGAAACGCGGGGTCAGCACCAGATAGGAGCCGTCGGTCAGGAAGCTGGGATTGGCGCCGTCCTGGTCCATGATCTCCAGGCGCTTGACGCGGTGATCGCGCGGGCCGCTCTCGGCGACGAACACCACGCGGGTGTCGAAATAGCCGCCCTCCCCGGTCAGGCGCGTATAGACCGCGTCGGAAATCTTGTGCGCCACCCGGCGCCAATTGTCCGGCGTGGAAGTGAACTGCTCGCCCAGCAATTGCTGGCCGGTGTTGACGTCCCACAGGCGGAAATCGACCTGCAGCCGACCGTCGGCGTCCACGGTTGCTTGGCCGTTGATCAGGGCTTGGGCGCCCAGGACCTTCCAGTTGTCGAAGGTCGGGGTAACGGCGATATCCAGATTGCGCTCAATGAAGCTGTTGGGATCCAGCGGCTTGAACAGGCCCGACCGCTGCAGGTTGCCGGTGATCACCGACATGATGTCCGCGCCGATCTTGGCGGTGTTGGCGTCCTTGCCGACGAAGGCCGGAATGGCGATGGGCAAGGGCTGGCTGACGCCCTGGTTGACGTTGACCACAATGTCGGCGCGCGCCGCGTGCGGGGCGGCCAGACCCAGCGTCAGCGCGGCGGTCAGGACGAGCTTCAGTACAGTCAGGCGCATGGGGTGCGAACTCCGCGGGATCGGCAGGCTATCACAGGTTCTTGCAGGCTTGCTTGGCGTCGAACACGGCGGTGAACGTCCGCCAAGTGGAATAGGTTTGCCGCGGCAACTCACGGAACGGCGCGGCCTGGAACACGGCGCGCACCGCGCGATCCTTGGCCGCGGTCCAAACCGCGCTCGGCGCGGCCGGCTCATTGAGCACCTGCGGGGAGCCCTCCACCGCGCCGTCCGGCGTCAGATTAAAGCGGACCTGCACGACGATGTCGCGAAAGCCTTCCACGCCGCAGGCCTTGTTCCAGATGCGGTTCAGTCGTGCGCCGACTTCAGAGGCGGCGTCGGCGGTCGCGGCCTGCGCCGCCCCCGGATCCGTCCGGGCGACCGGCGCCAGTTCCGGCCGCAGCGCGCCTCTGACGCCGGGCGCCTTGCGTGCGTCCGACTTGGCCGCCTGCCGATCCAGGCTGGAAGTTAGGGCCGCCAGATCAAGGCTGTCCTTGGGCGCGGGCCTGGCTTGCTGCGGCTTGACCTTGGGCGGTTCGGGCGGCGGCTTGGCGATCGGCAGGGGCTTGGTCGGCGGCGGCGGCGGCGCGGGGGTCGGCGCGGGCGCAGGCGGCGGTGGCGCGACAGGCGTCGGGGCTGGTTCGGGCGCTGAGGCGGGAGCTGGCTCGGGCGCCTGCTCGGCCGGACGCAAGGGCGCGGGCGCCGCGGCGACCAGGGTGACGGCGGTGACCTCGCCCGGCGGAAATCGTCTTGTTGAACCAGGGCCAGGCGATCAGCCCGCCGATCAGCAGGGCTGCGTGCAGCAGCAGCGCCGCGAGCATGGCCGGCGCGAAATTGGTGCGCTGCGCCCGCGTCGCCATGGTCAATGCGGCTTGTCGCGCCGGCGTGGACCCGAGCTCGGACCGCCCGTGTCGGTGATCAGATTGATCTTGTTAAATCCGGAAACCGACAGGGCCGCCATCACCTGGGCCACCCGTTCATAGGGCGCCTTGCCGTCGGCGCGGAGATAGATCGGCTTGTCGAAGCCGTCGCCGGCCATGGCGTGCAGCCGCACCGACAGGTCCGAGAAGGGCGTCTCCACCGTCTGCAGGAACACTCGCCCGTCCGCCTGCACCGTGATGGTCAGGGGCTGGGTCTGATCGTTGACCGCCGCGGCCTCGGTCTTGGGCAGGTCGACCGGCACGCCCACGGTGAGCAGGGGCGCGGAGATCATGAAAATGATCAGCAGCACCAGCATCACGTCCACCAGCGGCGTGACGTTGATCTCGGTCAGGGCCGCCCGGCGACGGCCGCCGCGGCGGCGGCGGCGGCCCATGGCGAAGGCGTCGTTGGCGGACAGGGCCATGTCAGCTCCGCTCGGCGAACCGTTCGCCCAACCGGCGGGCCACCGCGGCGGCCAGGTCGTCGGCGAAGCTCTCCAATCGGCCGGTGAAGCGCCCGGCCTCGGTGGCGAACTTGTTGTAGAACACATAGGCCGGAATGGCCGCGGCAAGGCCGACGGCGGTGGTGAACAGGGCCTCGGCGATGGACGGCGCCACCACCGCCAGATTGGTGTTCTTCTGGGCGGCGATGGCCTCGAAGGCGTGCATGATCCCCCACACCGTGCCGAACAGCCCCACGAAGGGCGAGGCCGTGGCGACGATGGCCAGGGCCCCCAGGCCCTCCTCGATGCGCCGGGTCTCGCGCGCGATCAGGCCGTCCAACATCCGATCGATCCGCTGGATCAGCAGGGCGGCCTGACTGTCGGCGCCGGGACCGGCGAGGCCGCCCTTGGCGCGGGCGTCGCGCCATTCCTTCAAGGCCGCCTGCAGCATGCGCGGGAGGGCCTGCTTGGGTCGATCGCCGGCCTCGGCGGCCAGGTCCTCCAGGGAGCGGCCGGCGTTAACCGCCGCTTCGAACTTGTCCGCCTGCTCGCCCAGGGCGGCGAAGCGAAACAGCTTGTCGATGATGACCGTCCAAGACCACAGGGAGGCCAGGGCCAGTCCGACAAGGACCCCCTTCACCACCCAATCCGCGCGCAGAAACACGGCAAGGAACGACAGGTTTTGGCCAGACAGGGCGCCCGTGAGGGCGTCGGAGGCGTCCATGTGGTGCTGCTCCCGGTTAGAAGACGCTGTAGACGGTGTGCGGCTTTGACGCACCGTTGGGGTGAAACTAAGGCGTTTCCTGCAAGAACCAAGCCTTCAGCGCATCGGCCAGGGCCTGAGGCGGACGGCGAGGCCGGCCGTCCAGACCGATGCAGACGATGGTCTCCGCGGCCTGGGCGATCAATTGATCGCCGCGCTCAATGGTCTGCCGCACGTGCAGACGCGCCCGCTCCATCCGCTCGTAGCTGGTGCGCACGATCAGGGCGTCGTCGATGCGGGCGGGCTTCTTGAAGTCGATCTCCATGCGCGCCACCACAAAGGCCATGGGATTGTCCTGAGCCCGCAGCTGCGTGTGACTGACCCCCGCCAGACGCAGGAATTCCGAGCGGCCACGCTCGAAATAGCGCAGGTAGTTGGCGTGGTAGACCACCCCGGTGAAATCGGTGTCCTCGTAATAGACCCTGACCGGCAGAAGATGGGTCTTGCCGTCGAATACGCCTGAGGCGGGTAAGGGTGTGGTCACTCCCCTTCCCCCTCAAAAAGCTCCGTCTGACCCGGTCTTTGCGGAGGAGCGGCGAGACCCAGGTGCGCATAGGCCCGCGCCGCCGCCAAACGCCCGCGCGGCGTGCGCTGGATGAAGCCTTGCTGCATCAGGAAAGGCTCGATCAGGTCTTCCACGGCGTCGCGCGCCTCGGCGATGGCGTAGGCCAAGGTCTCCACGCCCACGGGACCGCCGCCGTAGTTCTCGATCAGCACCCGCAGGTAGCGGCGATCCAGTCCGTCCAGACCCGCTTCGTCGACCTCGAGCCGCGCCAGCGCCCGCGCGGCCTCCTTTTGGCCGATGCGCGCGGCGCCCTCAGCCTCGGCGAAGTCGCGCACCCGGCGCAGGAGCCGTCCGGCCACGCGAGGCGTGCCCCTCGCCCGGCCCGCGATCTCGCCGGCGCCTTCCCCGGTCAGGTCCGCGCCCATCTTGCGCGCGGCCTGCATCAGCACGCGCTGCAGCTCGGCCGGGGTGTAGAAATCCAACCGCAAAGGTATGCCGAAACGGTCGCGCAGCGGCGTGGCCAGCATTCCCGCTCGGGTGGTCGCCGCCACCAGGGTGAAGGGCGCTAGGTCGATGCGCACCGAGCGCGCCGAGGGGCCGTCGCCGATAATCAGGTCCAGCACATGATCTTCCATGGCCGGGTAGAGGATTTCCTCCACCGCCGGGGCCAGGCGATGGATCTCGTCGATGAACAGCACGTCGCGCGGCTCGAGGTTGGTCAGGATCGCCGCCAGATCGCCGGCCTTGGCCAGAACCGGGCCGGAAGTGGCGCGAAAGCCCACGCCCAGTTCGCGCGCCACGATCTGAGCCAGGGTGGTCTTGCCCAGGCCCGGCGGGCCGAACAGCAGCACATGGTCCAGCGCCTCGCCGCGCCCGCGCGCCGCCTCGATGAACACCTTCAGATTGGCCTTGGACTGCTCTTGGCCGACGAACTCCGCCAGAGTCTGCGGGCGTAGCGCCTTGTCGGCCGGCTCGAACGCCGCCGGATCGCCGGAGACCAGACGGGTCATCCTGCTACGCTCCTCGGGGCGCTTCGAAGGACAGGCGCTGAACAGCCCCCAACACCGCTCATCCCCGCGAAAGCGGGGACCCAGGTCTTTCCAGCTTGGCGATCCCTGGACAGGACTGGGTTCCCGCTTTCGCGGGAATGAGCGGAATAGAAATGGTTCAGCTCAACCGCACAAAGCTCTTGGCGAAGCAGGGTCACCGGCCGAGCTCCTGCAGGGCCGCCTTGATCACGGCGGACAACTCAGCCTCTTCGCCCAGCCGCGCCACGGCCTGCTCAACCGCGCGGCGGGCCACGGCTTCGGCCGAGCCCAGCCCCATCAGCGCCGCTGCCGCCTCGCCCGATACCGTCGGCCGGTGAACGGCGGGCGCGGCGGTCTGCGCCGGGCTGAAGGTCAGATCGCCGGCGATCGGCTTGTCCTTCAGTTCGACCACGATGCGCAAAGCCAGCTTGGGTCCGACCCCCTGGGCGCGCGCCACCAGCGCCTTGTCTTCGCGCGCAACGGCGCCGGCCAACTCGCTAGGCGTCAGCACGTCGAGCACCGCCAGAGCCGCCTTGGGCCCGACCCCCTGCACGCCTTGCAGCAGAACAAAGGCCTGGCGATCCTCGCGGCTGAGAAAGCCGTAGAGCCGCGTGCCGTCTTCGCGGGTCTGGCTGTCGATGTGCAGCAAGAGCTCGTCGCCTAGGGCCGGCAGGCGCGACAACGTGCGGGCGCCGCAGCGCACGACATAGCCCACCCCGCCGACGTCGATCAGCAATTCTTCCTCGCCAACCTCGGCCAGCACCCCGCGCAGACGTCCAATCATGCCGCGCCTCGTCGCGCAGTGCGAGCGTGGGCATGGGTGATGGCGACAGCCAGGGCGTCGGCGGCGTCGGCGGTGGGATCGCCCGCCGTGGGCAACAGCCGGCGCACCATGAAGGCGACCTGGGTCTTGTCCGCCCCGCCCGTGCCCACCACCGCCTTCTTGACCACCGTGGCGGCGTATTCGGCCACCGGCAGGCCCGCCCGCGCCGGAGCGATCAGGGCGCAGGCTCGGGCATGGCCGAGCTTGAGGGTGGATGAGGCATTGGTGTTGACAAAGGTCTCCTCCACCGCCGCCTCATGCGGCTCATGGGCGGCGATCACCGCGCAGATGGCCTCGAACAGGATCAGCAGCCGATCGGCCAATTCCAGGTTGTCGTCGGGCGCGATCACGCCGTGGGCGATATGGCTCAGGCGCGAGCCCTCCACCGACACCACGCCCCAGCCGGTGCGGCGCAGCCCCGGATCCAGCCCCAGAATGCGAATCGCGTTCGTCATGCGTTCGCAGATTGGACCGTCAAAGGTTGCGATTAAACCCTGCTTATCCCGCCAGTCGAGGAGCGCAGCGAATTATAAAGTTGAACCACCAAGCACACCAAGATTACCAAGAACTCCGAGATCTCCTTGGTGTCCTTGCCGGCCTCGGTGGTTCATGCCTTCGTCCCGGCTGTCGCCGGGCGTGAGCCGTCGGCTTAGCCTTCCAGCCCCGCCAGTTGTTCGTCGCTCAGGTCGACGTTGGAATAGACGTTGGAGACGTCGTCGTCGTCGTCCAGGGCGTCGATCAGCTTCATCAGGGTCGCGGCGTCCTCGCTCGACACCGGCGTCAGGGTCTTGGGCCGCCAGACGATCGCGGTCGACTTGGCCGGACCGAGCGCGGCTTCCAGCGCCTCGGTCACGACCGACATGTCCTCGAAGGCGGCGAAGATGGTGTGGCCCTCCTCGTCCAATTCCGCGTCCTGGGCGCCTGCCTCGATGGCCGCGTCCATGATCTTGTCCTCCGAGCCGGCCGAGGGCGGATAGACGATCTGGCCCAGGCGTTCGAACATGAAGGCCACCGACCCGGTTTCGCCCAGATTGCCGCCGTTCTTGCCGAAGATGGTGCGCACATTGGCCGCCGCGCGATTGCGGTTGTCGGTCAGGACCTCGATGATCACACCCACCCCGCCGGGGCCGAAGCCCTCGTAGCGGATCTCCTCCATATTGTCGGTCTCGCCCGCCGCGCCCTTCTTGATGGCGCGGTCGATGTTGTCCTTGGGCATGCTCTCGGCCCGGGCGTTGGCGACGGCCAAGCGCAGACGGGCGTTGGCGTTGGGATCGGGCAGGCCCTGCTTGGCGGCAAGGGTGATGTCGCGCGACAGCTTGGAGAACAGCTTGGAGCGCAGCTTGTCCTGCTTGCCCTTGCGGAATTGGATGTTCTTGAATTTGGAATGGCCGGCCATGGGTCCTGGATCGGTTCGCTTTTGTTTGTGCGGGGCTTCTAACGCCCGGCGCACGGAAAGGCCAGATTGGGGCGGACGATCGGCGGCGGTTCGGTCACGATCGACGCTGCGGGCCCTCCTTCACATCGGCGATCAGCTTTTCAATCCGGCGTTGTCGAACCTCTGTGCTTTTGGCGTCTTCGACGTCCGCGACGCGCTTTCGCTTGAGGCCGAACGGCAAGCGATTAAAAGCCGATCGCGCCTCCGGATCATCGTCCAACGCGGCGGCGAGGTCCGGCGGCTCCTCGACCTCCCTAGGCTCGCGATCAAGCTCAAGATCGAACTCGACGATATCGCCCATGGCGACGCCGGACGCCGTGCGGTTAGCCGCGCTGATCCCGACGAGGCGCTGACCCCGCATGAGCGCCACGCGGGTGCGCCAGCTATGGCCGTTGATCGTCACGACGATCGGCGGCCGAGCTTGCGGGCCGAGCGCCTTCATGACCTCCGGCGGGACTTCGACTCCGGCGGCGTTGCCGGAAGGAATGATCTGGGCTTGAAACTTCAATTCGGGGTCTCCAGGAAAAAGACTTTCTCAGTTTACCCGGCAGGAACCTAAACACGGAAGGCGATGCACGTCCGTGCTTCAATCTAAGACCAGCAATCAGACAGACGCGTCTTGAGATTTGTAGCGCGATACGCTACATAAGACGCCGTGGGAAGGCGCGATGATCCGAAGCTGGGCAAGCAGCCATGCCAGGGCCGTGTTCGAAGGCCACGCGCCCAAGGGCTTTCCGGCCGATCTGGCCAAAAAGACCCGTCGGCTTTTGGCTCAATTGAACGCCGCGACCTCGGTTGAGGACATGCGCCTTCCCCCCGGCAACCGGCTGCACGCCCTTGGCGCGGATCGCGCGGGGCAGTGGTCGGTGTCGGTCAACGATCAGTTCCGCATCACTTTCGTCTGGGGCGAGGGGGGACCAGAAGATGTCTGGTTCGGCGACTATCACTAGAGGAGCGATCATGTCTGAAGCCTTGGACTACGCCGCCTTCGCCTCGCCCCTGCCCCATCCGGGCGAAATCCTGCGCGAGGAATATCTGGCGCCCCTGAACATGAGCCCCGGCGCCCTGGCCAAGGCCATGGGCCTGAAGGACCGCACCCGCATCGAACGCCTAGCGCGCGAGACCCAACCGGTGACGCCGGACACAGCCTTGCGCCTGGCACGCGTCTTTTCCACCAGCGCCCAATACTGGATGAACCTGCAGGCCCAGCACGACCTGTCCAAGGCCGCGATTGCGACCCGCGCGGAGATTGCGGCGATCAGGCCGCTGAACAGCGCGGCTTAGGCGTCGCTGTTAAGAAGGCGTGTCTCTGGGCTAACGGCTCAGCGCGAAAGCGGACGTTCCTAAGGTCGTAGTTTGTGGGATAGCGGACCTTAGATCATCAATCCGATGGGACAGATGTCTGTGTTGCCGGATCAGCCCGCTTAAGGCCCCGGAAGTTGAATTTTAGCGCCTCGCGGAGGGCCCGGCGTTCGCCTGGCTGACAGTGGTCAGCGGGCGGAACTCCGGTTGGCAGTTCGCCGCATGTTGGCCAAGCTCGTGCAAGTCGGTTAGATTTGTTGCCATGTCGCCCTATCTTTCGACAGTAACCCGCATCGGAGTCGCCGCCACACCAGTGCGGAAGTTGCGAGGGCGTATGGCAAAAGTCGGCCTCGGCTTTATGTGCGCGTCACTGATTGGATGCGGCCAGAACGGCGATCAGTCAAGCCAAGCATCTACGGCAGCCCCGGCCTCTCTACGGGCGCAACGCCCGCTGTCGATCCTGTTGTTCAGGGACGTCCCGCTGACGAAGCTGCCCTCATGACTTGGGATCAAGCCTTTGCGGATAATTCCGCCGCCCCCAACGACATAATTAGGCGGCGAATTTGCAAGAGGTGGGTGGACTAAGAACTTCTGTGCATCTGTTGCTGCTGTGACGAACTTTTCCAATTGGACTGGGAAAGTAAATGCAATCCATGAAAATGGTTATTTCGAGGTAGATGCTGGCGGCTACATAACCCTAGTCGATATCAATATCACGCCAGACACAGAGTTATATAAAACAATTTCTACTCTACACACTGGCCAGCCCATCAAGATCAGCGGTAATTTCATTCATAATGCTGAGGCTTGCGATATATTTGTCAACCGCAGCTTTGAGGTGCGCTTGACTAAAATCTCACCGCTCTGAGGTAGAAAGGTATGATACTCGATCCAAAATGGCTTGAAGTTCTAAAAGACTCTGACGTAGTGCTAGCGACGTCCCTTTGCTGCTGGCTATTTCTGCTAATTATACATTTTGCGAATATTGA
>CAWDPL010000036.1:0-98042 GCA_963804105.1 uncultured Alphaproteobacteria bacterium
GGGAACGCCTTCACCATCGCCGCGGGCGTCTGGTTGATCGTGACTTAGTGGGTGTCGGCCAGCGTGGGCGGCTATCTGACGGGCCGGCTTCGCACCAAATGGACCGGCGTGCATTCCCACGAGGTGTTTTTCCGTGACACGGCCCACGGGTTCCTCGCGTGGGCCTTGGCGACCGTGGCCGTCGCGTTGCTCGCCGCCCTGGCCGCTTCAGCGGCCGCGACGTCGGCCATGCACGCAGCGGCGGCGGCTTATGATGCGGGATTGCCCGTGCAGGACGCTGAGGACGCCGCCCGCCACGGAGTAGCGGCCTTCGCGTTTTTCACGGCCCTTTCCATGCTGGTCGGCGCGTTCGTGGGTTGCGTGGCCGCGGCGCTGGGGGGCCAGCAGCGCGACGACCATCCTTAATCGTCCGCTCGCGCAGGCGTTCGCCGGCCGGCGCGACGACGACCAGAGTGCGCCGTCAGGCCGCCCCTTGGCGCACGCTGCGTCCGCGGATCAGGCCGCGGCATTGGGGCGAGCCACAGCGGCACTGGAACTGCTCGAACAGTTCGTCCTCGGTGGATTCGTAGTCCATGGTCAGAATCGCCCCGGCCGGAATGGGCCTTAAGGCGTGGATATACTGGTGCTCCATGTCGACCTCCACATTGGGATCGCAGGAATGCGCCAGGAAGCCCGCGAAATGGCTGTCCACCAGGTGCAGATTAGGCGACTTCTGCAGGCTGTGCTGGGTGGCGTAACCGACGGTGAAGCCGTCGAAGCGGGCCAGGAGGGCGCCTTTCTTGAACGGGACCTTGGCGCGGACCACCTTGCCCATGACCTCGTGCTCGGCGATCTCGAAATTCTCCCGGCGCGGGTGACTGTAGTGGGGCGGAAAGTGTTCCGGATAGAGGCTGGGCATGGTTTTCGGCTCGCGACGCAGATGAAGCGGTAAGAGCCGGCTCGTGTGACGACCGGCTCATCACAAACGCGGCCGGCAGCTCCGCCACTTCGTCGCCCTCAGCCCAATTCGCGCATAACCGCCAAGCTTGACGTTTGTCTATCTCTTCCGTGTGAAAGGCTCCATTGGGCGCACGGCGCAGGCGGGACCGCCCGCATTTGCGGCGCCCCGCACCGCACCGCTCATTTTTCGCCGGCGCTGAAAATCTTGCCGGTGGCCAGTTCGGTGGCCGTCACCACCTCCCCGGCGTGGCCGCCGTCACGCAGGGGCTCATACTGAACCTGCACCCTGTCGCCGGGTTGGATGCTTTGCCGGGTCCAGCCGGCGCGGATCAGATTGCCGGGGCTGCCGCTCTCGAAGGTCCAAAGCTCCGGCGCCTCGCCCGGCTTGACGTCGCGGTAAACCATCAGGGCGATGTGGGGATTGCTCCAGTTCACCTGCTTGACCGTGCCTGTCATGGAGCCCGGATGCTCCTTGTCGAACATGGCGAAGGAGTGGTGGGCGAACGCAGGCCCGGCCAGGAGGCCAAGGCCCAGGGCGGCGGCCTGTAAGGCGCGGGGATTCATCTGGCCTTTCGTCCTCTCGTCAGTTGGTCGGCTTGCGAATGCCGTCGTCCCGCATGGCCTGGGGGTAAAGACGGCGTCGCCGGCCGCGTCGGTGTCGGCGTTGAACGCCCCTTGCAGGCACACGCCCTCGACGATGTCGAAGTCGCGGCGGCGGGTGCGGTTGAACAGGCGCGTGGTCGTCCACGGCCGGGTCAGCACGTGAGGGGCGGTGATGGTCAAGGTGTCGGTCAGGGCGTCTGGGCCGGTCAGGCGGATGCGCTCGAGCACGTGCATGTCGCCGTCGTTGGGGACGCCAGACGCCTCGCCCGTGGCCAGCCAGACCTGAGGCAGGATGCCGACGGTGTCCACCACCAGGGTGTCTCCTTCCCAATGGCCGATGGAATCGCCGTGGAAGGTCGGGTCGGGATTGGCGGGGTGAGGCCGCCCGTCCGTATAGATGCGGCGCAGACGATTGCCGTCCGATTCCCCCAGGAAATAGATCCTGCCCGGCGTGACGGCGATCTCCATGGCGTTATTGCTGATCATCATCCAGGTGGGCATGCCCTCGGGCAGGCAGTTGGCGAAGATGTTGTCGGGCCGGCCGGCCTTGCGATCCGCCTCTTGCCTCGCGATCCGCGCGGCCGCCTTGTCGTTCCAAGGCGCGGGATTGGCCTTGGTCCGCCGGGCCATTTCCTTCGGGTCCGGGGACTCTGGAATCCACACCCCGCTCCAATCGGGCAGCTTGCCGATGGCCGCCCAGTCCTTGGCCGTCGGCGCGGGATTTATCACCGGCGCGGCGTCCTGAGCGGCCGATATCGCCGGGACGGCGAGGGCCACGGCGGCCAGCAGGCGCAACAGGACGCAAATGGCTGGCTTCATTGATTTCCACCCTGGAAAGCGGACGCCTAATAGAATGCGCGACGCGCTTCCTCCCTTCGATTTGACCCGCAGTAAAACCTGCTGAGCGTGGTTTGAACAGAGCTAGAGCAAGCGTCGCCTCTTGTGAATCCGCCCCCCATTACCCGCTCGTTCCCGCGAAAGCGGGAATCCAGGTCTTTCCAGCTTGGCGATTCCTGGACAGGACTGGGTCCCCGCTTTCGCGGGGATGAGCGGTGGAGGGACGGACTATCCAAAGGCGTGATGTGTCAGTCCTTCGGCGCGGCGCCCTTAGCCGCCAATTTTTCCAGCACCCGTCCCCGCCCCTTGCTGAGCGCCGTGATCACCCCCCGAAGCGTGCGCGCCTCCTGGTCGTTGAGCAGGGCGCGGGCGAAAATGGCGCGCAGGTTCCTGACCATGGACGGGCGCTTCTCGGGCGGATGGAAAAAGCCGGCCGCGTCCAGTTCACCCTCCAACTGGCCGTACAGGCCCATGAGCGTGGCCTGATCGGCCGGGGGCGGACCCTCGCGAAAGGCCGGCGGCGGCCGGTCGGCCAAGGCCATGCGCCACTCATAGGCGTTGATCGCCACCGCCTGGGCCAGATTGAGCGAGCGGAAGCGCGGATCGATGGGGATGGTGATGATCGCCTGGCACAGGGCGATGTCCTGGGTCTCCAGCCCCGCCCGCTCGCCGCCGAATAACAGACCCGTCTTCAGTCCCTCCCCCACGGCCTCGTGCAGCCGGGCCGCCGCCTCGCGCGGGGTGATGATCGGCAGTTGGACCTCGCGCGGCCGCGCGGTGGTGGCGTAAAGGCGCTGCAGGTCCGCGCAGGCGTCCTGGAGGGTGTCGAACACCTTGGCGCCGTCCAGCGGCCAGGTCGCGCCCGAGGCGCAGGCCCAGGCCCGCTCCTGCGGCCAGCCGTCGCGCGGCGCCACCAGGCGAAGATCCGCCAGGCCGAAATTGGCCATGACCCGCGCTGTCGCGCCGATGTTTTCCGCCAGTTGCGGCTGGCTGAGGATCACGCACGGCGCCGGCGCTGTCTGCGTCATAGGTGGACTTTCCCGCCCTGGTGAAATTCAACGCGCACGTACGGTTTCCCCACGCGGCGCAACCGTCTATAGCAGCCTGGCTGCGCCGCGGGCGGCCCTGTGCGCCCCTCGCGAGTCCGCGCCTTAACGCCCTGCCCGGGCCTCGTTGGAGCTGCCTTGTCCATGTCGAAAATCAAAGTCGCCAATCCGGTCGTCGATATCGACGGCGATGAAATGACCCGGATTATCTGGAAGCTGATCAAGGACAAGCTGATCTTTCCCTACCTCGATCTGACGCTGGATTACTACGACCTCAGCGTCCAGCGGCGCGACGAGACCAACGACCAGATCACCATCGACGCGGCCCACGCCACGCAGAAATACGGCGTGGCCGTCAAATGCGCGACCATCACCCCGGACGAGGCGCGGGTGAAGGAGTTCGGCCTGAAGGAGATGTGGAAGTCGCCCAACGGCACCATCCGCAACATCCTGGGCGGGGTGATCTTCCGCGAACCGATCATCTGCAAGAACGTGCCGCGCCTGGTGCCCGGCTGGACCCAGCCCATCGTGGTCGGCCGCCACGCCTATGGCGACCAGTACCGCGCGACCGACTTCCTGGTGCCCGGCAAGGGCAAGCTGACCATGACCTGGGAAGGCGAGAACGGCGACAGGATCGAGCGCGAGGTGTTCAACTATCCCGGCGCCGGCATCGCCCTGGCCATGTACAACCTGGACCAGTCGATCCGCGACTTCGCCCACGCCTCCTTCGCCTACAGCCTGATGCGCGGCTATCCGCTCTATCTGTCGACCAAGAACACCATCCTCAAGCGCTACGACGGCCGCTTCAAGGACATCTTCCAAGAGATCTTCGAGGCCGAATACGCCGACAGGTTCAAGGCGGCGGGCCTGACCTATGAGCACCGCCTGATCGACGACATGGTGGCGGCGGCCCTGAAGTGGTCGGGCGGCTATGTGTGGGCCTGCAAGAACTACGACGGCGACGTGCAGTCCGACATCGTGGCCCAGGGCTTCGGCTCGCTCGGCCTGATGACCTCGGTGCTGATGACGCCCGACGGCAAGACCATGGAGGCGGAGGCCGCGCACGGCACCGTCACGCGCCACTTCCGCCAGTTCCAGCGCGGGGAGTCCACCTCCACCAACTCCATCGCCTCTATCTTCGCCTGGACGCGCGGCCTGTCGCACCGGGCCAAGCTGGACGGCAACGAGGCCCTGGCCCGCTTCGCCGCGACCTTGGAAAAAGTGACCATCGATACGGTGGAAGCCGGCGACATGACCAAGGACCTGGCCCTGCTGGTGGGCGCCGATCAGGGCTGGCTGAGCACCGAGGGCTTCCTGGACAAGGTCTCCGAGAACCTGGACAAGGCCATGGCCTAAGGCGTTAATCCTCCCGACGCGCAACGCCGGGAGGAACGCTTGGCCGCCGACGACGAGTTCGGACCCCTGAGCGGGATCAAAATCGGCGGTGGACGCGCCGCCGACCGGCCGCCGATCGTGGCCGAATACAGCCGTCCGCGTCACCGGGGCGGCGGCGGCCTGTTCTCCAAGCTGGTGCTGGCGGCGATCCTCATCGCCGTCGTCGGCTTCTTCCTCGCCCCCTGGTTCGCCCTGCAAGCCGTGCGCTCGGCGGCGGAAAGCCGCGACAGTCAGGCCCTGGACGAGCTGGTCGACTTCAACGCCGTGCGCGCGGGCCTGAGCGCCCAGATGTCCGGCGCGCCGCCCCCTGCTCCCATCGATCCCTGGCAACATCCCCTTCAGGCCATGCGCCAGGCGCTTCAGGCCGCCCCAATGGTCAGCGCGCCGAAGGTGGAAGCCTATCTGACGCCGGACGCCCTGAACGCGGAGCTCAACGGCCGCGCGCCGGGTCAGCCCGTGACCGTCCATCCCTGGCCGATTCTGCGCTACTGGGGCTTTGACCGCTGCCGCCTGGCCGTGGACGACCCCTCCGACCCCCGCCGCGAGACCCTCCTCACCTTCCAGCGCCGCGGCTGGTACACCTGGAAACTCAGCCAGATCCGACTGGCGGGATAAACGTCATCCTCCGGGCGCCGGAACGGCGAACCCGAGGATGACGTGACGATGTGTCGGCGCCTTTCGGCCGCGCCAACCCGCTGTTACTTTGGATCGCGCCGGGCCACAGAGCCCGCGCGAAAGATGGGAGGAAATACAATGAAATTCAAAGCCATGGCGCTTGTCGTCGCCCTCGCCGGCTTCGGCTCGGCCTACGCCCAGCCCGCCCCTGCCCCCGCCGGCGGACATGATCCCGCCCAGGTGGCCGCCGCCGCGGCCATGCATAAGACCTGCGCCGCCGACCAGGACAAGTTCTGCGCCTCGGCGACCAGCCCGCACGAGCAACTGGCCTGCATGCGCAAGATCATGGACCAGCTCAGCCCCGCCTGCGCCAAGGCCATCAACGACCTGCCGCCCGGCAAGGCGCAGACGCCGAAACCGTAGGGCTTGCGGGATTACGATCGCCGGGACGGGTGCGTCCTGGATTTTGAGCCAACGTCCACGCGGTCTGCGAAGGGGGGACCATGCCGAAACTATTGACCGTGCTCGCTTTGGCCGCCGTACTTTTCGGTCCCATCACTGAATTCGCGCCGATCCGCCGCCCGTGGAGGACTACGGCAAGCTGCCGGCCATGGATATGGTTCGTCTTTCTCCGTCCGGCGAGCGCTACGCCTTCGTGGCTGACGACGGAACGGCGCGACGGCTGTACGTCGCGACAAAGGAGAAAAAAGCGCTGCAGATCGTCAATGTCGGTTCGGCGAAAGTGAGGGACATTCAATGGGCCGGCGAAGACTTGGTTCTCGTTCAGACCTCCTCGACAGTGAACTTGGGGTTGGATTTTTCTGTGGCTAAGCAGGAATTGACCGCAGTGATTGTGCTGAACCTTCGCACAAATAAATCCATTCAAGTTTTCTCGCATCTCGACAACGTCGCCCATGTTGTAGACGGATATTATGGAACCGCCCAGATCAACGGCCGTTGGTACGGCTTTTTCGGCGGGTATTCACTCGAAGTCGACTACATTGGTGGATTCCGCCAGAGCAATATTCAGTCAGATGGCGATCACAACTGGATTGACCCGGACCTGTACCGTGTCGACCTCGAGACCGGCGCGGCGACACAGGTCGCCAAGGGCGAAGGATCGTACCCAAACTGGCTGGTGGGGTCCGGTGGCGACATCGTCGCCCGCTCGGATTTTTTCGCAAAGGCCGGTGATTGGAAGGTGATGACCGGCGCGTTCGGCGGGCGCGAGCTGGCGTCGGGTCAAGATAAATTGGGCGGAGCTGACCTATTGGGATTGAGCCGCACTGCCGACGCGATCCTGATTGCCCATAACGGCCCCAACGGTCAAATCGTCCAGGAGTTGCCGCTCGACGGCGGTCCGTCAAAGGTCGTGACGGCGGAGGGCTCATTGGAGAGCCCCCTGGAAGATCCGCACAGCCGATTGCGGATCGGCACGCTGACCGATGGCGATGAGCCGTCTGTCACCTTTTTCTCCCCGTTGTTCGACGCGCGCGTGCGCGGCGCGAGAAAGGCCTTTCCAGGTCGACGGGTGCGGCTGACGTCGTGGAGCGATGACTTCAATCGGATGATTGTTTTCACCGACGGCGGCGATGATCCCGGCACTTATTGGTTCGTTGATATCGGCAAGGGTTCGGCCGATCCTTTTGGTCGGGTCTATCCCACGGTCGCATCCAAGGATGTCGGATCGGTCCAGATGATCGACTACAAGGCTGCGGACGGGCTGGCGCTTCGGGGCGTTTTGACCTTGCCTCCCGGGCGTCCTGCCAAGGCGCTGCCCCTGGTGGTGATGCCGCACGGTGGCCCAGCGGACCGTGATTATCCGAAATTCGACTATTGGGCCCAGGCGTTTGCTTCGCGCGGCTATGCGGTGTTTCAGCCCAATTTCCGCGGTTCGACCGGTTATGGCGAAGCCTTTTACGAAGCCGGTTACGGCCAATGGGGCCGCAAAATGCAGACCGACATTTCCGATGGCGTGGCTGAATTGGCCCGCCAGGGCGTAATCGACCCCAAGCGGGCCTGCATTGTCGGCTGGAGTTACGGCGGTTACGCCGCCTTGGCCGGCGTCACCGTCCAACATGGGTTGTATCGCTGCGCCGCGTCCATGGCCGGATTGTCGGATTTGAATGCGCAGTTCATCAGCCTTGAAAATGGAGGCGGCGTTAATAGCCCCGGCGTGCGCTCATTCGCTTTGTTCTTGGGCGTCACGGGAGACTTGAGCGCGCTTCACGACATCTCCCCCGCCATGCTGGCCGGGCGCGCAGACGCGCCGATCCTGCTCATCCACGGTAATGACGACACGGTCGTACCGATCCAACAGAGCGATGAGATGGAGCGAGCCCTGCGCGCGGCCGGAAAACCGGTCGAGAGGCTGACTTTGAAAGGCGCAGATCACTGGCTGCTGGAGCAGGACACCCGCGTGGCCATGCTCAAGGCCTCGGTCGCCTTTGTCGAAAAGTACAATCCGCCCGATCCCGCACCTCAAAATCCCGCGACACCCTTAGGACCCGGCCCTTGATATTATTCGCCGCGATCAGTGCGAAAGCGGCCCGGCCGCGTCAGCTGCTGCACGCCAAGGCATCGGGCCCGTATCGATTGTCTCCCGTCGTGCCGCGCATGAACCCCGTTTCCGCCACCCCCCACACACAGACAGCGCGAGCGCAATAACGGCGATGATCAGCATCGGGCCTGGACCGAGCCCGAACTGAGTTCGCGGCCAATAGCGGCTGAAGGCGTCAAGACAATTGGGCAGGACGAAAAAGATCAGCAGCTACCACGGCTTGTCGCGGTCGTGCAGTCGCCTGACGGTGAGCGCGGCCAACGCCAGGACAAGCGCCGCAAGCGCGAGCCACCAGGCCGCTGCGCCCGCCATGGCGGCCGGCATGCTCGGCGGCGGCCCTGGGAGAGGGTAATGCAAGTTCTCCGTCGCCCAATATCGGCGCAATCGCCGCTGGGCGCCTCGGCGTCCCGGCCTTGGCGTTTCGCCTTAGTGCGCCAACCCCGCCCTGATCGCCGCCAGGCCCTCCTCGGCGCGCGCCGCGTCCGGCGCGCCGCCTTGGGCGAAATCGGGTTTGCCGCCGGCGCCTTGGCCGCCCATGGCCGCGACGGCGGCGCGGGCCAGGTCCACGGCGCTGAAGCGGGCGACCAGGTCGGCGCTGACGGCTACGGTCACCGCGGCCTTGCCGTCCGCCGTGCCCACAAGGGCGACCACGCCGGAGCCGAGCTGCTTCTTGAAGTCCTCGGCCACGCCGCGCAGCTCCTTGCCACCGACCCCGTCCAGCACGCGGGCGATCACCTTGATCCCGCCGATTTCCTCCACGGCCGAGGCGCCGCGGCCTCCGCCGGTGGCCAGCTGGCGCTTGGCGTCGGACAGGGCCTTTTCCAGTGAACGGCGCTCGGCCTGCAGGGCGTCGATGCGGCCGGTCAGTTCGGCCACCGGGACCTTGAACTGCTCGGCCAGGGCCTTGGCCACGCCGGCCTGATCCAGCAGCCAGCGGCGGGCGGCCTCGCCGGTTAGCGCCTCGATGCGGCGCACGCCCGCGGCCACGCCGGCCTCGGAGATGATCTTGAACAGGGCGATATCGCCGGTGCGCGCCACGTGGGTGCCCCCGCACAGCTCCACCGAATAGTCGCCCTCGCCCGAAAGCGCCTTGCCCAGGGCCAGAACGCGCACCTCATCGCCGTACTTCTCGCCGAACAGGGCGATGGCGCCGGCCTCGATCGCCGCTTCGGGCGTCATGACGCGGGTGACGGCCGGCACGTTCTGGCGGATCACGGCGTTGACCTCCGCCTCGATCCGGTCGAGCTCGTCGGGGCTGAGCGGGCCGCCGTGGCTGAAGTCGAACCGCATGCGCTCGGCGTCGACCATCTGACCCTTCTGGGCCACGTGGGGGCCCAGCACATGGCGCAGGGCCGCGTGGGCCAGGTGGGCCGCGGAGTGGTTGGCGCGGGTGCGCAGGCGTCGTTCAGGGTCCACCAGCAGCCGCACGCGCTCGCCTTCGACCAGGCGCCCTTCCAGCACCTTGATCTGGTGCGCGTAGAGCTCGCCGGCCTGTTTCTGGGTGTCGAGCACCAGGCCGCGCCCGCCGCTCCACTCGATCTCGCCCCGGTCGCCGGCCTGGCCGCCGCCTTCGCCGTAGAAGGGGGTGTGGTCGAACAGGGCCAGGACCGTATCGCCCGCCTCGGCCGCTTCGACCACCAGGCCGTCCTTGACCAGGGCCAGGGTCTCGGAAATGGATTCCACCGCCTCGTAGCCGGTGAACACGGTGGGGCCCAGGCGCGCCAGCAGGGCGAACCATTCGGCCGCCTGCGCCTGCTGGCCCGAGCCGGTCCAGTTCTCGCGCGCCATCCGGCGCTGGCGGTCCATCGCCTGATCGAACCCTTCCAGGTCCACGGTCAGGCCCTTGGCGCGCACCGCGTCCTGGGTCAGGTCGAGGGGAAAGCCGTAGGTGTCGTAGAGCTTGAACGCGGTCTCGCCCGGCAGAACGGCGCCATGGGCCAGCCCACTCACCGCTTCTTCCAGAAGCGGCATGCCGCGCCCGAGCAGGCGGCCGAAACGCTCCTCCTCCTGGCGCAGGGTCTCGACGATCACCGGTTCGGCGCGGCGCAACTCGGGGTAGGCGGTCCCCATCTCCTGACCAGCACCGGGGCCAGGCCGTGCATGACGTCGACCTTGCCCAGCAGGTGCGCGTGGCGCATGGCCCGGCGCATGATCCGACGCAGGACGTAGCCCCTCCCCTCGTTGGAGGGCGAGACGCCGTCGGCGATGAGGAACGACGACGAGCGCAAATGATCGGCGATCACCCGGTGGGAGGGCGCGCGGTCGCCCAGCGCCTTGACGCCCGTGGCCGCCTCGGACGCCGCGATCAGGGTGCGGAACAGGTCGGTGTCATAGTTGTCGTGCACGCCCTGCAGCACAGCGGCCAGGCGCTCCAGGCCCATGCCGGTGTCAATCGAGGGCTTGGGCAGGGCCGTGCGTGAACCGTCCGCCGCCTGGTCGAACTGCATGAACACCAGGTTCCAGATCTCGATGAAGCGGTCGCCGTCCTGGTCGGGCGAGCCGGGCGGGCCGCCGGCGACGCCTTCGCCGTGATCGAAAAAGATTTCAGAACAGGGTCCGCAGGGGCCGGTGTCGCCCATGGACCAGAAGTTGTCGGAGGTGGCGATGCGGATGATCTTGGAGTCCGGCAGGCCGGAGATCTTGCGCCACAGGTCCGCGGCCTCTTCGTCCTCGGCGTAGACGGTCACCAGCAGCTTGTCGGGCGACAGGCCGAAGTCGCGGGTGATCAGACCCCAGGCCAGTTCGATGGCGCGGTCCTTGAAGTAGTCGCCGAACGAAAAATTGCCCAGCATCTCGAAGAAGGTGTGATGGCGGGCGGTGTAGCCGACATTGTCCAGGTCGTTGTGCTTGCCGCCCGCGCGCACGCATTTCTGCGAGGAGGTCGCCCGCGGCGCGGGCCGGGTTTCCGCGCCGGTGAACACGTTCTTGAACGGGACCATGCCGGCGTTGACGAACAGCAGGGTGGGATCGCTCTGCGGCACCAGGGGCGCGGAGGCCATCACCGCATGATCTTGATCAGCGAAGTAGCTGAGAAAGGCGCTGCGGATTTCGTTCAAGCTCGACATAGGCGTTCCGGACAGGGGCGGGTCTTGCGGGTCTGCGGCGCTTGCACGCCCGCCGGCCCGAATATCAGATCACGGCCTCCCTTAGCCAAGCCCGCCGCGATTGCCAAAGGAAAGCCGCGCCTGACAGGCGAATAGGACCCCTCCGCCCTCACGGCGGCGGCAAAAAAAATCGGGCGCCCGGCCTTTGGGAACCGGACGCCCGACGGCGAGATCGCGCGGGTATGCGCGGACGGCGGTTGCGGGGGTGACGCCCGCGCCGCGATCAAGCCAATGGAAAACTCAACGCGGGGCCCTAGTCTTCGTCCTCGGCGGAGGGACCGACCAGCAGCTCCTCCACGATAATGCCGGCGTTCTTGCGCACCGCGGCTTCGATCTCGGCGGCCATGTCGGGATTGGCCTTGAGGAATTCACGGGCGTTGTCGCGGCCCTGGCCGATGCGCTGACTGTTGTAGGAGAACCAGGAGCCGGATTTTTCCACCACCCCGGCCTTGACGCCCAGGTCGATGATTTCGCCGAGCTTGGAGATGCCCTGGCCGTACATGATGTCGAACTCCACCTCGCGGAACGGCGGGGCGACCTTGTTCTTGACCACCTTGACCCGCACGTTGTTGCCGACGATCTCATCGCGCAGCTTGACCGAGCCGGTGCGGCGGATATCCAGGCGCACCGAGGCGTAGAACTTCAGCGCATTGCCCCCGGTGGTGGTTTCCGGGCTGCCGTACATCACCCCGATCTTCATGCGGATCTGGTTGATGAAGATCACCAGGGTCTTGGACTTGGAGATGGAGGCGGTCAGCTTGCGCAGGGCCTGGCTCATCAGCCGGGCCTGCAGGCCGGGCAGGCTGTCGCCCATCTCGCCCTCGATCTCCGCCCGCGGCGTCAGGGCCGCCACCGAGTCGATGATGACGATGTCGACCGCGCCCGAGCGCACCAGGGTGTCGCAGATTTCCAACGCCTGTTCGCCGGTGTCGGGCTGCGACACCAGAAGATCGTCCAGGTTCACGCCCAGCTTGTGGGCGTAGCTGGGATCGAGCGCATGTTCGGCGTCGATGAAGGCGGCGGTGCCGCCGAGCTTCTGCACCTCGGCCACCACATGCAGGGCCAGGGTGGTCTTGCCCGAACTTTCCGGACCGTAGATCTCCACCACGCGACCGCGCGGCAGTCCGCCGATGCCGAGCGCGAGATCCAGCCCCAGCGAGCCGGTGGACACGGACTCGATCTCCACGATCTTGCCCTTGTCGCCGAGCTTCATCACCGAGCCCTTGCCGAAGGCCCGATCGATCTGCGTCAGCGCCGCCTCGAGCGCCCGCTGCTTATCTCCGTCGTCCCGTCCCACTAACCGCAACACCGATTGGCTCATTGAAGGCGTCCTTCATATCCGATTCTGCCGCGGCCCCTGCCGCATTGTCGGAAGAAGTCATGCCCCCGTTGCGGACCGCCCCTGCCGATGGGGTCAATGTACATGGTTTGTTCTCATGCGCAAGTTCTGTTTGTGTTCTCCCTCCCGCCTTCGAGGGATAACGCCTCCGGCCCGATGAGCCACGCCTTGGGCGCCATGCCCTCGTGTTGGAAGGCCGACATCGCTAGTGCAGACTGCTCGGCTAATTGAAGCGGCCAGGGGGCGATGCGCCTACTGCGGCTCGCTCGCGGTGGAAGCGAGGCCTTCAAAAGCCAATGGCGCGCCTGCCGCATAGGCAACAAAAGACGTTATACCTACACGGTGATGCGCAGCCCCGCTCAATGGCCGCCATTTGCTCCCCTAGCGCCGTGATTTTTTTGGGTTTTTGTACAACAAACACCTCAACCTACACTCTTGCCTACACGGCAAATTGCTCCGTCCAGCATCGTCCACTGATCGCAGTTTGATTCACAATTATTTGAGTCTTGACAGCATTAAGCATCCACCCTCTCAATCTATGGCGTCAAACTGTTGGCTGACAAACAGCTGCGGTCGCGCTGGGGTCTGGGCCGGGGAATCGAGCCCAGAGGCAATGCCTTAAGGGCAAAAGGGCACTAGGGAGGGCTATATGAAGCACAAATTGTACCTGTTGGCTGGGGCGGCGTCGGCGAGCTTGGCGTTTGCGCCGGCGATGAACGCATACGCACAAACGAAAGACTCGTCCGCCAGCGGCATCGCCGAAGTGGTGGTGACGGCCTCCAAGACCGGCGCCACCAACCTGCAGAAGACCCCGATCTCCGTGAACGTCTTGGGCAGCGACGCCTTGGTCAAGGAGCACGCTGAAAACATCAAGGATCTGCCGGCGTTGGTCCCAACCCTGCAACTCAACATCGCCGGCCTAGGCGAAAACCTCACGCTGCGCGGGGTCGGCGGCAATCAGGGAAACGAAACGGAAGTGTCGGTCTATATGGACGGCATCTTCGTCAATCGCACGACGATTATTCTGGAAACCAACTTCAACGATATCGACCGAGTCGAGGTCGTTGAGGGGCCCCAGGGCACCCTGGACGGACGCAATTCGACCGGCGGCGCGATCAACTTCATTTCCAAGGCGCCCAGCAAGACCTTCACGTTCGAAAACACGCTGAACGTCGGCAACTACAGTCTGCTTGACGAGGCGGCCACGGTCAGCGGCCCCATCGCCGACAACGTGCAGGCCAGCCTGTCAGTCAGCCAGTACCAGCACAACGGTTATGTTCACAACGTCAACCCCGGCTATCCGGACGCCCAAGCGGCGAACCGGCTCGGTGTTCGCGGCCAACTGAAGTGGGAGCCGACGTCCAATATCGACGACACGCTGCGCGCCGACTACCTCTACACCAACGAACACTTCATCACGACCGGGGTCTTCATCGTGTTGCCTCCGCCATCGGGCGGGGTGCCGGCGATTACGCCGCTGGCGGCCTCGACCTTTGGCCATTATCATGAGGTCGACCTGGACAACCCGGACCTGGCCACCGAGTTGTCCTACGGCATCAGCAACGAGCTCAACTGGAGGTTCAACGATCACTGGTCGCTCAAATCGCTGAGCGGCTATCGCACGGACCACAGCATCGGCGCACAGGACGGCGACGTCTCGGGGATTTCCCCGAATTACAACATCAGCACCTACTAATGAATATACGCTCAGCCAGGAGTTCAATCTGCTCCATAACTATGGCGCATTTTCAGGCGTTGTCGGTCTCTATTATTACTATGAATATTCTCACTTTGATTATTTCGGCGCCAACCCAGTATATACGTTGGCCGGCGTTACCAAGGGCGGGACTGCAAACGTACAGGACACGTTGCAGCCGACAATCTCGCGCGCCGCGTTCATTCAAGAGACCTATCATATCACGCCGACCCTGAGCCTGACGGCGGGTGTGCGCTACACCCAGGACGTGAAGAATTTCAATGATTTCAACAGCAGCATCTATCTCCTCCCCGGCGAGCCCGCCGCAATGGCACCACCTCTCCGAACACCACCGCGGGCCCCTACACCATTATCTACCCGTTCATCGCCGACCTGACCAAGACCGAATCCGCCACCACCCCGAAAATCGCCGTGGAATGGCAGGCGACGCCGGACGCGATGCTCTATGCCTCGGCGACCAACGGCTTCAAGTCGGGCGGGTATAACCCGGGCGCTCGGTTGGTGCTTAATTCGGATTTCGCCCCGGAAACCATCTGGGCCTACGAAGCGGGCGCCAAGACCGATTGGTTCGATCACCGACTGCGGGCCAATATTTCCTACTATCACTACGATTGGAGAAACCTGCAGTTCAACTCCAACGTCGCGCCGGGATTCAGCGCGGTCGTGAACGCGGCGGCGGCGAAGCTGGACGGGGTTGAAATGCAGTTCACGGCCAAGCCCGCGGACGGCCTGACCCTGACGGCCAACGCAAACTTCCTGGCCAGCAAGTACCTCAGTTTCCCCGGCGGCACGATCGCCGGCGCGCTGAAGCCCTACGTCACTGGGAACCCGCTCTATAATCCGGTGACAACCCTCTATAACGATACCGGCAATGAAATGGTTTGGGCGCCGCCTATGACCATCAATTTGACCGCCGAAAAGGACTTCGACCTCGGTAACGGGGCCAACCTGTTCGTTCGGGGTGAATATCAGTACACCTCCAAGACCCAGATGGACCCAACCAATCTGCCGATCACTCAGCGGCCGGCCTTCGACCTCATCAATGCCTCTATCGGTTACAGCCCGGCCAACAGCCACTGGACCGTGGCCTTGTGGGGCAAAAACCTGGCCGACAAAGCAGTATCTCATCGGCGCCAATCTCGGCAGCTTCGTCGTGGGCTCAGCCGGGGACCCGAGGACCTTCGGCATTCGCATCAACTACAAGTACTAGCGATGGCGGCGACCGGACCGGCGACGCCGGTCCGGTCGGGACGCCGGATCAACACCGTTGGGCCACGCGGGTTGCCGTTCCATTGAGGCATACCTCAACGAGACGTCCCATTCGGCCCTTTCGTCGCCAGCCCAGCGACGTGCATCCTAGGATCGGACCCAGTCCATATCTGCGCGAGACGGCAAGGAGGCGGCCATCCGATCCGGCCGCCTCGAGTCAATGGACACGGTTCATCATGAGCTGTTGAACCGGAGCCCCCAGCGAATCGCCGAGTTCAAAGCTCACGCCAAAACGTTGTCGCTAGCCGATGAACCCGAGTTGGTGACTCAGTAAACGCCCACCCCACGATGCCGAGGTCGAAGCCGCCACCGCGCCGATCTGACCGGGCGGCGCCTAAACGTGGCTCATCCGGCCGCTGGCAATATCCCCCCACCTCTCAACCGGCGCGCGATCCAGTTCGGGTCCGCGCGCCCCCGAACGAGGCGGGCGGTTTACTCTGCCGGCAATTTTCGCCCGCGGAAACATTATGCCGGTAGGCACAATTTGCAGGGGGTCTGGCCGCGCTAGACACAATATCTTGTGTTTAAGTGTTAAATCCCGTGAGGAAGTATTAACGACGCAATATTCACGTCCATTTAACGAGCTTCGAAGATGATGCTCTCAACGTTGCAATCACGCGCCTCGTTTTAGCGGGGAGGAAATGAGCGCACGTTACTAGGAATAATTCCTACCTGGGCCAAAAGGCGCGGGCTTCCTTAGAAAAGGACACGTCGTAATGGCTTTCAGCATCAACACCAATGCCGGCTCATTGGTCGCTCTTCAAAATCTAACCGCCACGCAGATGCAACTGCAGCAAACGCAGAACATCATCAGCACCGGCAAGAACGTCAACACCGCCACAGGACAACGCCGCCAGCTTGGTCCATCGCCAACACCATGACCGGCAAGGTCGCCGCCTATGACGCGGTGAAGGACTCCCTCAATCGCGCCACCTCCACCGTGGACGTGGCCATGTCGGCCGGCCAGCAGGTCGCCGATCTTCTGACCCAGCTCAAGGCCCAGGCCCTGGCCGGTTCGGACAGCTCGCTGAGCGCCACCAGCCTCTCGGCGATCAACAGCAACTTCAAGGCCCTGCTGACCCAGCTGACCGACGTGGTCAGCAACGCCAACTTCAACGGCGTCAACATGATCAATTCCGGCGGCACGACCATCTACGCCCTGGCCAGCGACACCGGCACCAAGATCACGGTGGCGGCGCAAAGCCTGGCGCTGGGCGGCGCCAACGTCACCATCTCCGCCGCCGCGTCCTTCGCGACCGCGGCCGCCGCGAGCGCCTATGTGGCCACCCTGACCACCGACATCACCAATGTGAACACGGCGTTGTCGGCCCTGGGCACCGGGGCGAACGCCCTGGCCGGCCAGCTGAAGTTCGTGTCGAGCCTGCAAAACACGCTCAACACCGGCATCAGCAACCTGGTCGACGCGGACATGGCGGCCGAGAGCGCCCAGCTCCAGGCGCTGCAAACCAAGCAGCAACTGGGCATCCAAGCCCTCTCCATCGCCAACCAGTCCACCTCGGCCCTGCTGAGCCTGTTCCGTTAAGCCCGGACGCGGCGGCGGCGCCCGCAAGGCGCCGCCGCCGCGGCTTTGCCGGAGACGCCGGAGGTTTGTCCGGCGACCAAACATGAGCAGTGTTTCATCGCTTCCAGCGCCGACGGAACCGCCGGTCTCGCAGCCCACATCGGGCCCCGCGCAGCCCGCGCCCGCCGCCGCGCCCGCCTCCAACCCCAATCAGCGCCTGGTGATCCAGGAGACCGGGGAAGTGGGTGTTTTCGTCTACACCGTCATCGATCGGACCACCGGCCAGGTGCTCACCCAGTTGCCGTGCGAAACGGTCCTGGATCATGGCCCGCCAGCCGGACTACGCCGGCCGGCCAGAGTCGTCAGCACACCGCTTGAGAGGCGGCGTCGGACGCGGAATTGGCCAGCAGGCCTTGTCCCCGCCACATCCTTGGGTCATCCCAGGGACCAGGACGGAGACCCTCATGATCAGGCCCCTGCTGTCCGCCGGCCTTGGCGCCTTGAGCGTATGCGCTTCGGCCCTGCCCGCGCTTGCCGCGCCGATCCTGCCCGGCCTGTGGGAAAGCACCGACACCATCACCTCGCCGTTCCAGCAAACCAAGACCTCGCGCAAGTGCATCACCCCCGAGCAGATCAAGTCCTACCTGACCGGGCCGGTCAACAATCACTACAGCTGTCGCTACAAGGACAAGAAGATCGGCGATGGAACCTTCAGCATGGTCGGCGATTGCGTCGACAATAGCGGCCTCCCCGCCAAGGTCGCCGTGCACGGGGTCTATACGGACACCAGCTTCAGCATGACCGGGCGGCTGAGGATCGTGCTTCGGCGGACTGGCCATCCCGGTCAGCGCCTCCACCGACGCCCACCGCATCAGCGCCGAATGCCCCGCGCCCGAAGCGGCCGCCGGCGGCCTCCGCCGGCGCCGCGAACCGGAACCTTGACCGAACCGCCGCGACGCCGAGCCGCCCGCGGCGCGCTCAATAGGCGTCACGCGGCGAGCTGCTGCTTGACCCGCTCGGCCAGGATCTTGATGTCCAGGGGCTTGGGCAGGAAGGTCACGCCGCTCTCGCCCTCCAGCAGGTCGGAGAACTCCGCCTCGGCGTAGCCGGAGATGAACATCACCGGCGCATCGCCCAGGAATTTGCGCGCCTTCTTCAGCAAGGTCGGGCCGTCCAGTCCCGGCATGATCACGTCGGAGATCAGCAGATCGATCTGGCCGGCGTGCTGCTCGGCCAGGGCCAGGGCTTCCTCACCGTCCGCCGCCTCGATCACCTCATAGCCGCGCGCGCGCAGCAGGCGGGCCGCCACGCCGCGCACCGCGTCCTCGTCCTCGACGAACAGGATGCGTCCCACGCCCGACAGATCGCGCGCCGCCGGCTTGGGCTTGGGCGGCTCCGGCGCGGCGGCGCGACCGCGCCGACGGGTTCGTATACCGGCAGGAAGATACGGAACGCCGCGCCCTGGCCGGGCTTGCTGTCCACGTGAATCCAGCCGTCGGCCTGCTTGACGATGCCGTAGACCGTGGCCAGGCCCAGGCCCGTGCCCTCGCCCACCGGCTTGGTGGTGAAGAACGGCTCGAATATCTTGGCCATGACCTCCGCGCTCATGCCCGGGCCGCTGTCGGCCACCTCGATCAGGGCGCAATCGCCCGCCGGGGCGGCGACATAGCCCAGGGCCGAGGCCTCGGCGCTGGCTCAGGCGCGCCGTTCGGATGCGCACCACGCCGGGGCTTTCGCCGCCCTGGCTGCGCATGGCGTCGCGCGCGTTGACCGCCAGGTTCATCACCGCGGTCTCAAGCTGGCTCTTGTCGGCGCGCACCAGGGGCAGGTTGCGGCCGTAATCGGTCTGCAGCTTGACGTCCTCGCGCAGCAGCCGGCGCAGCAGCACCTCGAACTCGCTGATCAGCTCGCCCAGGTCGAGGATCTCGCGCTGCACCGTCTGCTTGCGCGAAAAGGCCAGCAGCTTGCGCACCAGATCGGCCGCGCGCACGCCGGTCTGGCGGATTTCGTTCAGGCCCTCATAGGAGGGATCGCCCACCGGGTGGCGATGCAGCAGTTCGTCCAGCCTCAGCTGGATGGCGGTGAGCAGGTTGTTGAAGTCGTGGGCCACGCCGCCGGCCAGCTGGCCGATGGCCTGCATCTTCTGCGATTGAGCCAGCTGCAGCTCCAGCTGCTTCTGCTCGGACACGTCCACCAGATAGGCCAGGGTCCGGCCTTCCAGCGCGCGACAGATAAAGGTGCGCGATGCGCGGCGGATCGAGCGCCAGCTTGACCTCCACCGCGCCCGCGCGGCCCGCCGCCAAACGCGCGACGACCTCGGCGCGGCTGGCCGGGTCGATCAGAGGGCCCAGGGTCGCGCCCACGCTGGCCCGGCCCTGGCTCATCTTCTCCAGCGCCGGGTTGGCCCCCAGGATGATCGAACTCGAACGGGTCCGGGCCGTCCAGCAGGGCGGCGCCGAAGGGCGCGGCCTCGGCCAAGGGATCGAGCCTGGCGCTGGTCTCGGACGACCGGCGCGCGCGGCGCGGTTTGCGGCGCGGCGGAGACGGCCGGCTCGGCTCGCGGCGCGGCGGGCTCGGCCAGGCGCACCAGCAGCCGCCGATCGTCCAGGCGCGACGCCGAGGCCCGCCACGGTCCGACCGCCCATCGGCAGGTCCGCCTCGGCCGACGTCGCCCGGCGCGGCTGCCTTCAGGGCCGCGAACAGCGCCGCGCCGCCGTTGGTCCGTCCCAGCCTGCGGCCCGCGCCCGGCAAGGCGCGCCAGGCGGCGTTGGCGGCCATGGGCCGGCCGTCCACGGACAGCACGGCGCGGGCTCGGCCAGGGCTTCGAGCCAGGCCTCCGCGCCGCCAGGCCCGCTCCCGCGGCGGCTGGCGAAAGGCGAACAGGGCCAGAAAGGCGACCCCGGCCAGGCCCAGGAGCAGCAACAGCGCGCCGCCCGTGGCCGGGCCGGCGGTCACCGCCGGATAGACCGCCGCCAGGACGGCGGCGGCGAAGCAGGCCCCGCCGGCCAGCAGCAGGGGATCGGCCCGGCCGGCGGCCCTCGGGCTCGTCCTGGGCGTCTATCGGTTCAGCCATGGCCAGCCTCGAGGCGGGACATCCGCCAAAAGCGCGCGTGCAAATCAGTCTTCAAACGATAGCGCTAAACGCGCGCCCGCCGCGCGGCTTTGCGTCCGGCGCCGAGGATGAAGCCGATGATCTTGGCCACGGCCTCGTAGTGCTGCTGAGGGATGATCTGATCCATGTCCACCGCGGCGTACAGCGCGCGCGCCAGGGGCGGATCCTCGATCACCGGCACGTTGTTGGCCTCGGCCACCTCGCGGATCTTCAGCGCCAGGCTGTCCACGCCCTTGGCCACGCACACCGGCGCGGGCGCCTCGCTCGTGTCGTAGCGCAGGGCCACGGCGTAGTGGGTCGGGTTGGCGATGACCACCGTGGCCTTGGGCACGTTCTGCATCATGCGCCGCTTGGCCCGTTGAAGTGCTGAGCTGCCGCTGACGGGCCTTGACGTGCGGATCGCCTTCGGATTGGCGCAGGTCTTCCTTGACCTCCTCGCGGCTCATGCGCATGCGCTGCATGAAGCGCTGGCGCTGAACGATCCAGTCGATGATCGCCCCCACGCCCAGCACGCCGAGAACCGAGAAAAACAGGGCTTTCAGCACATCGACCATGAATGGGCCCATGGCCAGGGGGTCCATCAGGCTCAGGCCCTCCATGTCGTTCAATCGCGGCCTGAGCGCCAGCCAGCAGATCGCCCCGATCAGGAGGACCTTGGCCAGGGACTTGATGAAGTGGATCAGGCCGTCCACGCCGAACAGACGTTTGAAACCGGCCAGGGGCGAAACCTTGCCGGGGTTGGGCGCGAGCTTGCCCGGCGCCCAGATGAAGCCCTGCTGGATGATATTGCCGGCCGCCCCCGCCGCCGCCGCCGTGAGCAGCACGGTCAGCACGAACGGCCAGGCTGCGCCCATGGCCATGCGCGCCACGCCCAAGGCGCCGCCGTGGTCCAGCTCGAAGGCGTCGGGGTGGGCCACGAACGGGAGCAGAGCCATGACCATGTTGCGCGCCATCACACTGCCGGCGATCGCCAGCACGCCCACCGCGGCCGTCATCGACGCCCACGGCGGCAGGTCCGGGCTCTTGGCGACATCGCCTTGACGGCGCGCCTCGTCCAGGCGCCGCTGTGTCGGCTCTTCTGTCTTGGACTGCGGGTCGGTCTCTTCGGCCACGCCCGCGCCCTATGAAAACTGCTGCAGGAAGGCCTGGTAGCGGTCCAGCCACACCAGGCCGATGGCGCCCAGGCTCAGGGCGAACACCGACAGGCCGAACAGCACATGCAGGGGCGTGGCCACGAAGAACACCTGGAACTGGGGCATCATCCGTCCCACCAGACCCACGGCCACGTTGAACACCACCGAGAACACCACCACCGGCGCGGACAACTGCAGGCCCAGCGCGAAGGCCTGGCCGAAGGTGCGCACCGCCAAGGCGGCGGCGTCCATCAACGGCAGAACCTTGGCCGGCTGGAACAGGGCGTAGGACCGCGCCATGGCCGCCAGGAACATGTGGTCCAGATCGGTGGCGAAGATCAGGGCGATGGCCATGACGCGACAGAAAGCTGCTGAGCGAGCTGCCGGGCTGGGCCTCGCTGGGGTTGGCGGTCTGGGCGAAGGCCAGGGTGGTCTGGATGGCCACCGTCTCGCCGCACACGGCCAGGGCCATGGTCAGGATCTGCAGCAGCAGCCCGATCATCACTCCGACGAACAGTTCCTTGAATACCTGTCCGACCATCTCGCCCAGGGTCTGCGGGATCGAAGGCAGATAGGGCGCGGCGATGGGGCCGAGGCACAGGGACAGCAACAGGGCGAAGGCCAGGCGCGCCATGGGCGGCACGGCCTGATCGCCCAGGGCCGGCATCAGCATCACCATGGCCCCGATCCGCATGAAGATCAGGCCCGCGTGATAGATTTCGATCGGGACCGCGAAGGGCGACATGCCCCTAAATTCCGGCGATTCGCGACGCGATCTGAAGTCATGAATGAAGACATCAGCGCGCCCATCATCGGCAGGAACAGCAGCAGCGTCAGAAACACGGCGATGATCTTGGGCGCCGACACCAGGGTCGCTTCCTGGATCTGCGTCAGGGCCTGCAGGAAGCCGATCACCACCCCCACCGCCAGGCCCACCAGCATGATCGGCGCGCACAGCTGCAGCGTCAGCCAGATGGCCGAGCGCGCGATGTCGAGAACTTCCGGTCCGCTCATGGATCGCCCCTCACCCCTTTGGTTAAGAACCATCGGCGGACATGGTTAACGAACGGCTACGAAGGTTAACGGATTGCGGCTCGTTTAGATCGTCATGTGCATGATCTCCTGATAGGCGGAGATCACTTCGTCGCGCACGGCCATGACCGTCTGCAGGCTGGCTTCGGCCGAGGAAATGGCGGTGACCACGTCCACCAGCTGCGCCTTGCCCTGAACCTGTGCGGTCATCTGGGTCTCGGCGTTGCGCGAGGCCTGCACCGCGCCGTCGATGACGCCCTTCACCATCTGGGCGAAATTCGGCGCCGTTGACGTCGATGCATCCGCCTCCGCCGCCGAGGCGATGGACGGCGCCTGGGATTGGGCGGCGGCGTAGGCCTTGGCCGCGATCATGCGGGGTGATCATCGGTCAGCCTATTTCTTCAGGATGTCGAGCATGGACGCATCCATGGCGCGCGAGGTTTCGATGACGCTGAGGTTGGCCTCATAGGCGCGCTGGGCCTCGCGCATGTCCAGGGACTCTATCAGAGGATCGACATTGGGCATCTTGACGTAGCCCTTGGCGTCGGCCGCCGGATTGCCCGGCTGATATTCCTGACGGAAGGGCGAGTTGTCCGGGAGCGGTCTTGGTCATGGCCACGCCCTTGACGCCGGGCGCCACGGTCTTGGGTTCGAACACCGCGGTCTGCCGCCGATAGGGGTCCCGCCCGGGGTCTTGGCGGTGGAATCGGCGTTGGCGATATTTTCCGCGATAATGCGCATGCGCGCCTGTTGCGCGCGCAGGGCCGAGGCGGCGATCGCCTGGGCGTTGTCGGTGGGGCCGTTGACATCCGCCATGGATCAGCTCCTACTTGCCCGGTTCCTTGGCGGCCATCTCCAGGAAATTCATGGCCTTTACATAGATTCCCACAGCGGCTTCGTACTGGGTGCGGGTCTCACTCATCTTCATCATCTGGTCTTCCAGCCCCACCTGGTTGCCGTCCAGCTTGGTCTCATCGTCCGGCGCGGCCACGGCGGAGAAACTCTGACCGGCGCTACTGGACGACGGCAGCGCGATCATGCCGGCGCTCTGCCCCTGTTCCCCTTGAGCGGACTGGCCCTGGGCGGCGGGCGTGAGCGCCAGGGCGCGCCGGCGCTCGCGCTTTGGCGGATCGTGAAGGGCTTCAAATCCTTGGGGGTGAAGCCCGGCGTGGAGACATTGGCCACGTTCTCGGCGATCAGTTCCTGGCGCTGGTTCAGATAGCCAATGCGGCTCCTGAGCATGGAAAACAGCGGAATGGACGCGATATCCATGATCAATCCCAACTCGCGGGCCCCTGCGGTCCTCGAACCGAAATTGTGAACGAACAGGGTTAACCAGACCTTTCCGCGCCCGCGCCGAGGTTAACGGACCGGCCGCGAATCTGGCTATGACAGAGCCATGGGCCTGATCCAGATCATCAGCATGCTCGCGGCCCTCGCCGTCACGCTCGGCCTGTTCGGCCTGGCGGTGTGGGCCTATCGGCGTTTCGCACCCGCCGGTTTCATCCCAATGCAGCCGCCGAGGGAGCGCCGCCTGGCGGTGGTGGAAAGCCTGATGCTCGACACCCAAAGGCGCCTGGTGCTGGTGCGGCTGGACGACCGCGAACAGTTGATCCTGCTGGGCGAGGGACAGCTGCTGTCAGGGCCTGAAGGGGTCAAGGAGCGACCATGAGACGCCGGCTCATCGCCTATCTGAAGCGCATCGAGTCCGAAGACATCAAGCACGCCGCCCTGCTGTCCCTGGTCAGCACCCTGGGCATGGCGGTGTTTCCGGCGGTGGCGGCGGCCCAGGCCCTGAACATCAACCTGGGCGACGGCGCGGGGCTGACCGACCGGGTGGTGCAGCTGGTGGGCCTGCTCACGGTGCTGTCCCTGGCGCCCTCCATCGTCATCATGACCACCTCCTTCGTGCGCATCGTGGTGGTGCTGTCCCTGCTGCGCACCGCGCTTGGCCTGCAGCAGAGCCCGCCCAATTCGGTGCTCATCTCCCTGGCCATGTTCCTGTCGGCCATCGTCATGGCCCCGACCTGGACCGCCTCCTACAACGCCGGGATCAAGCCCCTGCTCGACCACAAGATGGAGATGCCCCAGGCCTTCAACGCCGCCGCCACGCCGGTGAAGGGGTTCATGCTGTCCCAGGTAAGGAGGACGACCTGGCCCTGTTCATCCGCCTGTCCAAGATTCCCAAGCCCAAGACCGTCCTGGACACGCCCATTCAGGTGGTCGCGCCCGCCTTCATGATCAGCGAACTGAAGCGCGCCTTCGAGATCGGTTTTCTGCTGTTCGTGCCGTTCCTGGTGATCGACCTAGTCGTGGCCAGCGTGCTGATGAGCATGGGCATGATGATGCTGCCCCCGGTGGTCATCAGCCTGCCCTTCAAGCTGATCTTCTTCGTGCTGGTGGACGGTTGGCGGCTGGTGGCGGGGAGCTTGATCGAGAGCTTTCAGCATGGGGCGGGGGGGTAGGGTTGGATGGCTAACCGTGTCCTCGACAACGGCGAGTTGGAGAATGCGAATGAACTGCTAGCTCGCATTCGCCGTGACATCAATTCGCTTGCCGGTGACGATCCGGAGTTGCGGTTCGCCTACAATCGGAAAGTATCAAAAATGCTCATTTACGATGAGCGCAGCGGTCCTATGGCAAGGCGGAAGGTGAAGGCACAGAAACGACGGGCCCAAAATGATCTGTGCGCGATCTGCGCTAAGCCGCTCCCCGAGAAATATGCCGTTATCGATCGCATTCGCGCGGCCGACGGCTACACGTTCGAAAATACCCGGATTTTGTGCGAGCCCTGTGATCGAAAGGTTCAGGAGGAACGGCGCTACAGCTAGCCTTCAAATTGGGGGCGCTGACGGGCGCACGGATTTGGCAGGTCGGCACCACAATCCAACCCCTCCCCTATCAACTAGATCGCAGCAACGTCGCAACGGCGATGTCTTCGTCGATGTCGGGCCAATGGATGCCTTGGCCGCCGCCGATCAGACGCCAATGGCGGCGTTGTTCTGGCGTGGCGTCCCTCAGGCGGGGAAACCAGTCCAGCGGCGCGGACAGTTCCCGTCCGTCGGCGAGGACGACGCGCAGGGTCAGCTCGGTGGTCTCCACGTCGACGGCGTCACTGTCGAACTTAAGCGCTAAAATGCCCACGTCAGGCCTCCTTCCGGCCTAGCCTCGGCGACACCGTCAGGCCCAGGAAAACCAGCATGGCCTGGTTGAGGCGCACCATGTCCTCGTCGTCCAGGCGACCGACGCGATCGCCGACCTTGGATTTCGGGACCGTGGTGATCTTGTCCACCATCAAGCGGCAGGGCGCGCGAAGCCCGTTGCGCGCGTTCGGCTCAATCGGCAGGCGGAACAGCGGCGCTGGCGTTTCATCAGTGGTGAACACGCAGAAGGTGATGAAGTCCGTGCCGTCGAAGCTATCGTCCTGAACAATAACGGCAGGACGCGGCTTGCCTGCGTAATCCTTGCCGCCGCGACCGTCCAAACCTCGCCGCGCTTCATTCATCGCCCCGGTCGGACACGGCGTCGATGAACGCCTGATCCTCGGATGCTTGGCGGCTTGTCGCCACGGCCAACGATTGGCGCCGGGCCTCCGAGCGGAAAGACGGCGCGCGCACATCGGGAACCCATATCTGGATCGGACGGAGACCCTGGGCGCGCAGGCGAGCGCGATGCTCGCCGACCTTCACGCGCGAGGACTTGAGGTTGGACGTCGTAGCCATAACGGCTCTCCCCGCTAAGTTACATGTAACCTAACATGGATCGAGCCGCTGGGCCAGTCCGCCGCAGCGGATCGCAGAAACCGCCCCCTACCCCCGGCCCGCCGTGTCGGCGCTGGCGACCTTGCCCTCGGCGGCGCGGGCGGGGCCCTCGCGGAAGCGGTCCTTCATCTTGCTGACCCAGCTGGAGAAGGCGTCGTCGGTGGCGGCGACCTTGCTGAAGTCGCCGATGTTGGCGGCCATCTGCGCCGTGCCTTCCAGGGCCACGCGCAGGGCCTCGGGCGCGCGGGCCTTGTCGATGAACGGGGCGAAATGGCTGCGCAGGCGGTCGAGCGGCGCCGTCGTCCCCGGCCAGGCTGTAGGCGATGCCGGCGCGCAGCAGGCGGGCCTCTTCGTCCGCGCTCAGCGGCGCGGGGTTCTTCCAGCGTTCGCCCAGCAGCTTTTCCATCAGGCCGGCGACCTGTGGCCATTGATGCACCCGCCAGGCGACCTCGGCGCGAATGTCGTCGGCGTCGGGCGTCGCGTCCTTGCCCACCAGCTCAAGCGCGTGGTCGTTCTGGTTCAGCGCCAGCCAGGCGCGGGCCTCCACCATCCGCCGCTGATTGGCCAGGGCCGTAGGCAGGACGGTGGTGCGCGAGGCGTTGAGCACCTCGATCGCCTGCTCGGGCTTGCGGTTCATCAGATAGAGCGTGGCCAGGTCCGTGGAGACTTGGGCCTTGGGAATGCCGTCCAGGCGGTTGTCGACCTGGTACTTGAGCAGCTCGCTGACGCCTGATCCAGCAGATCCACGTCCACCAGGCGCTGCACCATCTTGCGCACCATCAGGTCGCCGTCCGCGCCGATGGGGGTCAGCTGCTGAAAGTCGGAAACAGGGCCAGGGCCTGCACCGGCTCCATGCCGTCCGCCCGGCCGTCCAGGAACAGGGCGCGGAAGGCGTTGTGCATGTCGTTCTGCAGGGCGACGGCCTCAGGCGAATTGAGCTGAACCGAACCGGCCGAGCGCATGGCTTCCAGCGCCTCGCGGTAGCGGCCTTGGCCTAGGTAGAGCTGGCCCAGGGTGCGGATCACCTGCAACTCAGTGGCGTCGCCCCGCCAGCGGAAGCGCAGCTCGTCGTAGATCTGGGCGGCCTGCGTCGGGTTGAGTCTCGCCGGAGGCCAGAGCGGATCTGGGTGGCGTGCAGCATGGCCGGCGCGGCGTACTGGTCCAGCGGCGAGCGCGCGACCGCATCGTACATGGCCAAGGCGCGTTTGGCGTAGCCCTGCGCCTCGATCAGTCGCGCCTGCAGCAGCTGGGCGGCAAGGGTCTCGGCGGGATCGTGAGGTCTGCGCCAGCGCCAAGGCGATTTCGGTGGAGGCCGACATCCAGTTGCCCCCCCTGCAGCGCCGTCTCGGCATAGGCGCGGGCGAAGCGGGCTTGCCAGGCGGGCGCGAATTGGTTCATGGCCGGCATGCCGTGGACAAAGTCGTCCTTGGCGGCGGTCCAGTCGGCCTGCTTGGCGGCGATATAGCCGCGCCACAGGGCGCTGGCCGGGTCGTCCGCCAGGGCCGGCGAGGAGAAGTCGTTTTCAGCCTCCTTGTAGCGCCCGACCATGGCGCGGGCCGCGCCGCGAATGCCGCGAAACTCCGGATCGGCCATCATTTCCGGATGGGTCTTGGCGATCAGGTTCAGGACGCCGATGGCCTCATAGGACAGCTCCGAACCCGCCAGGAAGCGGGCCAGGGCCATGCGCGCCTTGACCCCGACCTGGTTGTCGCCGTCGGCTTCCTTGTTGATCTCGGCCGCGGCGATGTTCTGCAGATCGCCATAGCGCGCCATGAAGCCGCCGTCGCCGGTCTTGGACCAGTTGGCGTAGTCGATCAGCGCCGGCATGGACGCGGGCTGGGGCATGCCGATGTAACGTCGGGCCGACCGGCGAGCGCCGCCGGCGAGGACAGCGTCAGTCCCTTGGGCCGGCTGATGCGCACCCAGTCGCTGTCGAAGCTCACCGTCAGGTCGTCGGCGGAGGGCTCAAAGGCCAGGCCTTGGGCGGAGGGCAACAGGCTCAGATCGATGTAGTCGCGCCGCGCGCCCAGGCCCTTGGCCGGCGACAGGGCCGTCACCGCGCCGATGCGGTCTCCCACCGTCGGATCGTCGATCCACACCGCCTCGGTGGCGCCCGCCACCTGGGCCCTGAGCGTGGGCAGGGGCGCGGCGGCGTCGCGCTCGGTCTTGATCCCGACGGGCCAGGGCTGCAGGCCGGGGCCGATCGCCAGGGTCCAGGTCGAGCCGTCCTCCCAGGCCCGGACGGCCGACCCGCCCGGCGAACTGACGCGCACCGCGCTGTATCCGGGACCGTACACGGCCTTGATTCCCTTGAAGATCGGCGTTTGCGGCGGGGCGGCGCCGAGGTCGAGCTTGACGGGCGTGTCGAACACCAGCCAGACGCCGTCGCCGCGCCGGAAGGCGGCCGCGCCCAGGGGATTGCGCCAGGGAAAATGCAGCAGAATCTGGCCGGACGCGATCTCGCCCTTCATGCGCACCACGCCGTTGGCCGGCCGCGGATCGGGGCGCGGCGCATCGGTGGCGGCGACCGGCCGGGCGCGGGCGCGGGCGCGGCGTCGGCGGGTTGCGCGGGGAACAGGTTGACGAAGATCGCGCCGTCGGCCTGGCCGGTCTTGGCGTCGGCGCCGGGCTTCAAGGTCAGCACCACATCGATGGCGCCCTTGGCCTTGCGCAGTTCGGCCGACTGCAGGAAGGCCGGCGGGTCGACCCGCAGCAGCGACATGTCCGGATCGGCCAGCCGCTCGAAATGCAGGGTCAGGGTCTGGCCGCCCGGCGCGCCTGATAGCGCGCGCCGCCCGCCCAGCGGAATTCGATGTGGGACAGGTCCTCGGTTTGGCCGACCTTGATCTCCAGGGGGCCCTTGGCCGCGGATGCGGGCGCCGCCCAGGCGATCACGCCCGGCGGCGCCGCGGCGGCCGCCAGGGCCGCCGCCATCGCCGTCCAGCGCAATGGCTTGGCCAAGCGCATCGCGGGCTAGCCCTTGGCGCCCTTGGCCGCGCCGGCGGGCGGCGGGGCCGCCGGCGGCCTGACCCGGCGTGGGGGGCGCAGCGGGCGGCGGAGTTGCGTTGGAGGCCAGGGCCGTGCTTGGCCTGGTCGGCGGGCGACATGCGATCGGCCAGCTTCTCGGCCAGCGCCTTGGCGTCGGCCGGCGACATCTGCGCCAGGATCGCCGAAAGCTTCTTGTCCTTCATCTTGGCGGCCACCGGCAGGCGCACGAAGTCGTCGAGGATGGCGAACCGAGGCGCGGCGGTCTTGGGGGGCATGGCTTCGAACACATTGACCAGGCGGTCGGTCTCGGCGGACTTTTCCGCGTCGGCCTGGCCGAGCAGGCCCTGGATGTCGGTCTTAAGCCCCGCCAGCTGCTGCAGCTTGGCGTCGACCTTGGATTCGGCGGCGGCCAGCAGGGCCAGTTGGGTGTCCATGTCCCGCTCGCGCTCGTCCAGTTGCGTGCGCCGCGCGCCCAGGTTCTGCAGGGTCTGCAGTTCGGCGGGCGACAGGCCCGCTTGCTTGGCCAGCTCCGCGGGCGTGGGGGCGCAGACGGCGGGCGGGCGGCGCGCTGCTGACGGCCATGACGTCGCCCGCAGGAACCGCGGGCGCGGGACCGGCGTTGGCCGCCGGCGCGGCGGCCGGATCGGCCTTGGCCGGGTCGGCGGGACCGCTCTTGCCCTTGGCGCCGGGCGCCAAATCCTCGGCCCAGGCCTTGGCGCCGGCGGCGATGGTCGGCAAGGATGCGGCGCCGCCGATCACCCGCACGGCCAGGACCCCGCCCACGGCGATCAGCAACAGCGGCAGAAAACGCGGCGCACGGCTCATCGGCGACCTCCGGCCATAGCAGACAGCCCGGGCCTGGCGACGCCGGCGCTTTCGAACAGTTCGTCGTCCACCGATGGGCGCGAACGGACGGCAGGCGCCGCGCTCGGCGGCGATGAATTGCCGATCCCGCCTGGGACCGCCGGGCGGGCCGTGGTTTTGATCAGGGACGGAAGCGCGGCGCGGGCCTTGGTGAGCGCCTGGGCCTTGGCGTCCGCCTCGCCGGTGAGCTTGACCAGGCGTTCAGACAGCATCCGCGCGTTGTTCAGCTGCTGATCCAGGTCCGCGCGCACGCCCTCCGCGGTGGCTTTCAGCTCGGCCAGCCCCGCCTGGGTGCGCAGGGACGCCTGGTCGAGCTCGGACACGGCCTTGGCGAAGCCGAGATGGCTTTCGCGCAGGGCCCGCAGGCGCCGGTCCAGGCGCAGGCCCAGCATCATGGCGCACGCCAGCAGAACGCCGAGGGACAGATTCAAGATCAGGGCGACCAGGCTCATCGCAGATCCTTCAGGGCTTGGCGCGCGGCCGGGTTGAGGGGGCCCTCGCAGCGCACGGCCACGGAATGGTTGCGCCGGCCGATGCGCCCGCGCGTCAGGGCGATGGCGCCCGAGCGCAACTCCACCGTGGTCTCGGGCGAGGCGTTCAGCATCAGGGTGTCGCCGACCTTCAGGTCGAGCACCCGGCGCAGACTGATCAGTTGTTCGTCCAGCACGGCGCGGACCTCCATCTGGGTGGTCCACAATTCTGTGGCCAAATGGCTTTCCCATATGTTGTCGCGGCCGAACTTTTCTCCCATGAACTGCTGCAGCAGCATCTTTCGGATGGGCTCCAGGGTGGCGTAGGGCAAAAGCAGCTCGATACGCCCGCCTCGGTCGTCCATGTCGATGCGCAGCTTCACCAGGATGGCGGCGTTGGCGGGCCGGGCGATGGCGGCGAAGCGCGGATTGGTTTCCAGCCGGTCCAGGTTGAAGTGCACGCTGGTCAGAGGCTCGAACGCCGCATGGGCGTCGTTGAGCACCACCTCCACCATCCGCTGCACCAGCACCCGCTCGATGGTGGTGTAGGGCCGCCCCTCGATACGCATGGCCGCCGAGCCGCGCCGCCCGCCCAGGAGCACATCGACGATGGAATAGATCAGGTTGGAATCGACGATCAGCAGACCGTAATTGTCCAACTCCTCGGCGCGAAACACCGCCAGGATCGCCGGCAGGGGAATGGAGTTCAGATAGTCGCCGAAGCGGACGGAAGAGATGTTGTCGAGACTGACCTCGACGTTGTCCGAGGTGAAGTTGCGCAGGGAGGTGGTCATCAACCGCACCAGGCGGTCGAAGACGATCTCGAGCATGGGCAGGCGCTCGTAGGACACCAGCGCGGAATTGATGATCGCCCGGATGCCGCTGCGCTCGACCGTCTCGTCCGCCAGGTCGAAGCCGAGCAGACTGTCGATTTCCTCCTGATTGAGGATGCGCTCAGCGCCGGCGTCGCCTTCGCCCCAGGCGTCCGCCGCCATGGCGTCGCCGGGCGTCGCCGGATCGGACGCTGACGCCGACGGCGACGCTTTCAGTGGTTTCGGCGCCTTCAGTGGTCTCGGCCATCGGCTAGTTGACCAGCATTTCTTCGATCAGCACGGCGTTGGCCTTGGACGGGGCGATCACCAGATTCACCCGGCGCAGGATTTCCATGCGCAGCTGGTAGCCGCCTTCGCTGCCGGCCAGATCCTCGGGCCGCAGTTCGCGCAGGAAGACCTGGAACATGTCCTGCAGGCGCGGGAGGTTGGGATCGAGCGCATCGGCGGTGTCGTGGTCGGGCAGCTCCAAGGTGAGCTTGAGCTTCAGAAAGCTCGGCCGGCCGTCGGCGGTCTGCATGTTCACCACCAGGTCCGGCAGGGTGTAGTAGACCACGCCATTTGGACCGTCGGCCACCACCGGGCGCGTTGGGGTCCTTCTTGCCGTCGGCGCTTTTCTTGTCGTCCTTCTTCTCTTCCTTCTTGGCCGGCTTGGCCGCGTGCGGCGGCCCGCCCTTGCCGAGCAGAAGGAAGGCCGTCGTCCCGCCGCCGCCCAGGACCACCACGGCGGCGGCCGCGGCGATCAAGACGATCTTGGGCAGGCCCTTCTTCTTGGCCGGCGGCGCCTCGCCGTCCGCGCCGCTCGCCGCGTCGCCGACGGGCGCTTCGGCGCCGGTGTCGGCGGCGGCCTCTTCGGTCTTGGCTTTCTTCTTTCCAAACATGGCGTCCGCCTGCAGCCCCCGCCCCTGCTGAATCAAGCCTCGGGGCTGACCGATGAATCCGGCGAATATGGTTAAGGATATGTTTTTTCCGCCCGGCCGAGGCTGCAGTTTTTGCCGGGTAGAGTTCGGCGCCGGTCACGCCGTTAACTTTATATCATTTTGTTTTTCATGGCTTTTTTTGTGGCCCAGGGCTTGCATTTAACCCTGGCGAGCGCCGGAGGCCGTTTATGGACAACACCCTGTACGTCAGCTTGTCGCGGCAGATGACCCTGCGCAAAGAGCTGGACGTGGTCGCCAACAACATCGCCAACGCCGATACGGCGGGCTTCAAGGTCGAATTGCTGATGGTCGCCGACGACCCGGTGACTCCGCCGGCCACGCCCGGCGCGCCAGCCGATTCAGTTCTCCTATCGACAACGGCGTGGCCCGCGATTTCAGCCAGGGCGCCCTGCGCGCGACCGGCGGGACCGTTAGACCTCGGCTTGCGCGGCGACGGCTTCTTCCAGGTGCAGACCGCCGATGGGACCCGCTACACCCGCGACGGCCGTTTCGCGCTGGACGCCCAGGGCCAGATCGTCACCGCGGCCGGGCGACCCGGTGCTCAGCGACGGCGGCGCGCCCCTGTCCGTGGATCCCACCAAGGGCGCGCCGCTGATCGGCGCGGACGGCACGATCACCCAGGGCAAGCAGACGGCCGGCAAGATCGGCGTGGTCAGCTTCGCCTCCCAGGCCGCCCTGCAGAAGGACGGCGGCGGCTACTTCGAGAACGTGTCCAATCTCGGCGCCCAGCCGGCCCAGAGCACCAAGATCGAACAGGGCATGGTCGAGAGCTCCAACGTGAACCCGATCGCCCAGATCACCCGCCTGATCGAAGTCAGCCGGGCCTATGAGCAGATCGCCAACATCATGGACGGAAACAGCAGCCTCTACAGCGACGCAATCCAGCGTCTGGGCAAGGTCAACTAGGGAACATCCGAAAAATGCGCGCGCTTTCCACCGCCGCGACCGGCATGGCCGCCCAGCAGCTGAACGTCGAGGTCATCTCGAACAACATCGCCAACATGAACACCATCGGCTACAAGCGCCAAAGGGCCGAGTTCCAGGACTTGCTGTACCAGGACCAGGAGCAGGTCGGCTCTCAGTCCGACGCCTCCGGCACCATCGTGCCCACCGGCCTGCAGATCGGCTCGGGCGTCAAGGCCGGCTCCATCTACCGCATCACCCAGCAGGGCTCCATGACCCAGACCAGCAACCCGCTGGATCTGGCCATTCAGGGCGTGGGCTATTTCCAGGTGCAGATGCCCTCCGGCGAGACGGCCTACACCCGCGCCGGCAACCTGTCGGTCAACAACTCCGGCCAGTTGGTCACCGACCAGGGCTATCCGGTGCTGCCCGCCATCACCATTCCCTCCGGCGCCACCAACGTCGTCATTTCGCAGAGCGGCCTGGTGCAGGCGACCCTGCCGAGCCAGACCACGCCCCAGACCCTCGGCCAGTTCGAACTGGCCAGTTTCGTCAACGAGGCGGGGCTGGAGGGCCTGGGCGACAATCTGTGGCAGGTCTCGGGCGCATCGGGCCCGGCGGTGGTCGGCCTTCCGGCGGCCAACGGCATGGGCACCCTGCTGCAGGGCTACACCGAGGCCTCCAACGTCGACGCCGTCAGCGAGGTCACCTCCCTGATCGCGGCTCAACGCGCCTATGAGATGAACTCCAAGGTGGTCACCACCGCCGACCAGATGCTGTCCACCGCGGTGCAGGACGAAGTCATGACATGACCCTGCGGCCCGGCTGCTCGCGATCCTCGGCGCCCTGGCGGCGCTGGCGATGGCCGCCGCGGCCGCCCCCGCCCATGCCGGACAACCCGTCAGCCTGAGGCCCTCCCCCGCCGACGAGAACGGTCAGGTGACGCTCGGCGACCTGTTCGACGGCGCAGGCGACGGCCGCATCCATCGTGGTCACCACTGGACGTCCGGGCGCGGGGATGGTGCTGGACGCCGGCCGGGTGCAGATGTTCGCCCGCGCGCACGGGCTGGACTGGGATAATTCGACCGGCATCCGCAGGCTGATCGTCCAGCCGGGCGCGGAGCGGTCCGAGCGGTCAGATGCTTCGGCCATCACCGTCACGGCGCCGTCGACCCACGCGATCCAGGTGTTGGCCTATGCGCGCGACATCAACGCCGGCGAGATCGTACAGCCCGACGACCTGATCTGGAGTCGCACGGCTCTTCCCATGGCGGATGCGCCCCGCGATGCGCAAAGCATCATCGGCATGGCCGCGCGTCGCCCCCTGCGCGAAGGCGCGGCGGCGGCCCAGCACGACGTGACCGCGCCGCAAGTCATCAAGAAGGACGACGTCATCGCCCTGGTCTACAGCGATCAGGGCGTGACCCTGACCTTGCAGGGCAAGGCGCTGGAGAACGCCGTCGCCGGCCAGGTGTTCAACGCCCTCAACCCCGAATCCAAAAAGATTATCCAGGCTGTGGCCACCGCGCCGGGCCAGGCCGCGGTCGGTCCCCAGGCCGAACAACTCCGGGCCGACCGCCCGCCTTAATCCGTCCCAGCTCGCTTCCCTTCGTTGAGGATCAAGATGCGTTCCCATCACCGCCTGCCCCTGATCATCCTGGCGCTCGCGCTTCCCATCACCGCCTGCGCCAGCGCATCCGAAGCGATCAAGGGCCCCAAGCTGACGCCCGTCGGCAATCCCACGCCCACGGTGGCCGAGGAGCCGTCGGTCCTGTCCGCCTATCGCGCGCATGACGAGTTCGCCAGGCCGGCGTCGGCAAACTCCATCTGGCGGGTCGGGGCGCGCACCTTCTTCAACGACCAGCGCGCGGCCAAGGTCGGCGACATCCTCACCGTGCTGATCACCATCGACGACAGCGCCCAGGTGCAGAACGACACCACCCGCGAGCGCAAGACCGCCAACACCATGGGCATGGCCAATTTCTTCGGGCTGGAAACGGTTCTGCAGCACGCCCTGCCCGGCATGACCCCTTCGCACCATGGTCAACACCAACGGCGACAGCGCCCTGACCGGGACCGGCACGATCAACCGGGCCGAGAAGATCAACCTGACGGTCGCGGCCGTGGTCACCCGCGTCATGCCCAACGGCAATCTGGTCATCCAGGGAAGCCAGGAGGTGAAGACCAACAACGACCTGCGGGAACTGACCGTGGGCGGAATCGTGCGGCCGGAGGACATCTCCTCCTCCAACACCATCAATCACACCCAGATCGCCGAGGCCCGCATCAACTACGGCGGCAAGGGCGAAATGATGCGCAGCAACACCGCGCCGGCCGGCCAGGCCCTGCTGGAAACCTTCGCGCCGTTCTGATCGCCGCCAACGTCCGCGCGGCGCGCTGACCGCCGGCGAGCGGCCCCAAGCTGGGACCTAACCGGCGGAAGCCATGAGCTTGGCGGCGGCTTCCTCGCCGCTGAGCGCTTCCAGCGCCGCGCGGGTTATGCCGGTCGCGTCCAGGCCGGCCTCAGCGTACATGATCTCAGGCTTGTCGTGGTCCTGGAAGATGTCGGGCAGAACCAGGCTGCGCACCTTCAGGCCCTTGTCCAAGGCGCCGTGCGTGGCCAGGGCCTGCATCACGAAGGCGCCGAAACCGCCGATCGAGCCTTCCTCGACGATGATCAGGGCCTCGTGTTCGCGCGCCAGCCGCAGGACCAGATCCACGTCCAGCGGCTTGGCGAAGCGGGCGTCGGCCACGGTGGCCGAGAAGCCGTGCGCGGCCAGGCGGTCGGCCGCCTTGAGCGCCTCGCCCAGGCGCGTGCCGTAGGACAGGATCGCCACGGCGGAGCCTTCGCGGACGACGCGACCCTTGCCGATTTCCAGCGGCTGGCCCGGTTCGGGAATGTCGATGCCGATCCCTTCGCCGCGCGGATAGCGGAAGGCGCTGGGACGGTCGTCGATCGCCGCCGAGGTCGCCACCATGCGGGTCAGTTCGGCCTCGTCGGCCGCCGCCATGAGCACGAAATCCGGCAAGGCGCCGAGGTAGCCGATGTCGAAGGAGCCGGCGTGGGTCGGGCCGTCCGCTCCCACAAGGCCCGCGCGGTCGAGGGCGAAACGCACCGGCAAGCTTCTGAATGGCCACATCGTGGACCACCTGGTCGTAGCCGCGCTGCAGGAAGGTGGAATAGATCGCGCAGAACGGCTTCATCCCATCCGCCGCCATGCCCGCGGCGAAGGTCACCGCGTGCTGCTCGGCGATGCCCACGTCGTAGGTGCGATCGGGGAAGCGCTTGCCGAACAGGTCGAGCCCGGTGCCCGAAGGCATGGCCGCGGTGATCGCCACGATCTTCTCGTCGCGTTCGGCTTCCTTGATCAGGGCCTCGGCGAACACCTTGGTGTAGCTCGGCGCGTTGGAGGCGGCCTTGGCCTGCTTGCCGGTGACCACGTCGAACTTGACCACCCCGTGGTACTTGTCCGCCGCGCTCTCGGCCGGAGCGTAGCCCTTGCCCTTCTGGGTGACCACGTGGACCAGCACCGGCCGGTCGTCGATGTCGCGCACATTGCGCAGGATCGGCACCAGGTGGTCCAGGTTATGGCCGTCGACCGGGCCCACGTAGTAGAAGCCCAGCTCCTCGAACAGGGTGCCGCCGGTGGCCATGCCGCGGGCGTATTCCTCGGCCTTGCGCGCCGCTTCCTGCATGGGCTTGGGCAGCACATGCACCATGGTTTTGCCGACCTTGCGCAGGGTCTGATACAGGCCCCCGGACACCAGGCGCGCCAGATAGGCGCTCATGCCGCCCACGGGCGGGGCGATGGACATATCGTTGTCGTTGAGCACCACGATCAGCTGGCTGGTGGTGTGAGCCGCGTTGTTCATGGCCTCGTAGGCCATGCCCGCGCTCATGGCGCCGTCGCCGATCACGGCGATGACCTTGTTGTCCTTGCCCTGTTGATCGCGCGCCGCGCAAAAGCCCAGCGCGGCGGATATGGAGGTGGACGCGTGTGCGGCGCCGAAGGGATCGTACTCGCTCTCGGCGCGCTTGGTGAAACCCGACAGGCCCCCGCCTTGGCGCAGGGTGCGAATGCGGTCGCGCCGGCCGGTGAGAATCTTGTGCGGATAGGCCTGATGGCCCACGTCCCAGATCACGATGTCCTTGGGCGTCTCGAACACATGGTGCAGGGCGACGGTCAGTTCGACAACGCCCAGACCCGCGCCCAAGTGGCCGCCGGTGGTGGACACTGCGTCGATCATCTCCTCGCGCACGTCGCCCGCCAACTCCTTGAGCTCGGTGAGCGAAAACGAGCGGATGTCGGCGGGGGTTTTGACCGTGTCGAGCAGGGGTGTTTTCGGCATGATGAGCGTCGAGACTGCTAAAGAGTTGAAAGCGTTATAGACGGTCGGCGACGCTTGGGCGAGCGCCTGTGCGAATTTCAGTTGAACTCAGCCGGTTCGCTGCGCTCGGCCGCGCCTTGCGGCCCGACGACGATCTTCTCCACTTTCAACCTCGCCGCTTCAAGGCGAGCTTCGCAATGAGCCTTCAGGCGCGCGCCGCGTTCGTACATTTCAATCGACTTTTCCAAGGGAGCCTGTCCGGATTCCAGTTCCTGCACGATCGCTTCAAGTTCGGCCAGCGCCTGTTCGAAGCTCAGGCTGGATAGGTCTTTGGCGTCTGTCATCAGTCTTTTCGCATGTGGGCGCGGAAAGTTGCCGTTTCGTTCATAGCTTAGGCTAGCGCAACGCAACATCAACCTTGCTGCGGCGCCCAAAGCGGGCGGCGGCGGAAATTCATCACCAGGGACTGCCGCATGACTTGCATGTCGATCCGTCACCAGACCCGCTACCGCTACGGCCAGCCGGTGCGTTTCGGCGTGCAGAGGATGCTCCTGCGGCCCCGCGACAGCCACGCCGGCCGCATCGTCAGCGCGACCTTGGAGCTGTTTCCCTCCGGCCGAACCTCATGGACCTACGACGCCCTGGGCAATTGCGTGTGCTGGTATCAGCCCGAGGGCGAGAGCCTTGAACTCAACATCGTCAGCAACCTGGTGCTGGATCGGTTCCCCGCCCAACCGGTGGCCCTGGCGATCCAGGATCCCCGCACGGCGGCCCCGATCAACTACGCCCTGGCCGACCGCGCGGTCCTCGCCCCCTTCATCGCCCCGGCGAGCGAGGCAGATCCCTGGGTCCTGGACTGGGTGCGCGAACGAATGGGGCCCCCGGACGAGCCCGTGCTGGACTTCCTGGCCCGCCTGAACGCCACCATCCATCTGGGCTTCCAATACGGGGAACGCTCGGAGGAAGGGGTGCAGAGCCCTGCCCAAACCCTGCAGCGAGGCGCAGGGACCTGCCGCGATTTCGCCTGGCTGATGATCGAAACCTTGCGCATCCTGGGCTATGCGGCGCGGTTCGTGACCGGCTACCTGCACTCATCGCACGGCGAGCACGCCGGGGCGGGCTCGACCCACGCCTGGTGCGAGGTGTTCCTGCCGGACATCGGCTGGATCGAGTTCGACCCGACCAACGGTTTGATGGAAGCTCCGGACTTGATCCGTGTCGCCACGACGCGAACCCCGGCCGAAGCTTCTCCGGTTTTGGGAAAAATCATCGGCGATCCACACACTTGTGAAATGTCTGTGGCTGTAGATGTGCGTATTATCGACCGCTAGAGACGACGGTTGCCTGCCGCGGTCACAAGAAAAGACGGGTGTTTGGCATGATGACAGGTCTTCAACAGCAACAGCCGTGGGGCGTTTCCGCGCCGACGCGGTCAGCGCCTCAGGTCCAGCACGGCGCGCACGCCGATGCATCCACTTTCGGGCGCGAAACCTTGACGCATGACGCCGCGGCGACGTCGGCCGTCCGGTCCAAATACATCCGCCCGCCGAGACTCGAGCGCGCGAAGGATCGCTGATCGAACGCCGCAGGTCGCCCAAGGCCATTGATCGCAGCCTGCCCGAAGCTCTAGCTTAGCGGCGTGAACCCAACCCAGAACGACTCGGCCGAACCCGCGGCCCCGCCCTTTCGCACGTCCCTTGCGTCCCGCTTGACCCTTCTATCGGTGGCCAGCGCGCTGTTCATGCAAGCCATCGACTCCACGGCCCTGTCCACGGCCCTGCCGACGCTGGCGCGCGCCTTCGCCACCGACCCGATCCACCTGAAGCTGTGCCTGACCGCCTACATCATGGCCCTGGCGGTGTTCGTGCCGGCCTCCGCCTGGGCGGCGGACCGCTTCGGCGCGCGGCGGGTGTTCATGGCCGCCATGGGCGTCTTCCTGCTGGGCTCGGTGCTGTGCGGCCAGTCGCGCAACCTTGAACAGCTGGTGGCGTTCCGCATCCTGCAAGGCGCCGGCGGCGCCATGATGGCGCCGGTCGGGCGGGTCATGGTGGTGGCCTCCCACCCGCGCGAACAACTGGTCAAGGCCATGGTCTGGATGACCACCCCGGGCCTGCTCGGGTCCGATCCTGGGCCCGCCCCTGTCCGGGCTTCATTCTGTCCATCGCCGACTGGCCGTGGATCTTCTACATCAACGTTCCGGTCGGCATCCTGGGCATGATCGCCGTGTGGCGCTTTGTGCCGAAGATCGTGCAGCCCCATCCGGGACGCTTCGACGTCTGGGGCTATGTGATGGCGGCGAGCGCGATCTGCGCCGCCATGGTCGGCGCGGAAAGCGTCGGCGTGAACCTGTTGCCGGTCTGGGGCCAGATCCTGGTCTGGGCGTTCGCCCTGAGCGTCGGCTGGGCCTATGTGCGCTACGCCGGCAAGCGTGAGCGGCCGGTGCTGGACTTGAAGCTGCTCAAGGTGGCCACCTACCGGGCCAACCAGACGGGCGGCACGCTGCTGCGGATGACCGTGGGCGCCTTTCCATTCCTTTTGCCCCTCCTGCTGCAGGGCGGCCTCGGCTGGACGCCCCTGCAGGCCGGGCTGCTGACCATGTCCATCGCCGTGGGCTCGATGAGCGCCAGGATCGGCGCCCAGTTCGTCCTGCGCCGGTTCGGCTTTCGCAACACCCTGATGTTCACCGCCGCCGCCTGCGGGCTGATCATTTCCACCACCGGCCTGTTTCGATCGAGCACCCCCGTCGCCTTGATGGTCGTGGTGCTGGGCGTGGGCGGATTCCTGCGGTCCAACCACCTGACCTGCGCCAGCACCTTGGCCTTCGCCGATATACCGGACTCCTCGGTCAGTCAGGCCTCAAGCCTGGGCTCGGTGCTGCAGCAGGTGGCTCAGGCCCTCGGCATCACCGTCGCGGCCCTGGCCCTGCGTCTGTCCCAGGTGATGGGCGCCGCGCACGGCCTGGCGCCGCTGGCGCCGGAAAACTTCGTCCTGCCGTTCGCCGTGGTCGGGTTGGCGTCCTTTTCGGCGACCGCGATCTATTGGACCCTGCCCGCAGACGCGGGCGCCCACATGCAAGGCCGAAAGCGACGGTGAGCGCCGCTACCAGACGCCCGTGTTGGCCATGGACGCCCAGGGTTCCTGAGGCGCCACGGCTTCGCCCTTCTGCAACAGCTCTATGGAAATGCCGTCCGGCGAACGGATGAAGGCCATGCGCCCGTCGCGAGGCGGCCGATTGATGGTCACGCCACCCTCCGCCAGGCGCGCGCAGGTCGCGTAGATATCGTCGACCTCATAGGCCAGATGGCCGAAATTGCGCCCGCCCGTATAGGCTTCCGGATCCCAGTTGTAGGTCAGTTCGACCAGGGGCGCGGCGTCCGTCTCGGCCCGACCCACATCCTCCGGAGCGGCCAGAAAGACCAGGGTGAAACGGCCCTGCTCATGCTCGCGGCGCTTGACCTCAATCAGGCCCAGCTTGCGGCAGTAGAAGTCGATCGCCGCATCCAGATTGGCCACGCGGACCATGGTGTGAAGGTATTTCATCCGGACCTCCCGGCCTTGCGATGCAATTCTACGCCCCCGCCGCCGCCTTAAACAGAAGGCTGGTGTTCAAACCGCCGAAGGCGAAGGAATTGACCAGCAGGGCTCCGCTGTCGATCGGCCGCGCTTCACCGAGCACCAGATCCAGTCCGGCGCAGTCCGGATCGGGCGCCTCGAAATTCAGAATCGGCGGGGCCAGTCCCTCGCGCAGGGCCTCGATGCCGATGACGGCCTGCAGGGCGGTGGTCGCCCCGATCAGATGGCCGTGCGCGCTTTTGGTCGCGGTCACCGGATGGCTGGACGGCGCGCTCGCCGAACACCACGCCTATGGCCTCGGCCTCGTTCTTGTCGTTGAGCGGCGTGCCCGTGCCGTGGGCGGCGATCAGGATGTTGCGCGCCTCCAGCACGCCCGCCTGGGCGCAGGCCTGGGTCATGGCGGCGACCGCGCCCTCCAGGCTCGGCTGGGTCAGGTGGCCGGCGTCCGAGGACATGCCGAAGCCGCGCGAGTTCCGCCAGGATCGGGGCGCCGCGCGCGACCGCATGATCCCATTCCTCCAGGATGAGGCCGGCCCCGCCTTCGGCGATGACCATGCCGTCGCGGTTCAGCGAGAACGGCCGGCAGGCGGTTTCGGTGGTCGCTTGGATGCCTTCCCAGCAATGCATGTCCGCGGCGGTGATCAGGGCTTCGCCGCCGCCCACCACGGCGATGTCGGCGCGGCCGCTCTGAATGAGCATGGCGCCCTGGCAGATCGCGTGGCCCGAGGACGAACAGGCGCTGGAGACGGCGAACACCGGACCCTTGATTCCGAAGGTCATGGCGATGGCGCTCGACGGCGCCGAGACCATCACCCGCGGCACGGTCAGGGGATGCACCTTGTTCACCTTCATGCCGAAGAAGCGCTCATAGGCCTTCTCCTGGGTGGTCAGTCCGCCGATGCCGTGGCCGAACACCACGGCCGCCTTGGCCAGGGCCGGCGAGCCGATCAGGCCCGCGGCGCTCAAGGCCTCATGGGCGGCTTTCAAGGAGAACAGGGCGAAGGGATCGAGCGAGGCGCCGATGCGGCGGTCGAGCGCGGCCTCCAGCGCACCCAGGGTGTCGCCCTTGACCAGGCCCACCAGCCAGTCCTTGCCGGGAGGGCCATAGGGGCCCGGATCGATGAAGGTGACAGCCAGACCGCTGACCCCGTCGCGGGCCGCGCGCCAGGTCGAGGCCATGTCGTCGCCGAGCGAGCAGACCGCGCCCAGGCCGGTGACGGCGATCCGCCGCGAGGAGGATGTCACTGCGTGGCGGCCTTATCGGCGATCTTGGCTTCGATCAGGGCCAGCATCTGGCCGAGGGTGGCGCTCTTTTCCAGGTCGTTCTCGCCGATGGTCACGCCGTACTTGTCCTCCACGGCGAACACCACGCTGACCAGATCCACAGAATCCAGGCCGATCTCTTCCAGGGTCGAGTCCTTCTTCAGCTTTTCCACATCCACCAAGGCTTCCTTGGCGACCAGGTCGATCAGGTCCTGTTCCAGCGACATGAGGGGCTTTTCCGCGGGCGAGTGAGGTTTGCCTGCGTCTCATGAACCGAACGGGCGCGATCGACAAGCCGCTCCGTGGCCGCGCCCATTGCGCCCGCGCCGATCAATCGGCGAGGATCGCCGCGGTTCTGCCGCGCAGATAGGGAACCACCTCGGCCTCGAACCAAGGATTGCGCCGGAGCCAAGCGGTGTTGCGCCAGGATGGGTGCGGCAGGGGAATCACCGCAGGCAGGCCCTCGCGCCAGGCCCGCACTATGTCGGTCATGGACCGGCCCTTGGCCTGCGGCATATGCCACTGCTGGGCGTGGCCGCCGACCGTCAGGATCAGTTCGACCTTGGGAAGCTCGGCCATCAGCCGCGCTCGCCAAAGCGCCGCGCAGCGCGGCGGCGGCGGATAGTCCCCGCCCTTGGGATCGGTCCCGGGAAAGCAGAAAGCCATGCCCGCCACGCCGATGCGCCGATCGCCATAGAAGGTCGCCCGGTCCACCCCGAGCCAGTCCCGCAGCCGATCGCCCGAGGGATCGTCGAACGGCAGGCCGCTCTCATGCACCCGCCGCCCCGGCGCCTGGCTGCAGATCAGCAGCCGCGTTTGCGGCGCGACGCGCACGACGGGCCGGGGTTCATGCGTCAAATCGCCGGCGCAGGCGCGGCAGGCGGCGATCTCGTCGAGGAGGGGTTGCAGGGACATGGCCGCAATATAGGTCGCGGCTCTCGCCGTTGGAGCCCTTCGACCTATTCTGCCGCCAAACAGACACTGGAGGCTCGCCGTGGCGCGCACGACCCTGCAACGCCTGCCGGCCGCCGTCCGCCCGGGGCTTGGTCTGTTGATCCTGGCGGCGGGCGCCGGCGCGCTCGGCGCCCTGGCCATCGGATCCCTCGCCATCGGCAGCCTGGCGGTCGGCCGGATGGGCGTTCGGCGGATGAAGGTTTGGAACCTGGAGATCGACGAACTGACCGTGCGGAGGCTGCGGGTGCTGGAGCCGGACAATTGAAAGGCTGTCGCCTTCGTTCCACGTTGTTCGCCTAGGCCCTCTAAGCTTCCTCGGGCCGGACAGGTTTGCGCTTTTCGCCGAACAGAATCGCCACCTGACGGCGCCCTTCCCAGAGCTCCATCGGCCGACCGTCGGCAATGTTCAGAAACGGCGTCGAGGGCGTGCTCGTCGTCTTCGCATTCCAAATCCAGCGCGTGCCGGATGGTGCCCGCCAAATCAAAAAAGTAGAGGCGATAATGTGCCATTTTTTTGCTTAATCCGCCCGACACATGCAGTTTCACCTCTGGAAAGGCCGGCGGCTTGTCGGCACGCTCCAAACAACCTTTTTGAGGAGATGTGTTCGCGAGTAACATAACGCTCGCGGCCCGTCGGTCCACTTGTGGACCCTTTCCGCCATATGTTCGTTGGATGGAGGCAACTCGAGAAGAGGCCTCATGAGCGCTCCAACGAAAGACGATCTGACCGCCAACGCCCTCTTGGCGAAACTCACCGAAGCTGATCGAAACCGCCTGGCCCCGCACATGTTGGCGTTCAAGAAGAAGCCGCTCGACATCCTTCAGCAGGCTGGGCAGGAGGTGCTCCACACATGGTTTCCATGCGGCTCAGCGCTGGCCGCCTTTTGTGTCGGGACGAACCACAACGCGGACGCCGTGGAGGTCGCGCTCATTGGCCGCGAAGGCGCGATCGGTGGAATTGTCTCCAATGGTCACGTGCCTGCCTACACGACGGCACAGGTGCGGTTCGGCGGTCGTTTTCTACGGATCAAGACGTCGGCGTTGGAGCAGGCGAAGCTGGACTTCGATCACGCTGCGCCATTGGTTCTCGCGTTATTCCGATTGCCTCCTGGCGCAGGTTTTTCAGGCCGCCGCCTGCAACGCCACACATACGATCACCCAGCGCACCGCCAAATGGCTGCTGGCGGCCGTCAATCGCACGGAGGGCAATGAGTTTCAGATGACCCAAGAGCAGCTCGCGGAAATGCTTGGCGTCGGCCGTACGTTTGTCACGCGCATTGTTCGTAAGCTGCGTGAAGAAGACATCATCGCCACGCGACGCGGCGTCTTCATCGTCAAGAACGAGGCGGCCTTGCGAGCCTCCTCGTGCGCCTGCGCGACGGCGATCGAGGAACACTTTGACGCCGTTCTCCATGGAATCTATCCGCTCGCTTAGAGACGGTCGCGCCCTGATGCAGCAAACCGATCCTTCGGAGCGGCCTTAAGAAAGCCGCGCGTGTCGCGACTTCCTGAAGGACGACCTGCTTTACGCGTCAGAACTTCCCGCGGAGAAGTCAGATACCACTCACTCGGAGCGTTATAGCTGCCATAGATCAGACCGCTGGAAGTGTCCTCATTCCCGGTGGTCAGGTAGCGCTGGTCGGTGATGTTCGTGCCGCCGACCACAACCTCGTATCTGTCCTCCGGCCCGATGAAGGTCACGGACGCATTGACGTTGTTGACCGCCGGACGCTCAAGGATCGAAGTGTCGAACGAGTTATTATACATCGAGGCCGTGAAGGTATAATCGAGCCCAAACCGCAACTTTGTGGTGTTTGGAAGATCCAGAATGTATTCTGGACTGATGCTCGTCTTCCAGTTTGGCGTCTTCGGCAGCTTACTGCTGAGCGTGATACAGGGCGAATAGGGCTGCGTGCAAGTGTTCGCGCCATTCACGCCGGGCTCAAGATAGGTGTATTCGGCGTCCATATAGCCGGCCGTAGCCTGAATTGAGAAGCCCTGTCCGATCAGCCAGCGGCCTTCAAATTCGCCGCCGATGATCCTCGCGTTGCCGGCGTTTTGGATCGTGGGCGACAGACCTTGCTGGAAGTTGAGCTGAATACCGTCGTAATCGGTGTAGAAGCCCGCCACGTCCACCTGCAACCTATGCTCGAGCCACTGGGTTTTCAGCCCCACCTCGTAGGTTTTCGAGTGTTCCGGCCCAAACTCCGGCAGATTGGGCTCGGGGAAGGTTAGACGCGTGGTCCACCCACCGTCCTTATAGCCCTGCGAATATGTAAAGTAGGTCATCGCATCGCGCGTTATTTGGTACTGAAGGCCGACCGTCGGCGTGAATACGGAGAAATTCTGCGTATTCACCGTATCCGGCACAAACAGCAGCGGATTACTCGGGACGGGGAACCCGATGGCCTTGGCGCAAACGGCGGACACCGGATAGCAGCCGGAGATCTTATAGAAGAAGGCGTTGGTGTCGGCCTGATATTCCTGCAAGGTCTTGTGATCGTAGGAATACCTGCCGCCTACGATAAACTTCAACTGATCGGTTATATCGTAGTCAGCGTGGGCGTAGGCCGCATAGGAGGAGGTGTCGATCGTATCTATACCATTGATCTGAAGCTCACCAGCCGCCAGCGTCACGAAATCGTGCTCGAATCCGCCTTCGTTAAAGTAGTAAAGGCCGCTGGTGTACTGAAGACGACCCCCCAACGTGTTGCCATTGAGCTGGAGCTCCTGCGACACTTGATGTTGCGACTGCTTCTGCGAGTCCTGATTGAGGTCAATTGGCGAACTGTCCGTATCGAGCGCCACGTCCCAGTTCATCCTGCGGAAGCCGGTGATCGACTTGAGATTATCGTTGGCGACAGCGCCCAATCCATCGTCACGGACGCGCCATAGGTGTCCATATGGTTGAAATCCGGACCCGTCGCATAGGTGGTGTCCGGGTTGCTCGTAATGAATTGCGGCCCCCAGAACAGCCGCCCGCCGGGGCCGCCGCCGGTTCCATAAAGGCCTGGGTTGGCCGTCGTATAACCGGCCGAATTGATGCCCGGACCCCGCGGTCCGCACGCCGTCATCAGAGGCGGCGCGCCGGCTAGGCAGCCGTCATAGACGCTGCCCAGACCGGTGTTGCTGACAGCGCGCAGCAAGGATTGGCCGTGGCGGATTCGTCGACATGGGTTAGATCGAGCGTCGCGGTGACCTTAAAGCTCGGCGCCGCCAACCAGAGCAGCTTCGTGCGCAGGCTGTCCTGGCCCTGGCCGCCCTGGGCGCCGTAGGTATCCTCGCCGGCCGACGGAAACGTGCCGACCGGGTCGGTCGCGTAGCCCGATTGGGGATAGGGTATGCGCTTCTCGTATCCCTCCCGATTGAGGGTCGAGAAGGTGAAGGTGCTCAACAGGTTGCTGCTTATCGGGATGTCCGCGCTCGCCTGGAAGTCCGTGCGGTTGAAGCTGCCGGCGGTGAATTCCGCGTTGGCGGAATAGGCGTCGCCCGGCGTGTGCGTGACGATGCTGATCGCGCCGCCGATGGTGTTGCGTCCGAACAGGGTGCCTTGCGGGCCCTTGAGGATTTCCACCCGGTCCACGTCAAGCATGTTGACGTTCGCGCCCGTCGTGCGGGCGTAATAGACGCCGTCCACATAGACGCCGACGCCCGGATCGAGGTTGATGGCGAAGTCATCTTGGCCAATGCCACGGATCGATGCGGACAAGACTTCGTTGGCGCCGCCAAACGGCGAGGATGTGTCGAGGTTGACGTTCGGCGTCAGCTTGGACAGGTCGTTGACACTGGTGATCGCCTTATCCTTCAGCGTCAGCGCCGTGAACGCAGTGATCGCGATCGGCACCTTCTGTACGTTTTCGGAGCGCCTTTGCGCCGTCACGACAATTTCCGGCAGCTGAGTTGTGTCGTCGGGTTTGGGTTGGTCCGCCGCCGCCGCGGCCGTCGAGGCCACCGAGGATGCGGCGATCAGCGCCGCGAAACAGGTCGTACCCCGCAGCCAGACTGAACGGCCGCAATCTTTGCGTGCAACACCAAGTCGCATCTACGCCCCCTATGAGTAACGGCCGCCGCGTTTTTCGCAGCCAGATCGATCCGCAACGGGACCATATATTTTTCATTGTCGCGGATCAACCCTCGCTATAGCGAAAAATATCAGCCGCCAAAACGCATGACTTCGCGGTCGTCGGACGACTGAAAAACGCGCATGCCGCCCTCACGGACGTCGCGGAGCGCCTTTGAACGCGTCAAATTCCCGTTTGGGGTGGACTATTGGTTTGAGATTTCATTTCAGGAACGGTGAGTTGTGGAAGGCGCATTTGCTAATTGGTTAAGAATAAAAATACTTACGATTGGGTTGATCGTCTAATTCCGTCAATTGCAGGAAATTGTTTCTTATTTTTACTTCAACATTGTCAGTTTATTTGAATAAATATATAAATCAATTTGGGTAATGTTTAGCACCTGCGCTCAATATCGACATACCGCCGTCAGGGCGACTTCATCCGCCACACGCCCTTGAAGCTGTCCGGGTCGGCCGGTTTGTTGTGTCTAAGGATCACGACCTTGCCTTGGCGCGCCAGGCCGACCGCGGTGGCGCGCACCTGGGGCAACAGGCGCCGCCAGCCCTCCGCGTCCAGCGCCTTGGCCACGGCGGCCGGGTCCAGGCTCTTGCCGGGGACGGTCTTTTCGAGCATCGCCAGGATGGTCTCTTCGATCGGCGACATCGCGCGCGCTCCTAGCTCTCGATGATGATCTTCGGCGCGGGCTTGAGGCCCTCCCCGCGCTCCAGCGCGTCCGCCACCAGCCGCGCAACCTCGACCAGCGCGCGGGCCGTGGCGCTCTGCGGCGCCCCGACCACCAGCGGAACGCCCTCGTCGCAGGACTCGCGCAGCTTTGGATCGATGGGGATTTCGCCCAGGAACGGGACGCCCAGCGCCTGCGCCGTCGCCTTGGCCCCGCCGCGCCCGAAGATGGCGATGGGTTCGCCGGTCGACGGATCGGGGAAATAGGCCATGTTCTCCACCACGCCCAGGATCGGCGCGCGGGTCTTCTCGAACATGGAAATGCCCCGGCGCACGTCGATCAGGGCCACATCCTGCGGCGTGGACACCACCACCGCGCCGGACAGGGCGACCCTTTGCGCCAGGGTCAGCTGGATGTCGCCGGTGCCGGGCGGCATGTCGATCACCAGCACGTCCATGGCTCATCCGCGCTCGCCCAGGCCACGTCGTTAAGCATCTGGGTCACCGCGCCCGAGGCCATGGGCCCACGCCAGATCATGGCGGAGTCTTCCTCCACCAGCAGGCCGATGGACATGATCTTCAGGCCGAAGGCGCGCAGCGGCTCGATCTTGCCGTCGGGGCCCTTGGCGGGCCGGCCGCGCAGGCCGGTCATCATGGGAACGGAAGGGCCATAGACGTCGGCGTCCAGCAGGCCCACGCTGAGGCCCAGCCGCGCCAGGGCGCAGGCCATGTTGACCGCCACGGTGGACTTGCCCACCCCGCCCTTGCCGCTGGCCACGGCCAGTACGTGCTTGACATGGGCGGGCCTCATCGCCGTCGGCGCCTGGGGCTGGCGCGGACGTTCGACGGTTCGGGCGGGCGTCGGCGCGCGGTCGGCGGTGAGCGCGACCTGGACCCGCTCCAGCTCGGGCAGGCCCGCACGCAGGGCGGCCTCGGCCGCCGCGGCCACCGGCGCATAGAGCGCGGCGTCCTGCGCCTCCACCTCCATCATGAAGCCCACGCGGCCGGGCGCGACCACCAGACCCTGGACCAGGCCCGCGCTGACCAGGCCATGGCCGGTCTTGGGATCCTTCACCGCTTCCAGCAGGGTCAGGACGGCGGAGCGTTCGGGCGGATCGGCCATGAAAGTCTGTCCTTGCGGCAAAGGGGCCGCATGCCGGCTTGCGCTGCGGTGCGGCCCGTTTCATATCCGAGCCGGCGCGCCGGTTTACAAGCCCGGTCGACGGCGTCCAGAGCGTGGCAGGAGACAATAGGTCATGAAATTCGTCACCTTCGAGCGGGATCAAGAGCAAAGAGCCGGCGTGTGGCTGGAAGGCGAGCGCGTGCTGGACCTGGCCTTGGCGGCCGATCTGACCGGCGAGCACCTGGACGCGTCCAGCCTGCTCGCGGTGATCCGCGGCGGGGAAGCGGCCTTGAACCGGGTCAAACGCCTGGTGGGCCGTTCGGGTGAATTCAGCGCCGCGGTTCTGCCGGCAGCCCGGGTCAAGCTGCTGGCCCCGATCCCGCGCCCGACCAAGAATGTGTTTTGCGTTGGCCGCAACTATCTGGAGCACGTCAAGGAAGGCGAGGCTCTGCGCGGCCTGGCGGGCAATGATCTGCCCACCGTGCCCAATTTCTTCAGCAAGGCGCCCACCGCCGTGGTCGGACCGGACGCCGAGGTGCGCTATCCGTCCAAGTTGACCCAGGCCTTCGACTATGAGGTCGAACTTGCGGTGATCATCGGCATGGACGGTCGCGACATTCCCGCCGAAAAAGCCTTTGACCATGTGTTCGGCTACACGGTTCTGAACGACGTCAGCGCGCGGGACCTGCAGGTGGCGCACCTGCAATGGTTCAAGGGCAAGTCGCTCGACACCGCTTGTCCCATGGGCCCGTGGATCGTGGACAAGGCCGAGATCGGCGATCCGCGCACCCTGGAGCTGACCTTCCATCTGAACGGGGAAGAGCGTCAGCGCGCGACGGTCGACATGATGATCTTCGACATTCCCGCGATCATCGCCTCCTCTGTCGGCGGGTCTGACGCTGGAAGCGGGCGACATCATCGCCACCGGCACGCCCTCGGGCGTGGGCTTCGCCATGAAGCCGCCGGGCCTTTTGAAGGGCGGCGACGTGATGACCTGCGAGATCAGCCGCATCGGTCGCCTGACCAATCGCGTGGTGGAGGTTTAGCGCCCGTCAGGACCGGTTTTCCCGGCGCAGCCGGGCGCAAAAACATGAACCACCAAGGACACCAAGTTCACCAAGGAAACTTTACGCTCTTGGTGCTCTTGGCGAGCTTGGTGGTTCAATATTCAGATCGATGCGCGATCAGGCCGTGGGGCTTGGCGCCTTGGCGGGCGGCGGGCCGGCGGTGGGCTGGATCAGACCGGCGGGCGCCGATGCGCCCTGGGCCGGCGAATCCTTGGACGACGAAGCGCCCTTCGCTTCGATGCGCGCTGAGGAATCGCCCGCGATAGGCGCAGGCAACAGGCTGGCGAGAACCGGCGGGGCCGAAACGGTCGCCGGCGCGGCTTGCGCGGTCTGCACCCCGTCGGCGGGCGCCTGGGTGATCGCCGCGCCGTTATGGCCGAACCTGAAGAAGATGTGCATGCCCACCTGGGCCACGCGGATCATGTCCCCGTCCCATTGCGAGCCGTAGCCCACCGCGTGGAAGTGCGTGGACCGGCCCACTTCGGCCATCACGGCGCCGCCGAGCGCCCGCGAGGCCACGGATTCGGCGCGGCGCCAGGCGGCCGGCTCGCGTCGATCGTGCATCGAGCCGTCGCAGGCGAAGCTGAACTGGCAGCCATGGCCGACGGATGCGCCCTGGAACACCACGGCGCAGACGGTCTTGGGGAAGGCCGGGTGACGCACGCGGTTGAGCACCACCTGGGCCACCGCTTCTTGACCCGCGACGCTTTCGCCGCGCGCTTCGTAATAGACGGCCTGGGTCAGGCACTCCAGGTCGCGCGCGCTGTCCAGGGCGTCTGACGCCACGAGGTCGAAGCGGCTGGAGGCGTCGAACCGGCCGATCCCGAGGGACGGGCGCAGCATCAGGCTGGCCAGGGTCGGCCCGGAGGGGGCCGGATCGGACCGTTCCAGACGCGCGGCGAAGGCGGCGGCCTGACGGTCTTTCAGGACCGCCCCGGCCGCCAACAGGGGATCGTAGCGCCGCGCGATGGCCTGATCGCCGAGCGGCATCTTGGCGACGTTTTGCTGCAGTGCAGCTTCCGAAAAGTTCAGGGCCGCGGCCGGAGCCAGGGCCTGGGCGTGCGCGCGCATCACGGCGTTCGGAGCGTTGGCCCCGGCCAGATAGGCCCCGCAGAGACCCAATCCGACCACCGTGCCAGCCGCCGCCGCACCCATAAGGGTGTGCGCGCTCGCGCGCGGTAAAGTGTTACTGATCAAAGCTTTCGTGTCCCATTCCGCGAGGGCGCGAGCCCCCCGACATCGCGTTCCAGGACCGACTCTCTCAAAGCCCTGGTCTGCGACCCCGACCGGTGCACGACGAGGCCGGCGTTATTAACGCCGCTGTTTGCCAGGAACCGCTCCGATTTGCAAGCACTGTGTGCGGTGCAGCATGAAATAGATGAGATTTATAGGCCCGCCAAGGGGCCTGTTTGCGGCCGACAACTGGCCTTGGAATTGGCCGGCGACCTGAGCTGTCCGCGCCGTGGATGCAGACCTAACGTATTTATTCCAAAAGGAGATTTGCATGACTTCGCGGCGCAGGGCGAAGGCGCCCGCTGCTTGGTCGCAGGCCGACCGGCGCCAAAGACACACTCGCCCGCCTTCCGACGTGAAAAGCTGGACCCGGGCGCGCGCCTTACCTAAAGAACGCCCATGCCTTCTGCATCAGACCCCGACGCAAAGCTCCTGGCCCTCGAGGCCGATCGCATGGTCTCGGCCCGCGAGGTGTTCGGCGTGGACAGCGACATGCAGGTCCCCGCTTTCTCCGAGCGCGACGAGCATGTGCCGGACCTGGACGACGCCTACCAATTCGATCCTCAGACCACCCTGGCGATCCTGGCCGGCTTCGCCTTCGACCGGCGGGTGATGATCCAGGGCTATCATGGCACCGGCAAATCGACCCACATCGAGCAGGTCGCCGCGCGGCTCAATTGGCCCCTGGTGCGGGTGAACCTGGACAGCCACGTCTCGCGCATCGATCTGGTGGGCAAGGACGCCATCGTCCTGCGCGAGGGCAAGCAGGTCACCGAGTTCCGCGAAGGCATGCTGCCCTGGGCCCTGCAGCGGCCCATCGCCCTGGTGTTCGACGAATACGACGCCGGCCGCCCGGACGTGATGTTCGTCATCCAGCGGGTGCTGGAGCAATCGGGCAAGCTCACCCTGCTCGATCAGAACCGCGTGATCCGGCCCAACCCGCTGTTCCGCCTGTTCGCCACCACCAACACCATCGGCCTGGGCGACACCACCGGCCTGTACCACGGCACCCAGCAGATCAATCAGGGCCAGATGGACCGCTGGTCGATCGTCGCCACGCTGAATTATCTGGCGCACGACGTGGAGGCCCAGATCGTCCTGGCCAAGACGCCCAATTACGACACGCCCGACGGCCGCCGCATCATCGACAACATGGTCCGCGTGGCCGACATGACCCGCAACGCCTTCATGAACGGCGACATCTCCACCGTCATGAGCCCGCGCACCGTGATCACCTGGGCCCAGAACGCCGAGATCTTCGCCGGCGACATCGCCCTGGCCTTCCGCATGACCTTCCTGAACAAATGCGACGAACTGGAGCGCGCGACGGTGGCGGAATTCTACCAGCGGGCGTTCGGCGCGGATTTGCCGGAGAGCGCGACACGGGTGAAGGTGGCTTAGGTCCTTCACCGCCCAGTAGAGTGCGTAGCCCAGGGTTTTTCAGACTTCAGCCCACGGCGCCCCAAGCGAAAGTGATCGCAGCCTCGAATGCTGGATCCAAGCTCCTGTGGACCGGGCAGGCATGGGCAGCGACCTCCAATTTACGCATGTGCTCCGGCTCGATCTCGTGGGGAACGCGAACCGCGACGGCTATCTTGGCGATCCGCCTAGGGGCATTCGCCATCTCCTTCTCCACGGTCGCGCTCGCGCCTGAGATGTCTATCCCCATAGCCTGAGCCGCAATCCCCATCATGCTTAGGATACAGCTCCCGAGGGAAACGCTGAGCAGATCACTCGGAGAGAAGCTTTCGCCCAAGCCGTGGTTGTCCTTCGGCGCGTCGGTTGTCACGACAACACCCGACTCCGTGTGCTCGGATCGACATCGCAGCCCGCCGAGATATTCGACGACAATTCCGCTCACTCTTCCCCCTCCGCGAGAACGCGGCTCAATTTACGCCGCTCTCGGCGCGATTTTGTCCAAGGCGGGACCGAGCTCCCGTCGGCGCTGCATCAGATCGTAGTCCGCTTGGAGCGACAGCCAGAAACCTTCCGAAACGCCCCAATACCGGCTTAGCCGCAGGTCGGTATCGGCGGTGACCGAACGCTTGTTCAACACGATTTCATTGATCCGGCGGGGCGGGACCCCGATAGCCCTGGCAAGGGCCGACTGACTCATTTCCAAGGGCTTGAGGAAATCCTCCAGCAGAACATCGCCGGGAGTCGGGTTCTTCAAAAGCTCAGTGGTAGTCGCAGATTTCGACATCGTCCGCGCCTCCTTCGCGCCATCTGAAACAGATCCGCCACTGTTGATTGACGCGGATCGAATGCTGCCCTTTGCGATCGCCTGACAAAGCTTCCAGCCGGTTTCCCGGGGGCGCGGCCATGTCCTCGATCCGTTTGGCTGCGTTGAGCAGACGCAGCTTTCTCAATGCGGTGTCCTGAATGTCGGACGGCAAACGCCGAGATCGGCGGCCACGCCAGATCAATTCAGTTTCCCCGTCGCGAAAGGATCGGATCACGTCGGAAGCTATAACGCATAACGTTATGCGTGTCCACAGACAGCGGCGATTTAGCGTCTCAGAACTTGCGCCGCGACATCAGCCCTTACCCCTCCGCCCCTCAAGCGCTATCTCTACCCGCCCATGGCCGACGCCCCGCAAAACCCGACCGAACCCTTCAAGCGCGCCCTGGCGCACGCCACGCGCTCGCTGGCGGAGACGCCGGACCTGGAGGTGGTGTTCTCCAACGAGGGGCCGATCCTCTACGCCAACCGCGCGGTGCTGCCGCATCCGCCGCGGGACCTGAACCCGCGCGAGGCGGCGCGCATTCGCGGCCTGGCCGATCAGATGGCCCTGCGCCTGGCGCACCACGACAAGGGCGCCCACGCCCGCTTCAGGCCGGTCTCGCCCGACGCGGCGGCGGCCTTCGAGGCGCTGGAGCAGGCGCGGGTGGAGTCCATCGGGTCCAATTCCCTCGGCGGCGTGCGGGCCAATCTGACGGCGGCGCTGGAAGCCGGCCTGGAGCGCAAGGGGCTCTTGCGTCCGGCTGCGCAGGACGAGCCGCCCATGGGCGAGATCCTCAGCCTATTGGTGCGCGAACGCCTGACCGGTCAGCCGCCGCCGCAAACGGTGCGGCCCCTGGTCGACCTGCTTCGGGCCGATATCGAACGGCGCGCAGGCCACGACCTCGACAAGCTGAGCGCCGCGGTGGAGGACCAGGCCGCGTTCGCCCGCATCGCCCGCTCGGTGCTGCGCGACCTGGACATGACCGACGCCGAGGACGAGGCCCAGTCGCAGGAGTTGGAGGAGAGCGAGGAGGAGGCCGAACAGGAGGGCCCCTCCGACAGCGAGGAGGACAACGGCGAGACCGGCGAGGCCGACGGCGACGGCGACAGCGCCCCTTCGCGCGAAATGAGCGAGCGGGACTCCGACGGCGGCGATCACGCCATGGCCGACGCGGGCGACGCCAACCCCGAGGGCGGGACCGAGGAGCCGGTGGAGATGGGCGAGGGCGAAAAGGCCGCCCGCCCCAACCCATCGGACGACGCTGCCCGCGAGCCGGCCTACAAGGTGTTCACCACCGCCCACGACGAGGTGGTCACGCCCGAGGACCTGACCGATTCCGAGGAGTTGGGCCGCCTGCGCGACTATCTCGATCAGCAGCTCGCCAGCCTGTCGAGCGTGGTCTCGCGCCTAGCCAACAAGCTGCAGCGGCGCCTCCTCGCCCAGCAGAACCGCGCCTGGACCTTCGATCTTGAGGAAGGGATGCTCGACGCCGCGCGGCTCACCCGCGTGATCATCGACCCCACCGCCCCCCTGTCCTTCAAGCAGGAGGAAGACACCGAGTTCCGCGACACGGTGGTCACCCTCTTGATCGACAATTCCGGCTCCATGCGCGGGCGTCCGATCATGGTCGCCGCGGTGTGCGCCGACATCCTGGCGCGCACGCTGGAGCGCTGCGCGCGTCAAGGTGGAGATCCTCGGCTTCACCACCCGCGCCTGGAAGGGCGGCGTCCTCGCGCGAGGACTGGATCAAGGCCGGCAAGCCGCCCCACCCCGGCCGTCTGAACGACCTGCGCCACATCATCTACAAGGCCGCCGACGCGCCCTGGCGCCGGGCCCGGCGCAACCTCGGCCTGATGATGAAGGAGGGCCTGCTCAAGGAGAACATCGACGGCGAGGCCCTGATCTGGGCCCATTCGCGCCTGCTGGGCCGGCCCGAGCAGCGCCGCATCCTGATGGTGATATCGGACGGCGCGCCGGTGGACGACTCGCACCCTGTCGGTCAACACCGGCCATTATCTGGAGCGGCACCTGCGCCAGGTGATCGACGAGATCGAGACCCTGTCGCCGGTGGAGCTGATCGCCATCGGCATCGGCCACGACGTGACCCGCTACTACCGCCGCGCCATCACCCTGGTGGACGCCGAACAGCTCGGCGGCGCCATCGTCGAGCAGCTGGCCGCCCTGTTCGAGGAGCGCCGGCGCGGCGGCGGACGCGCCGAGGCGGTCGGCGCCGCGCGGCCTGACGCGCTCGAGCCTGAAGGCGGTGCAGGCGGGGATTTCGGGCGGGTTGAGGGCTTAATCCGGAACGTCATCCCCGGGGCCTCAAAGGCGAATGGAACTCAGATCCCGCTGAAAACAGCCTGGAGACCAGGCTGGCGAGCGAGGCGACGGAGCCGCCCACGCAGAGCCAGATGGCGGCGATCTCGGTCCAGGCGCGCTGGTTGAGAAGGCGGGAGAACTGCTCCAGCGCCGTCCAGGGGTCGTTCGAGTAGCGGTTGCGTCCCATGGAGATCGACACGATCGACAAGGCCGACGAGCCGAGCAGAGCCAGCAGCCCGAGGCGCGCCACCTGCAGCCAGGGACTGGACGGCGCCAAATAGGCGATCGTGTGCGGGTCGGCCGAAAATTGGACGAGGTCGCTGGCGATAATAAGGCCTGAAAACCCTAAAATCGCGCCGCTTTTGGTGTGATGGTCGTGGTCCCGATAGCGCAGGCTCTCCAACACTCGGGACTGGGTTTCGTCGAAATCGATCAGCTGCGCCCAGCGCCGGCGCCCTCTTCGGCCGTGTCCTTGACCTTCGCCATGGAAGCTCTTGCGAGACATCGAGGGTTCGAGAGTAGCGGAACCGGCGGCCTGGCGCCAGCCAGCAGCTAGTTTATTGAACCACCAAGGACACCAAGGACACCAAGAACACCAAGGATACACCAAGCTCTTGGTGAACTTGGTGTCCTTGGTGGTTCAATTTTTAGAAATGAAGTGGCGCTTGGTGCGCTTAAGCGCCCGCTTGCGCCGCCAGCTTGGCCTTGACCTGCTTCTTGATCTTCAGGGCGCGGGGCGACAGTTCTTCGTCCTTGGCCTTGATCAGGAAGGCGTCCAGGCCGCCGCGGAAGTCGATGGTGCGCAAGGCGCCGTTGGTGATGCGCAGGCGGAAGCTCTGACCGAGGACTTCCGATTGCAGCGTGGCCGGACCCAGAGCCGGCAGGAAGCGGCGCTTGGTCTTGATGTTGGAGTGGCTGACATTGTGGCCGACCAGCGGTCCAACCCCAGTAAGCTCGCAGCGGCGCGACATAGCGAAAACCTCAGGCAACGGCAGATGACGCCGAGGATTGAGGCCCTGGCGCGGAGCGGGCGATATAGGCGCAAGGGGCCGGGAAGGTCAAGACGGACGCGCTCACTCCGCCATGGCTCGAGCCAGGCTCTATGGTTAATCCCGAATCGGGCTACCCTATCTCGTAGGGAACAAAGACTGAATCGGTGGGTGTCACTGATTCGGTCATGATTCGTTTCGTGCGTGTTCTCACGAAATCCCGCCGGGCGTTAATCAGCGCCGCGCGCCCTGCCCGCCCCGATTAAACCTATCTTATAGCCGCCGCGTTAGGGTCGCCCGCTCGCAACGGGTGGACGGCGCACGCGTGTTTTCCAAGGGACTTATGGGCTATCTGCCCGCCAACATCCTGCAGGGGATTGTCGGCTTCGCGACCTTGATGGTGTTCACGCGCATCATGTCGCCGACCGACTACGGCAGCTATGTGCTGGCGTTCGGGGTTTCCTCCATCGCCTACACCCTGGTGTTCACCTGGATGGAATCGGCCATGGCCCGGTTCTATCCGGCCGAGCGCCACGCCGATCCCGAGGCGCCGCTGCTGTACGGCACGATCTATCGCCTGTTCCTGGCCGTCGCCCTGCTTGTTCCTGCTGCTGCTGGCCGCCGGCGCGGCGCTGTGGCCGGTGCACGACGCCAATGAGCGGGCGCTGAAGTTCGCCGTGACGGTGGGCCTGCTCGCCACCGCCCCGCGCAGTCTGGTCAAGCTGGTGCAGGAGCAGCGCCGCTCGGTGGGGCGCGTGGCGCGAGGCATCGGGCATCGACATGCTGATGACCGGCGGCGGGTTCGCCTTCGCCGTCGTCTTCGCGCTGATGGGCCTGAAGGGCGCCGCGCCCCTGGCCGGCGCGGGCGTGATGGCCCTGGCGCTCATGCCCTTCATCGTGCGCGAGGACTGGAGCCGGGCCCTGCGCGGCCAGTTCAGCGCCAAGGCCGCCAAGGCCTACAGCCAGTACGGCTATCCGATCAGTCTCAGCCTGATCATGACCATCGCCCTCTATACCGTCGACCGATTCATGATCGCCCATTACCTGAGCGAGGCGGACGCGGGCGCCTATCACGCCGGCTTCTCCATCGCCTCGCGGGTGATCGACGTGCTGTTCATCTGGTTCGGCGCGGCGGGCGTGCCGGCCATGATTCACGCCCTGGAAAGCGGCGGCGAGAGCGCCATCCGCCTGGAGGCCAATCGCCAGATCACCACCATGGCCCTGGTGCTGTTTCCGGCCGTGGCCGGGATCATCGCCGTGGCCGCGCCCTTGTCCAGCGTGCTGATCGGCGAGGGCCTGCGTGATCGCGCCCTGTCCATCACGCCGCTGGTGACGGTCGGCGCTCTCCTGGCCGGGATGAACAACGGCTATTTCCTCCTGTCCTTCACCCTGGCCAAGAAGACCCGCCTGCTGGTCCTGGCCATGAGCATCCCGGCCGCCGCCAACATCGCGCTCAACTATCTGCTGATCCCGCGCCTGGGCCTGATCGGCGCGGCGGGGGCGTATCTGGCGAGCTTCGCCATCGGCATCGCATCCGCCTGGGCCCTGGGCTTCAAGGCGAGACGCATGCCCGTGCCCGTGCTGGATCTGGCCAAGATCGCGGGCGCGGCGGCGATCATGGCGGCTGTGCTGGCGCTCCTTCCTTCCATGGGAACGGCGCTGGACCTGATGATCAAGCCGACGCTGGGCGTGGCCGTTTACGGCGCCCTGGCGCTCGGCCTGAACCTGGGCGGCGCGCGAAGCTTTGCCGAAACCATCTTGGCGAAACTGTCTTTCGGCCACAGGCTTGGCCTGCAACCGAGGCCGCCCCGCTGATGCTCGCCAAACCGAAGCTGCGGATCGATCCGCAGCGCGCTGCCGGCAACCACATCCTGCTGTTCTACCGCGAGCACGAGACCGACCGCTTCGTGCCGGGCGACCGCTATCTGAAGCGGCTGGTGCGCCCGCTGTACGACCGGCTGCACCACAAGCAGAAGGTCACCGGCTTCGGGGTGTCCTTCAACATGCTCTATCGGGGCCTGACCGAGGCCGGCTACATCGTGCACCGCAACGACTACGCCCTGGCCCGCGCCAATCCCGACTATCCGGTGGGCATCGTCGGCGGGCCGATGCTGCTCAAGGACTGGCCCCTGCCCAATCCCGCGATCCTCGGCCCCTCGATCTACGACCAGCCGGGACAGGCGCCGCGCCTGTTCGACGATGCGCGCTTCAAGCGCTACGTCTGCCTGGCCGACTGGATGTACGACCTGTTCGAGACGGTCTATCGCGGCCGCTGCGTGAAGTGGTACGCGGGCATAGACACCGAGGCCTGGCCCGATCTATCGGGCCGGCCCAAGGATCTGGACTTCCTGATCTACGACAAGGTCCGTTGGGACCACGACCATTATCAGAAGACCCTGATCGACCCGATCCTGCGCGATCTGGACGCGCGCGGCCTGACCTATGCGCTGATCCGCTACCGCTTCCACGACCACGAGACCTTCAAGAGCCTGCTGGCCCGCGCGCGGGGCCTGCTGTTCCTGTGCGAGAACGAGACCCAGGGCATCGCCTATCAGGAAGCCATGGCTTCGAACGTGCCGGTCCTGGCCTGGGATCGCGGCTATTGGGCCGATCCGCAGTGGAAAGAGCACATGTCCAGCGCGCCCTGGGCGTCCTCCGTCCCATTCTTCTCGCCGGACTGCGGCGAACGTTTCGCCGGCACGGTGAATTTCGGCGTCAAGCTGGATCGGTTCCTGCAGCAACGCGCCCATTACCGTCCGCGCGCCTATGTGCGGGACAACCTCAACATCGCCCACTCCGGCGCGCTCTACGCCAAGGCCTATTTCGACATCGCCGGACCCGGCGCGAAGTGACCGGTTCGGGGCTTGCCCCGGGCTTCTGAATCTCCCACCTTCGGGCCATGACCGATCGCCCCACAGGCGCGGCGCCCGCCCGGCTCGTCGCGGTCCTGGGACCGACCAACACCGGCAAGACCCACCTGGCGGTGGAGCGCATGCTCGGCCATGCGTCGGGCATGATCGGCCTGCCCCTCCGACTGCTGGCGCGCGAGGTCTACGACCGCATCGTCAAACTGCGCGGGGCGCGGCGCCGTGGCCCTGATCACCGGCGAGGAGAAGATCGTCCCGCCCCACCCGCACTATTATCGTGTGCACGGTGGAGGCCATGCCGCTGACCCGCGAGGTGGAGTTCCTGGCGGTGGACGAGATCCAGCTGTGCGCCGATCCCGAGCGCGGCCACGTGTTCACCCAGCGGCTGCTGCATGCGCGCGGCAAGTACGAGACCATGTTCCTGGGCTCCGGCGCGATCGCGCCCCTGATCCGCCGCCTGTTGCCCGAAGCGGAGATCCAGACCCGCGAGCGGTTCTCGCGCCTGACCTACGCCGGCTCCAAGAAGCTGACCCGCCTGCCCCGGCGCACGGCCGTGGTCGCCTTCTCCACCGACGCGGTCTACGCCATCGCCGAACTGATCCGCCGCCAGCGCGGCGGGGCGGCGGTGGTGATGGGCAGCCTGTCGCCCCCGCACCCGCAACGCCCAGGTGGCGCTCTATCAGTCCGGCGAGGTGGACTTCCTGGTGGCCACCGACGCCATCGGCATGGGCCTGAACATGGACGTGGACCATGTCGCCTTCTCCGGCCTGCGCAAGTTCGACGGGCGGCGCATGCGCTGGCTCTATCCGCAGGAGGTCGGCCAGATCGCCGGGCGCGCGGGCCGCTATCGCACCGACGGGACCTTCGGCGTCACCGGCGAAGCTGACGAGATGGACGAGGACCTGATCGACGCAGGTGGAAAACCACCGCTTCGAGGCGATGACTGAGGCGCAGTGGCGCAACGCCCGGCTCGATTTCGATTCGCTGCACGACCCTGATGCATTCCCTGGCCGCAGCCGCCCGGCCGCGCAGGCCTGAAGCTGGCGGAGGAGAGCCTGGACGAGAAGGTGCTGCGCCAACTGGCCCAGGACGACGGGATCGAGGCCGCGCTGCCGCAACCGGGCCCACCTGCGCCGCCTGTGGGAGGCGTGCCAGACGCCGGATTTCCGCAAGATCACGATGGACGAGCACCTGCATCTGGCGCGCGACCTGTTCGAGCATCTGACCGCGGCGACGGGCGCCTGCCCGAGGACTGGATCGCCGGGCAGTTCGCCGGCCTGGACCGCGCCGACGGCGAGATCGACGCCCTGTCCGCGCGGCTGGCCGGCGTGCGCACCCTGGCCTATCGTCGCCAACCGCCCGGACTGGCTGGCCGACCCGGCGCATTGGCAAGGGCGGACGCGCGGCGCTGGAGGATCGGCTGTCGGACACCCTGCACGAGAGACTGATGGCGCGGTTCATCGACCGGCGCACCAGCGCGCTGATGCGCGGGCTGCGGCAGCGGCGAGGAGTCCTGGCCGGCGTGCGCGGCGACGGCGACGGTGACGGTGGAGGGCCAGTTCGTCGGCCGGCTGCGCGGCTTGCGGTTCGAGCCGGCGCGCGGGTCGACGGCGCTGGAGGACAGGGCCCTGCGCGCGGCCGCCGACCGGGCCGTGGCCCGGAGCTGGCGCGGCGGCTCGGCCGAATGGCCGCGAGCCGGACGAGGCCTTCGCCCTGGCAGCCCGACGGGGACGGTGCTGTGGCGCGGGCGAGGCGGCCGGGCGCGTCGCCGGCGAGCAGCCCTTCCGCCCCGGGTGCGCCTGTTCGGCGAACTCGGGCCGGCGCCGGCGCGCGAACGGGCCGGTGCGGCGGCTGGAGGCGTTCGTCGCCGCCGAGGCGGGCCGTCGGCTGGCGCGCGCTGCGAAGGCTGCAGACGCGGCCGTGGCCACGGGCGCCTTGAAGGGGCTGGCGCGGGGCATAGCCTGGCGGCTGATCGAGGCGGGCGGGGTGCTGGACCGGCGCCGAGGCCGTCGGCCGACATTCGGGCGCCTCAGCCAGGCGTGAGCGGCGCTCGTTGCAAGTGCCTCGGCGTGCGTTTCGGCGCCTTCTCCCTGTTCCTGCCCGAGCCTGCTGGCGCGCCGACGCCCGGCCTTCAACGCCGCCTTCGCCCTCGCCCGAGCGATCTGGGCGCCCGCGCCCGACCGCACTAGCGCCCCTGCCCCATCCCGCGCCGTCGGCCACGGCCCTGGGCTCGGCGCGGCCTGTCGCGCGGTCGGCCCCTTCGCCGTTCCCGTGGAGACGCTGGAGCGGCTGGACGGCCTGCTGCGCGCCGCGCCGCGTCGGGACGGCGGCCGGTGCTGACCGAGGAGGCCCTGGCGACGCTGGGCTGGACGGCGGAACAGGCCGACAGGCGTTCTGCGCGGGCTGGGATTCGTCCCGCCGCCAAGGCGAAAGCCCGGCGAACCCGTCGCCTGGCGGCGGCGCCGCACCAAGCCGACCGCGCGGCGTCCGCAACAGGCGTCGGATCCGCCTCGCCCTTCGCCGCCCTCGCCGCGCTCAAGCCGACGCCGGCCCGGGCGCCCGCGTCGCCGGCGCCCGCGAGCCGCGCGGCGGGCGGCCAAGGGCGCCGCGTGAGCGAGGCGACGCTTGCCGGCTCGATGTCTGGCTGTGGCGTGCGCGATTTTTCAAGACCCGCGCCCTGGCGCAGCCAGTTCTGTCGAGCGGGGCCAGGTGCGGGTGACGCGGCGCCGGCGCGAGACCCGGGCATCGACAAGCCCAGCCGCACCGTCCGGCCCGGCGACAGGCTGGTGTTCGCCCTGGGCGGCCGCGCTGATAGCGGTGCAGGTAAAGGCGCTGGGCGAACGGCGCGGCCCGGCCGAGCGAAGCCCGCGGCCTCTATCGCCGATCCGCCTAGCGCCGATTGACAAGCGCGGGCTCGCCGCATTGACAACGTCCGGCCCCGCAAACCATGTCGCCGCGACAAGCACAGCTACGAGAGTCCGATGACCTATATCGTCACGGATCCCTGCATCAAATGCAAGTTCATGGACTGCGTGGAGGTGTGTCCCGTGGACTGCTTCTACGAGGGCGAGAACTTTCTCGCGATCAATCCGGACGAGTGCATCGACTGCGGCGTGTGCGAGCCGGAATGCCCGGTGGACGCGATCAAGCCCGACACCGAGGACGATCCGGACGGCAAGTGGCTGAAGATCAACACCGACTACGCCAAGGTCTGGCCGAACATCACCGTGAAGGGCGAGCCGCCCGCCGACGCAGAGGAGTTCGAGCGCGAGACCGGCAAGTTCGAGAAGTATTTCAGCGAGAAGCCCGGCAAGGGCTCCTGAATCGCTCCGCGAGCCGGTCAACGGCGCTCGCTGAGCTGGGCGTTACAACCCTTTCACATGCCTCTGCTTTTGTGCTAATGTCGCCGGCGACGCGGTGACGGGCGCATTGGTCGCCCGTCGCGTGACTATCAAGCGCATCGCGCTCCGAGCGCCTGAGCAAAGGCGAAGAGTGTCTTAAAGGACGACTTCGCAACCCGTTCCGACGGCGCCGCCGCCCAGTCGCGGAGGCAGGCTGTCTGTCGCTCGGAGCAGAACACGGACGGCGCCGCGCGTGAAGGCCGGCCCGATTCTAGAAAGGATTATGTCCATGAGCACAAGAGCGATCATGATTTCACGATCGGCGATCACGTCGTCTATCCGGCCCACGGCGTGGGCGCGGTGGTGGGCGTCGAGACCCAGGAAGTCGCCGGCCTGTCGCTGGAGGTCTACGTGATCACCTTCGACCATGAAAAGATGACCCTGCGCGTGCCGACCAAGAAGGCCAAGACCGCCGGCCTGCGCCCGCTGGCCGGCCGAACAACGTGGTCTCCCAGGCGCTGGCCACCCTGAAGGGCCGCGCCCGGGTCAAGCGCACCATGTGGAGCCGCCGCGCCCAGGAATACGAAGCCAAGATCAACTCCGGCGACCTGATCTCGATCGCCGAGGTGGTGCGCGACCTGCACCGGGCCGACAACCAGCCCGAGCAGTCCTATTCCGAGCGCCAGCTCTATGAATCGGCGCTGGACCGCATGGCCCGCGAGGTCGCCGCCATCGAGCAGATCGACCGCGACGCGGCCATCGGCATCCTGACCAAGTCGCTGTCCAAGGCGGCCTAGCAAGCCAAGATCGACACGAAACAATGAAAGCGCCCCGGTTCGCCGGGGCGCTTTTTGTTTTCAGGCGTTTCGCAGCCGCTCCACCTGTTCGGGATGATCCAGCGTCATCAGGGCCGCTCCCGAGCCGGGCCGCAGATCACCGCGCACCCGGATGAGCTTGCCCTTGAGCGTCTCGGCGGTCAGACCCGCGGCGGCGAACTGCGCCTGGGCGCGGGGCGCGATCTGCGCGCTCAGCCAGTGCTCCAGATCGAGGATCAGGCCGTAGCCGCGATCCTGAAAGTCCGAAACCCGGCCCTCCACCAATTGAAAGCCGAAGGGATCGACGGCGGCCTCTTCGGGCAGACGAACCCGATAGGCCAACAGCGTCCAAAGACCACGCTTGGCCCTGCGCGCGCGGGCCTCGGCGTCGAGCATGGGCCGGGCCAGAGCGCGGTTGTCCGCATAGGTGCGAACCCGCGCCGCGCCCTGCTCCAGCAGGGCCTTCTGCACCCACTGCCCGCCGCGCTCCAGGCGAAGGTGGGCCAGGGTGCGGCCCAATGCATCCTGCCGCGCGCCGCCATAGAACAGCTCCACGGTCTGGCCGAGGACCAAATCGCTCAGCGCCAGGCGCGCTTCGGGCGCATATTGCGCCTCGCCATAGGGCGCCTCGATCCCGGCCAGCCGCACCACCTGCCCACCCTCAAGCGCCACGCTGTCGCCGCTACGCACCGCGCCCACCTTGGCGCGCGGACCCGCAGCCAGCTGATCTAGGCCCTGGTCTCCGCAGGCGGACAGGCCGAAGGGCGCCAAAATAACGCCCGCACAGGCCACGATCCGCCGCCGGGTTATCGTTTCCGCAGCATCGACAGGCATGAACGTCTCCTGGTTGGCGCTATTGGGCTCAATTCCCGCTGCCAGTGTTCGCATGGCTTTAACCAACCGCCCGTTCTTCCGCCTTGTTATCGCCTTAGGCTTGTGTCTGAAATCGCTCAACCGAAAGGTGAAGCCATGACGGAAGTGGATTACGGCGTCGTTCGCCGCAACGGCGCCTGGAGCATCATCGGCAAGGGCTTGAGTTTTGGGGCCTATGCGACCCGATCAAGCGCGGAACGCGCCGCGCGGCGCCTGGCTCGGCAGTCCAGCGGCCTGCCCGTCCGGCTTCACGTGCAGGATGAATCCGGCGAACTGCAACCGCCCGTGCAACTGGATTAGCCGTCGGCTTTGGCCTGGAACGGGCGTCAGCGGTCGGGTAAGGAAAGCCCGACGTCTCCGTAGCTCAGCCGGATAGAGCACAGGTTTCCTAAACCTGGGGTCGCGTGTTCGAGTCACGCCGGGGACGCCAACGCTTCTTGCGCCGGGCGCCGCGACGGCGCCTTGGCCTTTTGCTTAAGCCGCTGTGAGTATTTCAGGTTTGGCGATCAGGCCCGCCGTCACTACCTGTCGCGGCAACCCGGAAGGCTGGCGGCGCGCGTCCGTCCAGCCGCCCTAACTTGTCAGGTCCCCCGCGTTCGATGAGTCACAGAACCCTCACCCACCTTGAGCGCCTGGAAGCGGAGAGCATCCACATCCTGCGCGAGGTCGTGGCCGAGGCCGAGCGGCCGGTGATGCTCTATTCGGTGGGCAAGGACAGCGCGGTGATGCTGCACCTGGCGCGCAAGGCCTTCTATCCCTCGCCGCCGCCCTTCCCGCTGCTGCACGTGGATACGACCTGGAAGTTCAAGGACATGTACGCCCTGCGCGACCGGATGGCGCGCGAGAGCGGCATGGAGCTGCTCGTCTATCAGAACCCCGAGGCCAAGGCCCGAGGCATCAATCCGTTCGACCACGGCTCGCTGCACACCGACCTGTGGAAGACCGAGGGCCTGAAGCAGGCGCTCGATAAGTACGGCTTCGACGCGGCCTTCGGCGGCGCGCGGCGCGACGAGGAAAAAAGCCGGGCCAAGGAGCGCATCTTCTCCTTCCGCTCGGCCAACCACCGCTGGGACCCCAAGAACCAGCGGCCGGAGCTGTGGAACCTGTACAACGCCAGGAAGGCCAAGGGCGAAAGCATCCGGGTGTTCCCCATCTCCAACTGGACCGAGCTGGACATCTGGCAATACATCCACCTGGAAGACATCCCCATCGTGCCGCTGTATTTCGCCGCGCCGCGCCCCACAGTGGAGCGCGACGGCCTGTTGCTGATGGTCGATGACGACCGCTTCCGGCTGAAACCTGGCGAAACTCCTGTGACCCGTTCCGTGCGCTTTCGCACGCTCGGCTGCTATCCCCTGACCGGAGCGGTGGAGAGCACGGCGTCCACCCTGCCCGAAGTGATCCAGGAAATGCTGCTGACCACCACCTCCGAACGTCAGGGCCGGGCGATCGACCACGATCAGAGCGCCAGCATGGAGAAGAAGAAGCAGGAGGGCTATTTCTGATGCCCGCCGACAGCGCCGAGAACGCCTACAAGGCGTCGGACCTGATCGCGCAGGATATCGACGCCTATCTTGAGCAGCACCAGCACAAGTCCCTGCTGCGCTTCATCACCTGCGGCTCGGTGGACGACGGCAAGTCGACCCTGATCGGCCGGCTGCTGTACGATTCCAAGCAGATCTTCGAGGACCAGCTGGCGGCGCTGGAGGCCGACAGCAAGCGCGTGGGCACCCAGGGCCAGAACATCGACTTCGCCCTGCTGGTCGACGGCCTGGCGGCCGAGCGCGAACAGGGCATCACCATCGATGTCGCCTATCGCTTCTTCGCCACCGACAAGCGCAAGTTCATCGTCGCCGACACGCCCGGCCACGAGCAGTACACCCGCAACATGGTCACCGGCGCCTCCACCGCCGACCTGGCGGTGATCCTGATCGACGCGCGCAAGGGCGTGCTGACCCAGACCCGCCGCCACAGCTACCTCGCGCACCTGATCGGCATCCGCCAGGTGGTGCTGGCGGTGAACAAGATGGACCTGATCGGCTACGATCAGGCGCGCTACGACGCCATCGTGGAGGACTATCGCCAGTTCGCCGCCTCCATCGGCATCGACGACTTCCTGGCCATGCCCATCTCCGGCCTGGCCGGCGACAACATCGCCGTGCGCTCCACCCACATGCCCTGGTATCAGGGCCCGACCTTGATCGAGCATCTGGAAACGGTGGAGCTGGAGGTCGAGGCCGACCAGGACAAGCCCTTCACCCTGCCGGTGCAGTGGGTCAATCGGCCCAACCTGGACTTCCGCGGCTTCTCCGGCCTGATCGCCACCGGCGTGGTGCGCGTCGGGCGACGCGGTGCGCGTCGTCCCCTCGGGCAAGACCTCGACCGTCTCGCGCATCGTCACCCTGGACGGGGACCTGAGCGAGGCCGTCGCCGGCCAATCTGTCACCCTGTGCCTGGCCGACGAGATCGACTGCTCGCGCGGCGACGTGCTGGCCAAGGCCGACGCGCCGCCCCAGGCGGCCGACCAGTTCGAGGCGACCCTGGTTTGGATGGCCGATGAGCCCCTGCTGCCCGGCCGGCCCTATTGGCTCAAGCTCGGGACCCAGACCGTCACCGCCAATATCCAGCCGCCCAAGTACCAGATCAATGTCAACAGCCTGGAGCACACGGCGGCCAAGACGCTGGAGCTGAACGCCATCGGCGTGGCCAATCTGTCGATCGACCGCAACATCGCCTTCGAGCCCTACGCGGCCAACCGCAGCCTCGGCGGCTTCATCCTGATCGACAAGCTGACCAACGCCACGGTGGCGGCCGGCATGCTGCACTTCGCCCTGCGCCGCAGCCAGAACATCCATCCCCAGGCGCTGGACATCACGCGCGAGGCCCACGCGGCCCTGAAGAGCCAGAGCCCCGCGGTGCTGTGGTTCACCGGCCTGTCGGGCGCGGGCAAGTCGACCATCGCCAATCTGGTGGAAAAGAAGCTGCACCTTCTGGGCAAGCACACCTTCCTGCTGGACGGCGACAATGTGCGCCACGGCCTGAACAAGGACCTGGGCTTCACCGACGCCGACCGGGTGGAAAACATCCGCCGCGTGGGCGAGGTCGCGCGCCTGATGACCGACGCCGGCCTGATCGTGATCACCGCCTTCATCTCGCCCTTCCGGGCCGAGCGGAAGATGGTGCGCGACATGATGGCGCCCGGCGAATTCATCGAGATCTTCATCGACACCCCTCTGGCGGAGGCCGAGCGGCGCGACGTGAAAGGGCTCTACAGGAAGGCGCGCGCGGGGGAGTTGAAGCACTTCACCGGGATGGACTCGCCGTACGAGGCGCCGGAAGCGCCGGAGTTGCGGATCGACACGACCGAGCTGACGCCGGAGCAGGCGGCGGATGCGATCGTGGAGCGGCTGGTGGGGCGGGACGGGTTTGCGTATGTGATTTGAAGGCGGGAGGGCGAGCACGGTGATCGATGTGGCGCTATGCGATATGCTAACCTGCCTCGACTGCCCGCAACCGGTCGGTCACGTCGATGACTTTGGGGGCGCCCCACACCGCGTCCCGTAGCAAGAACTTGTGGCTGTTCGTGTGCTCGATGTAGCTCGAGCCGCCTCTGATGAAGGATGCCGGGATTAACGCCGCTCGCATGACACAATAGTTGTCATCGAAAAGGACGGCGGCGAGGATGTCGGATCCGTCGAGATCGCGGATCGCAGACAATTGCCGGGATTTGTTGCGGCGATGGATGCGGCGCCCCTTGATCTGATACTTCGTCCCGTCATCGCCAATCGCATCAAACGCCTTCGCTGAATTCCCTTCCTGCGCCCATCCAAATGCGGCACAGAACAAGTATTCGGCGAGGTCGCCGGTCGGATTGTTCGCTGATCGCAGCACGCCGCGCGCCCGCAATTCCTCCATGATAGCGACATGCAGGGCAAGAAGTTCGGCAATCGATTTATCGCCCAAGCTGTCCACGATCCACTGCCCCTCCACATCCGGATGTGGCTTTCTCCGAAAGCCAGCCTCTCCCAAAGCCCATGGAGAGATTGGAGCTTGGGCAGTCGGTCGGGTCAAGGCCGGCCCCTGCGGGGCCGCCGCTGCGCGGTCGCCGCAGGCGAGCCTTGACGCGACCGACTGCCCAAGCAGAACTCGCCTCCAGGGACTTTGGAGGGCCCTGGATCAGGCCGACCAGAGGATTGACGCATCGCCTCCAATAAACTAAGTTTCATAGACTAAGTTTGATTGGCGATCCCATGCTGACCATAAACATTCACCAAGCGAAGACCCACCTGTCGCGGCTCGTGGATCAAGCCGCTAAGGGGGAGCCCTTTGTCATCGCCAAGGCCGGCAAGCCGCTGGCGAAGGTGACGTCCATCGACGCGCCCGAAGGCGGACAGATTCGCCGCATCGGCTTTCTGGCCGGCCAGATCACGGTTCCCGACGATTTCGATCGCATGGGCGCGGCGGAAATCGAGCAGCTGTTCGGGCTGTCGGATTGAAAGTCCTGCTCGACACTCACGTCTTGCTATGGGCGGCAGGCGCGGTGACGCCGGGCGATTTATCTCCGGCCGCGGAGGCTCTGATCTCTGACGTTGATAACGTCATTTTCTTTAGCGCGGCGAGCATTTGGGAGGTGGCGATCAAGGCCGGGCTGGGGCGAGCGGATTTCCGGGCCGACGCCAATGTCCTGCGTCGCGGGTTGCTCGACAACGGCTATGTCGAACTACCCATCTCCGCTGCTCACGCCGCGGCCGTGGCGCATTTGCCGCCGATCCACAGGGACCCCTTCGACCGAATGCTGATCGCTCAGGCGACGATGGAAGGCATCCTCCTTGTCACGGCAGACGCCGTCGTCGCCAGTTATCCCGGACCCGTGCAAGCGATCTAGCGCGGCACGCCTCACGCCGCCGAGCGCTTGCGCGCCGGCATCGCCTGCGCTCTTTCGCCATCGATCATGTAGTCCCGCGTGATCGGCAGGGCGTCGACCCGCTTGGTCAGCTGCAGCTGCAGGATCATCAGGCCGGTGTAGCGGAAGCCGATCTCGCTGATGGCCAGATAGAACTCCCACATGCGGCAGAACCGTTCGTCGTAGATCCGGGCGATCTCCGCGCGCTGGGCCATGAACCGCTCGCGCCAATGGCGCAGGGTCTCGGCGTAGTGCAGGCGCTGGACCTCCACATCGGTGATCCATAGCTCCGAAATCTCTATCGCCGCCGACACCTCCGACAGGGACGGAATATAGCCGCCCGGGAAGATGTACTTGGCGATCCACGGCTGGGTCACGCCGGGCGGCAGGCGTCGGCCGATGGAGTGGATGAGGGCGACGCCGTCCTCGGACAGGAGATTGTGCACCGTCTCGAAATAGGCGTGGAAGTTGGGCGCGCCCACATGCTCCAGCATGCCCACCGACACGATCCGGTCGAACGGACCGACCACGTCGCGGTAATCGGTCAGCGAGAAATGCGCCCGGTCGGCCAGCCCCAGGGCCTCCGCGCGCGCCCGGGCCACGGCCAGCTGCTCCTTGGACAGGGTCACGCCCAGCACCTGGGCGCCGTAGGTTCCCGCCAGCTCCAGGCCCAGGCCGCCCCAACCGCAGCCGATGTCGAGCACCCTCATCCCCGGCGCGATGCGCAGCTTCTCGGCGATGTGAATCTTCTTGGCCTTCTGCGCCTCATCCAGCGTCATGTCCGGACGCAGGAAATAGCCGCAGGAGTACTGCATGTCCTCGTCCAGGAACCGGCGGTAAAGATCGGTCGACAGGTCGTAGTGGTGGGCCACGTTGCGGCGCGAGGTCCGCCGGTCGTTGAGCTGCGACAGCAGGCTCATGGCGTGGGTCAGCGCGCGCATGAACGGCCCCGGGCCACGGCGATGCAGCAGCACGTTGCGGCCGACGATGTCCAGCAGGCCGGGAAGATCGCCCTGCTCGAACGTCAGCCCGCCCTCCATATAGGCCTCGCCTAGGGCCAGGTCGGGATTGAGCATGAGCTTGAGCGGCCAGCCTCGGGCTAGGCGGATGGCGACCTCGGGCCCCGATCCGTCGCCATAGGTGTGAGCCAAGCCGTCGGGGCCTCGAACCACGAGGCGGCCCACCGTCACGAACCGGCGCAATGCTGCATAGAACACGTGAAGACCCCCTTCGCGGTTATCGGGTCTGAACGCTCCAATACGAATTCAGTTTCGTCTCACTTCGCCGCCCGTTCAAGGCCTTAGGCGACGCCGTCGGTCCGCGCCGATTAGGACGCCGCCGTCTGGCGGCGGGGGAGAACCCAGCCCGGCCGGACGAAATGGCAGGTGTAGCCGTTCGGATAACGCTGCAGATAATCCTGGTGCTCCGGCTCGGCCTGCCAGAACGGTCCGGCCGGCGCCACCTCGGTGACCGCCTTGCCCGGCCAAAGCCCGGAGGCGTCCACATCGGCGATCGTGTCCAGCGCCGTCTTGCTTCTGCGCCTCGCTGGTGAAGAAGATCGCCGAACGATAGCTGGAGCCGCGGTCATTGCCCTGGCGATCGGGCGTGGTCGGATCGTGGATCTGGAAAAAGAACTCCAGCAGCTGACGATAGCTGATGACCGCCGGATCAAAGACGATCTCCACCGCCTCGGCGTGGGTCCCGTGATTGCGATAGGTGGCGTTGGGCGTATCCCCGCCGCTGTAACCGACCCGGGTGGAGACCACGCCGGGATAGCGCCGCAACAGATCCTGCACGCCCCAGAAACAGCCCCCGGCCAGGATCGCCCGCTCGGTGTTTCCCGTCATCCGTCCCTCCGTCAGCCACCCTTGCGGCCTAGCCGAATGTAAGGACGCCGCGACGATTTCGCCACCGGCTCGCGCTCCCTTGTCCCAAGGCCCGCCATCAGTATAGTGCGCGCCTTCGCGCGGACCCCCTCGGGGCGCCGTTCGTGGGGTGAGGTGGCCGAGTGGTTGAAGGCGCACGCTTGGAAAGCGTGTTTACGGGAAACCGTAACGAGGGTTCGAAATCCCTCTCTCACCGCCAACGATTGCTGAAACCTGCGGTCAGACACTCTCAGGCGGACATCAGCCTAAAAAAACATCGTGGGGGATTTGCCGCGACCATGCCTCTCTAATTTGGGGCCTGCCGGCGTGATCCGGCGGTCCGTAACATGGGAGGGATGAGAATGCCGACACGACGGGACGTTGTGGCGAGTGGGGCCGGACTGGCGGCCGTCGCGGCGCTGGCGGGGCCGGCCGACAGGGCGTTCGCCGCCGCCCCGATGCCGAGGACGCCGCTGACGTTCAGCATGCCCAAAGGCGCCTGCGACTGCCACACGCACATATTCGACCCCGAACATTATCCCTACGCCGCATCGCGTCCCTACACCCCCGAGCCCGCCACCATCGCGGACGTGAACGCGCTTCACAGGGCCTTGCACATCGACCGGGTCGTCATCTCGCAGCCCACCGTCTACGGCGCTGACCACGCCTGCACCCTGAACGCCATCAAGACCATCGGCCCGAGCGCGCGCGGCGTCTCCGCCTATGTCGCCAACACGTCCAGCGTGCGCCTGGACGAACTGCATCGCGGGGGCATGCGCGGAATCGTGGTGCACGACATGTCAGACTACAAGGACGCCGCCGCCCAGATCGGGGATCGCCCGTGGAATATTGAAATCTACGTGGGCTTGTCGAAAATGGCGGCGTTCAAGGATATGGCGATGGCGACCAACGTAACCGCCAAGATGACGTTGTTCGGAGGCGTTCGGCGCGCCGACGATATTCACACCCCGGCTTTTCAGACGCTGCTGGATCTGCTTCGCAGCGGGAAGGTGTACGTCGAGCTGTCGGCGCCCCAGCACATTTCGACGCAGGAGCCGGACTTCGCGGACGCGGATGCTGTCTGCAAGGCGCTGATCGCGGCCAATCCGCAGCGGATTACCTGGGGAAGCGACTGGCCGCACGCAAAGACGTTCCAAGGACGACCCACGCCCGGCATCGCGCCGCTGGAAAATATCGATGACGCGGTGAGCCTTAATTTGCTGGCGAGATCCGTCACGGGGCCGGACCAGCTGAAACTCATCATGGTTGAAAACGCGGCGCGTCTTTACGGCTTTTGAAGGCGCTGACGGCCTGGCTGGTCTTGCGTCAGTAGTCGTAATCGATGCGGACGCCGAAGGTTCTCGGGTCCCCGACCGGACCGGTCAGGGTGCCCCCGAGGTTGGCGCCGTTGATGTATTGCGTGTCGGCCAGGTTCTTGCCCCACAGCGCCACCTGCCAGCGGCTGTGCGGCGGACTGTAGCCGATGGAGGCGTTGACCAGGCTATAGGCCGGCCGGCTGGCGATGAGGACATTGGTGGGATCAAAATAGGTTCGCGCATCGAATTGGTACTGCGCGCGAATGAACAGGTCCGCGCCGTCGGCGAGATCGAAGTCCTTCTGCGCCCGCAAGTTCACGGACACGGGCGGGGCGTTCACCAACTGCTTGCCCGAAGCATTATAGGTTCCGGCGACCGAATTATAATTCGGATCAGCCATCAGGAACGGCTTAATGATTGACGGTAGGGCGTAGGCGTTAAAGCTCACATATTTTGAGGCCAATAGGGTGGTGTTCGCCGTCAGTGTCAGCCCGGGCGCGGGCTTGACGATGACGTTCGCCTCCAAGCCGTTGAGCGTGGCCGCCCCCGCATTGGACGTCGCGGTGATGTCCGGCGCGACCGTCGAGGCAAACTGCAGCCCGGTCCAGTCGTAGTGGAAGCCTGCGATGTCGACCCGCAGTCTATGCTCCAACCAGTCGGTTTTCGCCCCCACCTCGTAGGACCAGATGAATTCCGGACCAAATCCAGCGCCGGCCACAGTCCGAGCCGTGTTGGAATAGCCTCCGCTCTTGTAACCGTTCGTCGCCGACACATAGAGCATGGCGTCCGGCGTCGCCTGCCAATTGACCCCGAATTTAGGGGTCAGGGCGTGGGCGTTCCTGCTGAGGTCGGCCACGAAAGGATAGACAACGCCATTGGACGGCGGGGCGGTGGCGCCGTTGTTGGCCGCGCCAGGATTGTAGATCAGCGAGGTATTGAACGTATCGAGGGTCTTGTGCTCCTCGGTGTAGCGCAGGCCTGCGCTTACGCCGATCTGCGGCGTGATGTGGTAGGTTTCCTCGGCGAACGCGGCCCTCGAAATGGTGGGTTGCAGGGTGTCCTGATAGGTCTCCGTGCCGGACGTCGCGGCCGGTTTGGCCAGGTTGCCGCCTGGCGCATAGACGTAACCTAGCTGGCGGGAATGCTCATAAAAATAATACAGCCCAGACACGCCGGAAAACGGACCGTACTCGTTGATCAGATTGAATTCCTGACTCAACGTATATTCCAAATAATAACTGGTTCCGGAAACCGAGGCGTTTACTTCGGTGGAATCGCCGTCCTGAAGATTTGTGCTGTGATCCGTACGTCCGGCGGAAATGGATTTGAGCGTCAGATGATCGTCGAGCTTCCAATTCACCTCGTCGCTCAAGCCATAGACCCTCTCCACGCTATGCGGCATGGTATTGATGGCGACGTCATGATCATTACCAATGATGGTATTGGCAATTGTTGGATATGATGTCGGGTAAATCAGGACGTTATTGGCCCAATTCTCCTCCGTATCCATGTAATCCATGCGAAAGGTGTTGGTGAATTTCTGGCTTAATTCCCATCGAAACTGTGCTCGAATGGAGTTTCTGTTTTCGGCATCCGGGTTGCCGACACCCTGGACGAGATTATGCTGGAACCCGTCGTGGGTGTAGTGATCGATCGCCAGGCTTGCCTGCATATTATCGGCCACGGGGCCGCTGACCGACGCCTGCTCGCCGAACAGACTATAGTTGCCCGCCAAAACTGTGTCATTGAAGGTGAAATGATCAGATGGCGTTTTTGAAATGAAATTGATCGCTCCGCCTGTCGAATTTCGACCGAACAATGTTCCCTGCGGTCCTTCTATAACTTCTATACGATCAAGATCGTTGAAATTGCTCTGCAATATCGTCGATATGCGCGCGATATAAACATTGTCCATGTAGATGGACACTTCGGATTCCTGACCCGCGAATCCGCCGACGCCGCGGATCATGATTTGAGGATTGATGGAATTGATGGTCACTTTCAGGCTCGGCGCCATCTGCGGCAGATCTTTTATGTTGGTGTCCTTTTGCCGGCGGAGCTCCGCGCCCGACAAGACGGCGATGGAGACGGGCGTTTTCTGCAGGTCCGTCGCACCCGTCTTGGTGGCCGTCACGACCACCTCCTCTATGACGTCTCTTCTTACGGCGTCATTCGAACCATGAACGGGGACCTTGTCTTCGGTGGTCAGCGAGGCGTCACGCGGGGCGGTCGGCTTGTTCCCCAGGCGAAGCGTGATCACCGCTCCGTTGTCCGCCGCGATGGTCAGGCCGGTTCCCTCGAGCAGCAAGCGAAGCGCGGCCCGGGCATCCTGCTGCCCCTTGATCGCAGGGGTCTTGACGCCCTTGAGCTGATCGGCGGGCGCGATGATCTGCAGCCCAGCCTGCCTCGCAAATTCGGGGATGGTGTTGACCGCGTCTGCCGAAGGTAGATTGAAGACTTTCTGCTGCGCATAGGCGTCGGCGGCCGCGACAAGCGTCATGGTCGCGACACTGTAGGCTAGGAGCGATTTGCGTACGACACCCCCCAAAAATATCCCCCCGTTCCCGACGCTCCTCGCCTTGCTAAGCAGCCGCTGGGGATTGACGTTATCCCCTATTCTATTGGATCAATATTTATTACGTTTTCCAGCAGGCTAGCGACTGAGGTGGATTTTACCATCTTCAGTCCGCGTGCTTAAGTTCAAAGATAACGCAACAGCCTGGGCGAAGCCCGCCGGATCATTCGCCGAAAACAAACCGGTGATGGTTTCATTGGCGATCGTCGGATCATCGACGGCGATCTGCGGGTCGCTGTAGCGCGAGAACTCCGCCGCGGCCTCGCGCAGCGACGCCCCTTCGAACGACAGCATCCCCTGCCGCCACATCAGCTCGCGCACCACCGCGGCGGGCGCCAGGGCGGACGTTGCGAACGGGGCGTTCGGCCGGGCAAGAACCTGTTGATTAGCGACCAGGCGAACCGCGCCGGCCGCGCCGCCGCCGCTCCTGGTCACCTCCACGATCCCCTCGCTCACAAGAACCTGGGTGGGGTTGCCGGGCAATTTGCGAACCGTGAAGCTGGTTCCCACCGCCCGCACGCGGACATCGCCGGCGTCCACGTAAAACGGGCGCTTGGGGTTCTTCGCCACATCGAACAGGGCCTCGCCCTCGAGCAGCTGGACATCGCGACGGGCCGTGGTGAACTTTACCGCGACCTTGGTCGCGGTGTTCAGCGTCACGACCGTTCCGTCCTCAAGCGGCAGTCGCCGCAGCTCGCCGCGCTCGGTTTCAAACCGCTGGGCCGGCCTCCACACCTCATAACCGATCCCCATGACGGCCGCCGCAGCCGCCGCGCCCCCGACGGCCAGCGTCCAGCGCCGGGTCGATCCATACGCGCGATCAGCCGGCAACGGCCGGATGAACATGTCGGCGTCGCCGTCGTCGTAGGCCGACCCCAATGGCCGCGCCCGATCGGCATAGATCATCACGGCGTTGGCCTTGGCGAACGCCCCCTGCCGACGGGAATCGGCGGCGAGCCAAGCGTCCAGTTCGGCGTCCTCGGCCGGCGACAGCGGCGCGCGATCGATCCGCGCCACCCAAGCGGCCGCGGCTTCATCGATGGCTTCGGGTGTTTCCCGCTGGCTCATGCGTCCCTTTTCCGGACAAGGCGGCGTGGTCTCTGAAGTTTAGATGTTTGGCGGGGCGAAAAACCCCCACGACCCAGCACGGCCATAAGTGCGTTCAGACTTTTTTGCATCTGCTTTTCGACGGTGCCTTCGCTTACGCCAAGCCTTTGGGCCACTTCGTGTTGCTTCAAACCATGGATTTTTCTGAGAACGAACACTTCGCGGCGGCGGGGCGGAAGACTTGCGATGGCCTCCGATAACCTTTGAAGCTCCTGGCGATCACTCACTTGAATATCGGGCAGGGGCGCTTCGTCGGCGCCCGCCAGCTGGCCGATATCGTCGATCGTGCTGATCGACACGATATTCGCGCGGCGAACTTGACCGAGGATCACCGAATAGGCGGTCTTGAACATGTAGGCCTTGACGTGCCGGATGGCGTCAATGCTCTCAAGGCCGGCCAGGAGCGCGTAGGTCTCTTGTACGATGTCGTCGGTGTCGATCCCGTGCAGACGTTTGCTGGCCAGCCAGCTGCGCAGGCTCGGCTCGTGCGGAAGCACGTGGTCCGCCAGCCATTTCGCGCGCTCGCCCGTGATCCTTTTCATCGCGAGCCAATCACAATCGGCGCACAGAAGATGGCTTCGCGCTGTTCCAGTCCCCACTCTTCCATCGCTGCATCCATCATGCAGTCTTCTTGTCGCCCGCCGGGAGCGGCGTCGAAAAGACGCGTAACACGTTATATCGCGCCTATCAAAGACCTCGGTCAACGGCTCCGTGGCCGCCTGTCGGGGTTCGCCGTCGAGGTCTCATTCGACCTTATAGGTCTTGCTGAAGCCGTTTCGGGTGTTGGTGACCGTGACGCGGCCGTTGCGCGCTATGTCCAGCCTGATGGTGTAGCCGTGACTGGGCGAAGGCCCCAGGTTGGCGGTGTAATCAGGATCGGCGTCCGGATCGGGATAGGCGATGGACTCGTGCAGTCGCCAGAAGCCTTGCAGCCCCGGGCTGGCCTTGATCGTTTTCACGGCCCCCGGCGCGGCGCCGTGGCTGGGGCCGTTGCCCATGATCGCGATGTCCGGCCGCATGGCGGCGATGATCGCGGGGTTGCTGCTGAAATCCAAACCGTGATGGGTGACGAGCAGAATGTCGACGTGGCCGACCTTGTCGATCGGACAGGCCAGATCGTGCTCCTTGTTCCAGGTCAGGTCGCCCAGGGCGGAGATCTTGACCTTGCCGAAGCTGAGGATCGAGCCGACCGACATGGCGTTTTCGATGCCGCCGTTGGCGGCCATGGGCGGGGTGTCGCAACGTACGCCCGGTTCCCCTGCTCCGGCCAGCGGTCGGGTGATCGTCTTGCCGTCGCTGGAAACAATGGTGTCGGTCAGGGAGCCGAAGTGGAAGACATCGCCCGGCTTGGCCACGATGTGTCTATGGCCCTTGATGGCCTCGAGGTACCTCGCGTAGAGGGCGACGGTTTTGGGGGTTTTTCCGGCGGAGGGCGAGGTCGGATCGCCGTCGGCCGGGGTGGTTTCGCGATTGGGACCATGATCGATGATCGTGCCGACCGGGAAGCGCTGCAACAGGCCGTAAACGCCGCCGATGTGGTCGCCGTGATAGTGGGTCATGATCAGGTAATCGATCTTCTTGACCCCCAGGGCCTTGGCCGCCGACAGAATGCGGTCAACGCCGGTCTTGGCGCCGTCTAGCCCCTCCGCCATGGGCGCGCCATGCGCGCCGATCCAGGTCTCCGTGCCGGTGTCGATTAGAAGAGAGCGCCCCTCCGGCGTCACGAACAGCGTGCCGCCGCCGCCGTCCATGTCGAGGGGGACCATCTTGAGCGTCTTGTCGGCGGCCAAGGCCGAGCCGGCCAGCATGGCGGACGCCATCACGGTCGTGACGAGCAGTTTGCGGATCATGGATGGTGGTCTCCCTGTGGCCTCGACGGATCAGTCGCCCCCTTCACCGCCGCCGCCGTGGGGCGCGTTCGGCATGTAGGTGGGAGAGTCAGGGCCGACCTCGGGCTTGCCCTGGGTGTTCCACAGCGGCCCCAGTTCCCGCTTGGCTTCCCGCGCGATCATCTGCGTCTCCAGCGATTCCTGGAAGCAGGTGAAGTCCGGCCGGTCAATCCATCGGGAGGGCCCGCACAGCCGCTTGCCCGCCTTGATCGCCGCGTCGTGCACGATGTTGATCAGGCGCTCATAGTCGGGGCTGCCCCGTTCATAGCCGGACCGATTTTCCAGATCGCCGCCCGCGGCCATGATGGCGGTCACCCCGGGGATCTTGGCGATCCGGTCCGCGTCCTTGACCCCTTGCAGGGTCTCGATCATCAGGATCAACACCATGTTGTCGTTGACCGTCTTGCGATAGCCGCCCGGGACATCGCCCCACATGGCGGGCTCGGTGCCCGCGCCGCCGCCCGCGCTGCGGTCGCCCAGCGGCGGGAAGAAGGCCCAGTTGCGGATTTGCAGCGCCTGCTCGTAGGAACGCACCGTCGGAACGATCAGCACCATGGCGCCGCTGTCCTCGGCGTGCTGGATTTCGCGCTCGTCAGCGTAGGCGATGCGCACGCCCGGCACCGCCTTGGCGTGCGGGCAGGTGGCCCACATCTTGGCCGCGTCGCCCCAGTCGCGGTCGTCATGCTGCATTTCGGTCCAGATGAAGTCATAGCCGGCGTTGGCCATGGCGCAGTAGACCTGCGGATCGGTGGCCGAGAACAAGGTGCCGCCGGTAACCTTCTGGCCCGCCTTCATCTTGATCATGACGGGGTTCCACAGCTTGGCGTTCGGCGGCGTCTGGAAAAAGGGACCGTACTTCCATTTGCTGGGATCGAACGGACCCTGGTTGACGGCGTTCGCCGGCGCTTTGTCGATGGAGTCGCTGTCGACGCCGGCGGGCGCGGCGAGGGGAAACTTCGGGTTGACGGCGCCTGCGGCGGTGTTTTGGGACTGCGCCAAGGCGAGGCCTGAACACATCAAAAGCGCCGCGGAAAGCAGCGCCGACATCGACGTGGATTTCACTTGGTTTCCTCCATCTCAAGACTTCAGTCCCGCTGGTCTCGTCTGACCCGACCGAGCCGGCTCAACCTTCCATTTTAGGACTGTCTGGTAAGGCGCCTCGCCCGCACCGATTGAAGATCGATGCGGGCGCTTTGGGCGTTGTTCGACGGTTCGATCAGTAGGTGTAGTTGATGCGCAGGCCGAAGGTCCGCGGATCGCCATTGGGCGCGGAAATGGTCGAGCCCGCGGAAATACCGTTGATATAGAGGTCGTTGGTCAGGTTCTTGCCCCACAACCCGACCGTCCAGTGGCTATGGGGGGGGGAGTAGCTGATCGACGCGCCGACCAGATTGAGCGGCGCCCGACTGGCGACCTCGGCATTGCTTGGATCAAAGAACACCCGCGAAGTGTACTCGTAGGTGGCGCGCACCGACAGATCGGCGCCGTCAGGCAGGTCGAAGTCCTGCTGGCCGGAGAGGTTCAGAGCGAGGTTCGGCGCATCCACGAGTTGGTTGCCCGACGCATTGTACTCGTAGTTCGTGCCCGCCTGAGTGATCTTCGAGACGCTGACGCCCGGGATGGCGTAGCCGGACGTTATCGGGTTTAGGCCGGCCGGAAGCGTGTAGGTCGGGAAACTGACATAGTCGGAATCCAACACCGTGACATTGGCCGTCAAGGTTAGGCCCTTGATTTCCCTTGGCTTATAGGCCGTGTTGATTTCCACGCCCTTGATATCCGCATTGCCCGCGTTCGACACCACGCAAAGCGTGGCCTGGATACAGGAGGAGAACTGCAGGCCGGTCCAGGTGTAATAGAAGGCCGAAATGTTGAAGCGCAGGCTGTGGTCCAGCCAATCGGTCTTGGCGCCGAACTCATAGGACCACATGTGCTCCGGACCGAAGTTCGCCCCAAGGGTGGAACGAGCTGTGTTGGAATAGCCGCCGTCCTTGAAGCCCGCGGTGGCCGACGCATAAAGCATGGCGTCGGGCGTCGCCTGCCAGTTCAAGGCGAATTTCGGCGTGGTCGCGCTCTCGTCCAGGTTCAGATCCGCGATGTACGGGTCGTACACATTGGTGGCCGGGCCGTAGTTTCCGGGGGCCAGGGCCGAGTAGATGGTGCCGTTGCCGGTGGCGTTGGTGGTGATGGTCTGGCCGGGGTTAAGCGCCCAGGTGTAGTTGTTTGTGTTGAGCGTCTTGTGATCTTCGGTATAGCGCACGCCCACTTCCAGCCCGAGGGTGGGGGTGATGTGGTAGGTTTCGTCGAAGAACGCCGCCTTGGAGATCGTCGGCTGCAGGGTCGACTGCCAGGTGAGCTGGGCCTTGGTGGGATTGGTGTTCTGCGGGTTGGGCGCCAGGGTCGGCACAAATCCGATCTGCTTCACGTGCTCGTCGAAGTAATACAGCCCGGCGACACCCGAAAACGGGCCGTAGTTGTTGATCAGGTTGAATTCCTGACTGAGTTGGTATTCCTCATAAATCGCAAATGAATAGCCGCTGTAGTAGACCTCCGTCAGCTGGTCCTGAGGACTGAAGCTGTGGTCGGTGCGCAGCGCGCTGAGCGATTTCAGGCTCAGGTTGTCATTGATCTTGTCGTTGAACTCGTCGCTCAAGCCATAGCCGATTTCGTTCTGATAGACGATTTCCGCGGAATCCACCTTGTCGAACTGGCCGATGATCGAGTTGGCGTTGGTCAGGAAGTTGATCCCGTTGACGACGGGGAAGGGCTCCACGCAACCGGCGCTGCAGCCGGTGCCCTTGAACACATTGCCTGTCGAAAGCAGGGTGTCGTTCGTAGCCCAAAGTTCATGGGTATAAAGATAATCCGCCCGCAAGGTGTTGGTGATGTTGGAGGTCGGCTCCCAGCGAACCTGGCCGCGCAGGGCTGTCCGATTGGCGGCGTCCGGATTACCAACGCCGGGATCGATATTGTACAGATAGCCGTCGTGCTGCACGTGGCTGAAGGCCAGCATCCCCTGGATATTGTCGGCCAGCGGGCCGCCGACGGAGGCCGCCTCATCGATCAGGGCGTAGTTGCCGGTCTGGAACTGGTTGGCGAAAGTGAAGTGGTCCGGCGGGGTCTTGGAGATGAAGTTGATGGCGCCGCCGTTGGCGTTCCGGCCGAACACCGTCCCCTGCGGGCCTTCGGCCACCTCGATCCGGTCCAGGTCGTTAAAGGTGGTCTGCAGGATAGTCGACACCCGCGACATGTAGACGCCGTCCGTATAGAAGGACACGTCCTGTTCCCCGCCCTGATAGCCGCCGACGCCGCGAATATAGACCTGCGCATTGATGGCCGTGGTGGTGAAGACCAAGCTCGGCACCACCTGGGTCAAGTCGTGGGGGTTTTCGATATCGTCCTTCTTCAGGTCGCTGCCGGACACCACGTCAACCACGATCGGCGTCTTCTGAATGTTGGTGGCGCCCGTGTGTGTGGCCGTCACGACCACTTCACTGATTTGCCCGGCGCCGGCGGCTTGAGCATGCGCCGCCACGGCCGGCGCGATCGCCAGAACGGTCAAGGCGGCCCCGGTCATCATCTGATACTTGAAGTTCATCTGAGTCCTCCCTCTTGGATGTCTACCGGCTCGGCGTAGCTCGCCGACGGCGCCCGCTTCAGGCGGGTGTTGCACTGAATAGCCCCCGCCTTTTTTCGACGGGCCCTGCTAATTAAGAGGCGCGGCGGCGCGAATGCCCCCTCCCCCTTCCGTCAAAAAAGACCGAATCGTGGTCTGTCCGGCGAGCGCTGAGGTATTGGAGGAGAATTTCAGAGTGCAGCGGAGAACAGTCGCCCATCGTTGAAATGGGCGCAGGCGTGGGCGACCCGTGGAGGATCTAGGACGCCCACATCGTCCTGCGTGGTCCGCCCGCATTGACCGTCAGATCAATGCGGGCGTTCCCGGCGTTTGAATCAGTAGGTGTAGTTGATGCGCACGCCGAAGGTTCTCGGGTCCGACACGGGAGCGGTCAGATTGCCGCCCGTACTGAACCCGGCCAGGTAGATGTCGTTCGACAGGTTGCGGCCCCACAAGGCGATGGTCCAGTGGCTGTTGGCCGGCGAATAGCCGATCGACGCGTTGAAGATATTCGTCGGCGCCCGGGCGGAAATCGCCGCGTTGGTCGGGTCCATATAGTCGAGCGAGGTGTAGGCGTACTCGGCCCGCACATAGAAATCGGCGCCGCCCGGAAGGTCGAAGTCCTTCTGGCCGGTGAGGTTCAGAGAGACGTGCGGCGCGTTCACGAGTTGGTCGCCGGTCGCGTTATACTGAAGGTTCCCGTTGGCGTCCTTGGAGATCTTCGCGGGATTGATCCCCGGCATGGGGTAGGTGTTCGTCGGGCAATAGCTGCTGCCGGCCGGGCACAGGATGCTCGACAGGGTGTAGTCCGTGAAGTCGACATAACGGGAGCCCATCAAGGTTACATTGGCCGTCAGAGTCAGCCCCTTGATGTCCGCCGGCTTGGAGATGAGGTTCATTTCCAGGCCGTACAGGTTCGCATCGCCCGCGTTTGACACCACGGTCAGCTGGGGCGCGAGGCCCGCGGTCAGCTGCAGGCCCTGCCAGTTCGAGAAGAAGGCCGCCGCGTTGAAGCGCAAGGTGTGATCGAACCAATCGGTCTTGGCCCCGACCTCGTAGGACCATTGGTGTTCCGGACCGAAATAGGCCCCCACCGCGTATCGGGCCGTATAGGAGTAGCCGCCGCTCTTGTAGCCGGCCGTGGCGGAGGCGTAGAGCAGCGCATCCGGTGTCACTTGCCAGTTGATGCCGAGCTTCGGCGTGGTCGCATCTCCGTCGTGGTTCAGATCGCCAATGAACGGGTTCTGGGACGGCGGGGCCAGGGGCGAGTACACACCCGTGGGATTCTGGGTGCCGGGGTACAGGTACTCGGTCACGTTCCATGTGTTGAGGTTCTTGTGGTCGCGCGTATAGCGCAGACCCGCCACGATGCTGACTGTCGGCGTGATCTGATAGGTCTCCTGGAAGAACGCCGCTCTCGACACCGTGGGCTGCACCGTATCCTGCCAGGTGACGGTGCCGCCGGTGGCGGCGGGGACCTTGACGCTGCCGCCCAAAGTCGGCGAAAAGCCGATCTGTTCGGAATATTCATTGAAGTAATAAAGGCCGATCACGCCCGACAGGGGGCCGAACTTATTGATCAGGTTGAATTCCTGGCTGAGCTGGTATTCCTTATAGAATGAATATCCATAGCCGCTGTAATTGAAGGACGTGAGATTGTCTTGCGGCACATTGGCGTGGTCGGTGCGCCCGGCGCTGATCGATTTCAAGGTCAGGTTGTCGTTGATCTTCCAATTTAACTCGTCGCTGACGCCATAGGACAATTCGGTCTCGGGCACGACCGTGTTGACGTCGACATTCTGCAGGTGGCCGATCGTCGACAGCAGCAGCGGGTCGGAGAAGGACAGTCCGTTGATCCCGAATTGGGTCGCCGAAACATTGGCCGTATTGGTCGACAGGAAGGTGTCGTTGGTGGCCCAATTTTCGTGGGTGTACAGGTAATCCGCGCGGACGGTGTTGGTGATGTCCGCGGTCGGCTCCCAGCGCAATTGACCGCGGATGGCCGTCCGATTCGCCGCGTCCGGATTGCCGACGCCCGGGTTGACGTTGTGCAGATAGCCGTCGTGCTGCACATGACTCAACGACAGCATGGCCTGCATATTGTCGGCCACGGGGCCGCCCACGGAGGCCGCTTCGTCCAGCAAGGCGTAATTGCCGGTTTCCAGCTGATTGTTGAAGGTAAAGTGATCCGGCGGCGTCTTGGAGATGTAGTTGATCGCGCCGCCGTTGGCGTTGCGTCCGAACAGGGTGCCCTGCGGACCCTCGGCCACTTCGATCCGGTCCAGGTCGTTGAAGTTGGTCTCGATGATGATCGAAGACCGCGCCACATAGACGCCGTCCATATAGAGGGACACGTCGCCTTCCAGGCCTTGCAGACCGCCGATGCCGCGGATGTATATCTGCGGGTTGCTGTTGCTTTGGGAAATGACCAGGCTTGGCACGGCCTGGGTCAGATCCTTGATGGTCTCGAAGTTATCCTTCTTCAGGTCGCCGCCCGACACCACGTCCACCACGATCGGCGTCTTCTGCAGGTTGGTCGCGCCGGTGTGGGTCGCCGTGACCACCACGTCACCGATCGCATTCGCGTCAGGCGCAGTCTGCGCGCGGGCCGCCACGGCGGGCGCCAACGCCAGAACAGCCAGGGCCGATCCGGCCAGCAATTGGTACTTGCGCATCATTTCCTCTCCCGTTTTTGGTTCTGATCGGTGAAGCCGTCTTCCCCGTGCGCCCCTCAACTTACGCGTGGGTCATCAAGAGAAAGAGACATGGCCGCTCGAATACCCCCATCGGGCGCCGTCATGACGCAGTGGTGATAGGTTGACCACCTCCAGTCCGGAGCAGCCCTCCCCCCGACTAAACCGGCCCTTGGCGAACTGTCAGGTGGCTTCGGGGGGGCGCCAACCGAACCCTGCAGGCTTGCGTCCAATCGGCTCGTCACTCGCCGAGCGGGCTGAGACGGCTAAGCGGCGGGCCTGAATTGGCGCAACTCTCGATCGAGCAGGGCGATGTTCACCGGCTTGCGCACCAGCGGCCAAACACGAAAGTTGTCGTGATCGTCCAACTGCTGATAGCCGGAGCAGAAGACGAATGGCACCCCCTTGGCCTGGAGCAATTCGGCGAGGGGGTAGACCAGCTTTCCCCCGAGGTTCACGTCGAGAACGGCGGCGTCAGGCAGCGGCTGTTCGTCAATAAGACGCATGGCCTCTTCGATCGTGGCGGCCGGTCCCACGATGTTCCACCCCAAGGCCGCCAAGTCCTGACAAAGCTCCATGGCGATCAGCGTCTCGTCTTCAACAACCAAAAGCCGTCGCCCCGCCACGCCGACATCCGCGACCTTCGTCGCTACGTCGCGTGTCGCCGCCTTGGGCCAGGGATCGAAGCGATAGACCGTCGGCGGCAGGGTCGCGGTCAATCGCAGGCCACCCGGGGGCCACTGCATGTCCAGCGTCCCCTGCAACTGGCGCGTCACCACTTCGAGCACCAATGTGGAGCCGAACCCTTTGGAAACTGGCTCGCCCACCTGGGGTCCACCGGACTCCACCGAGGAGAGCTCAAGCTCTTTGCCAGGCAGCAAACGCCAGCTGACGCTCGCCAGACCGTGTTCGACCGATAGGCAGCCGTATTTTATCGCGTTGGTGGCCAGTTCATGGACGAGCAAACTCAGTGGCTGAACGGCGTTTGGGCTAAGAACCACCGGGACGCCGTCAACCTTGATGCGGCCGGGACCCTGATAGGCCGCCGTTTCCTCGGCGATGATCTGGCCCAGCTCGCCGCCCTCCCACTGATTCTCGGCCAACAGGGAATGGGCGCGGCCGAGCGCCGACACGCGGCCCCGCACGGCGGCGATGAATTCCGCCGTGGTCTCCGCCTTGGTCAGGGACACCAAGGCCTGAACGACGGCCAAGGCGTTCTTGGCCCGGTGATCGACTTCCCGCGCCAGCAAATGTCGCGCCTCTTCGTTGGCCTTGCGCTCGGTAATGTCGCGTAGGATCACCGTGGCCAGCCGGGCGCCGCCCACCACGACCTGAGAAATGGACGCCTCGACGGGAAATTCCTCGCCGTTGGCTCTCAGGCCGCTGACGGCGCCCAAGGCGCCCATTTTGCGGTTGGTGACGCCGGTCTCCTTGAAGCGTCGGATGTGTTCGACATGGCCGGCGCGAAAGCGCGTGGGAATGAAGCGCTCGATCGGCGCGCCGATCGCCTCGCCGCTCGCAACGCCGAACATGTGCTCGGCGGCGGGATTGAACAGGATGATCCGTTGCTCCTCATCCACCGAGATCAAGGCGTCCATCGCCGACTCGACGATGCCCTCCATTCTTCGTCGGCTTTCCAACAGCGCGTCCTCGGCGGCCGTACGTTCGGTGATGTCACGCAGGATCACCGTGGACAGCCGTTCCCCGCCAACCTCGACTTGGGAAATTGAAGCCTCGATGGGGAATTCCGAGCCGTCGGCGCGCAGGCCGCTGATGGCGCCAAGCGAACCCATTTGACGATTGGTTACGCCGGTCTGCGCGAAACGGGCGATGTGGTCGGCATGCGTGGCCTGATAACGTTCGGGCATGAAACGGGAGATCGGTTGGCCGATCGCCTCTTTGGCCGACAGCCCGAACATTCGCTCGGCGGCCGGATTGAACAGGATGACGCGCTGGACGTCATTGATGGTGATGATGCCGTCCATCGCCGAGGCGACGATGCCTTCCAGCCGGCGCATGGTTTCAACGGCGTCTCGCGATAATTTATGTTTTTTGGAGCGACTTGCCATCGAAATCTCGTTTGGAGCCCGGACTTAACTCGCGCTTGAGACCGATCGAGAGTACATCACGCAACCGACAGTGCGCCAGCGGCTAGGGCAAGGTCGGGCGCGGCGGACGCGGGCGGAAGGTCGCCGCGTTTGGACGCTTGGTTCATGGCCTCGATCAAGGTCGCGACATTGATCGGCTTGGGCACCACCTCGTCCATGCCGGCGGCCAGATATTCTTCGCGATGATGCGTCATGGCGTTGGCGGTGACGGCGATGATGGCCGTCCGCGCGAAACCTTCCGAGCGTTCGATTTCGCGAATTGCTCGTGTTGCGGAGACCCCGTCCATCACCGGCATCTGAATGTCCATCAGAACGACGTCCCACCGCCCGTCCTTCCAGACCTGCACGGCCTCTTCCCCATTGGAAACGACGACGGGATCAATGCCCATGGCGCCGAGCAGGGTCTGCAGGACCAGCTGATTGGTCGGGTTGTCCTCCGCCGCCAACACGCGCAAGCCGCCTGTAACGGCTGAAGCCGGCGCAGGAGGCTGCGCCCCCGGCGCCGATCGCAGCTTCGTCAACGGCAAGCTCACGGTGAAGGTCGATCCGACGCCGACTTCGCTTTGCACCTTTATCTCGCCGTCCATCATCTCGACGAGTTCACTGCAAATAGCCAGGCCAAGGCCGCACCCGCCGTGCCTGCGCGTGGAGGATTGATCCGCTTGAACGAACCTTTCGAAAATCTGGGCCTGTTTGTCTTGCGCAATGCCGATGCCGGTGTCCTTGACCTGCAGTATGAGCTGGTCGGCGTCCGATGAGATGTCCACCGCCACCGAGCCCCGATCGGTGAATTTGACGGCGTTGGCGACCAGATTATGCAGCACCTGTCTCAATCGAACCGGATCGCCGCTCCAACCGATCGGCGTTTTCGGCGCCAGGCGGACGGTCAAGGTCAGCCCTTTGTCCTGCGCGAGCGCCGTGAAAATCTGAACGCCATCGGCCAAGTCCTGAAGATCGATCGGGTCATTCGCCAGTTGCATCCCGCCCGCCGTGATCTTCGACAGGTCGAGCAGGTCGTTGAGTTGCGCCAGGAGCGCTTCACCGGACATTTGAATGACGCCGAGACGCTGCCTCTGGACGTCCGACAAAGGAGCGCACGCCATCACCTCGGCCATACCCAGCACCCCGTTCAAGGGCGTGCGCAATTCGTGGCTCATATGGGTGAGGAAGTTCGACATGGCTTCGGACGCCTTCAACGCCGTCTGTTCGGACTCGCGCGAGCGGTCCATCGAACTTCGCCATTCGGTGATGTCCTGACTGGCGCGCGCAAGGCGACGCACGAGAGGTCGACGAGCTCGGGTTCGCCTAAGACCCGCATCCACCGGATCGAACCGTCGGGCCCTCGAAATCGACCTTCGAAGTGAATTCGCGACCGAAAGTGCTGGCCTGCTCGAGATGATCCGCGAACGCCGCCTATCCTCGTCAACCCAGAAATTCAGCGCATCCGCATAGTCCATCGGCGCCGGGCTGCCACCCAGCAGATCGGCCAGTTCGCTTGAGAAGACCACTTGGCGCGTCGCGCAATCAAATTCCCAACCGCCCAGTTGCGCGATGCGATTCACAGAGCGAAAGGCGCTTGCGGTCTTCGCCTGTCCGCGAGAGCGAAGGCGCGTGTCCAGGCGGCCCAGAACCACGTCGGTGACGTCTCGACAGGTGGCAAGCAGGCCCTCGACCCCACCGTCCGGATCGCGCAGGGGGGATAAGATCACGTCCCAGCTCTTGACCGCGCCGCTGCCGAAAGGCGCCTGAGCCTCAAACCGAAAATGCTCGCCTCGCTTGGCGGCGCCGAGGGCCTGGGTGATTTTTGATGCGGCCGGATCAGGCCAGAAGGCCCCCCAAGGCTTGCCCTGTATGGCTGAGATGTCTTCGACTCCCAACACCGACAAGCCCGCCGCATTCACGAACTGGACGCGGCCCTCCAAATCGAGAACCTTGATGCAGTCCACGCTGCTTTCTATGGCGCTGCGAAAAAAGCCTTCGTCGAGGCGCTCCGACAAACAACTCACAGCCGGTCTCCCACCCACGCCGGGCGACCTGCGACGCCCCTCGGCAGTCTCGCTGGTCGTTCCGGAGCCTCCCTTGGTCCCAGTTCCCCGGGTCCGAACACCCCCTCGATCGCGTCCTTGAGGACCACATCGAATTCGGTGGCGGTGTCGGGTTTGACCACCACCTGAACGGCGCTGCGCAGGCGGGCGCGCAGGGCGTCGCTTTGCGAGGACGAAGAGGTCACCACGATCATCGGAAACCTAGGGACTTTGAGGTTGGCGAACGCCACCAGGAGCTCCAGGCCACCCATGCGCGGCATGTGCAAATCGATCAGGGCCAAATCCGGCGAGACCTTCTCCGCCTCGACCATCGCCAGCGCCTGCAGGCCATCCTTGGCGCGGGAGATGCTGGCCACCGCGTCATTGTCCGACAGCACGCGCCCGATCAGGTAGGCGTCCGTATCGTCGTCTTCGACGAGAAGGACGCTAATGCCGCAGTTCCAGGCGGACTGCGCGGTGGTTCGCTCGAAGTCATCCGAGAGCATCTCCATGACTAAGGCTTCAAGCCGCCGGACGCCGCCCGTCTCAAAACAAGGTCCAAACGGGCCTGCAGTTCGAAGTAGGTGTCTGGCTTGACTACATAGAGAGAGGCCGTGCTTCGCTTGGTGCGTTTGACGTCCCTCGCCAGGCAGGAGGTGGTCAAGAAAACCACGGGCAGCAATTCCAAGCCTTCGATTTCCCGTAGCTTCTTGAGGAAGGCGAACCCGTCGAGCCTGGGCATGTTTATATCCAGCAACACGAGGTCTGGGCTGAGCCGACCGTTGCGCAACTTTCGCAGCACCAATTTAGGAAAGTCGACGGCCTGGGCCGCGGCGACTTGCGGGTGACGTCGCAGGACGTTGAGGATCAACAAGGTGTCGGCCGGATCGTCGTCGACCAGCAGCACATTCAAACTCCACACGCGGCGCGGCGGTTCCGGCTCGATCTTCGGCGGGCGACCGGACTTTGCCTCCGCCGCACAAACATCCATGAATTGAAGGCTCATGCTCAGCTCCCTCGGTTCCCCCCTAACCTGCGCTTCATTATTTAATATTTTGTCTATTGCGGAGCTTAGTTCGGGGAATAAACCAGGTGTCAACTGACATTGTCGGTTTCTGTCATTAAATGTTACTGTCGAACATTATGATTTAACTCGACTTCTACCGAATATATGTTATTACTTATCTGTCAACTGGCTAAATTGATTCGTAACCATACATTTTGTTTTGAATTCGTTCACGTCAAGTCGCCGCGCCGGCGGCCCAACCCCTGAACGTCGATGTTTGAAACTCGCTTTCGGGCGATCTTCGATACCGCGGTGGACGGCATCATCCTGATGGACGCCAAAGGCGTGGTGACCATGTTCAATCCCGCCTGCGAGCGGATGTTCGGATACACGGCGCCGCAGGTGGTGGGCGGCAATGTCAGGCATCTGATGCCCGCGCCCTTTCACGACCAGCACGACAAATACCTGGCCAACTACCGGCGGACGGGAAAGCGAAAGATCATCGGCATCGGGCGAGAAGTGCTCGGTCGGCGCGCTGACGGAGAGATCTTTCCCCTGGACCTGTCCGTCGGCGAGGCTTCATACGGCGAGGAAACCTTTTATGTGGGCATCCTCCGCGACGTCACGGCGCGCCAACAGGCCACCGAATTGCGTGAGCAACTAATCGAACAGCTTACGGCCTCAAACGAGGAACAGATCCATTTCACCCATGCGGCGTCCCATGATCTGCGCGAGCCGCTGCGCATGGTCGCCAATTTCTGCAGCCTGCTATCGAAGCAGTACGGCGATCGCTTGGACGAACGCGGGTGCGAGTACCTCTCGCTTGCCGTCTCCGCCACGGCGCACATGCAGGAACTGCTCGACGATCTGGTCGAATTCGGTCGTCTGGGACCGGAAGCGGAGCGGGGGACGAGGTTCGCGGCGAATGACTGCTTGGCGGCGGCGCTGGATTTGCTGCGAGACCCTATCGGGCAGACGGGCGCTCAAATCACGCACGATCCACTGCCGAACATATTCGGCAATCCGCTTCGCTTCCAACGTCTGCTGCAGAACCTGATCGGCAACGGGCTAAAGTATGTCGATCCGGGTGTTGAGCCGCGCATCCATGTGAAGGCCGTCCGCGACGAAGGCTTCTGGCGCTTCTTCATCGCTGACAACGGGATCGGCATCGCGCCCCGCCATCAAAAGCAGATTTTCGAGCCGTTCACCCGCCTGCACGCCGGCAATTGCTACCAGGGCACGGGTCTGGGCCTGACGATCTGCCGAAAAATCGTCGAGGGTTTCGGCGGGGAAATCTCGGTCTCTTCCTCGCCGGGAGAAGGATCGACCTTCACTTTCACAACTCGAATTCAAGACCAAGGAAGCGAAAATGTCGGGCCTGGGGATTGAAGGCGTCGGACGACCGGCCGAACTGTTGCTGGTCGACGACAATTACGGCGACGTTCTGCTCGCCCGCGAGGCTTTCGGGGCCGCCAAGCTCCACAACAATCTGACCGTCGCCGGCGACGGCGAGGAAGCCATGTCCATCCTGAGACGTCGGGGCCCCTACACCCGCCACGCCAGGCCCGACCTGATTCTGCTGGACCTGAATCTGCCGCGGATGGGCGGTCGGGAGGTGCTGCGGGCAATCAAGGATGATCCCGATCTGCAGCGGATTCCGGTCGTGGTCCTCACAAGTTCAAAAGCCGAAATCGACGTCGTCGAGAGCTACGAACTGAAAGCCAACAGCTACATCGTAAAGCCCGTCAATTTCGACAGACTGACGGAAATTGTCGCCTCGCTTGAGTCCTTCTGGTTCACCGTGGTGGTGTTGCCGCCGCCGCTCGCGGGGTCGGCCCATGCCTAATCGCGTCGCTGTGCGGGAACGAATGCGCACCGCCGAGCTGGAGCAGGAGTTGAAGAGCTTCAGCTACCTCGTCTCGCACGACCTGGGGGCTTGCTTCCGACAGGTCTCGGGTTTCGCCGACCTTGTCCTCGCCGGCGCCGGGCAGGTCGAACCTGAGCGAAGTCGGCTGGAATATCTTCGCCTGACCGCCGGTCGGTGCCAAAGCATGTTGGATCAGCTGCTCACCTACTCTCGAGTGCAGCAGCAGCCGCTGGCGCCGACCTGGCACGACGCGGCCATGACCCTGAAGCTCGCGGTCGCCCGAACGTCGGCCCTGCATTCAGGCGACGCCACGATCTCCATAGAACCGGTGGGCGAAATCTACGCCGATCCCAAGCTGCTTTCATTGGCGTTCGAGCATCTCCTCGACAACGCCATAAAGTTCCGCCGTCCCGGCGTTCGTCCCGAGGTCGTCGTGCACCCGGCGCATAACGCCCGCCTTTGGCAAATCCGGTTCAGCGACAACGGCCTTGGCGTGGAGGTCGCCCAGCGCGAGCAGGCTTTCGTCATGTTCAAGCGCCTGCACAGTTCCGACATTTTCCAGGGCGTTGGAGCGGGACTGGCCATATGTCGGCGCATCGCTCGCCGCCATGGCGGGGATGTATCGTTCCTCAACAGTCGCTCGGGGGCCTGCGTCCAGCTCAGCCTGCCCCGCCCGCAGCCGTCCAATCTCGCCCCCCCGCGGCCTCGCTGACAATGCCCCTGACCCCTTCCCTGCTAGTGGTCGATGACGACGCAGCCGACCGCGAACTGTTCGCCCTGACGCTGATCGGAGGGTTTCCGGAGGCCGAGATTCAACGCGCCGAACATCCGGCCTTGGCCACGCAGATGCTCGCCGCCCGTCCGTTCGACTGCGTTCTGATGGACTACAACATGCCGGGCATGGACGGCCTGTGCCTAGCCCGGGAACTCAAGTCAGCGCACAAATATCTGGCCACGGTCCTGGTCACCAGCGTCGGCGATGAAATGTTGGCCACTGAGGCCCTGAGAAGCGGTGTTTCGGACTACATTCCCAAGTCGCGAATTACGGTCGAATCCCTCCAAAGGATCGTCAGCCGCGCAGTCCAGTCCTGTTCCCTTTCCCGGCTAATCGACGAACAACGGGAGGAGCTGGAGAACTTCGCCTACGCGCTGGCCCACGACTTCAAGCAGCCGATCCGGCAGATCATCACCTTCGCCCAGCTCCTGTCGGAAGACATGGGATCGGATAAGGTCGGAGAAATTCGCCGACACTTGGATTACCTCGGCAACGCGGCCACGCGCCTAGGCAAGCTGGTGGACGTGATGAGTCAGTACACCCTGCTGAGCCGTCCGCCCGCGCTCGCCAGGGTCGATCTCGTCTCCGTGTTGGAAAACGTCAGGACTGAACTGGCGTCCTTCATAGCCGAGCGGAACGGCCAACTGATCATTCCGAGCCGAGCCCCGACGGTCCGGGGCAATGAAACCCTGTTGAGCAGCGTGCTGCAGAACCTGGTCATCAATGGCCTGCGCTATAACGCCAGCCCGACGCCCCGCGTCGAATGCACGGCGCATCTCAGGTCAGGCGCGTGTGTCCTCGATATCAGAGACAATGGAATCGGCATCGAGGCGGCCTATATCGACGAGATATTCAAGCCGCTGAAACGGCTTCACAATAGTTCCGAATATCCCGGGACAGGTCTGGGCCTGACGCTGGCCCGCAAGGCGGTCCTGGCCCAGAACGGAACGATCTGGTGCGAATCCACGCCCGGCGAAGGCTCCCTTTTTCACATCCAGTTGCCGAGCGCCCGGTCTGCGCGCCCCGCCCCTTAGAGCCTTTCCGGCTGGATCCAATATTTGGAGCGTGACGGACGGCGAAACCGGCATCCACTTTCGCCTGGCGCGCCCTAGCGGGCAAACCCGAACCGATCATGCGCCTCGAAGCGGTAGCAGTCGCAGGCCATGCTCTCCAACCGAGCACGATCGAGGATTTCCACCGTTCCGCGGCTGTAGCCGATAATCCCTAAGTCCTTGAAGGCGGCGGCCGTCAGACTGATGGAACTGCGTAGGGTTCCGGTCATCAGGCCCATTCCCTCCTGGGTCAGGCGGATATTGGGTCGGTCAACTCGATCCTGGCAGGTCAGCAGCCAGCGCGCCAACCGGGCCGGAAGGGCGTGCGCCGCGTGGCAGGCGGCCACGCGCCTGGCGCGTTCGATTGAATCGCCCATGAACTTCAAGACCAGGCGCATCAACGGCGGGCTTTGATCCGCGCGTGTTCGCAAGTCTGAGGCGGGAAGGGCCATGGCCCCGCCGCCGATCGTGGCGAGCATGTGCGCGCGGTGCGCTTCATCCGTGACGGCGTTGGCCAAGGCCCGCCACGCCTTCGTAGCCGACGGAGCTGGTCTCGACCATGCGATCGTCGGCGGTCATCACCACGAAGGAGATCGAACAACTGCCGGGGAAATAAACCCATTCGGCCGAGTCGCCCGGATTGGCCAAACATTGGCCGTCGCACAGGGCGACTTCCCGCATGCTCCGCGAAAGATGATCGAAATCAGCGGGATCGATCTGCGACAAAAATCGATTTCGAAGCAGCATCGGCGAACGTTCCCCTCAAGGGGTCGGTATTCTTTTAACGAGCTTTCAAGCGAACCCTCTAATTAAATCAAGTTAATATGGGATATTTTTTGTGTCAAATATATAACAACCTGCCAGTTTATCGAATGTATAACGGCGCTTTATTTGCGCTAACGTGGTATATTCAGACAGCAATATTTCACGAACCTTGTATACCGGGGCATTCGGATACTCGAGCGCGATTTTGGGGTCGGCGTAAGTGGGCGGGCGCTCTGCGGCACATCCCCCATCATTCCGGGCGACTGGATTCAGGCCCCAGAGCAACCCCATTTGACCTTCTCAGGATTACCCCCTTTTGGCTAGCCACGCGGCCAATTCCGATCGCCCACCTGATCCAACGGCGCGGGATGGAGGATCCATTGATTGTCGAATTCAGGCGCGCAAAATTTCATTTCCGCCGATTTTTAATAGTCTTCCTTGAGCGAAAAATAGAAATCGTAGAGGCCTTCCTTGCGGGCGTTTTCAACGCCGGGGCCGCCGGCGAACAACAGCGAGAAATGGTTGTTCAGCTTATAGGTCAGCCCCAGGTTGACCTCAGTGAGAGGCAGGGCGTCCACCGTCTCGCTGGTGTTGCGGTAGACTTCGCCCCCGATCGAGAGCCGATCCGACAAGGCCCGCGTGAGCGCCAATCCGCCGGTCCAGAAGTTCCGGGCGCCGGGCCCGGGATTGATTTGATATCCGCCGCCGCCGAACAGCGACCACGGCCCGAAGTCCTTCTCGCCCCAAACCGGCAAAAGCACGTTCAATCGGTCCGAGGCCAGGCGTCGCGGCGCGGTGGGCACGAAAAACCGGGGAAAAACCGACAGATCGGGCATGAGGCCGCCATCGGTCTGGTGAAGGATTTTCTGCTTGGCGGCCAGTTCGACGACGCCCATGCCGGCGTCGGGCCTGCCGTCGGTGAACTGATAGGCCATGGGCACGACGGCGGTGAGCTGCAGGTCCTTCATCGCGCCGTAATTGAAGTCCAATCCGGCTTCGCCCGAAGCGATGTGGGACACCCCGCCGCCTTGGACGAAGTCATAGATTTCCCAATGCCCCAGATCGGTGGGTTCCGGATCGTCGGACAGATAGGGCGGTCCGGCATGGGCCGGCCCGGCGATGAGGACAGCCGCGACGAGCCACAGGACCGTTCGGCTCACGGCTGGATCGCCAGGCCCTTGGAGCGTTCAGATCGCGCACGCCACTGCATCAGCGCCACCACGACAACCATGCAGACGGCGATGACCAGGGAGGATGCGATCCGGCTCAGCGCCAGCCCTCCTTCGGCGGTCGGCTTGGTCAAGGTGTCGCCAAGGGTGGCGCCCAGGGGCCTGGTGAGGACATAGGCGGCCCAGAACAGGATCGGCTTGGGCGCCTTGGTGAACAGATGCAGCGCGGCCACGACGGCGATCAGACCGGCGAACAGCATCGCGCCCCCGACAAAACCCGCCCCCAGGTCGTCGGAGGTGAAATCGCCCAAGGCCGTCCCCAGTGTGTTGGAGACCAGGATCGCCGCCCAATAGAAGCTTTCGTTGGTGCGCGTGTTGATGCGATCGGCGGCGATCGTCCCGGTCGTGCGGCGCCAGAGGGCCAACACCGCGATCACGCCGGCCAGCAGCAAGGCCGAGGATTTCACATAGCCGAGGTTCAAGCTGCGGTCCAAATAGTCCGAGGTGGTCGTGCCCACCGTGGTGGTGGCGACCACGCAGACCCAGTAGGCCAAGGGGTGAAATCGCCTGACGGAAACCTGAACGGTCACGGCGACCAGAAAGAAGACCAAAAAGATCAGTGTACTGACCATATAGCCCAGGCCCAATTGCATGGACAGGGCGTCGCCGGCCGTCTCGCCGAGCGTGGTCGCCAGGATCTTGGCGATCCAGAACGCCAAGACAATCGGTGGAACCTTGTTGAACGTTTCAGACGATCCGGGCGTCACCGATCCGCTCCCCTGGTCAGTGTTTTGGCCGCATTGGCGGCGTGATGATCAAGAGGCCGATCCCGCACCGCGCTGCGACCAAGCGAAAAGCTTTCGAACGCGGTCATGACGGCGGTCGCAAGATAAAGACGGTTCAGCGCCGGATCAAGCGCGCGCCCCCGGCCCACGGCCCCGAAAACGGGTCAGAAGAAGATCAGCTTGGCCTTGCCGTCGAGGACGGCCGGATCCACCCCCGGCACTGTCTTCAGGTCGTTCAGGTCGGTGAATTTGCGGCTCGCACGGCGCGCCACGATGGCGTCGGCGACCTGCGGGGTCACATGCAGCACGCGCGGCGAGGTCCTCGGCCTCGGAGGTGTTCACATTGGTGGTCGTCAGCGTCTTGTAGAGATACCGCATCACCGAGACGAACTGGGCGTCCGTGCCCTTGGCGCCCTGTTCGATCATGGTCTGAACGGTGTCTTCCCAGTCCTCGTAGCTGCGCGGGGTGTCGGCGACCAGTTCAGTGTCGTGGCAACGTCCGCACACCTGACGAAACGCCATCTCGTCCGGATCGGTCGGCGGCTGGCCACGCGCGGCCGACACCGCGCAGACCGCGGCCAGCGCCGGCCCTAACGCCGACAGGACTGCCGACCGTCGCAAACGGCTTATTCCTCGGCCGGCGCCAAACCGGGATTGGGATCGGGACCGGTGCTCGACGCGATCGGCGCCGCCGAACCCGGCAGGGGCGTGACGTGCGGACCGACGCCGCGCTGTTCGGCGGTCAGATAGTCGCCGAACTGGTTGGCGAACTGATTGGACACCCGCTGGGCCCATCTCGCGGATGGCTCTAAACCGTTATCACGCGCGCATTTTATCGATCCTCGAGCGCGCTCCGCCGCTGGCGTGCGACTTCGCGCAACGAGCTTGAACCGCGCGTGCTCACTTTTTCGCCGAAAGCGGCGGGCATCTGGCGTGATTTCGCGGATCACGTCGAAAAGCTGCTCGCGCCGGGGCAGCCGTTCGAGCCCATCCGTGGCTTTGCAAATAAGTTGCCCGAGCACGCCGCCCGCGTCGCCGCAGTCCTCACGCTGGTGGACAACATTCAGGCAGCGCATGTCGACAGCGAGGCTTTCGAGCGCGCCATCATGCTGGCGCAGTATTACGCTCACGAGGCGTTACGACTGTTCGAGGCGGGCTACGCCCGTCCTGAATTGCAACGAGCTGAGGCGCTGCGAAATTGGTTATTGAAGTGGGGAGAGCCTCTTATCACCTCCGGGCTATCGTCCGCCTAGGTCCAAACAGCATCCGTGACACCGCCACCGCCACGGCGGCGATTAAGACGCTGGTTGAACACGGCTGGCTCGCTCCCTTCGACGGGCGGGCTATGGTCGAAGGGCAGAAAGTCCGCTTGGCGTGGTCGATTATGCGGGAGGCGGGCGAATGACCGGCCTATTCCCCTCCTTTTTCGACGGCAGAAAAGCGAGCACCTCCTCCTCTGACAGTTGCGACAGTTGCGACGGACGATGGTCGATTGGCTAACTGTCGCAGTTGTCGCAACTGTCGCGGAGGGGCGCGGCTGAAATTCGTCGCAGTGATAGCGAGCTTGTCGCAACTGTCGCGAATGTCGCAAGGGTGAAGGACAAGAATTTAGCCCAACTGCAAGTCGATGGCGACGCTGGCAGTCCCCTCGATCAACGTGCGGCCGATATTCACGTCACCCGCCGTCCGACGCGGCCTTGGAGGAAATCGAAAGAGGGTTTTGATGGCGACAGAGGTAAGGGGATTTCGGAAAGCGAACCCTCTCTCGTCGTTCATACCGAACCATGGCAGGTTCGCGTCGACCCGCTCAAGTCGCCGGCCTGCCGAGCGAATGGGC
>CAWDPL010000037.1:0-25917 GCA_963804105.1 uncultured Alphaproteobacteria bacterium
ATCAGACTGATCACGGCGCCGATCAGCCCCGCCGCCTCCGACAAGGAGCGGATCGTGGCGCGCGCCGCCGCCCCCTTGCCGCGCCGTCGTGCGACACCTCGCTGGCGTGCCCGACCTGCGCGGACACCGTGCGGATCGATGCCGCCAATTGTTCGCTCGCCCGAGGCAACGAACTGCGCGTTGCGCAACGCCTGGTCCGCCGCCGTCGCCACGTGTTCCGCGCTGTCTCTCACCCGGTCGGCCGAGGCCGCCATCGCGTCCGCGTCGCGCGCCATGGCGCGCCGCGCCGGTGCGGTTGGCCATCCCGTTCCACTGCCGAACCGGCCTCCTGCTCGATCGTGACCGCCATACGGTCCACGCGTAGGCGCCGGGCTCGGCCGGGCGTGCGGCTCTGAGGACTCGGCGCTCTGCCAGCCTGAACACCAGGTGCGCCCGGATCGCCCGCAACATCGACGCCATGCGGCGGAACTCCCGCACCGGCGGTGTCGGGGATGCCGGCCGCGAGGTCGCCGCGGTCAATCGCGGCGAAATGCGCCTGGAACACCCTGCACGCAACGCCGCAGCGTGGCAAGCAGCGCCCACCCCAACGCGAGGACAGCAACCATCCCGCCGCACGCGATGCTGCGCGCCGATGATCTGTCGCCGGCGCAGATTGGCGACCGCCCCGGTGTAGCTGTAGCGCCCCACCGCGATCTGCCGATCCACCAGGTGCCGGCCGGCATAGAACGCCGGCCTCGAACAGCGCCGGGACACGGGTCTGCAACCGATTGTCCAGTTGCGCCGTCTCGCCGCGCCGCGCCAACGCCAAATGCGGGTTCGATGCCGTCGCGCACCAGTGCGCCGTACCGCTCGGAGAACGTTCCGGCCAATCCGCGGAGCTCCGGCGGCCAGCCCCATCCCCGTGGGAGGGATGCGCCCAGTGGGGGCCATCGCGGTGTAGCCGCCCCGCAGCGTGGCGATCCGCGCCAGGTTGGCGCGCACCGGCGGCTCGCGCGCCGCCAGCACCACCTCGGCCGGCACGCCGCGCCCTCCAGCGCCACCGCCGGGCAATCTGGTTCTGGTTGTCGCGGGTCAGGTCGACGATGTCGCGCAGCGCGTTGACCGCCAGCAGGTCGTTTTCGTAGACGCCGCGCAACGCGTCGTTCGACGCCGCCATCCCGGACAAGCCGAGCCAGCCGACCGCCAGACTGAGCAGCACCGCCGCCGCCATCGTCGCCGCCAGCCGCCCCAGCACCGACTGCCCGGCATCGCCCAGGGCGGCGCGCCAGCCGGTGCGCACCACCTCGCCGTCGCGCAACGCGAGATTGCCGGCCCGCCCCTCGCGCATTGCGGCATAGTTCCGCTCGGCCGCCGCCACCTGCGCCCGGGTCGGCTTGGAGCGGACCGAGATGTAATCGCTCACCTTTCCGGCCTCGGCGCCCATCCCCACCTCCACCACCGGCGTGACATTGGCGCGCACCCAGTAGAAATCGCCGGACTTGGCGCAATTCTTCACCAGCCCGTCCCAGGGGCGGCCCGCCTGGATGGTGGCCCACAGATTGGCGAATGCGGCCGGCGGCATGTGCGGGTGGCGCACCAGGTTGTGCGGCGCGCCCACCAGTTCGTCCTCGGTGAAGCCGCTGATCTCGCTGAACACGTGGTTGACGAAGGTGATGCGCCCGGTGGTGTCGGTGCGCGAGACCAACGGGTCGCCGTCGGGCAGTTCGATCTCGTGTTGGGTGATGGGCTCGTTGTTGCGCATGCGAGCGTCCTGACCGTGCAGCCGAGTGTCGGGTAGTGCCGTCAACGCGGCGGCGCCTGGAGCTGCAGGGAAGCCGAAAGCGGTTAATAATCCGTGCAGGGTGGTCGGCGTTACGCGGGGCAAGTCCCCGGTGGCGCCGTGGCGTAAAGTCACCTCTGCCCTTGGGGAAAGGCATCCCCAACGGTTTGACCCTGGGGTCGCCGCGAAGCGGCGGGTGAGGTGGCTCGGCAGGTGCAAGCGATTGAACTCGCTGGAAGGCCCTCACCCGGAGCGCTAAAGCGCTCCGACCTCTCCCAAGGGGAGAGGTAAAGCAGGGATCGTGCTACTCCCCGGACAGCTCCCGCCGCCGCCGTTCCAGCTCCGTCGTATACCGCTGGAACGCGTAGTGCTCGGTCAGCATCCCGATGACATGGCGCGTGTCGGTGCCGTCGATCACCGCCAGCGCGTCGGTCTCGGCGTTCTCGAACATCGCGATCGCCTCCTTCACCGTCATCTGCGGCAGCAGCACGATGTCGGTGCAATGCAACAGGTCGCTGACATGATGGCCCTCGTCGAGATCGGCGTGCGCCTCGGCGACCTGGATGATCCCGGCATACTGGTCGTCGGCGTTCAGCGCGATCGCGCGCTGCATCGAGCCCAACGGGAACTCGGTGCGGAACTCGGCCAGCGACTTGTCGGCGTGCACGGTGCGCACCTCGCGCCGCATCATCCGTCCGACCGTCAGGTTGCGCATCCAGCCGATGTCGACGGCGCTGCGGATCGCCTCGCCGCGCAGGTGGAAGCGCCAGGTCGCGAACGAGTAGCCGAACGTGCGCCGCACGGTCAGCGCGGAGACCACGCAGGCGGCAAGCACGGCGGTGGTCAGCGGCAGGCTGCCGGTGGTCTCCAGCGCCAGGAAGCCCATGGTCAGCGGGCCGCCGATGATCGCCACCGCCATCGCGCTCATCGCCACCAGCGCGCACACCACCGGCGGCACGGCGTGCGTGGTCGTCACCATCGCCAGCAGCGCCGGCAAACAGCTTGCCGGTCAGCGCGCCAAGGAACAGCGAGCAGAAGAACAGACCGCCGCGGAAGCCCGAGCCGAGCGAGATCGCCGAGCCAACCGCCTTCAGCAACACCAGCACGGCGATGTAGGGCAGGGTGTACGGCGCGCCGATCACGACGCCCAGCGCGCCATGTCCCGACGACAGCACCGCCGGCGTGATCAGCGCCATCAGGCCGAGCGCGAGGCCGGCGAACGCTGGCCGCAGCCAGACCGGCACGTGGCTGTGGCGGAACGCCGCCTCGGTCAGCGTGACGCCGCGCATCACCGCGATGCCGACCAGCGCGCACACCATGCCGAGTGCCAGCAGCGGGATGTAGTCCACCGCTTCGATCGCGCCGGGCACCTGCACCTCCAGGTCGAACGGCGAGGCGCCGAGCGCGTTGACCACGGCGTAGGCGACGATCGAGGCGACCGCGACCGGGGCAAAGGTGGCCAGCGTGTAGGTGCCGATGATCAGCTCGAACGCGTAGAAGGCGCCGGTCAGGGGCGCGTGGAAGGCGCTGCCGATCGCCCCCGCCGCGCCGCAGCCGACCAGCAGGCGCATGTCGTTGCGGCGCAGGCGGAAGCTGCGGCCGAAGCGCGAGGCGATGGCGGAGCCGATCTGGGTGTAGCCGCCCTCCAGCCCGACCGAGGCGCCGACGCCGTTCGACATCATCGTCTGCAGCATGACGATGATGCCGTCGTTCAGCGACATGCGGCCGCCATACAGCGCATTGGCCTCGATCGCGTCGACCGAGCGGCGCGGGCCGGTAGCGCGCGACCAGGTAGCTGATCCGCCGAATGCCAGGCCGCCGAGCGTGGGGATGACGATGGCGCGCAGCGGCGGCAGGTCGACCATGGCACTGAGGCGTTGCTGCGAGCCGATCAGGAAAAGCGCCTGGTGGACGAGCTGGGTGGCCTCGGTCATGAACGCGACCATCACGCCGGCGGAGGCGCCGACGATGGCGGCGAGCGCGACCAGCCAGACCTCGTCGGCGCGCACCAGGGCGCGCAGCAGGTGAGGGGCGTGCACCACCATGTTGCTGATCGGGCGGCGATGCGGGCGGGTGGGCGCGGGTCGGGCGATGGGCGGGGCACCTGCCACGCCGGCGATCCGTGGGTCGCCTTGAATGCTCGACATGCGTAACGTCCAGCCTGCGCCGGCGGGGCTGAAACAAACAGCGATCTCGCACGCGCCGCCGACGAAGCCCGCGTGAGCTGAGGCGGCATTCATGGAACCGGCGGGCGGCGCGATCAACCGCGCATGACGCTGCGGTGCGGCATGAGGCGGTAAATTAATCGTTTAGTGGGCGAAAGGACACAGGGGGTGGGCGGGCGGGGGGGGCGAGACAGCGGAATCGGGACCTTCCTGTCATTATCACCGACCTTGGTTCGCCCCGCGGCCCAAGCCCTCACGGGCGGAGCAGTTTCCTGTTAGCCGCTGACCTGGATACGGGGGCTATCCCAACGTCTCGCTTATCGCCTTCCGGAGCGCGACCTCGTCGGCGCGCTGAAGCGTGCCGAGCTGGCGGATAACGAGGCGTTGTTCGATTGTGGCGAACACCGGCTTGATAACGGACGGTTTGAGCAGTCCGGCCTGCTGCCATCGGCTAATCCAGACCTCGCCCACGGCGGCCGTGGCGCGGAGTTGGCTGGTGACGGCCATCACCACGACGTCCGGTCTGGCCGCGTTGTAAGCGCGGTTGCTGACGATGACAGCAGGCCGCCGCTTGGAAGCGCTCTGATCGGTGAAGGGGAACGGCACCAGAACGATGGTGCCGAACTCAAATTGCATCGTAGGCGTCGTCGTCGGGATTGTTCCAAACCGAGGCGAAGGCGGGCGCGCTGATGGTGGCGGCGGCACGGGTGAGTGCGCGCTCCTGTTCACGTAGCCTGATGAAATCCACAAAATCCTCGACCTCGACCAGCCGATCCGGGGGCAATGCCCGGATCTTCTCGATCAGGCCCTGGGCATTGGCCGGCATGGCGGCGGCTCCTCCGTGCACCTGAGCTTGCTGATGCGTCATCTTGCTGATGCGTCATATGGCCTTCCGGGTCAACCAACCGCGCGTCAGCTATTGGACCATGTATGAGGAAACCTTCCTTGTTTCCTGTCGATCAATCCGGCAGCCCGCGCTCATGCCGCGTCGCCCCCAAATAATCCGTCACAAATGACCGTGCCAAGTGTGCGACAGCTTACGTGCCGTGACGAGGTCGCGTTATTGCGGCGGTCGCAAGTTCGGGACGTTCGTGCTAGGATTTGGCCTCCGCGGGGAGCGACATGACACCACAGCCGACCAACGACCCGGTCCTACGGCGCTACCGCGCCGTACCTCGGCGCGATATACGGCGACCAGCTTGAGCGCGTCGTGCTGTTCGGCTCACGCGCGCGAGGCGATGCGCGCCCCAACTCCGACTACGACGTGGCCGTGTTTCTGAAATCGATGCCCGATCGGTGGGCCGAGTTGGATCGCCTGGCGGACCTTCGCGTCAGGTTTCTCGATGACGCCGACGCTTTCTTCGACGCAAAGCCCTATGCGGCGACTGCCTGGCTCGAGCGCACACCGTTGATGCGTGAAATCCGCCGTGATGGCGTGCCGGTATGATCCTAGTCCGAATACTTCCTGGACAAGGCTTGCAAGCTGCTCGGCGACGCGGAAGTCATGTTGAAGGTGGACCTGAACGACGCCGCCGGCCGCACGGCCTAACTGGCGGCATTTCACGCCGCGCAGGCCTTTATCTCCGAGCGGACCGGGCAATCGGTGAAGACGCACAAAGGCGTGCAAGCGGAATTGCATCGGCTGACCAGGGACGCAACCGGCTTTGACGCCGAACTCCGCGGATTTCTGTCGCATGCCTACAATCTGAAAGCCGCCGCTGACTACGAGACAGGACCTGCGGCCGAGATATCCCACGAGCGGGCCAGTGCGGCACTGCAACGCGCGAGGCGCTTTGTCGCCTATTTCGAGACGGTGCTGGCTAAGCCACCGCCTGAAGCCGGAACCGGGTAACCGGCGCGAGACAAGGCGCTGGTCGGCATCCTCTCCAGCGGAACGTGCGCGAGCCCGCCCAAGCCGTAGCCCTCAATCCGGCAGCCCGCGCTCATGCCGCGTCGCCTCCAGATCGTCGGCCACGAACGCGCGCACCAGATCCTCCAGCGGCTCATGCGGCGCGAACCCCAGCCGCCCCGCCCGCACCGGCGCGAACGCCGCCGGCCAGGTCCCGACAATCGCCGCGATATCCGCATCCGCCACCGGCCGCACCAACGCCGAGGCCCCGGCCTCACCGCCTCCAGCGCGGCCAGCATCTGCGCCACCGTGGCACTGATCCCCGGCGGGTTGATCCCGCGATCCAGCCCAAGCCCCGCCGTATCGAGCGCCGCCGCATGCAGCAGCCAATCCACCGCGCGGCGCGGGCTGGCGATCCACGCGGCGAAATCCTCCCCCACCGGGAGCTCCGCCGACATGCCCAGCAGCGGCTCGCGCAGGATCGACGACAGGAACGAACTGGCCGCCTTGTTCGGCCGCCCTGGCCGCACGGTGATGGTGGGCAGCCGGATCGATACGGCGTCGAGAAAACCCCGCCGCGACGCGTCGGCCAGCACCAATTCGGCCGCGGCCTTCTGCGCGCCGTAGCTGTTGGCGGGCACCTGCCGCGCGTCGTCCGCCAGCACCGCGCCCTGCCCGCCGGAGAAGCTGGCGACCGAGGACGTGAACACCACGCGCGGCGGGCGGGCGCCGGGGACAAGCGACAACCGCCGGCAGGCATCGACCACCGCATCGGTGCCGCGCAGGTTGACGCGGCGGCCAAGGTCGTAGTCGGCCTCGGCGGCGGCGGAGACCACGGCCGCGAGGTGGAACACGACCGCGGTGCCGGGCGGGATGGCCTCCGCCGGCAGTTCCACGAGGTCGCCGGCCACGCTGTGCACCGGGAACGGCGCGCCGGCGGGCGGCAGCGGCGCGGCAAGGTCGAACAGCGTCAGCTCAGAGAGGGCGCGCCCCCCGAGCGTGCCGGTCTGCGTCAGGTGCGCCGCGATCTTGCGCCCCAGGAAGCCGGCACCGCCCAGGATGGTGATCTTCATGGCGCGCCCCTCGCTTGCCGAGCCAATTCACTACGCCACCGTTGCACCGTTCGGCAACGCGGTTCACCGTTGCGCCATGCTCGACCCGCATCCTTTCACGCTGTTCGCCAATCCGCGCGCCGGCACGCCGGGCATCGTCGTGCTGCCCGAGGCGGGGTTTCGCCGCGCGCGGGCGGCGATCACCGCGTGGCCGGGCTATGCGCCGACGCCACTGCGCGACCTGCCGACGCTTGCCGCGGACGCCGGGCTGGGCGTGCTGCGGCTGAAGGATGAGGCAGGGCGGTTCGGGCTGGGCAGCTTCAAGGCGCTCGGCGGGGCCTATGCGGTGGCCGAAGTGGTGGCGGGCGGATTGGCGCGCCGCCGCGTGGTGGCGGCAGCCGATCGGCGGGGCTGATGGCGGGGCAATGGCGCGAGGCCACGGCGGCGATCACGGTGACCTGCGCGACCGATGGCAATCATGGGCGCGCGGTGGCGTGGGGCGCGCAGCGCTGCCACTGCCGCGCGGTGATTTTCGTGCATGAGGGCGTGAGCGAGGGCCGCGCCGCGGCGATCGCGGCGTATGGCGCGGAGGTTCGGCGCGTTGCCGGAACGTACGATAACTCGGTGCGCGTCGCATCGCAGGCAGCGGCGGCCGAGGGCTGGTTCGTCGTTTCGGATACGTCATGGGAAGGCTACACCGAGGTGCCCCGCGCGATCATGCAAGGCTACCGCGTGATGGCCGACGAGGCGGCGGCGCAGTGGCAGGGTGCGGCGCCGACGCATGTGTTCATCCAGGGCGGCGTGGGCGGCGTGGCGGCCGCGGTGTCGGTGCAGATGCGGGCGGCGTTCGCTCCAACCCCGATGATCGTGGTGGTGGAGCCGGATCGCGCGGCGTGCCTGCTGGCCTCGGCGGAGCTGGGGGAGCGGACGAGCGTCGCCGGGCGATCTCGATACGCTGATGGCAGGGTTGGCGTGCGGCGAGCCAAGCCTGCTGGCGTGGCAGGAGCTCGATCGTGGGGCGCGGCGCGTTCATGTCGATCCCGGATGAAGCGGCGGTGGCGGCGATGCGGTTGCTGGCGGGCGCGGGGATTGTCGCCGGCGAGTCCGGCGTGGCAGGGCTGGCCGGGTGTCTGCTGGCGGCCGGGGATCGGGCGCGCGCGGGCGGCGTTGGGGTTGGGGGCGGCGAGCCGGGTGTTGGTGTTCAGCACCGAGGGCGCAACGGATCGCGACGCTGTACGCGAGGCTGGTGGGGTAGATCGGTTTGGTGCCTGGAACACGGGCATCCGATCCTTGCTTTACCTCTCCCCTCGGGAGAGGTCGGAGCGCGCACCGCTCCGGGTGAGGGCCTTGCCGCCACGCCAACGGTTGGTCAATAACTCACCAGCGGTGCGGTAAGCACAAAGAGGATGGCCGGGTCGCGCCAGGCCATGACGGGGGAAGAACAAATATATTCCGAATTCGGATCGTTATATCTGATAACTCGGTATAATCAAGCATGCAAATCGCTCCCTTGTTCGGCCCCCGGTCCGCCAAACCGCACGGAAAATCGGCGTTCATCGGCGTTCATCCGCGGCTGAAACACTTACCTGTCTTGCCTCCCATCAAGCCATCGAAACCATGATCACCCGCCTATGCATCTCAGGTTATCGCTCGTTACGCGAAGTCCGCCTCGGCCTCGACGCCCTCAACGTCGTCACCGGCGCCAACGGCAGCGGCAAATCCAGCCTCTACCGCGCGTTGCGCCTGCTCGCGGACATCGCCCAGGGCCGCATCATCCAGTCGCTCGCGGCCGAGGGCGGCATCCAGTCCACACTCTGGGCCGGGCCGGAGGAGCTCTCGCGCGCCATGAAGCAAGGCACCCACCCGGTGCAGGGCACGCGGCGCAAGCATCCGATCAGCCTGAAACTGGGATTCGCCGCGGCGGATTACGGTTATGCGATCGACCTCGGCCTGCCGTCCAACTCGCACTTTCCGCATGATCCCGAAATCAAGCTGGAAAGCCTGTGGACCGGCGAAGTGATGGGGCGGGCAAACGTGTTCGCCCAACGCAACGGTCCGTCGGTCCGGATCCGTGACGAGAACGGCGTATGGCGAACGGCCCTGCAGGACCTGGCGCCGTTCGACAGCATGATGACGCATGGCAGCGACCCGCGCGATGCGCTGGAGCTGCTGGTGATGCGCGAGCGGATGCGCGGGTGGCGCTTCTACGATCACTGTCCGCACCGATGCCGAAGCCCCGGCGCGGCAGCGCCGGATCGGCACCTACACGCCGGTGCTCGCCAGCGACGGATCGGACCTGGCGGCCGCGATCCACACCATGCGCCTGATCGGCAACGGCGATGCGCTCGATGAGGCCATCACCGACGCTTTTCCGGGCGCGCGAGTCGAGGTCGAAATGGACCGACGGTTATTTCGAGGTCGTGATGTACCAGCGCGGCTTGCTGCGGCCCTTGAAGACCTCGGAATTGTCCGATGGAACGCTGCGCTATCTGCTGCTGATCGCCGGGGCTTTTGTCGCCGCGGCCGCCGAAGGTCATGGTGCTCAATGAACCGGAAACCAGTCTGCATCCGGAATTGTTGCCGGCCCTGGGACGGCTCATCGCGGAGGCATCCAGGCGATGCGCAGGTCATCGTGGTGTCGCACGCGCCAGCACTTGTCGCCACGCTCGACAGGAGCCGCACCCCGCCCACCCCCAGCAGGACCTCCTGCATGATGCGCATGGCGTTGTCGCCGCCATAGACCCGGCGGGTCAGGTCGCGGTGATGCACGGGGTTTTCGGGGCGGTTGGAGTCCAGCAAATAGACGGCGGCCCGCCCGACGTTGACCTTCAGGCGTGGAAATAAACCTCTGTCAAGTCAATGTCCACCACGCACACCAGCGGCTCGCCCTTGCTGTCCAGCACCGGTTCGAGCGGCAGGTCGCGCGGGTTGAGCAGGGTGTAATGTTCGGTCTGCCAGTTGTCCTGGTTGAAGGTCTGCTGGAAATAGCCCTCGCGATAAAAAAGGCTGATGCCGGCGAAGCCGAGGTCCAGATCGCTGGCGGACTTGGCGTGGTCGCCGGCCAAAATGCCCAGGCCGCCCGCCGCGATGGGCAGGGTTTCGTGAAAACCGAATTCGGCGGAAAAATAGGCGACCGGATGGTGGACCAGCTCCGGGGCGTTTTGCCGGCCCCAGGTCTGGTGGTCGTGCATGTAAGCCTCGAAATCGTGCAGCACCAGCCGGACGCGGCGGGCGAATTCGCCGTCCTGCAGGCGCATGCGCAGTTCGTAATCGGAGACTTCGCGCAGGACGGCGACGGCGTTGTGGTAAAGATTTTGCCAGCAACGAGGGGACAGCTCGTTGAAGATTTCCTGGGCCCCCTGGTTCCAGGTCCACCACAAATTGCGGGCCATGCGGTTGAGGCCGGCAATGATGGCGGTGGTTTCGGAAGTTGACAAATGCGTAGCGCTCATAGTTTGCAATTCAAGTTCAACGCCGGTGAGGTTACGCCCTGGCGGCCCGCGCGCAAGAGCAAACCGCAGGAGAAGAAAAGCCATGGTTTGGAACTTGCCGCTGGCAGCCAATTCAAGTATTATTGTTAGGATGTCTCAAACAGACCAGTCTTTGCGTGACACCGCCCTCCGCCAGCGCCGGCTCGATCTGGCCCGGAAGGCGTTTCGGGAGTTCCACGCGCAGTGCTTCTGGTCCTACCGCGAAGACGCAGAGATCACCGAGGACAAAATCGCGTTCGTCATCCGGGGCCTTCGCGTACACGGGGGACTCGCGAGCTACCAGGCCGCCGCCGAGTTATGCCGTTAGGGGCTTTCGATTAGGATCTGACACTCTCCCAGCCGGTCACCCTCCCGCAACTCAAGGAACGATGGCTGGAAGCCTCCTCAGCAGCTCTGGAACTCAATGCCCGGCTTCCGCCCGGCGAAGTGGGCTGCCTCTATCTGGATCGCGCCGGCAAGCCCGTCTGCCCCGACCCTGCGACCACGGAGTTCCAGAAACTCACGCGCCACTTCGGCAGTATTAAGGGAGCTTGGCCGCACCTTGTCAGTATGAGGATCCCGGACCCCTCAGACACCCCTCGAACGGCCCAGCAATAACCAAGCGTAAGATACGGTTTGTCAAAATATGGCCGGGTGATAAACCTTCCACATGACAAAAAATCTGCTCATCGTCGTTGCTTGTGGTATCTTAACTGGCTGTGCCCATCCATCTTGGCAACCCTACGTCGGACCGCAACAAGACTGGCCTGTCAGCCCTGGGTCGTTCATTGAACCACACACTGTCATTCCGGTCTTTGAAACCTATCCACCCAAACCCTACTTCATCCTCGGGCAGATCCGACTCTGGACGCAATCAGGCATAAACCTGCGCGCCGCGGCCGCCGAAAGAAGCCAAGGCTCGCGGGGCCGATGCAGTAATTGTTAATTCCGGCCAATCATTCGCAGCCGGGTCTGTCGGGTTTGGATCAGCTGCCACTAGCGTTCGTGGAAACACTGCCACCACATTTGCCGGTGGTTTTTCCGCTCCCATTATGCAAACCGAGCTTTCCGCAATCGCGATCAAATGGAAAAATCCGGATGATGCTACAGGTTCTAAAGTGTCCGAGCCGCCAGTGGGTGGGCCTAAATGACGCGGTCGCCTCGGCGAGGCGACCCTACCTTTCGGCAAGCTGCGGGAGAATTTTCGTTAGGGAATCGGCTTGCCTTGCGCGCCAAGCCCGGCAAATTTGTTGACGACATGGCCAACGACCTCCCAGCAAACAGCAGCCGGGATTTTTTCGCCGTTCTCGCGGTGTGGATGCTGCTGGCCGTCATCCTCATTTTCCTGGCGTGGCCCAACACCGCGTCGCCGGGACTCTACTACGATGAGGCGCAATGCGCCGGCATGGCCAGGGATTTTCTCACCGGCCACCCGCATCCCCACATGCCCGGATCCAGCATTGTCAGCCTCTGGGGCCGCCCGTTCCCGGTCTTTGCCCAATATTACATTGGCGCGGTCAAGAGCTGGCTGCTGCTGCCGGGCTTCGCCCTGTTTGGCGCCCATCAGCCTGTGCTCCGGCTGAGCGCGCTGGGCTGGGGCCTTGGGGCGCTGCTGCTGTTCATGCTCTGGACTTGGCGCTGGCTGGGGCGAAACACCGCCTGGCTCGCCGGCGCCCTGCTGGCCCTTGACCCGGCTTTCTTCTTTAGCAGTGTTCTGGACTGGGGCCTGGTGCTGCCGAGCTTTCTCTGCCGCTTCGCCTGCTTCTATTTCGGCCTGCGCTGGTGGCAACTCCGGAATGAAACGCCGGTGCCGGATAAATTGCGGAGTGATTTGCCAGCCCTTTTTTTCGGCGGGTTGACTTTTCTCCGCGTCCATCGCGGTTTCTTATATGCGTTTTTCGCCGGGCTGTTTGCCGGGCTGGGCTTTTTCAACAAGATTGATTTCGGCATTCTTCTTGCGGGTGTAATCCTGGCGCTGCTCTGCTGCAACGCTCGTCCTCTTTGGAACCAACTTCGCTTGCGCCAGTTTCCGGTCTTTGCCGGGCCGCTCGCCCTGGCCTGCCTGGGTTTTTTGCTCACCGCCGGACCGATGTTGATCCCATGTTCCCACCATCCTTCACGGGGTTGGCTCGCAAAGCGTGCCCGGGGGCGAGCCGGGCGAAATGACGGAAAAGTGGAACACGATGCTGGCGATGTATGACGGCTCCTACTTTTACCGCCTGATGGAGGCCGGCGGTTTGTTTGACAGGATGTATCAGGCGCGCGCCCCGGTTTTCGCACCGGTCGGCATCGCTTTCATCCTCGCCGCCGCCTGCCTGCTTTTTTCTCCCTCCAGGGACAAGGCGGCGTTTCCCCTCCTGGCCATCCTGTTCATAACCATCGGCCTGTTCCTGCTTCCGGGCGCGGTGCGAATGCATCACATGATTTTGGTTTATCCGTTTCCCCATCTGGTGGCGGCAATGGCCGTCGCGCGTTTGTGGCCGGGGCGCCGTCGCGCGGAGCCGGGTTCCGCCGGCTCCAACGCGCTCACTCCATCCTCCGCGCTGGTGGCCGCCCTCTTTGTTCTACTCCTCGCCAGCCAACTCCTGGCCCTCTGCAATACGCAACGGCTCATCCGGCAAACCGGCGGGCGCGGCCGGTGGTCGGATGCCTTGAGCGCCTTTGCCCGCCAAGTCAATGGCCGTTCCGATCTGACCCTCGTGAGCCTGGACTGGGGCTTCAACGAGCAACTGGCCTTTCTGACGGACGGCCCGGCGCTGGACAAGCCTTTTTGGAGGGAAACCACCTTTGCGCCCCGCTCCAGAAACTGCATTTATCTGGCGCATCCGCCGGAATACAGCCTGATCCCGTTCGGGCTGGGGTTTTTGGAGTGGTCCCGCGGCGCCGGGTCGAACGAAGTCGAGGTCCAGCCCTGGTGCGACCATCAAGGCCGCGTCGCGTTCTACTCCCTCCGCTACCGCGCGCCATAACCCGCAACAAAATTGCCTGGTTGCTTTGTAGCCATTCTGGTAGGGACAGCGCGCCGCGCTGTCCGCGCCGCGCCCAGTGGCGCAACGGATCGCCCCTCGGACGCCCCGGCGAGGCGTCCCTACCTGAACAGTTGCGTTGCTTTTGTCATTCCACGATCCGCCGGCTTGTGTTAGAAATTCTTCAATATGAAAGAGGCCTTGTGAAAAGGACGGGATGACTCTGAGCGAATATACTTTACTGGCACTCAGCTCGCTGTTCGTGATCCTGGATCCGATCGCGGTGGTGCCGGCCTTTATCGCCATGACGCCGCAGGACACGCCCACGGTCAAGCTGCGCATGGCGCGGCTGGCTTGCGGCGTGGCGGCGGGCGTGCTGATGATTTTTGCCGCGGCGGGACCGGTGATTTTCAAAGTGATGGGGATCACGTTGCCGGCCTTTCAGATGGCCGGGAGCATCCTGCTGCTGCGGATCGCGCTGGATATGATGTATGCCAAACGGTCGCCGGCCAAGGAAACGGACGAGGAGGTGGCGGCCGGGGCGGCCAAGGATGATATCGCCATCATGCCGCTGGGGGTGCCGATGCTGGCCGGGCCGGGATCGATTTCGACGGCATTGATCCTGCTGAATCAGGCGAGCGGATTTTATCAGGTGATGGCGCTGTTTGCTTCCATTGCGGCGGTGTGCTTTGCCAGCTACTGGGTTTTCTGGCTGGCGGTGCGCGGGGCGCACTATCTCAATCCGCTGGCGCTCAAATTGGTGGCGCGGTTGTTCGGGCTGTTGCTGGCGGCGGTGGCGGTGCAATTCATCCTCAACGCGCTGGCCCAACTGCCGTTTTTCACGAAGTGACGTTCTTCGCGATGTCCGGTTGGAGCAGGCCGACGAAGGGGAGGTTGCGGTATTTCTCCCCGTAATCCAGGCCGTAGCCGACGACAAATTCATCGGGAATGGTGAAGCCGACATAATCGGCGGCGATGTTTTCGAGGCGGCGGGCCGGTTTGTCCAGGAGGACGCAGATTTTGAGGCGGCGGGGCTGGAGCGGGCGCAAGGTGGCCAGGACGCGCGTGAGCGTCCGGCCTGTGTCAAGTATATCGTCCACCAGCAGCACGTCCCGCCCGCGCACGTCCAGGCGCAGTTCCTTGGTGAAAATGAGGCGGCCCGCTCCGGCCCCGTCGCGGTAGCTGGAAACGCCGATGAAGTCCAGCCGCAGCGGCAGGGAGAGGCCGCGGATCAAATCCGCCAGGAACAGCACGGTGCCGTTGAGCAGGGCGATGATCACCAAGTCGCGGCCGGCGAAATCCTTCTCGATCTGGCGCGACAGGGCATGGACGCGGCGGGCCAGGCGCGCGCGCGAAATCAAAACGGAACGAATCTCGCGGCGCCACAGCAGGGGCGGCAATTGTGAATGGACCGGCTTTTTCAAACAGGTTTCTTATCCATTGACGGGGAGTTTAAGTTCATTTCGGCGGGTATAAAGATTAAAGTGATCCGACCAGGCTGGCGCGTGGTGATCATCGGGGCAATGTCTGTAAAGTGTTGGAAATGTTGACGTTCTGACGATTATGGTTGCAAGTTGCTGAATATCAACGTGATGCGCATCATAAAGTCCCTAAAAACCGGGAATATGTCGGGGATTATTACACTGCGGCCTGAAATTGATTACGGTCCGGTTTCGATTAAAGTGGCTGGTAATCAATGGGTTGCATTCGATTTTGCAATGCTTAAGAAAAATTGGCACTTTTCCTGCGTAGAGAGGTGTCAGCACGCTGAACGAATTTGAGGGCATGAGGTTTTGGCGGCGTATCCCGGCCAATGGGCGACGCCGCCGCGATTCGGAATGAGTTTGAGTGAACTGTCGGTTTTTGCGTAGCGCTAAAAAATCAAGGTAACCAGCAAAAGAGGCAGCTCCTCATTTCGTGCCAACCCCACAAACCCGCAGCCATCAACTGCGGGGTTGTGTGTTTTTTTGGAGGGTGCATTTTACGGGGAAAGTGATATTGCTGGGGGGTGAATTCCGCCATTATTGTCGCTGCGGGCAAAAGCTCCCGGATGGGAGGACAGACGGACAAGTTGTTTCTGCCGGTGGCGGGACGGCCGCTGGTGGCGCATACCTGGCAGCGGTTTGATGCGGCCGGTTACATCGCGGAAATTGTTTTGGTGGTGCGCGATGGGCGGCAGAAGGCGTTTACGGATTGGCCGCCGCTTGTGGTTTTCAAAAACCATTCCGGCTGGTGGCCGGCGGAGCGGAGACGCCAGGACTCGGTCTGGAATGGATTGGAGAATCTGGCGCCGGGGACGGAGATCGTCGCCATTCAGGACGCGGCGCGGCCTTGCACCAGCGAGGCGCTGATTGAGGCGACTATCGCGGCGGCCCGCCAGGCGGGCGCGGCGGTGGCGGCGCAGGCGGTTTCTGACACGATCAAACAATCTGATGACGGGCGTTTTATCGCGCGGCATTTGGACCGTTCGCGGCTTTGGGCGGTGCAAACTCCGCAGACTTTTCCGGGTAGAGGTGATTCGCAGCGCGCTGGCCAAGGTTCGGGAGCGGAAATTGCTGGTGACCGACGACACGGCGGCCTGCGAGTTAATCGGCCAGGCGGTGCAATTGGTCTGCCTGCCCGGAACCGAATCCGAAAGTCACCCGGCCCGAAGATGTGGCCTGGGTGGAGATGTTGCTGATGGATTAGCCGCAAGGATTCCGGGGGCGTAGCGAGATGAAGTCATGGGCGGGTTGCTGGGGATTGCGAGGGATGGGGTCGGGACGACCGGGGCGCCGGCAAAAGAGCAGCGAGGGGGCGAAGATATGCGGTCGCGGTTGGCGGCGAGGCGCTTGGCCAGGCGGAGGGCGGCGCACATGCTGAAGGGGCGGCTTTGCCCTGGCCGGCGATGTCGTAGGCGGTGCCGTGATCGGGAGAGGTCCGAATAAAGGGCAACCCGAGCGTCCAATTGACGCCGGAATCGAAGGCCACCATTTTCAGCGGCGCCAATCCTTGATCATGGTACATGGCGACGACGACATCGTATTCGCCGCTATAAGCCTGGTAAAACAGCGTGTCGGCGGGAAGGGGACCGACGACATCGAAACCTTGTTGGCGCGCCCCTTCGACCACCGGCCGGATGAGAGTGATCTCTTCGTCGCCAAATTTGCCGCCTTCACCCGCATGAGGGTTGAGGCCGCAAACGGCAATGCGGCAGCGCGGCAGTTCCAGTCGCCGGCAGGCTTGGGCGGACAGTTCAATGGCCCTTTCGATGGATTCGGCGCGCAAATGCGCGGCCACCAGTTTGAGCGGAAGATGGGTGGTGGCCAGGGCAACGCGCAGCCAGCGGCCGCGGTCGTCCTGCGCCGAGCAACATCATGGCGGTTCTTCGGCGCCGGCCAGTTGGGAAAGAAACTCCGTCTGGCCGATGAAGGGTTGGCCGGTGCGGAGGATGGCCTCTTTATTGAGAGGCGCGGTGACGAGCGCGTCCATTTCCTGGCGCAGACAGCGCCTGGCGCCATCGGTCAGCGAGTGCCAGGGCGGCGCGGGCGGCGGAAGGGGAGCCGGGGGTCAGACCGGCGGCCAAAGGTTCCGCAAGGGGATTGTGAAAAAAAAACGGCCGGGGCGCCGCGGCCGGGGAATCCTCAAAGGGCAGGTTCAGACCGAGCGCCTGGTTGACACGCAGATGGGGGCGCCGTCACCGATCAGGAGATAACGGAATGAGTCCGGCGCGGCATCGGCGGCCAGGGCCTTGAGGGTGACTTCCGGTCCGATGCCAGTGACATCGCCGAGTGAGATGGCGATCCAACCTGTCATTGGGCAGCGAAGGGCTAAAATGGTCGATGGGCGATTTGGCTTTCAGACGCTCGATCCATTGGTCCAGGAGTTGTGGCTGCTCTGCGACTGAAGCATCCGTTCGATGTTGGCTTCAACTTCGGACAAGGGGTTGACGTGGGCCGGACGAAATCCTCCACCATCAGGAGATAACAGACGGCGGCGCCGGGACTTGTTGGTCGGGTAATTCCACCAGCGTGGCTGTGTTGGCCGGGCTTGAGAGAGAACGCGGCTTCGGTCAGTTCTTTGAGGTATGCTCTTGCGGTCCACCCATCCGCAGTCGCCGCCGGTGGCCTGTTGAAGCCGGAGGAATAGACTTGGCCATGTCGGCGAAAGGAACGCCGCTGTCAATTTTTTGGAGGATTTCGCCGGCCATTTGTTTGGCGGAGCCGGGCGGGCTGCCGGCGGGATCGGGAATTTGAATCATGCGCAGCTTGACCTGGTCCTCCACCTTGAAGTCGTCCTGGTGATCGTTGTAGAACGTCTCGATCGCGGTGGGGGAGATGATCGTTTTGTTCCCGGATCCGGTGCCGGTATGAAGGTCGGCCAGCGGCATGACGATGACGCTGCTCGCGGAGTTCCTTCAGGTAATCTCTCGTATAGTCCGGCCTTCGGCCTGGAGGGTCTTGCTCAACTTTTCCCGTTCCCCGCTGTAGGTATTTTTGATGTCCAGCTTGAGGGCCTCCTCCACCGCGTCATCCACCCAGTTGGTGGTGTACTCGCCCCTGGCAAAATCATCGAGGATCAGCTTGTTCTTTATCAGAACAGCTCCAGTTCGTCATCCTGCAACGCCTTCGGCTTGGCGTAAAAGTTGGTTCGGGTCGTTGGGATTCCGGGCAGCGAGGAGCACTGTCAGGCTGCGGAGACAATCTGATCCTCCACCTGGAGATAGGTGATGACGGAATTGTTCACCACCACGACGATGCCGTCCAAAAGATAATCGCGCTTAACCGGGGAGTCCGCCCGCGGCAGCAGGATTGTTGAGAGCGGTGGCGAACAACGCGCCGGCCGCAAGGAGGCCAAAGTATCTGGTGTGTTTCATCAATGAGACATGATTTTAAGCGGGGGTCGCGGGGAAACTCAAGCGGAATCGCCGTTGCAGGAATGGCGCGCTGAGGAAAGGGCGGGCAGTCCACTGCCCGCCCTGCCAACCAAGATTGACGCATCGCCGTCCTGGCGCGGCGCAATGCGCATTGCGCATTGTGGAAAAAGGGCTAACATCAGGCCCGCAACAATTATGATTATTGTTCTTAAACCCGGATTATCGAAAAAGGAGGAGAGGCGGACGTCCTCCGGGAAATCAAAAAGCTCGGCTACCGCCCGCACGTCATGCGCGGGGTGGAACGGACGGTCGTCGGCGCCATCGGCGACGAGCGGACCCACCCAGCCTGGAAATGCTGGCTCCTGGCCGCAGGTCGAGCAGGTCATGCCGGTGCAGAAACGCTACAAGCTCGTCAGCCGCGAGGCGCACAAGACAATTCCACCATCACGGTGCGCGGCAATGTCATCGGCGGCAAAAAAATCCAGGTCATGGCCGGGCCGTGTTCGGTGGAGGACGAGGGCAGTTGCTCACCACCGCGCACGCGGTCAAGGCGGCCGGCGCGACCATCCTGCGCGGCGGCGCTTTCAAACCGCGCACTTCGCCCTACGAATTTCAGGGGCTGGGGCTCAAAGGGCTGAAACTGCTGGCCAAGGCGCGGCGCGAAACCGGCCTGGCGATCATCACCGAACTGCTTTCCGAGCAACACGCCGAGTTGGTCGCCGAATACACGGACATCATTCAAATCGGCGCGCGGAACGCCCAGAACTTTCAGTTGCTCATCGCCGCGGCCAAAACCGGCAAGCCGGTGCTGCTCAAGCGCGGGCTTTCCATGAAGATCGAGGAATGGCTGCTGGCGGGCGAATATGTGCTGTCCAACAACAATCCCAATCTGATGTTCTGCGAGCGGGGCATCCGCACGTTTGAGACTTACACGCGCAACACGCTGGACCTTCCGACCATCCCCATCATCAAGAACGAATCGCATTGCCCGATCATCATTGATCCCAGCCAGGGCGCGGGGCGCGCGGACTTTGGTGGCGGCGATGTGCAAAGGGGCGGTGGCGATGGGCGCGGACGGATTGCTGATCGAGGTGCATCCCAATCCGGCGGAGGCGTGGAGCGACGGGGCGCAGCAATTGACGCTGGAAGGGTTTGCGCAAATTGATGGAGGAGTTGAAGCCGCTTCATCGCGGCGGCGGGCCGGGAATAGGGCGAGGATGAGGGATGGAAATTGTGGGGAGATGATGATGATATGTAATTGGCCCTTGCTCAACGGGCAATTCCGGGTATTGTTGCAAAAGGCATGAGCGCACAAGAAATCATCGAACAGATAAAATCGCTGCTTCCGTCAAAGGGCCGAGGTGGCTAAATTTGTTGTCGAACAGGATGATTCCTGGATTCCAGACGAATTCAAGGAAGCGATGAAAGATGCCGAAGAGGGGCGTTGCGTGGATATGGAAAGAGCATTATTCCAGACGCCACCCGCGCATTTGCAATGAAGCACAGCTTTCGCGCGACCGGCAAATTTTGGACGAGCTTTTACCGACTTGCCCAGCCGCAGAAGGGATCCTGCCGGAAGGCCTGGCAGATCTTCAAAGAAAATCGATTTGATTCGCGGTTGCGCCCGCACAAGATCCACCGTCTTTCAGCCCGCTATGGCAGAACCATTTACTCGGCGACCATCGAAGGTGATTTGAGGTTGCTCTTTTATGTTGAGGGCGAAACCATCACATCTTTGATCATCGGAACTCACGAGAGTATATGAGGGCTGAAGATGAAGAGGTTTTTCGCGGCTCATAATTCGCTGGCGAAGGCCTTGACGAAGGAATCTATCCAGTCGAGGGAACGGGCTGGGTCAATTCACGCGAGCGCCGGAAATCCGTCTCAAAAAGCTCCTCCTTCAGGCGCTCCACCGTGGCGGGATCGGAAAAGGCCACGTCCAGTTCCTGGCCGACATGCAGGCTCATCTTGTTGAAATTGGCCGATCCCAAACAGGCCCAGCCGTCGTAAATCGCCGCCTTGACGTGCGTCATCCCCGGATAGACATAGACGCGCGCGCCGTTTTCGATCAGCTCGTTTCCCGTCACCTCGTCGCTGGTTTGCATGATGCCGCTGTCGTTTTCCGCCGGGAAAATGACGCGCACGTCCACCCCGCGCCGCCGCGCCTGGATCAGGGCGCGCAGGATGGTGTTGTCATCGAAATAGGCGTTTTCGATGTAGATGTAACTCTGGCCCGGTTGATGGCCTCCAATTGGGCGTGGTAAATGTCCGCCTGGAAGGTCGCGGTGCGCAGGGGCCGGATGTCAATGCCGTCGGGCATCCTGTTGTTGCGGGCGCGGCCGGCGGGAAAAGCAAAACCCAGGCGTAGGCGAAATCGCCCAGCGGCCCGCGTGCGCCCAGGCCTCCCGGTAATCCTTTTCCAACCGCCCCACCACCGGGCCGGTCAGGCCCGACCATCATGTCGTGCCATTCGTAGCGGTACTGGCGTCCGATATTCATGCCGCCAAGGTAGGCCTGGCGTCCGTCAATAATAAAGCATTTGCGGTGGTCCACCGTCAGCCAGGGGTTGGCGGAGGCCCGCACCTGCACCTGGGAGCCGGAGGTCAAATACGACTGCGATGTCGGCCGGGCGCTGGAAGCCCCTCCGCCGGCGGCGCGGTCCGCGCCACGTTCCCCGCGAAGAGCGAGCCGGCGTCATCCATCAGCACCCGAACCTTGACCTGCGCGGATCGCCTCTTGAGGAGGTCGGCGATTTTGACGGCATAATCGTCGTTGTCAAATATAAACACCTGCGCGTCCACGCTGCGGGCCGCGCCTTCCACGGACTGGATCAGCGCCGGGAAAAACTTTTCCCCGTCAATCAACAATTCGATTTTCCCCTGGTAACGCCGCGCGGACACGATGCCGGTCGAGGTCGTTTTCCCACGCCGCCAGGTCCATGCCCGGCCCGGTGGACAGCGGCGGGGGCGGGCCGGCGGGGCTGTCCGGGCTGGAGGAGATGGCGGCGGCGCCGGAAGTGCCCAGATGCCAGAAGCCGCGCGCCAGCAGGGTGCCGGGATTCTTGACGGCGGTAACGAAAAGGCTGCGGATGAGCAGGGAATTCAGGGCGCGCACGGCAAAGGCGGCCGGCAGTTCCTGCGTCTCCGGGTCGCCCGGATAAGCCAGAAAGACGACCAGCCGCTGGCGCAGGTCCATGAAAACAAAGCCGGGACTTTCGCCGGTGACGAACAAGAACTGCCACTGGCTGCGGTCGAGATTGAGCACGCCGGTTTCCAGCAAATGGATGGCGAGCGCGCGAGAAATCCGTGTCGTTATAGGTGTGGTCCACCACGATATCCGGGGGTTTGTTTTCCAATTTCACCTCGCTGAGTTTGCCCGTTTTGTCCCGGAAAATGACGATCTCCTCGTTCTCGGCCAGCAGCAGCACGCCGTGGCCCGGCTCGGCGGGGGCCAGGCCGGAGAAAATTCGTCTGCACCAATTGCTCCATTGCGGCGCGCTGCGGATGGCGACCTGGTTGTTGTTGTTGACGGCGGCCTGGCGCGCGGCGGGTTTTTCCTGCTCGAAAGTCAGGACGGCGAACCGGCGCTGATAATTGGTCCCGCCGGCGTTCGCCCGCGGCCAACTGGCGTGGGCGTAAGCATCCTTGCCGCGGAGCGGGATGCGGATTTCCAGATTGGTGTCGGTGCGATAGGCCACCAGGTTGGTGAAGCTGGCCGGCTGGCATCTCCTCCAGGTAGCGGACGCGGGGGCTGGAGCGAGGCGCAGCCGGCAAGCAGCGCCGGCAGGAGCAACCCGCACAGGGTTCGGAAAATAAGAGCGTCAATTCTCATGTTATTCTGCCATTTCGCCGCGCAGTCACACAATCTAAATGCAAAATGGCAAATGCAAAATGATAAATGAGACCCGGCGGGCTGTGATGACTGATTATGTGCTTGGCGGGAGTGGAAAAGAATTTGATAATCGGGGCGATGCGGACGATTTGTTTGCTGGCGGTTTATTTAATAGTGGTGTTCGGCGGCGGGGCGCTGCTCGCTCCCTGGCTCTACCGGCTCACCCAATGGGGGGCGCGCCATTGGACGGCACTGGCCGGGCTGGCTGCAAATCCTTTCCCGCGCTTTGTTCTCCGCGCCATCCTGGGGCTGGCGGTGGTCTGGCTTTGGCCGCTGTTGCGGGCGTGCGGAATGTGCAGCGGACGGGAGATGGGGCTGACTTGGAGCCGACGGCCTCTCCGCAATTTGGCGAGCGGGCTTTGCCATCGGATTCGGGTCGCTGGCCGGCGCGGCGGGACTGGCGGTTCTTTGCGGAGGACGAACGGCCAAGCTTTCGCGCAGCCGCGGCGGAGTTGATTCATCTTTTGCTCGGTGCGGCGGTGACGGCCATCGTGGTCGCACATTTTGGAGGAATTAATTTTTCGCGGGGCGCTGTTTGGGATTCTGCGAAGAGCATTGGTCTGGCCCGCGGCTCTGGCGGTGAGCAGCGCGGTTTATGCGGCGGTCCATTTTTTGCAAAAGCCCCCGGCGGCGCCGCCGGTTGACTGGCTCTCGGGCCTCCGGCTGTTGCCGGAGTTGTTCCGCCTCCCGGCGGATGGATCGGGGCTGGCGCCGGCTTGTTTCACGCTGCTGCTGGCCGGGGCGATTCTGGCGCTGGCCTATCAGCGCACGGGGACTTTGTTCATGTCCATCGGGCTTCACGCGGGCTGGATTTTTTGGCTGACGGCTTACCGGTCGCTGACGCGGGAAGCGGCGGGCGCGGCGCGCTGGCTCTGGGGCGGGGACAAGCTGATTGACGGCTGGCTGCCGTTTTTCCTCCTGGCGCTGGTGCTGGCGGGCTTGTGGCGCGCCAGGGGTCCGGCGGCGGGCGCGAATTCCAGGAGGCAAACATGACAGCCGCAGTTTCATCCTGGTGGAGCAGCGCCCTGGACGCGGGGCTGAATTTGTTTTATCCGCCGGTTTGCCAAATTTGCGGAGAAGAGCGGGCGACGGCGGCGCAAGGCTATGCCGGCCCGAAATGCCGGGGCGCGGTCCGGTTCGTCGAAGCGCCGTTTTGCGAGCGGTGCGGGCTGCCGTTTGACGGGGCCATGAGCCATCCGTTCCAATGCGCCAATTGCCAGGAGATGACCTTGCACTTCCGCTCGGCGCGCTCGGCGGTGGTGGCGGACGCCATAATGCTGGACGTGCTCCACCGCTACAAATACAACCGGTCGCTCTGGTTTGAGCCGTTTCTGGCTGAATTGCTCATGGCGCGGGCCGCCCCGGCGCTGGCGGCGGAGGCGTGGGATTGGATCGTGCCGGTGCCCCTGTTTCCGGTGAAGAAACGGGAGCGCGAATTCAACCAGGCGGAGCGTCTGGCGGCCCGGCTGGGACGCGCGGTGAAAATCCCGGTGCATGACGGGCTGCTCCGGCGGGTCAAACCGACCCTGACGCAAACCAAACTGACGCGCGAACAACGGGCCGAAAACATGCGTGGAGCATTCGCCTATTGCGGCGGGGAGAAATTGAACGGCGAAAAAATCGTGCTGCTGGATGATGTGTTGACCACCGGGGCGACCACCAACGCGTGCGCCGCGGCCTTGCGCAAGGCCGGCGCGGGCGACATCATTGTCTGGACGGTGGCCCGCGCCGCGATGGCGCAAAGGTTCGGCGGGGCTGCCGCGGCAGACGGCGCGGCGTGAATGCGGTGGGCATTCTCAACAACAAAACGGGGCGGTGTAATCCTGGCGGCGTCGTGACCGGGTTTCAATTTGGTGTCGAGCCTGTGGCTCAAGTCCCGGCTGATACCGCGCTTGCCAGCTCTCCTGCTCTCCTGATAGACTCGGCACATGGCATTCCTGGCAACGACACGACCAAGACGGTCAAGGTAAAGGCGCGATGAAAATTACAACGACGCTGTTCAAATCGCCCTTTGCGCCTGCCGTGAAATGGACTTTTTGGTGACGTGGAACATGCGGCACATGGCGAACGTATTCCGGCAGGAAAAAATCAATCTGGCCAACTTGGAATTTGGGCAGCCTTCGATTAAGATAGTCGCACCGGAGCAAATGATTTATGAAGACTAAAGAAGCAGAAGTGGCGCGGGAAATCCGAGCGGTGCGCGACCGGATGGCGCGGCGCGTCGAGCAGGAAGGCATCCTGGCTTTTTACACCTCATTGGACGGACACGCCGCAAAGTTAATGGCGAGGCACCGCTCGCCGCAGCGCTCGGCCCTGCCTCGCAGCCTCGCGGCCAGAAAAGCAAAACGCCGCGCCGTGGTGGACGCGCTTCCGGAACCCGCGGCGATCAGTGAACTGCGCCGGATTCGCAGTGAGTTGCTCGCGGATGAAAAGCGCGTCGGCAGCGACAAGTTTTGGGCCGGCGTCACCCGGCAGGGCCGGGAGTTCGCCCGCCGGCACGGCCTAAAATACGTGGAGTCGCCTTCAAGCGCTTATGTGCTGCACGACAAACCCGCCGGCAAACAGAAAGCTCACTGACAAACCGCAATGCCGCGCAAAAAGAAAAATGCCGTTGACCAACCGGGCTTGCCGGAAGCGCGAAGCAGCGGCAATGGAAGAAGTTATGGGGTGACCCCTCAAATGCTTGGAATGCTTGAAACTATTCGTGAAGCGCAGCTTTCGCGCCTGAAGGAACTCCTCTTGGAATGGAAACAAGTGCCAATTTATCGCGGGCGCTTGTCCCAAAGTGCGGATTTGCTGGCGGGCGCCCGAAGCCTGGCTGGTTTTGAGGAGGTGCCCTTCATCAGCAAACGGGAATTGCGCGAGGGTTTTCCCGGGAATTTCCTTCGCCCCGGACAAAGCTTCGAACGGCTGCTGGAACAGGGTCTCATCGAGTTGGAGTACACCTCCGGCACATCGGAAGATCAATTGCAGGTGTTTTTCAGGCGTGGTTGGTGGGAAGACCAGGAGGAGCGGACGTTTCGGCGGAATCCGGTTTTATGCCGGGCGTTGGACCATCGGCCGGACGCCCGGCGCGCAACGCTGACCACGCCCGCTTGCAACGGACGGGCCTGCCTTTCTCCGTGGCGGTCCCGCGCTTTTCGCACTCTGGGAAACACGCTGTTTGTGAATCAAGCGCGCCTTCCATTCCTGCTCAGTGAAGACGAACTGGCCCGGATGGCAACGGAGATCTCCGACTGGTCGCCTCTGTTTCTGGACGTTGACCCGGTGCATGGCGCCTGGTTTGCGCTTTATTGCGAGCGGCAAGGCCTTCGATTTCCCTCGCTGGAATTCGTGTTGTGCAGCTACGAATTTGTCAGTGTGGTCCATCGGCGCATTTTGGAGCGTGTATTTGACATCCCCGTCTTCAACCTCTATGGGTCAACTGATGAAGCCTGACCGTTCTGGACGTCGTAGCCCATCAGGTAATAGCCGGCTGAGTTGACCAGGTTGCCTTGGGCGTCGGGAACGAACGAGCCGTTGCGGGTGAGGTAGATATCGCCGTTGGCGTCGGAGACGATGAAGTAGCCGTCGCCCTTGATCGCGAGGTCGGTGGTGGTCGAGGTGCCGACCACCGAGCCTTGCAGCGCATTGAGCGACCTGCAGCGTCGCGGTCAACGCCGCCGCCGGCCGAGCTGGAGCTGCCGACCTGGTCGACGACGGTGGCGAATTCCGTCTCGGCGTTCTTGTAGCCGGTGGTGTTGGCGTTGGCGACATTCTGCGAAATGTTCGACAGCCAGGACGTATCGCCCAGCATACCGGACACGGCGGTGCCCATCAGACTCGACTGTCGCTCTCCTCGCGGCTCTTGTCACGCCAGTAGACAATTGCACCCTTGCGCGAAGCTCATTGCCGTCTCGTCAGCTCACGG
>CAWDPL010000038.1:0-182427 GCA_963804105.1 uncultured Alphaproteobacteria bacterium
CAGCAGATTCGACATCGGCGTATCCAGCTTGTAAGCGATATGCCGTCCCGTCTCGAACTGGCCGCCCAGCTTACCCGCCATCAGGCACGGCAGATTCGAATGCCGGTGCAGATTGCCGTCGCCCATGCCCCCGCCGTAAAGAATCAGGCTCTGATCGAGCAGCGACCCGTCCCCGTCCGGCGTGGCCTTCAGCTTCTGCAGAAAATACGCCAGCAACTCGATGTGATACGTGTCGATCTTCGCCTTCTTCACAATCAGCGCCGGATCGTTGCGGTGATGCGACGTCGGATGATGCTGGTCCGGCACGCCGATTTGCGGGATACGTGCGCGCACTCAGCTCGCGGCACACGATCATCGTGAATACGCGCGTAATGTCCGCCTGAAACCCCAGCGTCTGCAGATCGAACATCAGCTTGATGTGCTCCTCGAAGTCGGCCGTAATCGGTCGGACGGTCCGGCAGTTCGATCGAATGCATGCCCTGTTTCTCGACGCTCTGAATGCGCTGTTCGATCTCGCGCACCGAATCGAGATACTCGGTCAGTTTCGTGCGGTCGCCCGGCCCCAGCGTCTTTGCGAGCCCGCCCACTTCCTGCATAACCGAATCGAGAATGCTGCCGTTGGGCTTCATCCGCGCGAGGCCGCCCTGCACCTGGTTCATGGCGCCGGTAGGATTGATCACCGTATTGCCGATATCGGCGGCGACCCACACCTTCTCCACCTTGACCGCGCCGCTGGCGGCGACGCTCGCGCGCACCACCTCGGCGAAATAGCCGTGCATGCAGGCGTAGCAGGCTATGCCCATGCCGGTGCGCGGGGGAGGGACGTCTTGCCCCAGTTCGAAATCTCGGCCGCCTTCAGGAGCACGCTGCGGAGGCGACCGACGTCCATCTGGTCGTCGGGCGGTCCAATGTCGATGACGCGCGGCGGTCCCAGCAGCTCCAACTGCACGTCCAGGGGATCACGGCCGGCCGCATGGGCCAACTCGTCGACAAAGGACTGATAGACGAAGGCGATGGCGTTATAGCGCGGCGCGCGCAAGGGCCCCGTCGCGAAGCCCATGGGCATCATGCTGACTTCCACCGTCACATCGGGGATCAGCCGAGCCGGGGGATCGGCCGTCGACGCCTCGCAGGCGAAAGCCGGCTTGGTCGGGTCATCGCGATCGGAATAGGTCACAAAGTGATTCTTCCAGGCGATGATGCGGCCCTTGTCGTCCAGGCCGGCGGTCAGATGGTGAAAGCCGCCGGGCCGATAGAAGTCGTGGCCCAGGTCGCCCGGACGATCGTACAGCAGCTTGATCGGCGCTCCGCCCACCTCGCGCGCGATCCAGGCGGCCTCCACCATGAAGTCGGCCATCAACCGGCGGCCGAAGCCGCCGCCGATGCGGGTGATGTGGATTTTGATGTCTGACGCGGGCATCCCGAGCACCTTGACCAGGATGTCCTGACCGGGCTTGGGCCTTTGCGACGGCGCCCATATTTCCAGCTTGCCGTCCTTGTACTGCGCCGTGCAGTTCATCGGCTCCAAGGTCGCGTGGGCGAGGAAGGGATAGCTGTAGTCGCCCTTGATCACCTTGGCCGCCTTGGCCAAGACCGCGTCCGCGTCACCGTCCTTGTGGAACAGCTTCTGGGCGGGACCGGCGGCCAGCTGATCATTGGTTTGCGCGAACAGAGCACTGGATTGTCCGGCGGCGGGGCCTTCGTCCCAGTCGACTTCGAGCAGGGCGCGCGCCTTATTGGCCCGCCACCAGCTGTCGGCGACGATGGCCACCCCGTCGGCCAGGCCGTTAAACTCGCCGTTGCCCTTGACCACGAACGCCTTTTTGACCCCTGGACTGGCCAGCACGGCGTCGAGCTTGGCGGACTTCACCTTGCCGCCGTGAACGGGGCATTTGACGAATACCGCGTAGAGCATCCCCGGCAGTCGGGTGTCGATGCCGAACAGGGGCTCGCCCCTGACGACCTTGGGACTGTCGAACCCGCGCGCCGGTTGGCCGACGATCTTGAAGTCCTTTGGGTCCTTGAGCGCGACCGTCTTGAGGTCCGGCGCCGGAATGAGCGCGGCCTTGGCCGCCAGCCTGCCGTAGCTGCGCTTGCGGCCGGTCGGGACGTGCGTAACCACGCCCAACGCCGTAGTGCATTCGGAAGGCGGTACCTTCCAGGCCGCAGCAGCCGCCTCGATCAGCATCTGCCTGCCGGCGGCGCCAACCCGGCGCAGGGGGTCGTAGTTCATGCGCGCGGAGTTCGAGCCGCCGGCGGATTGAAAGCCGAACTTGTCCACGTCCAGCATGGCCTCCTGGATGCGCACCTGCGACCAGGCCACATCGAGTTCTTCGGCGATGACCATGGGCAGCATGGTCATGACGCCCTGACCGCACTCGGGGTTTTTGCTCATGATGGTGACCACGCCGTCCGGGGCGATGCGGACATAGGCGTTCAGGGTCGAGGCGGCCTTGGCGGTCACGGCGCCGTTGGCGTCCAGGCCCCATGACAGGTAAAGGCCGCCACCGGCGGCGAGGCCGGTCTTGAGCAGAAGGCGCCGGGTCGGCGCGAAGGAAGCGTCGTCGGCCATGATCTAGGCTCCCTTGGTCTTTGTTGCGGCCGAAGCCGGAACCATCTGGGGCATGGGCGGAGCCGTCAGGGGCGCCGTCAGCTCCGCCGCCTGTTTGATGGCCGATCTGATGCGGACGTAGGTGGCGCAACGGCAGATGTTGCCGCCCATCGCCCGATCGATCTCTGCGTCGGAGGGCCGGGGCGTCTTGGCCAACAGGGCCGCGGCGGACATGATCTGACCGGCCTGGCAGTAGCCGCATTGGATCACGTCATGATCGATCCATGCCTGCTGCACCTTGCGGCCCGTGGGCGTGGCGCCCACGCCCTCGATGGTGGTCACCGCCTTTGAACCGACCGCGGAAATCTCGGTGCGGCAGGCGCGCACCGCGACGCCGTCCAGATGCACGGTGCAGGCCCCGCATAGCCCGGCGCCGCAGCCAAATTTGGTTCCGACCAGGCCGAGGGTGTCTCGCAGGACCCAAAGCAGCGGCGTGTCGGCTTCGACATCGACCGTTTGAGCCTTGCCGTTGATCTTCAGGGTGTATGACATCGGGCTTTTCATCGTTGGCGTTCCAACGAGTAAAAACCCGAATATGGGCCAACGTCGACTTAAGATTGCGCAAACGGCAGGCGCCGGCGGTGCGCGATCGCCTAAGCCGCCGCGCCCATGTCGACGGCTTCGGCGCAGGTCACGCGATTGCGGCCCGACCGCTTTGAGCGGTACAGCGCCGCGTCCGCCCGATCGATCAGGTTGGCGGCGGATTTGTCCCCGCGCAGTTGGGCCAATCCCGCCGAAACCGTGATGGTGCCGAGTTCTTCGTTGGTCGAACGGCGGCGCAACAGCCGCGAGGCGACTTCCTCGCGGATTTCCTCGAGGATGGCCTTCACCGCGGGCACGCTTTCATTGGGGAACAGCATGCCGAATTCCTCGCCGCCATATCGCGCGGCGAAGCGGGGCGGAGCGGCCATTCGTCCCATGACGCTGGCCACGTAGCGGATGACCTGATCTCCGGTTTGATGGCCCCAAGTGTCGTTGAAGCGCTTGAAATGGTCGATGTCGAGCACGGCCAGGCACAGGGGTTCGCCGGTCTTGGCCGCTTCCTCGCGGGCGCGCTCGAGTTCTTCGTCGAAGGCTTTGCGATTGGCGAGGTTGGTGAGGGAATCGGTCGTGGCGTCGCGGCGCACCTGTTCCAGGTGCTCCTTGAGCCGGCTGACTTCGGAGGTGGAGTCCTTCAGTCGCTTTTCCAGCGACCGGTTCTCGCGTTGGGTCCGGCGCGTGGCTTCATTGAGGTTTTCCACCAGTTTGCGCACGGTCTCCGCGCCCTGATCCTGGGTCAGCTCCTTGCTGGCGTCCGCCAGGGTTGCGCCGTAGGCCTCGCTTGATCGCATGGCTTCGCCGATGGCCTGAGCGACCGTGTCCAGTTCGCGGCTCAATTGATCGCCGGCGTCGCGGATCTGTTCGTTGAGCTTGGCCTTGGGCAGGTAGGCGGCGGCAAGGTCTTCGCTAACCGCCTCGGTGATTGGCTCGCCGGCGCTGACCAGGCGCTCGATTTCACCGGCCAGAAGACCGTTGGGATCGCCCACGCAATGAAGCCACAACTCATAATTGAGCGGAGTTGGCCACACCTTGTGGCGATCCATCAGGTCCAGGGCGTTGTGAGCCAGGCGGTAGGCCTCTGGCCCGCGCAGAATGGCTTCAACTTCGGCAGTCATTCACCCGGGCTCCCAAACATCCATCGGCGCACGTCGTCCGATGAAGCTAGGCGCAAGTGCTGAAACTGAAGTTAAAGTTCGCGGCCAAACCTAGCCAAAAGTCGTGTTTTGGCGCAGATAAATTCCTGGCCTTCAGAGCTAGTCCTCATTTTCCGCAACCGGCGCGCGAAGCGGCGCACGCTTGAGGAAAGCGGGGGTTTCCGAACCGAATCCCACCACGGCGCGATCGTCTTCCCGTTCGCGTGCAGGGGCGGTCGGCTGTGGCCGGATGGACTGGCCGCCCCGGGCGTCCAAAGGCCTTTGGTCGCGGGGAGGCGAGTCCGCCCTGACGCGCTCGGGCCGCGCGGCTCTTGGCGCGGGGACAGGCTCCGGACTTGGCGCGGGAACCGGCGGCTCGACGGGTTCGGCCGCGTGGGCGGCGCGCGGCGCCTCGCGCCGTCGTCCGCGTTCGCCCGCGTCCCGGCCCCCACGCCCTGAGCGGCCTTCGCGCGGTTCGCTGCGCGCGGCGCTGAAGTCCAGGTCCAGGGTGACTTCCTGCGGAGTCTTACCGATCAGCTTGAGCACCTTGTCCAGGCCCCGGCTGTCGGCGGGCGTGACGATCATGAAGGTTTGGCCCGACTTGCCGGCCCGGCCGGTGCGGCCGATGCGGTGGACATAGTCGTCGGCGTGGTGCGGAACGTCGAAATTGAACACATGGCTGACGTCGGGAATGTCCAGGCCGCGCGCGGCCACGTCCGAGGCCACGAGCAAACGCAGCTCGCCCTTACGGAAACTCTCGAGCGTCCGAGTGCGCACGCTCTGGTCCAGGTCGCCGTGAATGGCGGCGGCGTCAAAGCCATGAGCCTTGAGCGACTTGGCCACCACATCGACTTCGCTCTTGCGATTGCAGAAGACAATGCCGTTCTTCACGTCCGAACGTTCGACCAGGGCCCGCAGCGCCAGCCGCTTGGCCTTGGGATCGGACGAGGGGATCCGAGCCAGGTACTGGGTGATGTTCTCGCCGGTGGTGGCGGGACGGCTAGCCTCGATGCGCACCGGATCATTGAGGAACTGGGCGGTGAGCCGAGTGATTTCCGGGGGCATGGTGGCCGAGAAGAACAGCGTCTGCTTCTTGGCCGGCGTCAGCTTGAAGATGCGTTCGATGTCGGGGATGAAACCCATGTCCAGCATGCGGTCGGCTTCGTCGACCACCATGATCTGAACGCCGGTGAGCAGCAGCTTGCCCCGTTCGAAATGGTCCAGCAGCCGGCCGGGCGTGGCGATCAGCACGTCCACGCCGCGGTCCAGCTTGCGCTCCTGATCGGCGAACGACACCCCGCCGATCAACAGGGCCCAGCTGAGGTTGCGGCCCTTGGCGTACTTTTCGAAGGAGGCGGCGACCTGATCGGCCAGTTCGCGCGTGGGCGCGATGACCAGGGAGCGCGGCATGCGCGCCTTGGAGCGGCCCGCGGCCAGGCGCTCGATCATCGGCAGGGTGAAGGCGGCGGTCTTGCCGGTGCCGGTTTGGGCTATCCCCAGCACGTCGCGCCCGGCGAGCGCCACGGGAATGGCCTGAGCCTGGATGGGGGTGGGCGTATCGTAACCGGCGTCGGTCACGGCCTTGAGCACTTCGGGGCTGAGCCCCAGGTCGGAAAAGCTTGTCATGTCCTGATTATCTGGCCGGTGAACCGAGCCCAATGCCTGGGCGCCATCGGGTCAAAGGGTCCGGCGAACTCGGCCGGAACATAGGATTTCATGGGCTCTTGTCAATGTGAGGCCGGACCGCGCGGCCTGATTTCCGGCCTAGCCGGGTTTATGCGCTCAAAGGTCGAGATCTTCGGCGGCGAATTCGGCGTTTTCCTGGATGAAGCGGAAGCGCAGCTCCGGCTTGCGGCCCATCAGGGTTTCCACCAGGGAGGCCACGGCTTCCTCCGAGCGGGGCAGGGTGACCCGCGCCAGGGTGCGCATGGCCGGGTCCATGGTGGTTTCCTTCAGCTGCGCGGGCATCATCTCGCCCAGGCCCTTGAAGCGCCCGATCTCCGGCTTCTTGCCCTTGAACTCGGTTGCCAGCAGTTCGTCCTTGTGTTGGTCGTCGCGGGCATAGACCGTCTTGCCGCCGTGGCTGATCCGGTAGAGCGGAGGTAAAGCCAGGAACAGACGACCATTGCGGATCAGGTCCGGCATGGTGCGGTAAAAGAAAGTGATCAGCAGGGAGGCGATGTGGGCGCCGTCCACGTCCGCGTCGGTCATGATCACGATGCGCTCGTAGCGCAGGTCCTCCTCGCGGAAGCGCGAGCCGCCGTGGGCGCCCAGCGCCAGCATCAGATCGGACAGTTCGCGGTTCTGGTCGGCCTTCTCGCCCGTGGCGGAAGCCACGTTGAGGATTTTGCCGCGCAGGGGCAGGATCGCCTGGTTGCGCCGGTTGCGCGCCTGCTTGGCCGAGCCGCCGGCGCTGTCGCCCTCCACGATGAACAGCTCCGCGCCTGCCGATGACGCATCGGCGCAATCGGCCAGCTTGCCGGGCAGGCGCAGCTTGCGGGTGGCCGAGGCGCGGGCGACTTCCTTGTCCTTGCGGCGCTTCAGTCTCTCCTCGGCCCGCTCGATGACGAATTCCAGCAAGCGGTCGGCCATCTTGGGCGCGGCGGTCAGCCAGTGGTCAAACGGGTCGCGCAGGGCCGCTTCGACCAGGCGCTGGGCGTCGGCCGAGGATAGGCGCTCCTTGGTCTGGCCCTGGAACTCCGGATTGCGCACGAACACCGAGATCAGGGCTCCGGCTCCGGCGATGACGTCCTCGGCGGTGATCAGGCCGGCGCGCTTTTCGCCGGTCAGTTCGGCATAGGCCTTCAGTCCTCGCGTCAGGGCCGCGCGCAGGCCCGCCTCGTGCGTGCCGCCTTCGGGGGTGGGCACGGTGTTGCAATAGGACTGCATGAAGCCGTCGGCCTCGCCGAAGCCCTGCGGGCTCCAGGTGACGGCCCACTCCACCGCGCCGCCTTCGCCCTTGCGCTCGATCCGGCCGCTGAAGGCTTCGGGGGTGACCGTTTCCACGCCATCGGTGCGCTCGGCGAGGAAATCCGCCAAGCCGTTCGGAAAGTGGAAGGTCGCCGTTTCCGGCGTCGCGTCGGAGATGCGTTCCTTCGCGCAGGTCCAGCGGATTTCAACGCCTCTGAACAGATAGGCCTTGGAGCGCGCCATGCGGTGTAGGCGGGCCGGCTTGAATGCGACGTCCTCGCCGAAGATCACTGGGTCCGGAAGGAAGGTGACGGACGTGCCGTGCTTACGCGTCGGCCCGAGCTTTTCCAGCTTCGATGTCGGCTTGCCGCGGGAATAGGACTGGCGCCACTCAAAACCGTCTTTCCAAACGGTGATCTCGACCCGTTCGGACAGGGCGTTGACCACCGAGACGCCGACGCCGTGCAGGCCGCCGGAGGTTTCATAGGCCTTGCCGGAGAATTTCCCGCCCGAGTGCAACATGGTCATGATGACCTCGAGCGCCGACAGACCGGGGAATTTAGCGTGCGGATCGACCGGCATCCCGCGGCCGTCGTCCTTCACCGTCAGCGCACCGTCCGCATCCAGGCGCACTTCGATGAGCTTGGCGTAGCCGGCGACGGCCTCGTCCATGCTGTTGTCGAGCACCTCGGCGAACAGATGGTGCAGGGCGCGCTCGTCGGTGCCCCCGATGTACATGCCTGGCCGCTTGCGCACCGGCTCCAGCCCCTCCAGCACCTCGATGTCCTTGGCCGAATAGCCGGAAGGCGAGGGTTCGGCATGGGACTGCAGTGGCGAGATCGGCGCCGGGGCAAGGGCGTCGTCGAACAGGTCGGCGACCGGCATTTTCTGGGAAACGGCCTTGGACATGATGCGCAGATTGGGGCGATTCGGATCAGGTCCGGTATGAGGCGGCGCGATGCGCCGATCAAGCGTCGCGCAGTCCTACTGTCGGTGTTTCGCGCCCGCCCGCACGTTCCGCTGCTCCGACTGGCGCCGCCCCGCCTTCCTGGTCCATATAGCGAGCCTGGGGCCCAAGACGGATTAGATCATGCACAGACTGATTGGGGCCGCCGTTATCGCATGCGCCTTGAGCGCGCCGCTCGCCTTCGCTCAAGAGGCCATGGTGGGCGTGGACGTCGGCAATGATTCCTTCCTCTACGGCAGTCTTCTCAAGCCTGCGGGAACCGACGCCGTCCCCTTTGTCCTGATCGTGCCGGCGGCCAGTCCTACCGACCGCAATGGCAACGGCGTCACGCCGGGCGCCACGCCCAACACCTACAAGCTTCTGGCGGAGGCCCTGGCCGCCCGCGGGATCGGCTCGCTGCGCTTCGACCCGCGAGGGGTGGGGGGCAGCGCCGCGGCCATGGGCCCGGAGGCCGACCTGCGGCTGGACACCTTTGTCGGCGACACGGTCACCTGGGCGAAGTTTCTGCTGCTTCAGCCGCGGGTGAAGTGCGTGGTGATCCTGGGCCACGCGGAAGGGGCCCTGATCGCCGCCCTGGCGGCCCAGCAGGTCAAGACCTGCGGCGTGATCGAGATGGCCGCGGTCAGCCGTCCGGCGGGCGACCTGATCGCCGAACAGCTGCTCGCCGCGAAGGACGACGGAAAGATGTCCGAGGAATTGTACGATCAGGCCGTCCACATCCTGGGCGAGCTTCGCGCCGGCCGGCAGGTCAGCGATGTGCCCTTGGCCCTGGCCTCTCTGTTTCGCCCCAGCCTTCAGCCCTATCTTATGTCATGGCTGAACGAGGATCCGATCGCCGCCGAAAAGGGATTGAGCCCCCTGATGGTCCTGCAGGGCGACAACGACCTCCAGGTTCCCCCGGAAGACGGCCGGCGCTTGGCCAATGTTTCCAGGGCCATCCGGCTGGTGGTTTTGCCGGGGGTCAATCACGTGCTCAAGGCGGCGCCGGCGGACCGGGAAGCCAATCTGGCGACCTATAAGAATCCGGAACTGGCCCTGGCGCCGGACGTGGCGCCGGCGATCGTCAACTTCATCCAACACCCGCCCCAGATCATTTTGAAGGCGAGATGAAAAAAGGGCCGCGGATCCCTCCGCGGCCCTTACTCGTCCCCTCTTTAGCCCCGACCTAGCACTTGTAGTACATGTCGAATTCGACCGGGTGCGGGTGCAGTTGCACGCGCATGACTTCTTCCATCTTCAGCTCGATATAGGCGTCGATGAAGTCGTCGCTCATCACCCCGCCGGCCTTCAGGAAGGCGCGATCCTTGTCGAGGTTCTCCAAGGCCTCGCGCAGAGATCCGCACACTTCGGGGATCTTCTTCTGCTCGCGGGGGGGCAGGTCGTACAGGTTCTTGTCGGCCGGCGCGCCCGGATCGATCTTGTTGGCGATCCCGTCCAGGCCGGCCATCAGCAGGGCCGTGAAGGTCAGGTAGGGATTGCCCATGGGATCGGGGAAGCGGCACTCGATCCGCTTGCCCTTGGGGCTGTCCACGTGCGGGATGCGGATGGACGCCGAACGGTTGCGCGAGGAATAGGCCAACTTCACCGGCGCCTCGTAACCCGGCACCAGACGCTTGTAGCTGTTGGTGGTCGAGTTGGAGAAGGCGTTGATGGCCTTGGCGTGCTTGATGATGCCGCCGATGTAGTACAGGCAGGTGTCCGACAGGCCGGCGTATTTGTCGCCCGCGAACAGCGGCTTGCCGCCGCCCCAGATCGACTGGTGCACGTGCATGCCCGAGCCGTTGTCGGCGAACATCGGCTTGGCCATGAAAGTGGCGGTCTTGCCGTAGGCGGCCGCCACGTTGTGGATCACGTACTTATAGAGCTGCAGCCGGTCGGCCATGGTCAGCAGGTCGGAGAACTTCAGGCCCAGTTCGTGCTGGGCGGGCGCCACTTCGTGGTGGTGCTTTTCCGGCTGCATGCCCAACTCGCCCATCACCGCCAGCATTTCGCCGCGCAGGTCCTGTGCGCTGTCGATCGGGTTGACCGGGAAATATCCGCCCTTGGGCCCGGGCCGATGGCCCATGTTGCCTTCGGGATAGTCCTTCGCGCCGTTGACCGGCAGTTCCGTGGAATCGTAGGAGTAGCCGGTGTTGTGCGGCTGGGTGGACCACTTCACGTCGTCGAACACGAAGAATTCGGCTTCCGGGCCAAAATAAACCGTGTCGCCGACGCCGGCCGACTTCACATAGTTCATCGCCGCCTTGGCGATGGAGCGCGGGTCGCGGTCGTAAGGCGTGCCGGAGTCCGGGTTCACCACGTCGCAGAACAGGCACAGGGTCGTCTGCTGGTAGAAGGGGTCGACGTAGGCCGTCTTCAGGTCGGGCCGCAGCTTCATGTCGGATTCGTTGATCGCCTTCCATCCGGCGATCGAGGAGCCGTCGAACATGGTCCCGTCGTTGAGGAAGTCGTCATCGACCAGGTCGATGTCGAAGGTGACGTGCTGCATCTGGCCGCGCATGTCGGTGAAGCGCACGTCGACGTATTTGACTTCCTTTTCCTTGATTTGGTTCAGGATATCCTTGGCAGTCGTCATATCAATTGTCCCCTGTGGCTGGTGTAAAGGATAAGGTCGATCAGACGGCGAGCGCGCCGGTTTCGCCGGTCCGAATGCGAATGACGTCCAAAATCTCCGATACGAAGATCTTGCCATCGCCGATGCGGCCGGTTCGCGCGGCCGACTGGATGGCTTCAAGCGCAGGCCCGAGCTGGGAGTCCGGCACGATCACCTCGATTTTGATCTTGGGCAGGAAGTCCACGACGTACTCGGCGCCGCGGTACAGCTCCGTGTGGCCCTTTTGCCGCCCGTAGCCCTTGGCTTCGATCACGGTCAGACCCTGCACGCCGAGTTCCTGCAGCGCTTCCTTCACATCGTCGAGCTTGAAGGGTTTGATGACGGCTTCGATTTTTTTCATGGAAAGACTTTTTCGACTTAATTGCGGACCAAAGCGAAAGGCGTTTCTCGCCCTCAACGCCGACAGGACCGTCGGGCAGGGAGCATGACGAACCGGGCTTAACAAGGGGGCTCGGACGTCCGTTGGACCTGTCTAGCGGCTCGTCTGCCTGGCGCCTAGAGATTAGGCGCCGCAAGATTATTTTCTGACCGTCGCTGCAAATCGCCCGCTTGGCGGCTCACCGAGCCGAAGGATTGCAGGTCTGCAATCCGTTTGACGGCTTTGGCCGCCGACAGCGCGCGCTCGGACGCCGTCACGCCCCCTCGGCGATCCCTGCGCCGTGGATGGGCGCGAACGGGCCCGACGGGTCGGCGCCGCGAAATCAAGCGGTTGTCCGCTCTTGCGAGCGGACCGCTGCAGAGCCCAAACTCACCGCCGTCGTCTTGGAGCCAGCATGTCCGGTCCTGAAATCCTCACCAATGCCCAGATGCGCGCGTGCGACGCCGCCGCGATCGCAGCCGGGACGCCCGGCTTCACCTTGATGACGCGCGCGGGCGACGCCGTGGCGGAGGCGGTGATGAGCCGCTGGCCCAGCGGAGCGATCGTTGTCCTTTGCGGGCCGGGGTCAAACGGAGGCGATGGCTTCGTTGCGGCTGCAGCGTTACAGGCGGCCGGCCGGAGCGTTCGGTTGGCAGCGATGTCTCCGCTCTCGGCGATGAAGGGCGACGCCGCGCTGGCGGCGCAGGCCTGGGCCGGCCCGGCGGAGCGGCTCAGCCCGTCACTGTTCGCCGACGCCGCGGTGATTGTCGACGCCCTGTTCGGGGCGGGCCTAGATCGTCCGCTGGAGGCGGGGGTTCAGACGCTCCTGCGCGCGGCGGCCGCGTCGGGCGTTCCGATCCTGGCTGTCGATCTGCCCTCGGGTCTGAACGGAGACACCGGCGCGCCTATGGGCTATGCGCCGCCCGCGGCCGCGACCGTGACCTTCCATCGCAAGAAGCCCGCCCATGTGATCCTGCCGGGACGGGACCTTTGCGGGGAAGTCATTGTCGCGGACATCGGGCTGGAGGCGCCGAAATCCGCTCGCCTGTTGGAGAACGGCCCCGGTCTGTGGGCCGGACGCATGGCTTGGCCGACGGCCGTCTCGCACAAACACTCGCGCGGACGGGTCATCGTGGTGTCGGGCGACGTGGCGACCACCGGCGCGGCGCGTCTGGCGGCGCGCGGCGCCCTGCGCATCGGGGCGGGCCTGGTCACGGTCCTGACCCCGCCGGACGCGCTTTTGGTCAACGGCGCGCACCTGGAGGCGGTGATGCTGCGGCCGTTCGAAACCGACGTTGAGTTGGAAAGCGCCGCCGCGGTCGTCGATGCGGCGATCATAGGGCCCGCGGCCGGCGTTAATGAGTTCCACCGTCTCCAACCTGTTCGCCCTGGCCCGCACCGGCGCGGGGCTGGTAATCGACGCCGACGCCCTGACGGTGTTCAGCGACGATCCGGAGGAGATGTTCTCGGTGCTGGACCGGGACGATGTGCTTACGCCCCATCCGGGTGAATTCGAGCGGGTATTCCCGGGGCTGCTGGCCTCCTCGCCCGAACGCATCACCGCCGCGCGCGAGGCGGCCAAGCGCTCGGGGACGGTGGTGCTGCTTAAGGGCTCCGACACGGTGATCGCCGCGCCGGACGGACGGGCGGTGGTCAACACCAACGGCTCGCCTTGGCTGGCCACGGCGGGCGCGGGCGATGTCCTGGCGGGGTTCGTCGGCGGGCTGATCGCCCAGGGCCTGGACAGTTTCGACGCAGCCTGCGCCGCGGTGTGGATTCACGCCGAGGCCGCCGCTGTGTTCGGCCCCGGCTTGATCTCCGAAGACCTGCCGGGTTTGGCCCCGAAAGATTCTCGCCCGTCTCTACGCTGAACGCGGTCGCGGCTAGATCGGTCTTGGTGCGGGCGAGAGGACTCGAACCTCCACGCCTTGCGGCGCTGGAACCTAAATCCAGTGCGTCTGCCAGTTCCGCCACGCCCGCGTTCCGAGGCGGTGCTTACCCTATTGCCGGTTGGCGGCCAATCATCGATGCGCTTTGGGCTTGGATGGCGCTTGGCGGCGTGACATAAGGCCCTTCGCTCGCCGCCCAGGGTCCTGATGATCCACACGGGCGGCGCCGATGTTTTAGGACCTCGCACAAAGCGCGGCGCGGGAGGGCAAGCCCCGGCGCCGCACTGGAATCATGACCATGTCCATTCAGATCGTTGAAAAATCAGGCGAAGGCCTCAGCCGCGTGTTCGGCGTGACCGTTTCGGTCAAGGAACTGAGCGAGCGCGCCGATGCGCGCATCGCGGAAATCTCGCCGCAAATTCAACTGAAGGGCTTCCGCCCCGGCAAGGTGCCTCCGTCGCACGTGCGCCGGATTTACGGCAAGTCGATCATGGGCGAGATCGTCGAACAGACCCTCAGTGAGTTCCACCCAGAAGGCGATCGACGACGCCCAGCTGCGTCCGGCCACGCAGCCGGACCTGAGGATGCAGTCGGACATGGACAAGGTGTTGGCCGGCCAGCAGGACCTGTCCTACGAAATCCAGCTGGAGGTGATGCCTGAGTTCACGCCGCTTGATCCGACTAAATTGACGCTGACCCGCCCGGTCTATTCGCCGACCGCTGCGGAAGTGGACGAGGCGCTGAACGATCTGGCAGCCCAGAACCGCAGCTATGAGAGCAAATCGGGAAAGTCGGCCAAGGCGGCCGACGGCGACATGTTGGTGATCGATTTCCTAGGGCGCATCGACGGCGTGGCCTTCGACGGCGGCGCGGCGGAGGACGCTCAGTTGGTGCTCGGCTCGGGCCAGTTCATCCCCGGATTCGAGGACCAGCTGATCGGCGCCAAGGCCGGCGACGACGTTACGGTGAAGGTGGCCTTCCCCGAGGACTACGGAGCTGAAATCGCTCAAGGGCAAGGCCGCGGAATTCGAGGTCAAGGTCAAGGACGTGCGGGCGCCGATCAAGACCGAGCTCAGCGACGACTTCGCCAAGACCCTTGGTCTGGAGTCTCTGCAAGCCCTGAAGGACGCGGTGAGCGCCCAGATTCAACAGCGCTACGCCAATCAGTCGCGCTTCAAGCTCAAGCGCGCCCTGCTCGACGTGCTGGACGCCGAACACAGCTTTCCCCTGCCGCCGCGCATGGTCGAGGCCGAATTCGGCGTGATCTGGAATCAGGTCGAAGGCGACCGCAAGCAGGGCAATCTGCCGCCGGAGGATGCGGCCAAGAGCGAAGACGAACTGAAGAGCGAATACCGCAAGATCGCCGAGCGTCGCGTGCGACTGGGTCTGGTTCTGGCCGAACTGGGCCGCGCCCATAGCGTGGTGGTCACCGACCAGGAGCTGACCGAGGCCGCGCGCCAGGAAGCCATGCGCTACGGGGCTCAGGCGCAGGAAGTGTTCGACTATCTGCGCAAGACGCCCCAGGCCCAGGCCCAACTGCGCGCGCCTCTGTACGAAGACAAGGTGGTCGATCTGGTGTTCGGCCTGGCCAAGGTCGAGGACAAGCCGGTGTCCAAGGACGAGTTGATGGCCGACGACGAACTGCCGGAAAGCTATGGCGGCGACAAACCGGCGGCCAAGCCCAAGAAGCCGGTCAAGGCCAAGGCGGAAGCCAAACCTGAAGCCGAGGCCGCCGCGCCTGAGCCTAAGGCCGCCAAGCCGAGGGCGCCGGCCAAGCCCAAGACCAAGAAGGCCGAAGCCTAGGCCCGGCTCGCCGGACGTTTCCGGGCGGTGAACTTAAGCGTATGCGCGCCTTGCGCGTGCGCGGCCGGAACGCGATATGATGGCGCAAAGCCGGAATCGAGTCCGGCGCGGTTGCTAGACAGACAGGGCTCCCCATGCGCGATCACATGCTCAACCTCGTTCCCATGGTGGTCGAGCAGACCAGCCGAGGCGAACGGGCCTTCGACATCTTCTCGCGCCTGCTCAAGGAGCGGATCATTTTCCTCAACGGGCCCGTCGAGGACGGCATGTCGGCGCTGATCTGCGCTCAGCTTCTGTTCCTGGAATCGGAAAATCCGAAGAAGGAAATCGCCATGTACATCAACTCCCCCGGCGGAGTGGTGACCTCCGGCTTGGCGATCTACGACACCATGCAATACATCCGCAGTCCTGTGTCCACCGTGTGCATGGGCATGGCGGCGTCCATGGGCTCGTTCCTGCTCACCGCCGGCGCCAAGGGCCAGCGCATCGCCCTGCCCAACGCCCGCATCATGGTGCACCAGCCCTCGGGCGGCTTTCAGGGCCAGGCCTCCGACATCGAGCGCCACGCCCAGGACATCATCAAGACCAAGCGCCGGCTCAACGAAATCTACGCCAAGCACACGGGCCAATCGATCGAGGAGATCGAGCGAGTGCTGGACCGTGACCACTTCATGACCGCGGATGAGGCCAAGGCCTGGGGCCTGATCGATCACGTCTATGAAAGCCGCGAGGCGGCGGAGGAAGACGCCAAAAACCAATAGGGGCGTCCGGCTTCAGCCGTCCCTTAATCATTTGCCGCCAGGATGGCCGCCTTCGAGACGGCATCACTGAGGACGGCGACAGTGGAATTGGCGATCAAAGCCCCAGGCAAGACTCCAGGGGCGAGCACCCTTCGCGTCATCGATTGGGTCGAAAAGACCGTCATTCTCGTGCTGTTTTTCGGTCTTTTGTCGCGCATCGGCGCGACCTTGGCTCAGCATCCGTTCAATGTGCTGCTGCTGCTGTCAGACGGCATCGTCGTAGTGATGATGGTGCTGCGGCGACGCACCGAGGCAGTGTCTCAGCTTCCCATGGACTGGCTGCTGGCGTTGGGCGCCACCGCCGCGCCGCTGATGGCCATCGGCGGGGGCCATGCCTTGGTGTCCGACGCAGTGGGTTACGGCCTGATGGCGGGCGGCCTTTTCCTCAGCCTCTACGCCAAGGTCGCCCTGTGGCGCAGCTTCGGCCTGGTGGCGGCCAATCGGGGGGTCAAATCCAGCGGCCCATACCGGTTCGTTCGCCATCCCATGTATCTGGGCTACACCATCACCCAGATCGGCTTTGTCCTGCTCAACCCGGTGTGGACCAATTTCGCCCTCTACGGCTCGGCCTTCCTGCTGCAGATTCTGCGCCTGCGCGCCGAGGAGGAACTGCTGTCGCAGGACCCGGCCTACGCCGCCTATATGAAGGCCACGCCCTACCGTCTTGCGCCGGGCGTTTTCTAGAGATCATACGCGTAAGCTGCGAGGGCCTGATTTAGATCGGCGATCAGATCGGCCGGATCTTCCAGCCCCACATGCAGGCGCACCAAGGGGCCGCCCAGATCGCTTCGTCCGGGTCGGGATTTCAGTTGGGGATCGCAATGGATCGCCAGGCTCTCGAAGCCGCCCCAGGAAAAGCCCAGGCCGAACAGCGTCAGGGCATTGATGAAGGTCTCCACGGCGGCCGGAGAACCCGGCTGCAGCACCACGCCGAACAGCCCGTTCAGGCCCTTGAAATCCCGCCGCCAAAGATCGTGACCCGGCGCGCCCTCAAGGCCCGGGCACAACACGCGCCGCACCTGCGGCTGATCGGTCAGCCAACCGGCGACCGCCAGGGCGTTGCGCCCGTGCCGCTCCAGGCGGACGTCCAGGGTGCGCAAGCCGCGCAGCATGAAATAGGCGTCGTCGGGAGAGACCGCCACGCCGGCGTCTCGCAGGTACAGATCGAGCTTGGCCAGGATCGACGGATCGTTGGCGGCCGCCGATCCCATGAACACGTCCGAATGTCCTCCCACGTATTTGGTCAGGGCCTGGACGCTCACGTCCACGCCGTGGCCCAGGGCGTCGAACAGCAGACCGGCGCCCCAAGTGTTGTCGATGACGGTCAGGATGCCGCGCGCGCGCGCCAGGGCGGCGAGGGCCGGGACGTCCTGGATCTCGAAGGTGAGAGAACCCGGCGATTCCAGCATGATCATCCGAGTGGCGGGCCCGGCCAGGGCCAACACGGCGTCAGGCTCCGCGGCGGCGGAGAAATAGCGCGTTGTGACGCCGAAGCCCTTCAGCAGGCCCTCGCAGAACCGGCGGGTCGGACCATAGACGCAGTCGACCATCAGAACTTCGTCGCCGTTCTTGAGCAGGGCCATCAGCACGCCTGCGCAGGCGGCGAGACCGGACGGAAACAGTCGCGCGCCCTCGGCGCCTTCCAGTTCCGCGACGGCTTCGGCCAGGGCGGTCTGCATCGACAGACCCAGTCGGCCGTAGGTGTCGTTGCGCTCGTAGAGCGAGCGCGCGTCCGGGAGCAGGACGGTGGACCCACGCTGCAGCGGCGGGCTCACGGTTTTCAGGCGCGCCTGGGCCGTCGCGCCGGCGCGGATCAGGCGGGTCTTTGGCGAAAGCTTGTCCTGGCCCATGATGAATTCAAAAGAGGGACGGGCGCTCAAAGCGTCCGTCCGGGTTGCAATGCCGATGCGGCAAGCTTAGAGCCCGGCCGCATGGGCCGATCAAGGAGCAAACTCAAGCGTGCGCGGCCCTGTGCGGCCCTCGCCGCCCTGTGCCTGCTGGTCTGCGCCTGCGGGCGGTCCGAGCCGGACGCCTCCGCGGCCTCCGATCTGGCGGCAGTCCAGCCCGCTCAGCCGCCCGCGAGCGCCACCTTGAACCGCGTGCGGGCGCGCCGCCGGCTCAAATGCGGGGTGAGCGAAGATAAGCCGGGCTTTTCCCAGCGCGGATTGGGCGGACAATGGCGCGGGTTCGACGTCGACATGTGCCGGGCCGTGGCGGCGGCCGTGGTGGGCGATGCGCGCGCCGTGGCCTTCACGCCCTTGACCAGCCGCACGCGGTTCGCCGCCCTTCAGTCGGGCGCGGTGGATGTGGTTTCGGGCGGCGCGGCCTGGACCTTTTCGCATGACGAAGCCCTGGGCCTGAGCTTCGTCGGCGTAACCTACTACGATGGACAGGGCTTTCTGACGCGCCGTTCGGGGCGGCTGCGCACGATCGCGGATCTTGGCGGCGCGAGACTCTGTCTGCTGGGCGGCGCGGCGAGCCAACAAGCTGCGGCGGACGCCTTCAAGGCGCGGGGCCAGAGTTATCAGCCTGTGCTCAAGGACACCTTGGCCGAGGCGGTCGGCGCCTATCGCAAGGGGGAATGCGACGCCATCAGCGAGGACGTTTCGGTCTTGACGGGCCTGATTCCTCAGATGCCCCGGCGCGAGGACCAGGCGATCCTGCCGGGCTTCATCGCCGACGAACCTCTCGGCTTGATCGTGCGCGGGGACGACAGGCGTTGGGCCGACATCGCGCGCTGGAGCCTGAACGCCTTGATCCAGGCGGAGGAGCTGTCGGTAACGGCTCAGAACGCCGAGACCCTGCGCCGGACTTCGACCAATCCCGCCATCCGTCGCCTCCTGGGCCTTGACGGCGAGTTCGGCCACAGGCTGGGACTGGGCGAAGACTGGTCCTACCGGGCGATCCGTCAGGTGGGGAACTACGGCGAAATCTTCCAGCGCGATCTGTCGGCTCTGGGCTTTGAACGGGGCCGCAATGGCCTATGGGACGCAGCCGAACCTGGGCAGCTATACGCCCCGCCCATGCGGTAGAGATGGGCGCGCTATTTGAAGGCGTAGGTCAGCTTGCCGCCCAGGAAGGTGCTCAACGGCCCAAATGTGGACGCCGGTCCAGACGTGCGATCGGTTAAGGGTTGCAGGCCGCACAGATAGCCGACCGCGGCGGTGATCGGCTGAGGGCCGAAGGTGTGCTCGATCGAGGTTCGATTGACGAACGGCCCGTCGGCGGAGTTCGAAGGCGCGGAGGGTGGGGCGAAGGACAGGCGTGGGTCCGACAGGTTGAGCGCAGGCTTGGTCGGGTCTTCAGGGATCGCGCTTACGGATTGGGCGTGGGCGGCGCCCGAGGCCAGCGCGGAGATGAAGGCTAAGATCGCCATCCTGCCGTTGCTCATCTTCGCTCCCTTCACTCCCTGAACAAAACAAAGTCTAGCGCGAATTGGACGTCCCGACCAAACCTTTCGCCGCCGCGGCCCTAGCCCGTGGCGATGTCCGGCGCAGACTGACTGGCCCATTCGCTCCAGGCCCCGTCGTATATGGGCGTATCCCAATGGCCCAGCCGCGCCAGCGCCAGGGCCAGGATCGCGGCGGTGACCCCTGAACCGCAGGTCGCGATGACGGGCCGGCCCGGGTCGATTCCGGCGGCCCGAAACCGTGCTTCCAGATCGTCGGGCGCCAGCAGGGCGCCGTCGGCGATCAGCCCGCCATACGGCAGGTTTCGAGCGCCGGGCATGTGGCCGGACGGCAATCCCGGGCGCGGTTCGGGCTCGGCGCCGGAAAAACGGCCGGCGGAACGGGCGTCGAGCACCTGGCCGCCTTGGGTCAGGGCGTGTTTGACCTGGCCTATGCTGCGCAGCAAATGCGGACGAAAATGCGGGGTGAAGACGCGGTGCGCGATCCGTGGCGGCGGCCCGGCCTGTACGGGCCGTCCCTCGGCGATCCAGCGGGGCAGGCCGCCGTCCAGGACGTAGACCTGGTCAAGGCCCATGACGCGGAAGTTCCACCAAACCCGCGCGGCGGACATCAGCCCCAGATGGTCGTAGATCACGACGCAGTCGCCGTCGCCTATGCCCAGCCGTCCGACAGCCTCGGCAAAGGCAGGCGGCGAGGCCAGCATATGCGGCAGCGGCGTGGAGTGGTCGGCGATCTGGTCCAGATCGAACAGCACGGCGCCGGGAATGTGGGCCTTTTCGTATTCGCCTTGGGCCGTTCGCGGATCGCCGGGCAGGTAGAAAGGGGCGTCGACGATCCTCAGATCAGGCTTGCCCAATTGGCCGGCGAGCCATTCGGTGGACACCAGGGGATTAGGCGGGGTCATCGATCACACAAGCCATTCAGGCACAGGCAAGTCCTTTTCACGCAGGAACTGCGGATTGAACAGCTTGCTTTGATAGCGCTGACCATAATCGCACAGCACGGTGACGATGGTTTTGCCCGGTCCAAGTTCACGCGCCAGACGCACGGCGCCGGCGATGTTCACCCCCGATGAGCCGCCCAGGCACATGCCCTCGTGGCGCACGAGATCGAACACCTGCTCCAGGGCCTCGGCGTCGGAGATCTGATAGGCGCGGTCGATGCTCAGGCCTTCCAGATTGCCGGTGATGCGGCCTTGACCGATGCCTTCGGTGATGGAGGAGCCCTCGGCCTTCAATACACCCGCGGTGTACCAACTGAACAGGGCCGCGCCGTATGGGATCGGCCAGGCCAATGACGATGTCGCGCTTGCGCTCGCGCAGAGCCATGGCGATCCCGGCCAAGGTGCCGCCGGAACCCACCGAGCAGATGAAGCCGTCGATCTTGCCATCGGTCTGAGCCCAGATTTCCGGACCGGTGGTTTCAATATGCGCTTGGCGATTGGCGACATTGTCGAACTGATTGGCCCACAGCGCGCCGTTGGGCTCGCTCTTGGCCCGTTCAGCGGCGAGGGTCCCCGAATAGCGGACGTAATTTCCGGGGTTGGCGTAAGGGACCGCATCCACCTCAACCAGCTTGGCGCCCAACAGACGGATGGCGTCCTTCTTTTCCTGGCTCTGGGTGCGCGGAATTACGATCTCACACCGATAGCCGAGGGCGGAGGCCACCATGGCCAGACCGATGCCCGTATTGCCCGCCGTCCCCTCGACGATCAGGCCGCCGGGTCTGAGCAGCCCTTTGCGTTCGCCATCGCGGACGATGTACAGAGCCGCGCGGTCCTTGATGGATTGCCCAGGATTGAGAAACTCCGCCTTGCCCCAGATTTCACAGCCGGTGGCCTCGCTCACGCGGTTAAGGCGGATCAGCGGTGTGTCGCCGATCAGTTCGACAACGTTGCGGGCGACGTTCATCCCAAAAGCTCGCTAATATCCGGGCTCGAACCGAAAGCGCTCAAGCGACATGCCCGAGGAAGTGTGGATTTTGCGGGCTTGTGTCAATCGTCGCGCCGCGCCACTTGTGGCGTCTGATCGCCGATTTGACCGATCGCAGTTTGGACGCTCGACTTGACCGAAACGCCCGCGCTCACGCCCAATCCCGTCGTCACCGTCAAGACCGCGTCCGGCCAAGCCGTGCGCGTCGGCAACCGCGAACGTCTGTCGGTGATCGCCGGGCCCTGCCAGCTCGAAAGCCGCCGCCACGCGCTGGAGGTGGCTTACGCCTTGAAGGAGGTCGCCGGCCGTCTTGGAATTGGCCTGATCTTCAAAACGTCTTTCGACAAGGCCAACCGCACCTCCGCCAACGCCCAGCGCGGTATCGGCCTGATGGAGGCCCTGCCGATCTTCGATGAGATCCGCGAAAGCACGGGGCTGCCGGTGATCACCGACGTGCATGAGATCGAGCAGTGCGCCATCGCCGCGCGCTCGGTGGACATGCTGCAGATCCCCGCCTTCCTTTGCCGTCAGACCGATCTGCTGATCGCCGCCGCCAACACCGGCCGTGCGATCAATGTGAAAAAGGGCCAGTTCCTGGCCCCATGGGACATGAAAAACGTCATCGCCAAGGTGACCGGCGCGGGCAATCCCAACGTGCTGGCCTGCGAACGAGGCGTTTCCTTCGGCTACAACACCCTGATTTCGGATATGCGGGCCTTGCCCGTGCTCGCTCAGATCGGCTGTCCGGTCGTGTTCGACGCCACCCATTCGGCCCAGCAGCCGGGCGGGCAGGGGACATCCTCGGGCGGTCAGCGCGAATATGTGCCTGTGCTGGCGCGCGCCGCCGTGGCCGTGGGCGTGGCGGCGGTGTTCATAGAGACCCATCCCGATCCTGACCATGCCCCGTCGGACGGGCCCAATATGGTGGCCCTGCGCGACTTCGAGCCCTTGATGGCCGAACTTCTGGAATTCGACGCCCTGGCTAAGCGCCGGGCCTAGAGTTTCCGATTTGCCGCGGGAGGCGACCCAGCTAGGCCGACAGCGGCGCGTGTCGTCCTGGCCTATCGCCCTAGCCGATCGACCTGTTTGACCGCTCACGCCTCGTCGTCTTTCCTCATCGAAAGCCGAAATATCAGGCCTGACGAAACGTGAGGGTCAAGGCGGCCCAACGGGGTTGGCCGGCGAGCGCGCCCTATGCGGCCTGCTGCGCTTGTGAAGCGGGAAGCAGTCCCAGCTGCATCATCATGCCCAGGGTGTCGAAGACGCCCCAATGGTCTGAGACAAGCCCCATTTGATTGAAGGCGAAGATGTCGGCGCCCCGGGCTTCGAAGCGTTTGCCTGTGGGCGGCGCGCCCATGAAGGGGCCCAGGTGCGTGCCGCTGGTGGTGACATAGGCGACCAGCTTTTCACCGTCTGCGACGATGAAATCGATGCTGAGCGTCAGGTCGGGAAAGGCCTGGCAGAAGGGGCCCAGAACCCGTTTGAAGCCGTCGTGACCGTCGGCGGCCCGGGCCGGCAAGCCGTAATCCATGTGGTCGATGCGGTCGGCGGCCAGATAGCGTTCGCAAAGGTCGAGACGGCCGGTGTTGATGACCTCCGAGTACAGATTGCGGATGGTGGTCTTGTTGCGTTCGATGATTTGAGCGGCGCTGAGCATGATGGGCATCCCTGTGTTGAACTGGAAGGCCTCGCCTTCCATCACACAGACGTCCGACCCGCGCTGGGATCGACATCACCCAGATACATTTTCACAGAGTTCGCGCGGTCGAAGGCGCTCGAGCCGGGCGCCGCGCCTACAGAGCGATCTAGCTTCGGTCGTCCTGCCGGCCCAGACCCGCCGGGCGCGGTTTTTCCTTGGCGGGCGGTTGCGTTGCAGCAGCCGGCGGCGCATGCGCGGGTGGCTTTCCAAGCCCTGGCGGCCCGACGGGTTTAGACGGCGCGGAGGGCGGCGGCGGGGCGGCGGGCGCGGGCCGCCCAAGTCCGGACGGACGAACAGGCATGGCAGGCTTGGGCGGCGCAGCGACGGGCGGCTGCGGTCCTTTCGGTGTCGGCGCTGCTAAAGGCGGAGGGGCGCCCTGGCCGTGCGTCCGGGCGGAGTGTAGGGCGACGGGCTGGGGCGGGGCGAACGGTTCATGGGACGGCGGGGCGACGAGCCCATGCGCACCGGCCTGTCTGTGATCCTGCCACCCGGCGCCGGGCGCGCCCGGTTGCGGCGTAGACGGCGCCGGCGGCGGAGCTAGACCGGCGTCATGCTGGTCATGATGAAGGCCGGTGTCGGGGCTCGGTTGGGGCTGACCACCCAATGGGCTTTGCGCCCCGTTGTGCGGCGGCGGTTGGCCGTGTCCGTTCGCTCCCGGGGACAATGGCGCGCGCGGGGCGCCGCCGGGCGCGCCGGCGTGGGTGGCTCCATAAGCGGCGGCGGCGGCGGCGAGAATCGCTGCGGCGGGCGCCCCGGCGCCGCCCAGCGCCTGGCGGTAGCTGTCGGCCTCGGCCGACCGACGGTCCCGCTCGCCCTGCCAATAGGCGTCGTCCTCGGCCTGGTGGGCGTCGTGATAGGCGCGCCAGTCAGGGTAACGCGCCTGCTCCTGTTCCCAGCGCGACCGGTTTTGCTCGATCGCTGTTTGCCCTTGCCGCCAGGCGTCGAGCGCCACTGAACGCCGTTCAGCGGCCAGGGCGGAATTGTATAACGCCCGAGCGCGGACGAGGTAGCGTCCCGCAAGATCGGTCCGGTCTTGCGCGTCCGATGCGCCCAAAGCCTGGCCGTCCGGCCCGTAAATCACGACCAGGTCGCCGCCGGAATAGGCATAGGCATATCCCCCGTCCTGGATCAGATAGGGCGAAGATGAGCCGGCGTCGTAATAATAATAGCGATCGCCGTCGGGCGTGGCTTCCACCACGCGGAGGAATCCGTCGCCGCGCCAGACCCAAGGCTCGGTCCCGGCGAAGTCGAAGCCGTAGTCCGGCGGGGTGTCGCCCAGCACCTGGGCGAGGTTCGCCGCCCTGTCCTCAAAGGCGTACTGCTGCAGCGGGTCTTCGAGATAGGCGACGTCGGCGGCGGGCGCGGCCGGAAGGTCGGAGGCGGACGGCGCAGGGGGAGGCGGGGGAGCCGCTTCCGTGGTCAGCGGCAGGGGCGGCGGGAGGGACGATGTTTGCGACGCGGCGGACGACGGGGCGCTGGATTGGTTCTGATTGCAGGCGGCGATGGCCATCGCCGCCAGAGCCAAGCCCACGGCGGTGAGTGAACGACGTTCGCGAGTTCATCATCTTCATCAAATTCTCTGGCGTGGCTGTTGGTTCCATCCTTGGCGCCTGCCAATCGCAGCGAAATCGGCTAGAACCGGACCATGGACCTGACAGCATTACATCCGCTTCTGTCCGCCGTACATGGCGCAAGGGTCGTCTGCGTGGGCGACCTGATGGTGGATCGATACGTTTACGGCGATGTGGCCCGCGTCTCTCCGGAGGCGCCGATTCCCGTCCTGCTGAGCGTCTCCGAACAGGTGATGCTGGGCGGCGTGGGCAATGTGGCGCGCAATGTCGCTAGTCTCGGGGGACGCGCCGCCCTGATCGGAGTCATCGGCAACGATTCGGCCGGGCATGAAACCACCGGCCTGGTCGGAGCGGACTCTGGTCTTGAGGGTCATCTGGTGGTCGACGCCTCCCGGCCGACGACGGTCAAGACCCGCTTTGTCGCCTCCGGACAGCAGCTCCTGCGTCTGGACGCCGAAGTGGCGGGTCGGTCGACCGAGAAACCGAAGCGCAGCTTGCGCGCGCCATCGAGCATGCCGCGGACGACGCCGGGGCTATCCTTTTGTCCGACTACGCCAAGGGCGCGATCACCCCGGCGGTCATCGAAGCCTGCCTGCGCGCAGCTAAATCCGCCGGCGCCAAGCTGATCGTGGACGCCAAGGCCCGCAGCCTGGTCAAGTATGGGGCGGCGGACCTGATCAAGCCCAACGCCTTGGAGTTGCACACCCTGACCGGCCTGCCGACAGAGACGGACCAACAGATCGAAATCGCCCTGGCGCAAGTGCTGAACGACTGCGCCGCCAAGGCAATTCTCGTGACCCGCGGGGCCAAGGGCATGTCCTTGGCCGAGCGCGGCCGGCCGGTGCGCCATATCCGCGGCGTGCCCCGGCGCGTGTTCGACGTGTCGGGCGCCGGCGACACCGGATTGGCCGCTCTGGGCCTGGCCTTGGCGGCCAAGGCCGATATCGTGGAGGCTGTCGAGTTCGCCGTTCTGGCGTCGGGCGTGGCCGTGACCAAGATCGGCACGGCCGTGGTCACGCCCGCTGAGCTGATCGAGGCCGAGCAGACCGCGGGTCTGCCGCGCGCCGAGAGCAAGATCGCCGCCCGCGCCAAACTGATCGATCAGGCGGCGCGCTGGCGCGCGGAGGGCCTGAGCGTGGGCTTCACCAACGGCTGTTTCGATATTCTGCACCGCGGTCACGTGGCCTATCTGGCCCAGGCGCGAGCGTGGTGCGACCGATTGGTGGTCGGGCTGAACAGCGACCGTTCGGTCAAGGCGCTCAAGGGCGAGGGGCGTCCTGTGAACGACCAGGACTCCCGCGCCCTTGTCCTGGCGGGATTGAGCTCGGTCGACCTTCTGACCGTGTTCGACGAAGATACGCCGCTGGACCTGATTAAGGCGATCCGGCCCGATGTGCTGATCAAGGGGGCGGACTATTCGGTGGCCACGGTGGTCGGCGCCGATTTCGTTCAGTCCTACGGCGGACAGGTGCGGCTGGCCGAATTGGTCGACGGCTTTTCGACCACGGCGGCGATTGCGCGCATGTCGGCGGCCAAACCGGCATCGGAGGCGTCGTGACCCGTCCCGTTGTGCTGGTCACCGGCGGCGCCGGCTTCATCGGCTCCAACATCGTGGCGGGGCTGGCCGACGGCGGCCTCTACGATGTAGCTGTGTGCGACAGGCTGAGGGAGGCCGGCAGCGGCAAATGGCGCAACATCGCCAAGCATCCGATCGTCGACTTCGTCGCCCCCGAACAGCTGTTTGACTGGCTCGCCCGCCATGGCGAGGCGCTGTCGGCTGTGGCGCACATGGGGGCGATTTCCTCCACCACCGAGGTCGACGCGGACAGGATCGTGCAGACCAACTTCGTGCTGTCGCGCGATCTCTGGCGTTGGTGCGCCGACCACGGCAAGCCGTTGATCTATGCCTCATCCGCCGCGACTTATGGCGGGGGCGAGGAGGGGTTTGCCGACCAAGACGATCCGGCGTTTCTCGCCAAGCTCAGGCCCTTGAACGCCTACGGCTGGTCCAAGTGGCTGTTCGACCTGTTCGCCATGCGTGAGCGCGAGCGCGGTCAGGGTCCGCCACAGGTGGTCGGCCTGAAATTCTTCAACGTCTATGGCCCCAACGAGGGCCACAAGGGCGCGATGAAATCGGTCGTGGCGCAGATATGGCCCCAGGTCGCAATCGGTCAGACCGTGCGCCTGTTCAAGTCGCACCGCGACGGCTACGCCGACGGGGGTCAGCTGCGAGATTTTGTCTATGTCCGTGATGTGGTGGACGTTGTGCAGTGGCTGCTGCAGAGCCCCAAGGTCAACGGCGTGTTCAATCTCGGCTCGGGCCAGGCGCGATCTTTCGCCGATCTGGCGACGGCGACTTTTCGCGCGGCGGGACATGAGCCCCGCATCGTCTATTACGACATGCCGGAGGCGATCGGGGGCGATATCAGTATTTCACCCAGGCCGAGATGGGGCGTCTGAAGGCGGCGGGCTATTCCCATCCGTTCACGAGTCTGGAGGACGGGGTTCAAGACTATGTTCGCGCCTACCTGTCTCGGCCGGACCCTTACAGATGATCGACCTATCGGAAGTCGTGGCGGCGCGCGCGCAGTGGCTATGGCGACGGGCCGGACTTCATCGGATGTCGCCGCGAGCCCGCTGGCTGGTGTTTGTGTCCAGTCTGCTGGCCGCCGTGCTGGTGATCGCCGTCGCCGCCAATTGGGACGACATCATGCGCACGGGGTTGAATCCGAAGGAGCCGTTCCAGATCTATATCCGTAAGCCGCCGCCGGCGCCCGATTTCAGCAAGGCGGCGGCCTGGGCCTTGCTGCCCGCCGCGCCCGACCATCCGCGGGCCGGCGATCCGCCTGCGGACGTCTTTTTCATTCATCCCACCACCTTCGACGGCGGGCGCGATTGGAACGGCCCGATCGACGATGCGGCGTCTCAGCGGCTGCTGGAACGGGTCATGTTGCCCAATTACGCCGGACCATTTGCGCGGGTGGGCCGCATCTTCGCGCCGCGTTATCGGCAGGCCAGTCTCTACGCCCATCTGACCCTGAGCGAGGACGCGCGGGCGGCGCGGATTTTCGCCTACGGCGATGTGCTGGCCGCGTTCAAATATTATGTGGCCCATTTCAACCAAGGCCGGCCGTTCATTCTGGTGGGCGTGGAGCAGGGCGGGCTGTTGGGCGACCGGCTGCTGCGCGAACAGATCGACGGCGACCCGGCGCTCGCGGCGCATCTGGCGGCGGCCTATCTGATCGATGCGATCGTGCCCGCCGCGCCCTATCAGGGCGCATTGCCCGTTTCGGCTTGCGCCCGACGTGACCAGGCCCACTGCGTGGTCGGCTGGATGGCCGTGGCCGAATCCGACCCTGAGAGGGCCAAGCTGTTGCTCAGCCGCGCGCTGGTGTGGGGCGCCGACGATCAGCTTTATAATTTGGCGGATGATCAGAAGGTCCTCTGCGTCAATCCCCTGTTGGGCTCTCAGACCGAGCAGGAGGCTCCGGCCAAACTCAATCTCGGCGCGGCCAACGCCACGGAGTTGGAGTGGGGCGCGCGGCCCGCGTTCCTGCCGCGTCAGGTGTCGGCCCGCTGCGTCGATGGCGTCCTGCAGGTCAGCCACCCGCGCTCAGGCACCTTGCGTCCGTCCCGTCATTGGCCCGACAAATACAAGGCGCCGGGCGCCAACCTGTTCTACGCCGACCTCGAAGCGGACGCCATGAAGCGCGTGGCTGTCTATCTCGGCCGTAGCGACTTTCCTCAGATGGCCGCGCCGATCGAAGGAAATATCATCGTGCGTTCATCGCCGATCCATAGGGTGGATTAGGCCGAACCGAGCGTGGGGCGGCCTTTTGCCGTACGGGCGGACAAAAATCGGGCTAGCGAAGCTGTCAGTCCTTTCGCTATACCGTGCGGCGTAAAACCGGGAGACGAAACATGAAGGCAGTGCGTAAGTGGAATGCGGCGGTGATCGCGGCTCTGGGCGTCGTGGCTCTCGGGACGGCGGCGCTGGCCGCCTCCAACGCCGACATCGTCAAGGAACGCCAGGCGTCCATGAAGGCGCAGGGCGCGGACTTGAAGGCCGTCACCGACTATGCGCGCGGCAAGGGCGACAAGGACGCGGCGCTGAAGGGCGCGAGCGATCTGGCCGATCGCGCGGCCAAGGACGCCAAGCTGTTTCCCAAGGGCACCAGCTCCGCCGACCTGCCGGGCGTCAGCAAGGCGAAGCCTGAGATTTGGACCGACAACGCCAAGTTCATGGCGATCTTGAAGGGCATGCAGGACAAGTCCTCCAAGCTGGCCGACCTGATCAAGACCGGCAGCCCGGACGATGTGAAGACTGCGGCTACGGACCTGGCCAAGACCGGCTGCGGCGCCTGCCACAGCACCTATCGCGAAGCCGGGGCCCAGTAGTGCGCGCGCGGCTTGCGGCGGCCGCGGCGCTTTCGGCGCTGCTGTGCGCATCGTGCGTCAGTCCTCAGGGGCCGTCCTCCACGCCTCCTGATCCGCAAGCCGTCGTGCGCGGCGCCTATCTGGCGGCCGCCGGCGATTGTCAGGGCTGTCACACCGATCTGAAGGGCAATGGGCCGCCCTTGGCGGGCGGCCGCGCCCTGGCCACCCAGTTCGGCGCCTTCTACGCGCCCAACATCACCTTCGACAAAACGGCCGGCATCGGGACCTGGAGCGAAGAGGATTTCCGCCGCGCCATGCGCAGCGGCAAGGGCGCCCATCGGGGAATTCCTCTATCCGGTGTTTCCCTACACCGCCTTCTCCGGAATGACCGACCAGGACATCTCGGACATCTACGCCTTCCTGCGCGCCCAGCCACTCTCGTCTCAGCCGAGCAAGGCCAACGCGGTCAAGTTCCCCTTCAACATGCGTCCCCTGCTGGGCTTCTGGCGCGTGCTGTTCTTCCGTGCAGGGCCTTTGCAGCCGATCCAGGGCCAGACGGCGGAGTGGAACCGCGGCCGATACCTGGCCGAGGCGGTGGCCCACTGCGGCGAATGCCATACGCCGCGCAACGCCCTGGGCGGCCTGGACAACAGCCGCGCCTACGCGGGCGACCCGCACGGGCCGGGAGGCAAGACGCCCAACATCACGCCCGGCGGCAAGCTCGCCAAATGGTCGGTGGACGACATCGCCGAACTGCTCGACAGCGGCATGACGCCCGACGGCGACTATACGGGTGGGGAGATGGCCACGGTGGTCAACGGCACCGGCAAGCTGAACGCCGCCGACAAGCACGCCATCGCCGTCTATGTGAAGTCCCTGGCCCCGCATCCGTCGGCGCCCGCGCCGGCCGCGGCCAAGCTAAGCTAATCTCAAGTCGGCGGGGCTGCGGCCCCGTCGATCTTTTCACCCCACGTCCGCAGCGCCCGGCGTCCAGTCGAACAGCGCCTTGAGCGCCTGTACGGCGCGGCCGCGTTCGCTTGTCAGTCCGGGATCGCGCAGAAGCAGCAGGCGCGCGTCGTCCGCCGCCGTGGCGATCAGTCTGCCGGTGGGCGACCGGATCGGCCAGGCGATAGGCGGGAAAGCCGCTTTGACGCAGGCCCAAGGGATCGCCGCCGCCGCGCAGCTCCAGGTCCTTTTCGGCGATGAGGAAGCCGTCGTCGGTGCGCCGCAGGATATCGATGCGGGCCTGGGCGGTCTTTCCCAGCGGCGGGTCGTACAGCAGCACGCATGCGCTTTCACGCACGCCGCGGCCGACACGCCCGCGCAGCTGATGCAATTGCGCCAGACCGAACCGCTCGGCCTGTTCGATCACCATGATGGTGGCGTTGGGCACATTGACGCCGACCTCCACCACGGTGGTGGCCACCAGCACCCCCAGGCGCCCTTCCACGAATTCCGTCATGACCGAATCCTTGGCCGACGGCGCCAGGCGGCCGTGAATCAGTCCGACCTTGGAGCCGAACACCTTCGTCAGGATCGCCGCGCGCGCCTCGGCGGCGGCCAGATCGCTGTCTTCCGATTCCGCCACCAGCGGACAGATCCAGAAGGCCTGAGCGCCGGAGGCGACGGCGACGCGCAGACGCTCGATGATCTCTGGAAGGCGGGGCATGGGCACCGCGCGCGTGGCCACCGGCTTTCTGCCCGCCGGCTTTTCGTCCAGTCGGCTGACGTCGAGATCGCCGTAGAGCGTCAGCTCCAGCGTGCGCGGAATCGGCGTGGCCGACATGGCCAGAAGGTGCGCGGTCTCGGCTTTTTCCGCCAGGCGTCGGCGGTCGGCGACGCCGAACCGATGCTGCTCGTCGATTACCGTCAGGCCCAGGCGATGGTAGGCCACGTCGTCCTGGAACAGGGCGTGGGTGCCCACCGCCACGGCCGCCTGGCCTCGGCCAGGGCCTGCAGCTTTTCGACCCGTCCGGCGCCCTTGTCGCGTCCTGTCAGCAACACCACGCCGACGCCCTGGGCCTTCAACGGCTCGGCCAAGGTTTCGTAGTGCTGGCGGGCGAGGATCTCGGTGGGCGCCATCAGCACCGACTGAAGGCCAGCCGCCGCCGCATCGGCCATGGCCAGCATGGCCACCACCGTCTTGCCCGCGCCCACGTCGCCCTGCAGCAGGCGCGACATGCGTTCGCCCGACTGAAGGTCGCCGCGGATCTCGGCTAGGGCGCGGGTCTGGGCTCCGGTGAGGGTGAAGGGCAGGGCGGCCCGGACGGCGCGCGCGATGGAGCTGGACGGGATGGCGGGCGCGGCTGGCGCCGGCGCTCGGCCTTGCGTTGGGCCATGGCCAGTTGGTGGGCGAACAGCTCGTCATAGGCCAGCCGACGGCGCGCCGGGGCTTCGGGCGACAGGTCCGTCGCTCCGTCGGGCGATGTGCAAGCCTCCAACGCTTCGCGCCAGCGCGGCAGGCCCTCCCGCCTCAGCCACGCGGCGTCCTGCCATTCTTCCAGCCGCGGCGCCCGCTCAAGCGCTTCCAGCGCCAGCTTGCGCAGGGTGCGCGAGGTGAGGCCGGCGGTGGTGGGATAGACCGCTTCGATCTGAGGAATTTCCGCCTCGCGCTCGACGGGCAGCAGATAGTCCGGGTGCACGATCTGGGTCTCGACCCCAAAGTGCTCAACCTTGCCTGAGACGATCCGGTCGGATCCCGGAGGGTGCTGGCGCAGCAGATGCGGACCGCCGCCCTTGAAGTAGATCAGGGTGACAAAGCCCGTGTCGTCGAAGGCGCGGATGCGATAGGGCAGGCCGGCCCTGGCCGGCGGCTGGTGAGCATCGATGCGGACCTTGAAGGTCTGCACCTGGCCCTGTTCGGCGGCGACCGCCTGGCCCCCGGCTTCGGATCAGGCCATGAGGCAGTGTGAACAACAGGTCGCGCACCAGAGGACCCGCCGCCTTTTCCACCAGGGGCGCGATCTTGGGTCCGACGCCTTTCAGAGCCTCGATGGGCGCGAACAGGGGAAAGAGAATCTGCGGCCGCATGGACAGAGCATAGCGCGGCTGGCGCCGGCCCGCGCGGACCTCTATATCGGCGGCTCTTTCCCCTCCATCCCCGGCGATTTGGCATGGACGATCCGCGTCTGAAAAAATTGAGGTTCCGGGCTTGGCATCGCGGCTTTCGCGAGGCCGATCTGATACTCGGGCCGTTTGCCGACGCCCACCTTGAACAGCTGTCGCAGGAACAGTTGGATGAATTCGAGGTGCTGATCGATCAGCCTGATCAGGATATCTACGGCTGGATCACCGGCGCCCTGGCCACGCCGGAAGCCTTCGAGGGAGACGTGCTCGATCTGATCCGCAGTTTTCGCTTCTTCGCACATACGGCGTTGGGCGCCGATCACGGCGGCTGACAGTGGCCCAGTCGATTGATTTCAAGCGCGTCAGCCAAGCGCCAGGACGGCTGGATCTGGCCGCGGCGCCGGAGGGCTTCGACGCCCTGGTGATGTCGGACATCGCCCGCGCTCGAGGCGGGCTGTGCGTGTTTGTCGCGCGCGATACGGCGCGCGCCTCGGCCTTCGCCGGAGCCTTGAGCTTCTTCGCTCCGGACATGGCGGTTCTGCGATTTCCGTCCTGGGATTGCCTGCCCTATGACAGGATGGGCCCCTCGCCGGTGATCTCAGCCGAGCGGATGGCGACTCTCAGCCGCCTAGCCCAAGGCTCGGAGACCGCCGCGCCCCTCATGCTGGTGACTACGGCCCACGCTCTGCTGCAGCGGGTCCCCCCCCGAGAGGCGGTCAAGCAGGCGAGCTACCGGGCGCGCGCCGGACAAGACGTGAACGTCGCCGATCTCGAGCGTTATTTCGCCGTCAACGGTTATGCGCGGGCCTCGACCGTGGCCGAGCGCGGGGAATTCGCCATCCGCGGCGGGGTGATCGACGTGTGGGCGCCGGGGTCCGAGGAGCCCGTGCGGCTGGACCTGTTCGGCGACAGTCTGGAATCGATCCGCGCCTTCGATCCGGAGACTCAGAGATCGACCAAGCAGCTAAAGACCGTCGATCTCCTGCCGGTCTCCGAGGTGCTGCTTGATGCGGACGCCGTCGCCCGCTTCCGCAAGGGCTACGTGGCCCGGTTCGGCGCACCGGGCGAGGACGCCCTTTACGCAGCGGTGAGCGAAGGCGGCAGACGAGCGGGACTGGAGCACTGGCTGCCGCTGTTCTACAGCGGCTGGACAGCCTGTTCGACTACATCGGCTCGCAAGCCCTGATCGCGCTCGATCATCAGGCGGTGGATTCGCGCGACGAACGCCTGGCCATGATCGAGGACGCTCACGGCGCCCGGGCGGAGTCGGCCAAGGGCGCCAAGAGCGCCTACCATGCGCTTGAGCCGGTCGATCTCTACTTGACGCCCGAGGAATGGGCCCGGCGCCTTGGGGATCATCCTGAACGGCGCTTCAGTCCTTTCCAGCAGGAGGAAACCGACAGCGTCATCGACATGGCGCCGCGGCCGGCGGAATTTCGCCGAACGCGCCCAGGACAGCGTCAATCTGTTCGAGGCCGCCGCCGAGCACGCCGCGACCCTGTCCAAGGCCGGCAAGCGGGTGCTGTTCGCCTCCTGGACCGACGGTTCCTCCGAACGCCTGGGCGCGATGCTGGCCGACCATGGCTTGGGGCGCATGCCGTTCGCGCCTTACTGGCAGGCGGCCAGGGCCACCGATCCCAAGCTGCCCCAGCGTGTTGTCCTGCCCCTCGACAACGGTTTCGAGACCGACGCTCTGGCGGTCATTTCCGAAACCGATCTGTTGGGCGACCGGTTGGCCCGTCCGCGGCGGCGGCGACGGGCCCAGAATTTCCTGGCCGAGGCCGCTTCCCTGACGGTGGGCGATCTTGTGGTCCATATCGATCACGGGATCGGCCGCTACGAGGGCCTGAAGACGCTGCAGGTGCAGGACGCTCCGCACGACTGCCTGGAGATTCAATACGGCGGCGAGGCCAAGCTCTTCCTTCCAGTGGAAAACATCGACCTTCTGACCCGCTACGGCTCGGATGGCGAGAACGTACAGCTGGATCGGCTAGGCGGGGCCGCTTGGCAGGCGCGCAAGGCGCGGGCCAAGGAACGTCTGCGCGAGATGGCCGAGGGGCTGATCAAGATCGCCGCCGCGCGTCAGCTTAAAACCACTGCCGAGGTCGATCCGCCGCATGGCCTGTTCGACGAGTTCTGCGCCCGCTTCCCTTATGAGGAAACCGACGACCAGCTGAACGCCATCGGCGATGTCCTGGGCGATCTGGCGGCGGGACGGCCGATGGATCGGCTGATCTGCGGCGATGTGGGCTTCGGCAAGACCGAGGTGGCGCTGCGGGCGGCCTTCGTCATGGCCATGAGCGGCCATCAGGTAGCGGTGGTTTGCCCCACCACGCTGCTTGCCCGCCAGCACTTCAAGACCTTCACCGACCGCTTTCAGGGATGGCCTGTGAGAGTGCGCCAGCTGTCGCGGCTGGTCCCCGCCAGGGATGCGGCGGAAACTCGCGCGGGCCTGAAATCAGGCGAGATCGAGATCGTGGTCGGCACCCATGCGGTGCTGTCCGAGCAGGTCGGCTTTAGGGACCTGGGTCTGGTGATCGTCGACGAGGAGCAGCATTTCGGGGTCAAGCACAAGGAAAAGCTCAAGGCCCTGCGCGCGGACGTGCACATGCTGACCCTGACCGCCACGCCAATTCCCCGCACCCTGCAGATGGCGCTGTCGGGCATCCGCGAGATGTCGATCATCGCCACCCCGCCCGTCGACCGGCTGGCGGTGCGCACCTACATCACGCCTTACGATCCGGTGTTGGCTCGCGAAGCGCTGTTGCGCGAGAAATACCGCGGCGGCCAGGCCTATTACGTTGTGCCGCGCATCTCCGACCTGACTGAGATCGAAAGGTTCCTGCGCGAACAGGTCCCGGAGATCAGGTTCGTGGTCGGCCACGGCCAGATGGCGGCCAGCCAGCTGGAAGACGTCATGAGCGCTTTCTACGACGGGCAGTACGACGTTCTGTTGTCGACCACGATCGTGGAGTCCGGCCTGGACATACCCACCGCCAACACCCTGATCATCCATCGCGCCGACATGTTCGGCTTGGCGCAGCTCTATCAGCTGCGCGGCCGCGTGGGCCGGGCCAAGGCGCGGGCCTACGCCTATCTGACCACGCCCGTGGACAAGACCCTGACCCTGTCCGCCGAAAAGCGGCTGAAGGTGCTTCAGTCGCTGGACAGCCTGGGCGCGGGCTTCCAACTGGCCTCGCACGATCTGGACATTCGCGGGGGCGGCAATCTCTTGGGCGAGGAACAATCGGGCCACATCCGCGAGATCGGCGTGGAGCTCTATCAGCAGATGCTGGAGGACGCGGTCGCCGAATTGCGTGAGAAGGGCGAACCGGACTTGGCGGCGGCGCGCGGCTGGTCGCCCCAGATCAACACAGGGGCGGCCGTCCTGATTCCCGAGGAGTACGTTCCCGATCTGAATGTGCGCCTGGCGCTGTATCGGCGCCTGTCCGAAGCCGAACGGCCCGAGGACCGCGAAGCCCTCGCCGCCGAGTTGATCGACAAATTCGGTCCCCTGCCGCCGGAGGCCGACCAACTGCTCAAGGTCGTGGCCATCAAGGGCCTGTGCCGCCAGGCCAATGTCGCCAAGATCGACGTGGGCCCCAAGGGCGCCGTTGTCGCCTTCCGGGAGGACCGTTTCTCCAATCCCGCGGGCCTTGTCGCCCTGGTGCAGAAGAACCAGGCCTTCTGGCGACTGCGGCCGGACGCCAAGGTGGTGGTCAAGGGCGAGTGGGACAAGCCGGACCAGCGCCTGGCGGCGGCCGAACAAATCCTGGCTCAGCTGGCCAAGCTGTCCGTCGACGACGCGGCGGCGCCGATGTCGAAGTCGGTCTGACGCGGCTCACCTTCGCCGCTAGGGGGGATCAGGCCGGTTCGATCCCCGCCGCCGCCAGAGCGCGTTTGGCCAGTTCCAGGTCGTCGTCGCGGACCATCAGGCGCGAGGGAATGGCGCCCTGCCACAGACCGCCGGCGCCAGCGTCGAACACGACGTTTTCAATCTCGGCCTCCGCCAGGACCGCCCGCAGGACGCTGAGGCGGACCGGATCGAAGGTGCGCTCCAGCTCGATCACGGGGTTTAGCTTGCCTTGGCCTGCTGAGCCCTGGCGGCGGCGCGCTCCAGCGCCTTGGCCGCGCTTTCGCCGGGCTCGAGCTCGGCCACGCCGATATCGAACTCCACCACGAAGGGCGGCCGGGTGTCACCCGCTTCAAAGGCGGTGCAGCCGATCACGGCCGAAATCCGTTCCGCGGCGGCCCGCGCGGCGTGCTGGGTGGTCGAAGGCAGGGCCAGGGCGAACAGTTCCGGACCCAGACGCGCGGCCGTGTCCTCCGCGCGCACCAGTCGGCCGATCATCGAGCCGATCTGCGGAATGGCCCGGTCGATCCAGCCGCCGTCGCGCAGGGGTTTGAGGTCGGCCCGTTCAGTGAGCTTCAGGACGCAGACGGACAGGGGGCGGTTGCGCACGCGCGCGGCCTGGGTCAGGCGCACCAGATGGGCGGCGAACAGGTCCCGGGTGAACAGGCCGGTGGCGGCGTCCATCAGTCCCGAGCTGCGCGCCTTTTCCAGCGCCGCGCGGATGGCGCTCTGGCGGCGATGCGCGCGCGCCAACTCGATCACTCGTTTGGCGGTCTCCACCTCGGGCGTGTCGGGCGAGGCCACATCGGAGATGCCGCGGTGAAACACCTCCGCCAGGGTCACCAGCGCCTCGGCCTGCAGATAGAGCAGGGTGGGGATGTGATACAGGCGCGTATTGCGCCTCATGCCTGCGGCGATGGATAGGGCCTCGGAATCGTTGTCGCCGGCCCAAAGCACCACTGCGTCGAACGGTCGTTCGTGAAGATAGTCAAAGGCCGTGTAGGCGGTGAAGGCGCCGACCACTTCCGCGCCGCTGCGGGTCAGGGCGTTGGACAGGGCCAGGAACTGAGGCGCCGGTTCACCGACCGCCAGCACCCGATATGGACCGGTCTGCTCGTCGGGCAAGTCCAGCCGTCGACCCCGGTCGGCGAAGGTTTCCAGCCGCAGTTCGAACTCTTCCTCGGCCACGGCGCCCCGCACCAGCAATTCCAGCCGCAGCGCCGCCTGGGCTGGATGCAGAGGCGGCGCCAGGGTCAGATCAAAGGACCATGTCTCCAGGTCCGGGTTCGGTTCGCCGATGGCGATCACCGGCAGTCGGCGCGGACCACAGGAGGCCTTCAGTCGCCGGGCCATGCCCAGGGCTTCCTCGCCATAGCTGGCCACATCGACGATGGCCGCTTCAATCTGCAGATCGCCGAGGGCGGCGATGGCGGCGTAGGGCCCTCGGGCGGTGACGGTGCGCCAGCCCAAACGGTCCAGCCCCTCGGCCAACGGCCCGGCCAGACGGTCGTCGCGCGCAAGGATCAGAATCCGGGCATTGAGCGTCACAAACGCACCTTGGGCAAACCTTCGCGAGGGCGGAGGGAATCGTACGCACCATACCAGACCCGGCGCCGGTCTCCAGACCGCCGCTTGGCCTAACGCTCTTTGGTCACGTCGAAAATGAGCACCCCGGCGTCGTCGGTGAGTGTCAGCAAGCGGCAGTCGAGGCTGGCGAGGAAATGGGGCACGTCAATCCTGGCCATGGGGTCGTCCGCCAGTAAACGCACAACCCGTCCCGGTGCGACCCGGGCCAGGGCTCGCTGCAGGCGCAACGTCGGCACGGGGCAACGGTGGCCGCGGGCGTCGACGAGATAAAATTCACCTCTGTCAGTATCCGGCATAATTTTTGAGCGATCAATCTAAACGAAATTATTTATTCAGATACATCAGGGGTGACAGGACAAATAGGAAAAATTGATTGTATTCGTCAATTATCACATTTTCGAGAGCCGTGCGTGGAAAGCAGACGTTGAGATTCTGGAACCTGAATTTTGATCGGTGCGTTGGGAGTCGCAGGTTCAATAGTTTTGGTAAACCCCATGACGACGCTCAATCTCACTTCGGATACCCCGCGCGCGCCCCGCAAGCCGGCGCGAAGGACAGCCGCCGCCCGCTCCGCCGAAGCGCCTAAGGCCGCCGAATCTCCGCCCTTCGCCGCGACCCCGGCGTTTGAGCGCCTCCAGCATAGCGGTGGAGGTTTGCGCCTGTCATGGCTGACATTGCCTGCGGGTCTCCTTGTGCTGGCCGCTTTGGTCTACGCCGCCAGTCAGGCGGGAAGCGGAGAGTCGAACAAGGGCGCCGCGGCGCCCATCCAGCCTGTTCCGCCCCAGGCCGCTGCACCGACGCCAGCGCCTCACACAGCCGTCACCATGTCTGCTTCGAGCGCTCCGGCGCCCTTGGCTGCTCCGCCTGTCGTCAACCGGCACGCCGCTGGGCCTAAGCCCGTGCAACCGACCACCTCCGCTCACCGAATGTCACGCGCGGCTGAGGCGCCGTCGCCGACTGCGGTTTCCCCGGTCCTGCCGGCGGCGCCTGTACCGAACACCAGCGCGCCGGCCGCGTCCATCCCCGCGCCGACGGCTCCAACGCCTCCGGCCGTTTCCGCGCCCGCGGAACAAACCGCTCCAGCGCCCGAACCTTCGTCGGCCCAGCCCTCGGCTGATTCAACGCCGCCTCCCGCGCAATAGAGCGCGGGGGTCCGCCCCTCCGTCTTGCGCTAAGCTGCCCCGCGGGATATCGCGGACGGCGGAGCTTGAACGGGATGGCGATGAACGGCGAAGAGGGCGAAGCGGCGCGCAAACGACGTCTGCAATTGCCCATCCGCCTGGGAGAGGCGGTGGCCTTGATCGGCGTGATCATTGCGGGCCTGGGTCTTTATGTCTCCTGCGCCGATCGCGATCGAGACAAGCAGGAGGCCGCCCGCGAGGCGCAGCAGCGCGCTCAGTCCCAATCGGTGCTCATTCTTAAGGGCGACGGGGAGGGCGGACGCATTCGCCTGACGCCGGTTAATCCCAACCAGGTGGTGCAAAGCCAGGTGTTCTATTTTCCGTCCGCGGTCCGCGGCGGTCCTGTCCAGACGACCGGCGAAGGCCGTGTCGAGGTGGGCTGGTTCGCGGACGGCTTGAAACGGGCGCTCCACGGCGCGGCCGACAACGGCTCCGAGCAGGACTTGCCGGTGGGAATCTACACGACCTTCGTGCAGGACGGCGCCGTCTTGACCGACGCCGCGATCTACCAAGTCGGGGTCACCATCCACCCGCGCCTGCTGCAAGGCGCAGAGGTCAATATCGAAGGCGTGGCTCTCGATCGTCGCGGCCTGACCGGCGGGCTTCAAGGCGCGGTCGACACGGCCTGGGCGCGCGAGGCGCCCGGCAAGCCTTAGAGCTCACATCTAGCCCGATCCAGCAATAAGCTGATCAGCCGGCCTTGGCGCTATCCGCGCCGGACGCCTCATCGGATTCGTCCAGACCGGCGTCGTAGCGCGCCAGTCGCGCGAGAGCCGCGGTGCGGTCCTTGCGGACGGCTTCCAGCGAGCCTTCGGCCACGGCCCGTTCGCTGCGCTCGCGTTCCAGTTGGGCGACAAGTTCTCCGATGCGCGCTTCCGCGGCGGTTCTTTCGCCGGCCAGGCGCTGCTCCAGTTGTTGCATGGTTTGGCGCATGGCGGTCTCGCGCTCCGAGAGCCGATCCAATTCCGCCTGCTTGAGCTGCTGAGCGCGAGTCAGTTCGTCGGCGCGGGCGACGGCGGCCTGGCGGGCAGTGAAGGCGACGGCGGCTTCCTTTTCCAATTCGACGAGCTTCTGCTGAGCCAAACGCGCCCGGTCTTCAGCCCGCTCGCGCATGAGCTTGGCTTCGGCCGTTTCACGCGTGGCGTTGCGCTCGCGCGCGGTCAAATCGTCGACCAGGCGGGCCAGCTCGCTGATTTGCTCTTCCTGGCGATCGCTGCGCGCCTGCAGGGTCTCCATCCGACTGCTGGACAGCTGCGATTGAGAGGCGGCGGCCTCCATTTGCTGATCGAGTTGACGGCCCAGTTTGGCGGCGTCCTCCCGGCTCGCCGAAAGCTCGCTCTCCAAGGCCGCAGTGCGCGTCTTTTCCGTGGAAAACGACGCTTCCAACTCCGCCACGCGGCGTTGGCTGCGCAGAAGTTCCTCGGCGGCCTGCTCATAACGACGGGTCAGGGCGGCGAGGTCGGCCTCGATCAAGCCGCGCGCACGTTCAGCGGCCGAGAAATTGGCCTCCGCGTCGCGGCTGCGAGTTTCCAGCGTCTGGATCTGCGCCTCGGCCTGGGCCAGATCTGCTTCCAGATGTAGGGCTTGGGCGCCGAGTTTTTCGACCGATTGCACCAGTTCGGCGGCGGCCTTGCGCTCAGATCCGAGTGTGGCCTTGAGGTGTTCGGCTTCGTTCTCGGCTTCCCGCGCGCGGGTGTCCATCGAAGCGTGCGCGAACTCGAAGGCTCTCCAACTCCGAGGTGACGTCGGAAAGCTTGGCCTTGGCCGCAGCCTCGCTCTGGCGCGCGGCGGCGAGGTCCAGCGGCGCCTGCTCGGCGATCACCCTCAGCGCGGCCAACTCGCCCTGGTCTTTGCGGCGTTCGGCGAATTCGCCCTCCATGGCCCGGCGCGTGTCGGCCACCAGGCTTTCAATGGAGCGAACGGTCCCCAGGGCGGCGGAGATGTGGTCGAAGGAACCGGCCATCCGCTCAAAGGTCTGGCCCAGGACATCCGGCTCCTTCTTGATTTCTGGTCTGGCCTTGATTTCCGGCTTGTCGGACGAGGAGGCCGCCAGGATCGACGACAAACTCGCGGCCGACTCCCTTGCCGTCTTCGCCTCTCGTTTTTCCGCTTCCGATGCCAATCAGCTTCATTGAGCCCTACCCAGAAATTCAAAAAACCGCGTCCGGCCGGGCCAACTCGGGTTGTTTCCGACCTACGACGCGGCCCACACGCCGGCCGGATCCTGGTCGTACGTCAATCAAGGCAGACATCACCAACCCCGATGGGGGAGCTTCGACCCCTGATTCTTACGCTTGTTAAGAGAATTTAAACACGCGGCGGAGGGGGTGTCCATGGACAAAGCCGGCTGACCTCGTCGGTCTCCGTACCCGGTCAAGGGCGGTCTCGGAAGGCGAAAAATGGGCGCCGGCCTAGCCCCTCTCCCGACTGACTTGCTTCAAGTCAGCAGGGATAAACAGGGTCCGGGCCGGCGCTCGGCCTGTCTCAGCGGTGATAGCGCCGATAATAGTGGAAGTAGGGATAGGGCCGGTAGACCCAGCGGCCACCGTACCAAATCCAAGGATTGTACTCGACCGGCGCCGCATAGACGACGTACGGCGGCGGGACGAACACCGGCGCGCCGGGCCGCACGAAATAGCCCTGCGGGCAGACGCCGCCGCCGGAGTCCCTTGCCAGGGCGTTGCCGGCCATGGCGCCGGCCACGCCGCCGATGATGGCGCCGCCGGTGCGACCGCCGCCGCGACCGATATTGGAGCCGATCACGGCGCCGAGAATGCCGCCGATCACGGTGCCCGCCACCGCGCGGTCTTGCGCTTGATGGATGCAGTTCTCGGCCGCCCAGCGCTCCTGGGCGTCGGCATAGGCGCGCGCTTCCTGCCGCGCTTGTTCGCTTTGATCCTGCTGGCGGTCCTGATCGCCGTAACCAGCCGGAGGGGGAGGCCCCTGGTCGGGCGCCTGGCCGTCATAGCCGGGCGGCGGACCGTAACCGGGAGGAGGGCCGCTATAATCCGGCGGTGGGCCGTAGCCGGCCGACTGGGCGAGCGCGGCTGGCGGAAAGGCCGTGAGCAGCGCTAGCACGGCGCAAAGTCCCGCGCCGAAACGAGTGCGAGATGGGCTGTCGTAGGTCATGAACGCCTCCTGATCGGCAGACTCTGATGCCGGTTTTGGGCCAAATTTGGCCCGCAACTGTCAAGGTCTCATGACGCAAACGCGCCGGCCTGGATATGGATCAAAAATGTCGTCGCTGCGAACGCTCGACGGGTATCATCAACCCATCCTGCGATCAGTCGACTTCCTCACTCATGGCGCGCACGAGGTCCAACACGCGGCGACGCATTTTTCCCTTGGGAATCTTGGGGAACAAGGCCGCCATCTCTAGGCCTTCAGGAGTCATCAGGAAATCAACCGCGGCTTTCTCTTCCACGTATTCGGGCGACTGCGCCTTGCCCGAGTGGGGGTCTACGAAGCCGTCAAAGAAATAGGAAGTGGTGGTCTGAAGGCTTCGCGCGATCTCGTACAGTTTCGATGCGCTGACCCTGTTGGTGCCGCGCTCGTATTTCTGGATTTGCTGGAAGGTCAATCCGAGGTCGGCCGCCAGACTTTCCTGGCTGACTCCCAGCACCTTGCGGCGCAAACGTATGCGGCTTCCCACATGCAGATCGATCGGATTGGGCCGTTGAGTTCTGTCGCAACCATTCAGTGGTGTTCCCTTAAGATGAGCCGCGCTTACACCCCTTCGATGTGGGGGACAATTGGACAGAAGGCAGCAGAAGTCATCGGTAATGCCGTCGACGGGTGTCCGACTGCGATGAATTGTCACACTAATACTGTTTATCCGTATTCCGAAAATGGAAGCGAAAACCAAGTAAATATTCCACTTATCAGTAATATTGCAAAAATATTTCAAAAAGTATCAGTTTTATGCGGAGTTTGTGTTTGTAGAGTTGGGATTTATTTTCCATTTGTATTTCAGGAATTTAACGCAAAATTGCTACTTAAGGTCGAGGCGGCGTTCCATGTCTGTGGCTGGGCGGACCAATGACGGAACAACGTTCTCGGATGATCCTCGGTGTTCAGGCCCGTTCGTATGCTCCATGGGTGACGGTCGCCGCTTCGGCGATCTGGCGGGAGCGGCGGGGCGTCGCATGCGCCACATCGTCGCGGCGAGCATTCGAGGCGCCGAGACCCGAGGACTCAAGCGGCGGTCAGTGCGCCGACCGTTGAAGGGGACCGGCGAGCGCCTGAACGGCCGCGTCGACGCTTTGATATATGTGGTCTCGGCCCAGTTGCTCGGTCACGCCGAATTGATCGAACGCGGATTGGGCGCGCACCGATTCCAGACGCGCGACCGCGAAATCCACTTCGGCCTTGCGCGCGCTTTGGATGACCTCCCGCAGCACCTCAGAGGCGGTGTAGTCGATCTCCGCCAAGCCGCCCGCCTCCAACACGAACAGGCGCGTCCCGGGCGGGGCGCTTGAGATGGCGTTCATCACCGCGCGCCGGAAAACATAGGCGTTGAGAAAAGACAGAGGGGCTTGAAAGCCCATGACCAGGACTCCCGGCAGGGTTTCTCCGTGGCTTGAAGGTGAAGCGGGCCACCAGATTGTCCCGCCAGGCATGTGCTCGAACGCGATCAATTGCGTGCGCGTGATGGTGAATACGCCGTGGGCCAGGGACAGGAAGACGCCGATGGCCACGCCGGTCTGGATCGGCAGGACGAAGATGAGCAGGCCGGTCAGCGCCGCTAGGCTGAATTCGGCGGGCGAAGGCCCGATCAAGTCGGCGAACACCCTGACGCGGAAGATGCGTTGCGCCACGAACAGCAGCACTCCGGCCAGAGCGCAGGTCGGCGCGCCCGCAAGCAGATCGGCCCCAAATAGGGCGAGGGCCGCCACCAGCGCCGCCGCCGCCAGGCCGCACAGCTGGGACTGCCCGCCGGCCTGGAACACCACGGCGGTCCGCGGCGGACTGGCGTTGACCGGAAAAGCGCCGGCCAGACCCGCGAGCACTCCAGCGAAACCGACGCCCAGGTAGTCGCGATTGACGTCCGGATCGCCGCCGGGCGGGAAAGCGCGCGACGTCGCGGCGGTCTGCACCATTACGACCAAGGCCGTGACAACCGCCAGGCTGAAGAGAGATAGGGTTTGCCGCAGCGACACCGGGGGAAGGCTGAGAATGTGCGGACTAACGGTGAGCCGGCCCAGGACAGCCACGCCCTGGTTTTCCAGCTTCAGTCCGGCGGTCAGGACTGTTGCGGCGGCCAGGGCGATCAGGGCGCCTGGAATTTGCGGGCTAAGCTTCTCGAACAGGAAGGTGAGGCCGAAGACACAAAGGCCGATAGCCAGCGGGACTAGGCGGATCGCGTGGGCCTGACCCCACAGACTCGCCAGGCGATGGTAGACGTCGCCTTGTTCCTCAGCCAGGCCAAGCAGGGCGGGCGCTTGCGACAGGACGATATGCAGAGCGATCCCGGCGAGAAAGCCGGTCAGCACCGGCTTGGACAGCAAATCAGCCATCCATCCCAGGCGCAGGACGCCCGCCAAGACCAGCAGCAGCCCGACCATGATCGCCAGCAGGGCGGCCGCGGGGCCGTAGGCGACCGCGCCCGTCGCCGCCAAGGCGGCCAATCCCCCGGCGAAAATCGGGGTGATGGTGGAAATCCCCTCCAGCTGACAGTTGTCGGCTGGAGCCGAAGGCGGCGAAGCCCAGCGATCCGGCGACAAAGGCAAGAAGGCCAAGTTGCGGCGCGAATCCGCCCAGCCGCGCGGTGGCCATCTGCTCGGGAACAGCGATCGCCGCCAGGGTCAGTCCGGCCGCCAGATCACGGCCCACGCCTGACGGCGTCAGGGGGCCGATGGATTGGAACGGTCGCCAGACGGGCGGCTTGGACGGCAAGGTTGTCTGCACCGCTCCAGACTAGCCCGCGCCGTGGTCGGGCTCAAATAGTCCGTCTACAGCGCTTGAATCTCGCCCGGTTGAGCCGGGTCGAGGGCGAAAGTCGCGGGCAGGATCGGACGATAGATATTGCGGCCGGCCTGGGACGCCTTGATCGCGCGCGCAAAAGCCAGCTTGGCCAGCAAGCGCGGACCGAACCGGTCCTGCACCTTGGGCTTGACGCCGAAGCGTTTGCGCAGTTGGGCGTTGGCGTAAAGGACATTGGCCCGGGCCAGGGCGCTCGCAGTCATGAACTCCATGGACAGGGAGACGTTGACCGTGGGGCCGTTCTGCACCCGGTGCGGCAGGTTCTGCGCCCAGGTGAGCATGTCGCCCGGCTTCATGTCGATCATGTGGGCGTCCGCATCCCATTCCGGCCGGAAAGCGAACTGGCCCTCGGCCTCCTTGGTGACGCACTTCTCTATGGTCTCGTCGCTGACAAAGGGTTCGGCGCGAGGGTAGAACCAGACCGTCTTGTCGCCGCGGATGTGCCACAGTGAGGAGAGCGGAACGTCCAGGTGATAGAACACCAGGGCCCCTGGCGAAGAGATCAGCAGCCCCAGGTCCCGCTTCAACAGCGAGGCTCCGATGTGGCGCTCTTTTTCGAGTGTGATCTCGTCGCAAAGCGCGGCGTATTCGGGCAGGTGGACGTTGGTTTCGCGCAGGTTCAGCCAGAATCCGGCCGGCCTGCACCGCCTCCATCAGCTGGCGGCCGCTCATTTTGCCTGCATCCCCCCGCCGCCAGGATCTCCAGTCCACCAGGTCGTGGCCCATGGTGAACACGCCGAGCCGCTCGCGAGGATAGCGGTCCAGCGTCTGGATCAACGCTTCATCCGAGAACATCGGCCGTTCGTGCAGCGTATGGCGGAACTGCAGGGTTTGCCGGCCGAACTCGGCCGCCTTCTTAGGGCTCCAGTCGCTGATCACCGTGTCCATCGCGGGGTTCATCCCTTGTCTCCTGCCGGGCCCGCGTGACGGGCGGCGTTGCGTTTTTCGTAATTGGCCAAGGCGCTGATAACGCCGCGCGCGCGTCCGGCGAGGGTCAACTCCGTCGCCGCGATATGGTCCAGCCGCCGGCGAAAACGGCCGAGTGGCTCGACCCTGTGGGCCGGCCAGTCATACAGGCGTTCCTGGGTGGCCGTGGCCCTGCCGGCGGGGCCTGAAGCGGTCGCCAGGCCCGTACGCACGGAAAGGGACTCCAGCGAAAACATTCGTTTCCAGTGCTCGCCGCCCACGCCCAGTTCAAAAATGTCGAGGTCCAACGCCGGCATCGCCGCGATGGCATGCCACTGGAACACCACGCCAGGGCTGTAGGGGCGCAGTTCTGGGTCCATGGCGCCGATCCAGGGATGGAAATGGCCGTTCAGGCGAACGCCGAATTGCCCCGCCACGTGCCGATCGCCGGCGTAGAGGCTCATCATCAGGCCCTCGAAGCCGTGCCGGCGGATCTCGAACAGCCGGCGCATCAGGGTCTTGATCCAATCCACCGCCAGGACATCGTGCAGGCCGGTGGAGCGAAGCTGGGCGGACTTCCAGGCGAACAGGCGTTCCATGGCGGCGCGGTCCATGTCCGGCGCGCTCATGCGCAGCGCGCCGAAATCCTGATTTAGCCGCTGCGAATAGCGCTTGAAGTTCTTGGCGCCGTTGCGGCTTTGCGCGCGCACTTGCTGGAGATAGGACTTCGCGTCCCCATTCAGGACAATGCGCCGGCTATAGGTCTCGGTTTGTGGCCCTGAGACCAGCGCGCCGAACGGATCGATCAGGCCGTTCACTTTCAAGGCGCGCAGGCCGGCCGCCTGCAGTAGGTCACCGCCGTCGATGTCGGCGTCCGGGGCGCTGACCAGGCCTTGCAAGTCCGAAAAAGGCGCGCCGATCGGGCGCGCGAAGCCGCTAGGACGGTTATGGAAGGGCAGGAATGCCAATGCCTTGCCCTGCTCGCGCCAGATCGCCACGCGCGCGTCCTCGCGCACCACGCCAACGGCGCGAGAGAAATGAGGGCCTAGCAGGGGACTGGAAAAGGCGCCGACCTGACGCTGCAGCGCGCTCCACGCGCGGGCATCGTCCTCATCAAGTTCGCGCGGATGCAACAGGTCGACGCGGATGGTCATGCTTGGCCTCACTGCGTCCATGTCTCAAGAGGGGACAGGACACAGGACGCGCCGCAAAACCGGCGCCAGAATTCGCGCTGGACGGGATTTCTGATCAGGCGGTGAAGTGAAAGGACAGGCTTTGCGATGTTGGCGGACGGGGTGAGATTCGAACTCACGGTGGGCTCGCACCCACGGCGGTTTTCAAGACCGCTGCCTTAAACCACTCGGCCACCCGTCCCCGTCGGGACCGCGAAGCCCCCAAGCAGCAGCCCTATAGCGGCGTCAACCGTCGAACGGAAGTCGCGAGCGTCAGTGCGACGCTCGCGTAACCGAGGAGGCGCGCCTAAGGCGCGTCAGGCAGGGCGAACACATAGATCGCCTGACCGTTGGCGGGCCGGTGCACCTCGGTCAGGATGGTGATGGGCATGTTCTCCGGGCTGCCGCCGCCGATGCCGGTGGTGACGGCCACATACTGCTTGCCGTCGATGGCGAAGGTCACCGGATAGCCCTGCACCGTGTTGCCCAGGCGAACCTGCCACAGCAGCTTGCCGGTGCGCACGTCCACCGCCTTGAACCAGCGGTCGTAGTCGCCGACGAAGGCCACGTTGCCGGCGGTGGACAGCACCGCCGTTAGGAACGGCGCGCGCTGCTCGAACGACCAGACCTCTTTCAGGGTCTTGGGATCATAGGCGGCGAGCTTGCCCATCTTGCCGTCGGTGCCCGGCATTTCATAAACGCGGATGGCGGCGCCGGCGCTGGAGGATTTGCCTTCGGCCAGGTCCATGTCCCGCCCGTTCATCATGCTGCAGCTTTGGCTGAGCGGAACGATCAACAGATCGGCGCCAGGGTTGTAGCTCATGGCCTGCCAGTTGTGGCCGCCTTCCTGGCTTGGGCAGTTGGCCACCCATTCGCCGGTTTTCTGATTGATGATGTCGGGCCGGTAATGCGGCTCGCCCGTCACCGGATCGATATGGTCATAGACGTTCTGCAGCACCATCTCGTGGTAGCCGAGGAACTTGCCGTTGGTGCGGTCGAGCTTCCACAGGATGCCGGTCTTGCCGGCGGTGAACACGTCCTTGCGGCCGTCCACATCCAGCAGGACCCGCTCGAACACCTCGTCCAGGTCCAGGGATTCCCCCGGAGCATGGGAATAATACCACTTCAGTTGGCCGGTGTCGGGATTCAGGGCCAGGGTTGAGGAGCTGTAAAGGGCCGCGCCATTGCCGGACTTGCGGCTGGCGCGCATCCAGGGCTTGGCCTGGGCCGTGCCCCAATAGGTCAGGTTTAGGTCCGGATCGTAGGAGCCCGCGACCCAGGTCTCCCCGCCCGCCCGGTCATAGTCCGGCAGACCGTTCCAGGTGTCGCCGCCCGGCGTGCCGGTCTGCGCCGCCGTGAGGAATTTCCAATCCAGCTTGCCGGTTTCAGCATCCCAGGCGCTGATGTAGCAGCCGCCCGCGGCGAAGCGGTTGCACCCGGTCATGCCCGACAGGATCTTGCCGTTGATGGCCATCACCCCGCCGCTGGCGGTGTAGCCCTGGTTGCGTGGCGCCAAATCCTGCGACCAGACCACCTCGCCGGTCTTGGCGCTCAGGGCGTAAAGGCGTGCATCGGTGGTGGCGACGAACACCTTGTCGTCGTACAGCGCCAAGCTGCGGGTCGCGCCGTAGAGCACGGTGGAAGGCGGGCCCGAGGCGGTTCTCCCAGATCAACTCTCCGGTGCGCGCATCAAGGGCTTGCACGGTGTTGCTGGTGTTGGACAGGAACATGATCCCGTCGTGCACGATGGGCGTGACCTCCACGGCCCCGCTCTCGTTCATCGCCCAGCTCCACTTCAGCTGCAGCTTGGAGACGTTGTCGGTGGTGATCTGGTTCAGGGGGCTTGAGCTCCAGCCCTTATAGATGCGGCGGAACATCAGCCAGTCGCCCGGCGAGGGGTCGCGCAGCATGGCGTCGGTCACCGGCCGGTAGTTGGGCACGGTCCCCTTGACATCCAGGCCCTTGCGGCCGGCCTGGGCCGCCTGCGCCGCCGCTAGCGGGTCGAGCCGGGTGGTTGGGCCCGCCGCCGCATGCGCCGGCGCCGCCGAGGCGATCTGGAAGCCCGGCGCCGGGCTGCCGTCGGCAACCGCGCCGATCAGCATCGCGTGCGTCGGCCGCCAGGGGTTCGGCGCCCGGCTTGGCGCCGTTGGCTTGCAGGATGTACGCGATCACGGCGGCGTAGGCGTCGGGGCTGAGACTGCCCGCGGAGCCCACGGGCATGGTCTTGGTGGTGAAGTTGTAGAGCGCCCCGATCGGTCGGTCGCGCCAGTTGCTCAGGAAGGCCGTTCCCTTGAGGGGCAGGGCTTCGTTATAGCCGTTGAGACCGGGCTGGTGGCAGCCCGAGCAGGACTGCGCGTAGATCGCTCGGCCGGCTTGCGCCTGGGCGTCGGTGTAAACGCCAGGGGCGGGGGTTTGGGCGAAGGCGGCCGAGCCGATCAAGGCCGAAAGGGCGAGGGCGGCCGGCGCTGAATAGCGGTGATTCATGGTGTCCTCCCCTTATTGGCCGGGCGTCCGGGGCGGCAGAAGCCAGCCCCACAGATTGCCGTCCGGCGCTTTCTCGCTCTTGATTTGCACATACATCCAGCCGGCCTTCATGGCGGTAAGCTGGCTCTTGGTCAGTTTGAGCGTCCCCGACAGCGTCCCTTGCTGACCGCCCGACACCTGCAGCGGTCCGACCACCTGATCGCTCGGCGCGCCGATGGCGTAGCCCTGGCGCAACTCCGCGCCGGTCGCATTGGAGGGCAGGCCCTTATATTCGCCCGAAACAGTGAGCTGATCGCCTTCGAGGCTCGCCCGCGCGCGGCCTTCGCCGAGAACATTGTCGCGCGTGGACAGGTCATCGGCCACGGAAGACAGGCGCGTCTCGTAGCGCGCCTGCGCCGCGGCCGTTCCGGCCAGCAGCACCGCGGCGAGCGCCGCCCCCATCGCGAGCGCCGCCCCTCGACGCCGGTGATATGCACCTTGCGAATCCATCCGCTTCCTCCCGAATCCCTTTGCCGGCGCGGTTGCGAAAGCCCGCATCTTCGGCATTTATTGGTGGGTCCGCTCGGGACCGCGCTCAAACCATGCCCGACCGCAGATCGCATGGCGAGTCCGATAGTAGGAGCGCACACGATTTAGACCACCAGCGTCCGGGCGCGCACCATTCTTACCGTCACAGGCGCTCGATTACGCCTTCGCCGCATCGGTAGTGGCTTAACCGAAACTCAAATCCCGCCGCGTACACTCCGGATCGCCTGAAGAATTCGGAGCAACGGGATGGGGGCGTCGAACGCCGCCGGCATTACCCGCGGGGCTGTTCTGGCCTTGGCGGGGCTCAGCCTCGCCGCGTGCGCGAGCGTGGGGCCGCGCTATCCCATGTCCTCGCGAAGCTATGGCGGCGGGTACGGCGAGGGCGCGCCCGAGACCGGCGACAAACCCCCCTCCAAGTATTCAGGCTATCACGTAGGCAAGCCCTACGAGATCAATGGCCGCTGGTATTACCCAGCCGAGCAGCCGGACTACGACGAGATCGGCACGGCCTCCTGGTACGGCGAGAAATTCCACAACCACTACACAGCCGACGGCGAGGTGTTCGACATGAACATCCCCACGGCGGCGCACAAGACCCTGCCGCTGCCTTGTCTGGTCGAGGTGACCAACCTGGAAAACGGTCGCAAGATGGTGGTGCGTGTGAACGATCGCGGACCATTCGTGGGCGACCGGCTGATCGACATGTCCAAGGAGGCGGCGATCGAGTTGGGCTATTACGGCAAGGGCGTCACCCAGGTGCGGGTGCGCTACGTCGGGCCGGCGCCGGATGTCCCCGGCGGCGCCGTGCTTTATCAGGCCAAAGCCGCGCCGGCTCAGCCGCAAAGGCGTGGACAAATGACTCTTCCGTGCAGGTCGCGGCGGCCGGCGGGGCCTTGCTGGGCTCGGAGATCGAAGATCGACCTCTGCAGGCCTCGCCCAGCACCATGACCTGGAACACCGCGCCGGCGCCTGCCGTGACGGCGCCAAGCCGGCGTCGCCAAGCCGGCGGCGGCTCCTGCCCAGGCGCCGCCCGACGAGACCCCGCAATCGGCCTCAGACATCGATAGTCTCCTCGACGAGCTGGCCAATTCATCGCCCGCCGCACCGCCGCCCGCCGCGCCTGTCTCCGCCCCGTCTTCCACTGTCCAGGCGGGCGCCTTTTCCAGCCGCGCCAACGCCGAACGGGCCGCCGCCGCCATGGAAGGCCAGACCCAGATCGTGCCGGTCGAGCAAGCGGGCCACACCCTCTACAAGGTGATGCTGGTTCAGTAGACGAAATTCGCGTGGGCGCTTGCGCGGCGGAACGATCCGGACAATGTGAAGGCTGTGACGCACGGCCGGTTCATCACGTTCGAAGGCGGGGAGGGGGCCGGCAAGTCCACTCAGGTCCGCAGGCTCGTCGATCGCTTGGCGCAGGCCGGAATTGAAGCCGTGGCCACGCGCGAGCCCGGCGGATCGTCGGGCGCGGAAGCTATTCGAACCCTGCTGGTGACCGGCGAGGCCGACCGTTGGTCTGCCACCGCCGAAACCTTGCTGCTTTACGCCGCGCGCTGCGATCATATCGAGCGGACGATCCGTCCGGCCCTGGCGCGCGGCGCCTGGGTGATCTGCGATCGCTTCGCCAATTCCACCCGCGCCTATCAGGGCGCGGCGGGCGGGGCGCCAGAAAGCCTGATCGCCGCCTTGGAGGCGGCGGTTCTGGGCGATCTCAAGGCTGACCTCACCTTGATCTTCGATCTGCCGCCGGAGGTCGGTCTCGCCCGCGCCGAGGGACGGGGCGGGGAGGAGGCGCGTTTCGAGGCCAAGGGGCTTGCCTTCCATGCCCGCCTGCGCGAGCGCTTTCAGGCGATCGCCCGCGCCGAACCGGGCCGTTGCGTCCTGATCGATGCGGCGCCTGGCGTCGCTCAGGTGGCGCGAGCGGTGTGGGCCGCGGTCGGCGAGCGGCTGCTGTGAGCGCGCCGTCCTCGGGCCCGGAAGCGGCGCACCCGCGCGAGATGTTCGCCTATGACGGCGGACAGGCGGCGGAGGCCGCGTTCCTGACGGCCCTGGAACGGGGCAGGCTGCATCACGCCTGGCTTCTGACCGGCCCCGAAGGCGTCGGCAAGGCCACCTTCGCCTATCGCGCCGCGCGGCGTCTGCTGGGCGCGAGACCCGATCCGACATACGGTCTGCTGGGCGCGGCCCCGGACGATCCGGTCAGCCGTCAGATTGCCTCCCGCTCTCATCCGGACTTGCTGGTGCTGGAGCGCGCCTCCGAGGACGGCAAGGCGCGCAAGTCCATCCCGGTGGAGGAGGTGCGCCGACTGCCGGAGTTCTTTTCCAAGGCGCCGGCCGCCGCGCCCTATCGGGTGGCCATCGTGGACGCGGCCGACGATCTGAACATCAACGCCGCCAACGCCTTGCTCAAGACTCTGGAAGAGCCCCCGTCCAGGGGCGTCCTTTTCCTGGTCGCTCACCGGCCGGGCGGCCTGATCGCCACGATTCGCTCGCGCTGCCTGCGCCTGGCCTTCGCTCCTTGGAGCGATGAGCGCGTCGCCGAGTTCCTGAGCGTACATACCAGCCTGGCGGCCGACGATCGCCAACGGCTGGCGCGGATGGCCAAGGGCGGGCCGGGCCGCGCCCTCTATCTGGCCCAGGCGGGCGCCCTGGAGGCCGACGAAATGGCCCACGAGATCTTGAGTCGCCTGCCGCAAACCGACGAGGCGGCGCTGCTGGCCCTGGCCGACAGCTTCCGCGGGACCGAGGGTCAGAAGCGGTTCGAACTGTTATTCGAGCGCATGTCCGACCAAATCCGCGACATGGCTGTGCGCGCAGCGCAGGCCGAGCGCCCTTCAGCCGAGATTGAGCAGTGGGCCCAGGCCTGGGAACAGATCGAGGCGGCGCCTTCGGAGGCGGAAGCGGTCAATCTGGACCGGGCCGATGTTCTGTTTACGGCGATCGGCCGGCTGCGGGCGGCGGCAAGGGTCTGAAGCGATGCTGATCGACAGCCATGTCAATCTGCACGCTCCCCAGTTCGCGCATGACGTGGAGGCGGTGATCGCGCGCGCGCGTCAAGCGGGCGTGGGCTTGATGGTGACCATTTGCGACAAGGTCTCGTCCTTCGAGGCGGTCCACGCCCTGGCGATGGCGCATGAGGATATCTGGTGCACCGTGGGAACCCATCCGCACGAGGCCAAGGAGAATCCTGAACTGGCCGCTACGACTCTGGAGCGGTTGGCGGCGCGGCCCAAGGTCGTGGGCATCGGTGAGTGCGGGCTGGATTTCCACTACGACCTTTCGCCCCGAGATGTGCAGGCTCAGGTGTTTCGCGCCCATGTTCACGCCGCGCAGCGCACGGCCCTGCCCCTGGTAACCCACACGCGGTTGGCCGACGAGGTCATGGCTCAGATTCTGGAGGAAGAACATGCCAAGGCGCCATTCAAGCTCCTCATGCATTGCTACACCTCCGGTCCTGAGTTGGCGCGGCGCGCGGCGGCGCTCGGCGCGTGGTTTTCGGTGTCGGGAATTGCGACCTTCAAGGCGGCCGACGAGGTGCGGGCGGTGATCGCCGACATGCCCGCGGACAGAATGATCGTTGAGACCGATTGCCCCTATCTGGCGCCGGTTCCGTTCCGTGGACGCCGCAATGAGCCGGCCTATGTCGGGTACGTCCTGGCCAAGCTGGCGGAGATCCGCGGCTGGAGCGTGGCGGAGGCCGAGCAGCGGACCGAGGACGCCTTCTTCGCACTGTTCCACACGATTCCCCGCGCGGGCGCGAAAAGTCTCGCTTCATGACCGGCGCCACGCAGTTCGTGATCCTCGGCAGCGGTTCTTCGGGCGGCGTGCCGCGCGCGGACGGAAATTGGGGCGCCTGCGAACCTTCCGATCCGCGCAATCGGCGCAGCCGCTGTTCGCTGCTGGTGCGCCGCAGATCGCCGCTTGGGCCGGAACACGAAACCACGGTGGTCGTGGACACCTCGCCTGATTTCCGCACCCAGGCCGCCGCGGCCGACGTTCGCCGGATCGACGCGGTGCTCTACACCCACGATCACGCCGATCAGACCCACGGCATCGACGATCTGCGCGCCTTCTACCTGCACGGGCGGCGACGCACGCCTTGCTATATGGACGCCCATACGCGAGCCAATCTGCATCGCCGCTTCGGCTATATTTTCGAGGGAGAGCGGGGCTATCCGGCCATTTGCGACAGTCTCCCATTGCCGGCGTTGGCCAGCCCGTGGACCATAGACGGCCCGTCCGGCGTCGTTCCCGTGATCGCCTTCGATCAGGACCATGGGGATATCCGCTCGGTCGGCTACCGTTTCGGTGATCTGGCCTATTCCAGCGACGTGGTCGGCTTGCCCGACAACGCGTTCGACGTCTTGGCGGGCGTCAAGGTCTGGATTGTCGACGCGTTGCGCTACACGCCGCATCCGACCCACGCCACCGTCGACCAGGCCTTGGCCTGGATCGACCGGGTTCGGCCCGAGCGGGCGATCCTGACCAATTTGCATATCGATCTGGATTATCGTGAACTGGCCCGCCGGTTGCCGCGCGGCGTCGAGCCGGCCTATGACGGCTTGGAAATCCTCTTGAATTGAAGGATCACGGCTCGCCGGACGTTATCCGCAGCATGCACGCGCGCGGTGAGATGCTGGACGGATTCGCCGAATACGCCGTAATAATGTCAGGCCGCTTTGAATTCAGCGACGCCCGAGGCGCAATGACGCAAGTTTCCGACGAACGCGCCCTGTGGCTGGCCCGACATGCCTTGCCCCATGAGCCCGCCCTTCGCCGTTGGCTCGCCGGCAAGCGATTGCGCGGCATCGACTTGGACGACATCGTTCAGGAGACCTATGCGATCTTGGCGAGCCTTGAGAGCGTGGAGGCGATCCGCAACGCCAAGGCCTATATGTTCCAGACGGCCTATTCCGTGATCCTGGCCCAGGTCCGTCGCGCGCAGATCATTTCGATCAGCACGATCGACGATATCGGTCAATTGGCCGACGAAGAGGGGACCCCTTCGCCGGAGACGGTGGTCAGCGATCGCCAGGAACTGCAGCGTTTGGCGGACGCCATAGGCACATTGCCGGCCCGTTGTCGGGAAGTCTTCGTTTTGCGGAAGATACATGGTCTGCCGCAGCGCGAAGTCGCCCAAAGGTTGGGTGTCACGGAAGGAACCGTTGAAAAGCAACTCCACAGGGGACTTAAAATTCTCACCGCTTTGTTCAGTCGGGGGGGGAATTTCTCGCGCGAAACATCTAACGCGCAGAGCCCTCGCCGCTCGGCCCGGAACACGGATGCATGAACCAGCGGGAAATCCTCCGACGCCATTGAAGACGCCGCGACCGCCTGGGCTGTAAGGGTCGATCTTGGGCCGCTGACGTCTGCCGAACGCGCCGAATTGGACGCCTGGCTGGCGGCGGACCCTCGCCGTCTTGGGGCGTTCGCCAAAGCCCGCGCCGTCATGGTCTACGCCGATCGTGCGCGCATTCTGGAGCCCGGATATATCGGCGCCGAGCCCTACCCCTTTGACGGGGTCGAACGGCTTATGCGTCGGCGCGGACCGACTCGCCGCTGGGCGCTCATGGGCGCGAGCGCGATGGCGGCCGGCGTGGCGACCGCGGCGGCAGGAATTGGGTTCGCGGTCTGGACCTCGGTTCAACGCTATCAGACCGAACGGGGTGAAGTCCGGCGCCTGCCGCTGGCCGACGGCTCGGTGGTCACCTTGAACACGGCCACCAAGCTCGAGGTCAAGTTCTCGGGCGCCAGCAGAAATATCCAACTGGTCCAGGGCGAAGCGCTGTTTGACGTGGCCAAGAATCCCAAGCGCCCATTCTATGTCGACGCCGGCGACGTTCGCGTCCGGGCGGTGGGAACCAGCTTCACTGTCGCCAAGCTGCCCGGAAGGCCGACCGAAATTCTGGTGCGCGAAGGGGTCGTGGAGATCACGCGCCCGGGCGCCGCCGGCGCGGTTCGATTGGGGGCCAATGAACGGGCCCTTGTGCGGGCTGACGAACAGATCACCTCATCGGCCATGGAGCCCGGCTCGATTGCGCGCAAATTGGCTTGGCGACAGGGAATGATTTCTTTCGAGGGAACGTCCCTGAGCGAGGCGGCGGCGGAATTCGCCCGTTACGCCGATCCTCAGATCGTGGTGGACGATCCGTCAATTGCAAACCAGACCATCAGCGGGATGTTCTCGGCTGAAAATCCACAAGGATTTGCCAAGGCCGTGGCCGTATCTCTCAATCTCAGCGCCCAGACTGAGGGCGGCAAGATATATCTCAGCCGCTAATGCCCGTTCCATAGTTTTTCGAAGGGTCTATATCCAGTGATAACGGCCAAAGATAAAACTCCTGAACCGTCCGGCAGGTGAGGGGCCCCCAGGGAGATACTTTTGGGTCCTGTCGCTCGCAAAGCTGTCTTGGCCGGCTCAGCTGCTGCGACGGCGCTCGCCCTGGCCGACGGGGCGGCTGCCGAGCAGCGCATATTTGACATCCCTTCCGAGCCCGCCGCCAAGGCGATCGCCGACTTCGCCCGCCAGGCAGACCTGCAGGTCATCGCGCCGGCCGATCAGCTCAAGGGCATACACACCCCGGCCATCAAGGGCCCGCTTGACCCGCGCGCGGCGTTGAAGCGGCTTTTGGCGGGCACGGGCCTGAGCATCGCCGCCGACGACGGTGAGTTGATCACCCTGCATTGGGGCGGCGTCGCCAGTCGGCCGCGGTCCCCATCCGCGGCCTCGACCAATTCAGGCGCTGTAGCCGCGGCCGGGCCGATGATGTCAAAATCCCGCATCGGGGAGGTGGTGGTCACGGCCACCAAGACCGGCGCCACGAATCTTCAACAGACGCCGATGTCCGTCGATGTCTTGCCCGACATTGAAATTACGAGAGATTATATCAATAATATCAAAATATTAGAGCAATCCTCTCCTAGCTTGAAGGTGACCACCAGCAACATCAACACACAGATATATATCCGTGGGGTCGGCGGCTTTAACGGGGGCGAGTCGGACGTGTCCGTCTATCTCGACGGGGTCTATCTGTCGCGCTTGACGACCGTCCTGCAATCGAATTTCAACGACCTCGACCGCATCGAAATCATCGAAGGCCCCCAAGGCACGTTGTTTGGACGAAATTCCACTGGCGGCGCCATCAACCTGATCACCCGAGCGCCGACGGATATCTTCAGGTTCAGCAACACCCTGAACCTTGGAAATTACGCCCTGCTGGATAAATCGGCTTCCGTGAGCGGTCCGATCTCCGACGACATGCAGGCGATCATATCGGTCGGCCACACCCAGCACGACGGATACCTGCACAACGTCAATCCAGGCGTTGGGAACCCCGGGGCCGAGAACCGGACGGCCGTGCGCGGTCAACTGCGCTGGGAGCCGAGCGCCGACGTCAATAACATGGTGCGGGCCGATTACATCTATACGCACGAGCGATGGGCGACGAACGACACCTTTCTGTCGCCATCGGCAGGGTTGACCTGGTCCGAGCCTTTGCTGGCCTTGATCAACGGCAATTTTCACGATGTGGACGTGAATTCCACGCCCTACCAAACGGAATTGGCCTACGGCCTGAGCGATGAGTTGTCGTGGACTCCCAGTGAACATCTGACGGTGCGCTCCCTGGCCGCGGGCCGCACGGACGACAGCTACCTGTCGCAAGATGGGCTAACTCAGGTGAATTATAGTTTTGGATCCGCGCTATATAAAGAATATCAGCTTAGCGAAGAGATAAATATAATCAACCATATTGACCGATTTGCCGGTGTTGTTGGACTATATTATTTTTCTGAAAACATGAGAATTTTGGGATACTCCTATAACCCTGGGGGGAATGCCAAGGTTACAGATCCGCTGGATGGCAATCTTACCGCTCAAGACACCTTGCAGCCGACCATCTCCAAAGCGATTTTTTTCGATGAAACCTATCAAATTACGCCGACCCTCGGTCTGTCCGTTGGCGCGCGCTACACGCAGGAGCACAAGACCCTCAACACCTATAATTCGACGGTGGTCTACGCGCCGGGCTATCCCGGCGACGGCGCCTTTACCCCGCCGAGTCCTGGGGCGGAAAATCCCTTCGTCGCCGACCTGAATAAGAACGCGCACGCCCTGACGCCCAAGCTCGCACTCAACTGGCAAGCGACGCCCTTCACCTTGCTCTATGTGTCCGCCACCAACAGTTACAAGAGCGGTGGATACAACAGCACGGCCCGGGCCGCCCTTGGCGCCGACTTCGGGCCTGAGAAGATATGGGCCTATGAGCTGGGCGCAAAAACAGACTGGTTCGACCGCCGCCTGCGGGCGAACATCGCCGCCTTCCACTATTATTGGACGGGTCTGCAGTTCAACGCCCTGGTGGCGCCCCAAATCTCGGTTGTGTCCAACGCCGCCGCCGCGACGCTCAACGGCGTGGAGGCCAACATCACCGCCAAGCCGGTGGCCGGCTTTACGGTGACCGCGAACGCCACTCTGCTTAGTTCCAGATATGACGACTTCAGGGCGTATGCCTTCCAGGCGGCTTTCAGACCATTCTTGGCCTCTGATCCACATTACGATGTGGCGACGGGCACCTACGACGCGTCAGGCAAACAACTGGTCAATGCGCCTGGCGTCACGTTCAATTTGAGCGCGCAAAAGGACTTTGAACTGGCCGGCGGCGCTGACCTGTTTGTACGCGGGGAATACGCCTACACGTCGAAGACCTATCTTGACCCGACCAATGTGGCCATCGCCAGTCGGCCGGCTTTCAACCTGGTCAACGCCTCTATCGGCTACAGTCCGCCTCGCAGCCACTGGCAAGCGACGGTGTGGGGCAAGAACCTGACCGATACGATGTATATAAACGGCATTGCGGGCGGCTCGTTTGTCACCGCGCCCGTGGGCGACCCGAGAACCTTCGGCGTGCGTGTGAGCTATATCTACTGAGCGGAGCGGTTTCAGCAGCGCCGGAGGCGGGCCAATAATTTGGAGATCGCGCAGGGGGGATTGCTGCAGTCAAACCTCTAACCTTCCAAGAACGCCGCTCGAAAAGGGCGGCGGCGTATAAATGACCCAGGGAGAATTCGTCATGTCCACTCCAGCCCAAACGCGCATACGCCTAGACGGCGCCTATTCGCGACGGACCTTCGCCCTGATGGCGGCCGCGGCGGCCTTAGGCGGGAGAGCGCGGGGACAAAACCTGCCCCTGGCCATGGGACCGGGCAGGGCAGGGGTGGTGACCACCGACATTCCCGGCGTGACGGCGGCCGGCAGTCCGCTGGTCTTCCTCAAGGGCGGCATGACCAGTTCGGAGGGGGTCGTGGCGGCGCCGGGGGGAGGTGTTTATTTCACTGAGCCGTCCGTCAGCCGGGTCTACCAGGTCGATCCGGACGACAAGATCACCGTGCTGTTCGACCCGCATCATCCGGACGATCCGGCCGGAGAGCGCTGGCGCCTGCCGGCGCTGGCCGTGGACGACAACGGCGTGGTCTATGCTTGCCGCCGGGCCAACACCCAGATCGGCATCGCCATCGTCTATCCCGCCGACAAGATGAAATTCATCGCCACCGCCTACAAGGGCGTGCCTTTCAATGCGCCCAATGACCTGGCGCTGGGCAAGAACGGCGGCATCTATTTCACCGATCCGGGCTCGCCCGATCAGGGCGCTGAGCGACCGCACCACATCTACTATGTCAAGCCTTCGGGCGAGGTCATCATCGGGACGGACAATCTGGGACGGCCCAACGGGCTGGTCCTCAGCCGTGACGAAAAGATACTCTACGCCGTTGATTCAACGTCTGAATATGTCTTCGCCTTCGACGTCCTGCCTGACGGCGCCTTGGGCAATCGCAAGCCGTTCGGCCAACTGAAAGGCATCGTCAGGAACGAAAAAGGCATGACCAACGGCATCGACGGCATGACCATCGACAACGACGGCCGCGTTTACGCCATCAGCATGGCCGGCATCGAGGTGTTTGCGCCGAACGGCGACAATCTCGGGGTCATCCCGGTTCCGGTTAAGGCGCAGAACCTCGCGTTCGGCGGCAAGGACGGCAAGACGCTCTACATCGTCGGCCACGGCAACCTGTACAGGGTCAGTACGCTGGCCCGGAAATTCGTGGGCCGCGCCAAATAGGCAGGCTCACGACAAACAGGAGGAGCGTAATTTCTGATAATATTCCTTAGACGCAATTTGGATGTAGCCGGCAAACTCGACCGGCGCCTTAAGTTGGCAGCCCTTTCACCTTGGGCGCCCGAAAGCCCATCGCGGCCCACGCGGCGAGCAACCTGCACATCAATTTCCCTGAACGGCCCGCGTCATTGGGCGCATCCTGCGGCAGCGCGACGTCCTTTGGACTGTCCGCGGTCATGACGCGCATGTCCACCGGCGGTTGCGGCTCAGGCAGGCGACTGAGATAAACCGACAGCCAGTGCCCCTTGGTGAAGTCGAGGACCATGGCCGTGTTGCAGCAGGTGGCGACCAGGCGCCGTGTCGGCGATTCGGGTTTAAGGCGACGCGCGTCCAATCGTTCGCCGCCGCGCACGCATCGGACGCGGTCTTTGCGATAGAGAACGAAGTCCGTCCCGCCATCGGCGCCGAGCACGGGCGGCGCATCGGACATTTGCCCGATCTGCCGACCGGCCTCCTGGCAACTGGCGCAATAGCACGCGACGCGCACGATCGGCGGGCCCGACACCGCTAACGCGACGGCTCCGCATCGGCACGACGCCGTTAGCGATCCTTTCTGTTCGATGCTCATAAATCTCCCCAGCCGCCCGTTGAGCGCCGACCCTAACCGCCCCGCCCTAACCTCGCTACCTGGCTACAGGAGCTTGCCGGCCATGTAATTTTGTAACACGCCACAGCGGAATTCGCCTTCTCGGGGCTTCCCCTGTCGGCGGCCTATGCTAAGTGTCATGCAACGAAATCGGGTAATGGAGGAAACCACGTGAAACTCACGCCTATATCCGCGCTGCTTTCCGCGGCGCTATTGATGTGCTCGAGCGCTGCGCTCGCGCAGACAGAAGACAGCGTCGCCGGCGGAGCCAATCAGCAATTTCCGCTGGCCGCCAAGGCCGGCCAAGACACAGGCGCCATCAACAAGGCGCCGGCGAACGCGGTCAACCAGGGTCCGCTCGATCCGAACCATTGGACGTACGGCCCGGCCTATCCCACCCCGCCGAATTCCAAGTTGTGGAACCCGGTGATGATCAAGATGAAGGCGGGCCAGAAGGTCACCGGCGGCACCGTGTTCTCCGCCACCGACCCTCAGGTCTACTGCGCCATGGCCAACGCCGGCTATGACTTCATCTGGACCGAGATGCAGCACGACGACCGCGACTGGGCCGACGCCGCCCGGATGTGGGCCACCTGCCCGCACGCCAAGGCCGTACCCGGCGTGCGCATCGCCTACGCCAACGAACGGGAAATCCAGCACGCCGAAGACAGCGGAGCCATGGTGCTCGTCGTGCCCACCGTTCGCTCCTATGAGGAAGCGGTGCGGATTCGCGACTGGGCGTTCTTCCCGCCCTTGGGCGACCGCAGCGCCGGCGGCGGCCCGGGCACCGGCCCGGCCATGTGGGGCGACGTTCCCGGCGGCTACCGCGACACGGTCAACGACAATCTGGTGTTGATCCTGATGATCGAAACCCTGCAAGGGGCCAAGGACGCGGACCGGATCGCCAAGATCCCCGGCGTGACCGCCCTGTTCGCCGCCAGCGGCGACTTGGGCAATCGGTCAGGCTATGCCCGCGGCGCGCCGGACTATGAGCGCATCATCAACATCGTGCACGATGCGGCGATCAAGAACGGCAAGCGCCTGTGCGGTCCTTTCGCCTGGAAGGATCGGCCGGACTTCACCTGCTTCCAGAACTCCAGCGAAACCGGGCTGATCGCCAAGGCCGCCAAGGAGGAACTGGGCCCGCTTTGGATAACTCAGGCCAAGCCGGAAGTCGGACCGGATGCGCCCAACTACATGCCTAACGCGCCTCACGGCGGCGCGGGCGGCGGCGGAGAGTAACGCGCGCCGACAGGTTCAGGCCTGACACGGGCCTGACCGGAAAGGCTCTTGAAGACGCGGAACGGCTTGGATCCTGGCGATCCAAGCCGTTTTCGTTGGGCGAGCGGGCCGCGGGACAGGCGCTTGCGGGACGCGGCCCTCCCCCGCTCCGTCCCCGATCAGCGGCGCCACTTCTCGGGTTTGACGGCATGCGCCTTGGAGATGCCCTTGGCCTCAAGACGGGCGAGCCAGGCATAGGCCTCCTGCGCCTTGTCGCCGTCGACGGCCTGTAGTTCCTTCCAGGCCATCACCGCCCGCTGTTCTTCGCGCGCCACATATTCTGCAATGGCTTCGCGCATGAGCCAATGCACCGAGCGCCTGTGGGCGGCGGCGAGCCGCTGCAGTCGGGCCTTGAGCGCGTCGTCGAGTTTGATGCTGGTGGTGGCGGAGGCGGCCATGCGGGTTCCAAACAGTGTTACTTATCGTTAACTAACCATAAGCGCTCCGAACGGCCTAGTGTGGCGATTGAGAAATTCGCCCTATGCGTGATTCAATGGGTCGGCGAGCTTCAAATTCAGCCCACTTTGTGGATTCGCATGAACGCCGGCGCGCGCTCCTCCCCTTCGCCCTCGCTCAGCCGCCGCGAACTGGCGCTCTATGCGGGGCCTTGCCTGGCGCTCGCGGGGGTCGGACTGCCGCTGATCGCCCTGTTGCCCACCTATTATGCCTCGGTCCTGGGCCTGAATCTGGGCGCCGTGGGCGTGGTGTTCATGGCCGTACGCATCGTGGACATTGGATTCGACCCTCTGCTCGGCGTTCTCATGGACAGAACACGCACGCCTTGGGGCCGTTTCCGACCATGGCTGACGGCGGGCGTCCCGCTCATGATGCTGGCCACGGCGGTGTTGTTTTTCGCCCCCGGCGGCGTCGGGCCTTTGTACCTCGGCGTCGGCCTGACGCTGGCCTATGCCGGCTGGTCAATCTGTGTCCTGTCCCAAAGCGCCTGGGGCGCTCTGCTTTCCACCGACTACCACGAGCGGTCTCGTATCTACAGTTGGTGGCAAGCCTTTAATTTATTGGGACTATTACTGGTTCTTCTCGCGCCCGCCATAGCTGCCGGCTGGGGCCTGAACACCCAGCGCGACAGCATGATGGTGATGGGCGCGCTGTTGATCTTCCTTTATCCCCTGACCACCGCCGCGGCGGTCGCCACCGTCCGCGAACCGGCGCCGGATGGCGCCAGGCCCCGGGCCCGGCTTTCCGATTGGATCGCCCTGTTCCGCCTGGACTGCGTGCGGCGAGTGATGCTGGTGGATCTGGTGCTCGGCCTGAGCTTCGGCATGCAGGCCTCCCTGTTCCTGTTCTACTTCGAGGCGGCCAAGGCCATCGCGCCACTGACGGCCAACCTTCTGCTCCTGGCCTATTTTCTGGCCGGACTAGCGGGTGGTCCGATATGGACACTCTTGGCCAAGCGGATCGACAAGCACAGGGCGCTTGCCGTCTCGTGTCTGTTCTATGTGGCGGGCCTGGCGGCGCTCTTCCTGACGCCCTCAGGCAGCCTCGCCTGGGCCGCCCTGGCAGCGGTGGTCGCCGGCTTGCCCTATAGCGCGCCCAACCTTCTGTCGCGCTCGATGATGGCGGACGCCGGCGACGAGGAGCTGCTGCACAGCGGTGTTGACCGCACGGGCCTGCTTTACGCCGTGCTGAACAGCTCGACCAAGGTCGGGGCCGCCCTGGCCGTCGGCGCGACCTTCGTGGGCCTGGATCTCGCCGGGTTCAGCGCCCGGAGCGCCCACAATACGCCGAGCGCCCTGACCGGCCTCGCCCTTCTGTTCCTGGCTGGTCCGGCCGTTCTGAACCTTGTGGGCGCGGCCTTGCTGATCAACTATCCCCTCACTTCGGCGCGGTTTGACGAGATTCGCGCTGGCCTCGCCCAATCCGGGTCCTGACATGCCGTTCGATCCGCCCTCCCCCGATTTTGAGCCGATTCATCGCCTGCTGGAGGTCATGGCCCGCCTGCGCGATCCGTCAGGCGGCTGTCCTTGGGACAAAGAGCAGACCTTCGCCACCATCGCGCCCTATACGGTGGAGGAGGCCTATGAGGTGGCCGACGCCATCGAGCGCGGCGATCTGGCGGACCTGAAGGATGAGTTGGGCGATCTTCTGCTGCAGGTGGTGTTCCATGCCCGCATGGCCCAGGAACAGGGCGCCTTCGATTTCAACGACGTAGCCACGGCTATCGTGGACAAGATGATCCGCCGCCATCCCCATGTGTTCGCCGAGCAGACCTTCAAGGACCTGAGCGAGCAGACCGCCGCCTGGGACGCCATCAAGGCGCAGGAGCGCGCGGGCAAGAACCGCGCTTCGAGCCTGCTCGACGATGTTCCGACAGGCCTGCCCGGCATGACTCGCGCGGTGAAGCTGACCAAGCGCGCGGCGCGGGTGGGATTCGACTGGCCGAGCACGCAGGAGGTGCTGAGCAAGCTGCGCGAGGAACTGGCCGAGCTTGAGGCGGAAATCGAAGCCAATGATCCCGAAAAAGTTCGTGAAGAGCTCGGTGATTTATTGTTTGTTTGTGCTAATCTAGCGCGGAAATTGGATGTCGATCCAGAAGACGCGGTGCGCGCCGCCAACGCCAAGTTCGCACGCCGTTTCGCCTATATCGAGCGCGCCCTGGCCGCGCGGGGCTCCAGTCCGGAACGATCGAACCTGGCCGAGATGGACGGTCTGTGGAACGAGGTCCGGGCGCAGGACAAGCGGGCGAAAACCTAGCCTCGCCCCTCCAGACGCGCTCCCGGATACAGTCGCGCAAACCGGCCGAGCGCCTGGGGATCGAGCCGCACCGCCAGGGTCAAGCCGCCGTCCGGCTGGTCCGAACGGCTGAGCACTCGCCCGTGCCGGTACAACCACGCCAGGGCCTCGCCCTGGCCCGGGCCGAGCTGAGCCTGCAGCGGCGCATCCTCGTCCAGGAGCTTGGCCAGCAAGTTACGCAGATCCTCGCAGCCCTCGCCGGTCACGGCCGACAGGGCCACCGCCGGGTCGTCGCCGAATTCCCGGGCGCGGCGGCTCCTGGCTTGAAGAGCCTGCCTGTCCTCTTCGGACAATCGGTCGATCTTGTTCCAGACCTCGATGACGACCTGATCGTCTTCGCCCGCGCCGAGCCGGCTCAAGACCTGGGCGACGTCGGCCGCCTCCGCCTCAGTCTCGAGGCTGGACAGATCGCGCACATGCAGGATCACGTCGGCCTGCTGCACCTCTTCCAGAGTAGCGCGGAAGGCGTCGACCAGCTCGTGCGGCAGGTCGGAGACGAAACCCACGGTGTCCGACAGGATCGCGCCGCGGCCGCCCGGCAGGCGCACCGTGCGCAAGGTGGGGTCCAAGGTGGCGAACAGCATGTCGCGCGCCTCCACCGCCGATTCCGTCAGGCGGTTGAACAGGGTCGACTTGCCGGCGTTGGTGTAGCCCACCAGGGCGACGGAGCGAAACGGGGCCTTCCGGCGCGACGAACGCTGCAGGCCGCGGGTGCGCCGCACCTCCTCCAGTTCACGCTTGAGGCGGCTGATCTTGTCGGCCAACAGCCGACGGTCGGTTTCGATCTGGGTTTCACCAGGCCCGCCCATGACGCCGAAGCCGCCGCGCTGGCGCTCCAGGTGGGTCCAGGTGCGCACCAGGCGCGAGCGTTCATAGGCCAGTCGGGCCAGTTCCACCTGCAGCCGGCCTTCGCGCGTGCGCGCCCGCCTGGCGAAAATCTCCAGGATCATGCCGGTCCGGTCGAGCACCTTGACCGACCAGGCCTTTTCCAGATTACGCTGCTGGACCGGCGTCAGGGCGTCGTCCACCACCACCACGTTTACGTCGTGGTGGCGCGCCAGATCGCCCAGCTCGGCGGTTTTGCCCTTGCCGAACAAGGTCGCGGGCGTGGCCGCGCGTAGATGCGCCACGGCGGCGTGACGCACCTCAAGGTCCAGCGCCTGGGCCAGGCCCACGGCCTCTTCAAGGCGGGCCTCAGGCGTGCGCAGGTTCTGACGCCCGGCGCGGACCGGGTGAATCACCAGGGCGGCCTGGACTTCAGGGCGCCAGTCGACCGAACGGTCTTGCGGGTGCGAACTCAATCGTCCTCGTCGGCCGACGGCTCGTACAGCTGCACGGGCTGGGAGGGCATGATGGTGGAGATCGCATGCTTATACACAAGCTGCGATTGACCATCCCGGCGCAGCAGGACGCAGAAATTATCGAACCAGCTCACCACGCCCTGCAGCTTGACGCCGTTGACCAGGAAGATGGTCAACGGGGTCCTGGTCTTGCGGACGCTGTTGAGGAAGGTGTCTTGCAGGTTCTGTTTCTTTTCGTTCGACATTCGTCGAGCCCCTTTGATCGATCGGAAGCCAATGCGCTTCCACACACACAAAAAAACCTTAAGCCCCCGGTTGGGTGCGGTGCAACCTAGCCCGGCCTAAATGGCCGATTTGCGGCCGTGCTGGATATAGAGTGCGCGCAGGCGTTTCGCTACCGGCCCGGGGTTTCCGTCGCCGATGACAATGTCGTCGATGCGAACGACCGGCATGATCAACGCGCCGGCGCCGGTCAGAAAGGCCTCGCGCGCGGCTTTCGCCTCGGCCACGCTGAAGGCCTGCTCCCGCACTTTCAGGCCCGCCTCGCGCGCCATATCCATCAGGCTCAGACGGGTCACGCCGCGCAGGATATTGGCGCCCAGATCGCGCGTGCGAAGTACGCCCTCGGCGTCGAGGATCCAGGCGTTGCTGGCGGCGCCCTCGGTCACCAGGCCCTGCTGCGTCCACCAGCCAGGCCTCGAAGGCGCCCTGCTCCTTGGCCGCCTGCTTGGCCAGGACGTTGGGCAGGAGCGCGATGCTTTTGATGTCGCAACGGCCCCAGCGGATGTCCGGTAGCGTGATGACCTTCACGCCCGCCGTCGCGCGCGTCTCGGCCGCTTTAGGATCACTGCGCCGGGCCGTGGCCACCACCGTTGGCTCCGGCGCCGGACTGGGGAAGGCGTGGTCGCGCCGCGCCGCGCCGCGGGTGACCTGCAGATAGACCGTCCCCTCGTCGACGCGATTACGGCGAACGGTCTCGTGCAGCACCAGGTTGAGCGCGGCCCGGCTCATGGGCCGGGCGATGCGCAGCTCGTCCAGGCTTCGCTCCAAGCGCTCAAAGTGGCGCTCGGCGTCCACTAAGCGACCGTCGAACACGGCCCACACTTCGTAGACCCCGTCGGACAGCTGAAAGCCGCGATCTTCGATGGACACGCCGGCTTCGGCCTGACGCACGAAACGGCCGTTCACATAGGCCATCCGCGGCATCACTCCTCCTCGGGATCTTCGCCGCGCAAGGCGCCCAGGCCCAGGGATTTGAGCTTGCGGTGCAGCGCCGACCGCTCCATGCCGATGAAGGCGGCCGTGCGTGAGATATTGCCGCCGAACCGCATGATCTGGGCGTTGAGATACTCCTTCTCGAACACCTCGCGCGCGTCGCGCAGCGGCAGGGCGATGATGCGTTCGGGGCCGACGGAGCCGGCCGCGCCGGCGGCGTTGACCTCGGCCGGCAGCATCTCCGCCGTGATCACCTCGGAGGGGTCGCCGGAGGCCAGGATCAGCAGGCGTTCGATGTTGTTGCGCAGCTGGCGCACATTGCCCGGCCAGGCATGCACCTGAAGGGTGGCGATAGCGTCCTCGCCCAGGATGCGCTTAGGCAGTCCCTGGGCGCTGGACACCCGGTCGATGAAATATTCCACCAATTCGGCGATGTCCTCGCGCCGTTCGGCCAGTCCGGGCACGCGGATGGGCACCACGCTCAGGCGGTGGAACAGGTCTTCGCGGAAACGGCCTGCCGCGATCTCCTCGCGCAGGTCGCGCGAGGTAGAGGACACCACGCGAACGTCTACCTGCACGTCCCCGCCCCCGCCCACGCGACGGAAACGCTGTTCGATCAGCACCCGCAGGATACGGCCTTCAGTCTCCAACGGCATGTCACACACTTCGTCGAGGTACAGGGTGCCGCCGTGGGCCCGCTCAAACACGCCGATCTTGCTGGGCTGGCCGTTGTCACCCTCTTCGCCGAACAGCTCCAGATCGACCCTTTCAGGCGTCATGCCCGCCGCCGAGATCGCCACGAACTCGCTCTGTGCCCTGGGGCTTGCGGCATGGATCATGCGCGCGACCAGTTCCTTGCCCGAACCAGGCGGCCCGGAAATCAGCACCCGGCTGTTGGCGGGGGCCACCTTGACGATCAACTGGCGCAGTTGCTGAGCGGCGGTGGAGTGGCCGATCAGTCCGGTGGACGACAGGGCCTGCACATGAAGCCTGCGGTTTTCGCGGCGCAGGGCCGTGGCCTCCAGCGCCCGCTGCACCACCAGGAGCAGCCGGTCGGACTTGAACGGCTTTTCAAGGAAGTCATAAGCCCCGCGCTTGATGGCGCTGACCGCGGTTTCGATATTGCCGTGCCCGGAGATGATCAGCACCGGCAGGTCGGCGTCCAGCGTCTTGACCAGATCGAGCAATTCCAGCCCGTCCATGCCGCCGCCCTGCATCCAGATGTCGAGCACGAGCAACGAAGGCTTGCGCGACTTGATGGCGGCGAGGGCCTCTTCGGAACTGGCCGCGGTTCGCACGAAATAGCCCTCATCGGACAATATGCCCGCGATGAGATCGCGAATGTCGGCCTCGTCGTCGACGACCAGAATATCGGCAGCCATACTCAGTCCTGTGCTTGGGTCATCGCCGCCGCTTGCGCGGACGGCAAGTCGGAGGACTCCGACTGGGCGAATTGGAGAACCACCTGGGCGCCGCGATGGCCGGGCGCATCCTGGATGACCAGGGCGCCGCCGTGTTCCTCCATGATCCGTTTGACGATGGCCAGGCCGAGGCCCGTGCCCTTCTCGCGGGTGGTCACATAGGGTTCGGTCAGGCGATCGCGGTCCTTGGCGGGTAGGCCCACGCCGTTGTCCTCGATCACGATCGACACCCGGTGCGGCTCCTGAAGAATCTCGGCGGTGATCACGCCGGGCTCGTCCGGACCGGCCCCTTGGCGCGCCTGAACGGCCTCGGCGGCGTTCTTGAGCACGTTGGACAGGGCCTGGCCCACCATGCGTCCGTCGCAGATAAGGCTCACACTGGGCGCGGGTTCGCGCAGCGCCACCGTGAGGTCCGGACTGGCGACCCTGCGGGCGAACACCGCCTGACGAACCAGTTCAGTCAGATCGACGGATTCGAACTTCGGGGCCGGCATGCGGGCGAAGGCGGAAAACTCGTCCACCATCTTGCCGATGTCCTCCACCTGGCGGACGATGGTGTCCGTGCAGCGGTCGAAGGTCTCCAGATCGCTGGTGATCTCGCCCCGATATTTGCGGCGCAGGCGTTCGGCGGACAGCTGGATCGGCGTGAGCGGGTTCTTGATCTCGTGCGCGATGCGGCGGGCCACGTCGCGCCAGGCTGCGTTGCGCTGAGCCGCCACTAGGCGGGTAATGTCGTCAAAGGTGATGACCATGCCGCCCTCGGCCGAGCCGCTGGCGCGAATGCGCAGACGCCGGGTCTCGCCGTGACGCACAACGTCGACCTCGTCCTCGGCCTCCCGACCGGTCTGGGTGGAGCTCGCGGCCACGGCCGCCAGTTCCGGCGCCGCGTCGACCAAGGCGCGCCCGATCGTGTTGTCGTGATCCAGGTCCAGCAGAGCCAGCGCTCGGCTGTTGGCGGCCGATATCGCGCCCTCCCCGTCCACGCCGACCACCCCGGCGCTGACGCCGGCAAGCACCGTCTCGATAAATCGACGGCGGGATTCTGCGTCGATATTGGCCCGCCTAAGGGCCTTCTGCTGTCCCTGAAGATCACTCGTCATTCGATTGAATGCACGGGATAATACGGCGATTTCCTCAGGGTCATTGTGTGAACTCCACGCGAGCGTCAAGATCACCGGCGGCGACCATGCCCGCCGCTTCCACGAGTCGCGCCACCGGCGCGGAAATGCTGTTAGCGGCCGCCAGGCCCAACCAAACCGCGCCCACCAGCACGAGCAGCGTGACTTCGCCGTAACTCAGGGCGAACGCGGTTTGGATCGCTTGGCGGTCGGCGTCGGCTTCACGATAGTCGGCGACAGCGGCCGAAGCCGCCACCAACTGGTTCAAGACGCCGGCCGGCTGCACGAAGCGCGCGACATATAGATAGGCGTCTGGAAAGGCGCGCAGCCGATACAGCGCCCGAAACAGATCCTGGGATTCGAAGGCGTGCTCCACGATGTCCTTGTCCGCGGACTTCAACGTCGTCGGCGGCGGCAAGACAAAGGTCGGCGCGCCCGGCGCCTCCGCGCGGGCCAGCACCCGTCCCTCGCCGTCAATCAGATAGGCGGCGGCGAATTCGTGAAGCTGAGCCTGTTGGGTCAGATATTGGCTGAAACTGACAGGGTTTTTCTGCAGCGCGGGTTCCGCGTCGTTCAAATCCCCGGCCATCGCCTGGAAGTGGCGTGTGAGGTAGGCTTCCTGATCCTCCACAAAGGAATTGGCCACCTTGGCCGAATTCTCCACCACAGCCTCGACCCGATGGCTGAACCAATTGTCGACCGCGCTCGTCACCAGGGCGCCGAATGTGACGGCGACGACGACCGCGGGACCTACCGCCACCAACGCGAACAGACGAACAAAGCGCAGATGCAGTCGGGCGCCGGCGTTACGCGAGCGTTCCCACACAAGTTTGAGCACCCGCCAGCCGGCGCCTGCCAGCAGGGTCGCGATCAAGAGAAGATTGACGCACAGGATCAGCAGCACGCGGCTGCTGGCTGGGCCGACCGGTCCTGCGCCCGGCGCTGACGCCAGATAGACCGCCAGCGCCGCGATGGCGGCGGATAGGCCCCAGACCAGACCGAACAGTCCTGAGGCCAGGCGCCGCACAGTCCGATCCGGGGCGGAGCCCGGAGCGGTCAGCGCAGGAAATGTCAATCCAAACAGACGCAGCATGCGGGCGACAGCCTATGTGCCTGTGCCCTAAAATCAACAGCTATGTTGCCGATTAGCCGCAATGCCTATCGGGCGGGGCGCGACCTTTTTCGATGCCGAGGTCCTGAATCTTTTTGCGCAGGGTATTGCGGTTCAGGCCCAAGATCTCCGCGGCCCGAACCTGATTGCCCCGTGTGGACGCCAGGGTCAGGCGGATCAGCGGCGCCTCGACCTCTTGCAGAACACGGTCGTAGAGGCCCGGCGGCGGCCCGCCTTCGGGTTGTTCGGCGAAATAGGAGATCAGCCGCCGCTCCACCAGGGCGCTTAAGGTGGCCGGGCCGTCGTCGGTCTGAGGCGTGGAGGTGTTGTCCTGCAGCTCGCGCTCGACGATGCGGGCGGTGATCACGTCTTCCGCGTAGAGGGCGCACACGCGACGGATCAGGTTTTCCAGCTCGCGCACATTGCCGGGCCAAGTCGTGAGCCTTCAGGCGTTCCAGCGCGCCTTGGTCTATGGTCTTGGAGGGCAAGCCTTCTCGGTGCGCGCGCAGCAAAAAGGCGCGCGCGAGGTCGGGAATGTCCTCGGTCCGTTCGCGCAGAGGCGGCAGGCGCACCGTCGCCACGTTCAGGCGGAAGAACAGATCCTCGCGGAACAGGCCCTCGGCGATCAGGCCGCGCAATCGCGGTTGGTGGCGGCGATGATGCGCACATCGGGCCGACGGCCGGTCTTGGGATTGAGCGCGGCCTCGGAGCCGTCGATCACCCGCAGAAGGCGCGTCTGGGCGTCCAAGGGCATGTCGCCGATCTCGTCCAGAAACAGGGTGCCGCCATCCGCTTCCACCAGCTTGCCGACGTCGTTCTCATTGCGGCCGAACAGTTCCTCCTCGACCCGTTCGCGCGGTACGGCGGCCAGATTGATGATGACGAACTTGCCGTCCCGCCGGCGACCCAGATCATGCAGGGCGCGGGCGACCAATTCCTTGCCGGTGCCGGACTCACCCAGGATCAGCACGGTGAGGTCCGCGCCCACCAGGCGGGCGACGGTGCGATATACCTCCTGCATCGGGGGCGAGCGACCTATCAGGGGCAGGCGCTCGTCACGCAGGGCCCGCGCCTGGGCCTTGGCCGCCTCGTTATCGGCCGGACGGGCCAGGGCGCGCCGGGCTGCGGCGGTCATGTCGTCCAGATCGAAGGGCTTGGGCACATAGTCGAAGGCGCCGATCTCGGCGGCGTTCACCGCGGTCATCAGCGTGTTCTGCGCGCTCATGACGATGATCGGCAGCTTGGGCCGCTGCTTCTTGATGCGTGGAAGAACGTCGAACACGTTCTCGTCCGGCATGACCACGTCGGTGATCACCAGATCGCCTTCGCCCTCTGACACCCATTTGAGCAGAGTTGTGGCGTTGCCGGTGGCGCGGACTTGATAGCCCAGTCGGGTGAAGGCCTGGCTGAGGACGAGTCGGATGGAGGCGTCGTCGTCGGCGATGAGTATTTTGGACTGCACGGTCATGTCCTCGGGTTACCTCGCCGCCGCGTCACTGTTCGACGGGTAGCAGCACGCGAAACACGGTGCGGCCGGGCTCTGACTCGAAATCAATCATACCCCCGTGCGCGGAGACCAATTTTGCGACAAGCGCCAGTCCCAGGCCCGCGCCCATCGCTTTTGACGTGACAAATGGCTGAAACAGGCCGTCGCGCAGGTGGTCCGGCACCCGGGGCCGTTATCCTGGACCCTGACTTCCAGCGGCGCGCCCCTGGCCGATTGGCCGCCTGCGCTGCGAACCCGCACGCCATGTCTATAGGCCGTCGTAATCGTGATCTCGCCGCGGTTATCGCCGCGCGAGTGAGCCGCTTCTGCTGCATTTTTGACCAGATTCAGAAAAATCTGGATCAGCTGATCTTCGTCGCCGAGGGTCGGCGGCAGGGAGGGATCGTAGGTTTCCCGAAAGGTCAGGCCGTCGGCGACGCCGTTGACGGCCAGGGCCCGCACCCGATCCAGCACCACGTGGATATTGACCGGTTCGCGAATGGGCGAGGTTTCCTCCGAGAAGGCCTGCATCCGGTCCACCAGGCGGTGAATGCGGTCGGTTTCCGCCACGATCAGCTGGGCGAGGGGCGCATCCTCCGCCTTGGCGCTGCTCTTGAGCAGCTGAGCGGCGCCACGGATGCCCGCAAGCGGGTTCTTGATTTCGTGGGCCAGCATGCGGCCCAGACCCACCACCGATTTGAGGCCCGAGACGTCCGCGCGGTCGAGCGGCGTGCCGGCGACCTTGGGGTGCACCGTCAAGAGCACCGCGCCCTCCCCCATGGGCGCGGCGGCGGCGTCCACCTGCATTGGCGGCAGGCCCAGAAGGTTGATCTCCAGTCCCCGCTCGCGCACCAATGCGTCTTCCGACACAGCCCGAGTGATCAGGCCCGCCAGGGTCGAACCCGGCGGCAGGGCGTCCACGAAACGGCCGCGCGCCAGATGCGACAGTCCCTGGCCGAACAGATCCTGGGCGGCCTCGTTGCACATGGCCAGATCGCCGTCGGGACCGATGATCATGGCCGGTTCGGGCATCAGGTCGAAGGCCGCGGCTCTCAAACGCTCGGTGAAGGGTCTTTCAATCACGTTCATGCCGCCATTCGCCCGCGTTCGGACCAAAGATGGACGAGGCCGGCCACGACCTCTTTGGGGCTTTCCATGCGGCAAAGCTCGCCCTTGGCCGCGCGGCGGGCGGCCGCATCGTTCGGCCAGGGCGCGGCCTCGACATACCAACCCAGGTGCTTGCGGAAGATCTTCAAGCCCAAACCTTCGCCATAGAAGTCCAGGCTCTCGCCAAGGTGCTGCAGCACGATCGCCAGGCGCTCGGCCGGACCGGGTTCGGCCGGCTCTAACTCACCATCGAGCGCGGCGTCGATGCTTCGGGCGATCCAGGGCGGCCGTAGGCGCCGCGGCCGATCATCACCGCGTCCGCGCCCGAGGCGTCCAGGGCCTGGCGCGCAGAGGCCGCATCGACGATGTCGCCGTTGACGATGACCGGAATGGAGACGGCGCGCTTGACCTCGGCCACAGCGCTCCAGTCGGCGGCGTCGCGGTAGAACTGGCGACGCGTGCGGCCGTGGACGGTAACCGCCCTGGCCCCGCGCCTTTGTGCGCGCTCGGCCAATTCCGGGGCGTTGCGGCTGGCCTCGTCCCAGCCCAGTCGCATTTTCACCGTGACGGGCGTGTCGGTGGCGTCCACCGCGGCGGCCACAAGACTTTCGGCGAGATCGAGGTCGCGCATCAGGGCTGAGCCGCAGGCCGCGCCGGTCACCTCCTTGGCCGGGCAGCCGAAGTTCAGATCGATGATTTGCGCCCCGCCCGCGCGGCCATGCGCGCGCCCTCGGCGATCCAATGCGGACTGCGACCGACGAGCTGTACGACCATGACCGGCAGACCCTCGCCCACAGCGGCTCGGCGCACCACGTCCGGTCTGCCTCGGGCCAGTTCAGCGCAGGCGACCATCTCGGTGGCGACATAGCCGGCGCCCAGACGTGCTGCAGTGCGGCGAAACGGTAGGTCCGACACCCCGGTCATGGGCGCAAACCACGCCCGCCCGCTCAGGGTCGTTGAAGCTATAACCAATTTGCTCATTATTTAAGCATCCCCACCGCACCATTTTTGAGCAAAATGTGCTGTTTGTCGAAGTCTAGACAAAACGGCGCCCAAAGACCAAACAGGGATCATGACATTTTCCGCAATCGTGGTGGCGGCCGGCTCGGGCTCAAGGGCGGGCGGAGGAACCCGAAAACAGTGGCGCGAGGTGGGCGCCAAGCCGGTGGCGCGATGGTCCGTCGAGGCGTTTTTTGCTGCGGGTGCGAAGTCAATCGTGCTTGTGGTTCCCTCCCGCGACATTGACTTCGCGACCAAAATCTTCCGTGATCTGAAAGGTTTGGCGATTGTCCCGGGCGGGGCGGAACGGGCCGATTCCGTGGCGGCGGGCCTGAGCGCCCTGGCCGCCGATCCGCCCGACGTGGTGATGATCCACGACGCCGCCCGTCCCTTCCTCAAGACCGCCCATGTCCAAGCCCTGCTCGCCGATCTGAAGGACGCGGAAGGCGCTATTCTGGCCCTGCCGGTGGCCGACACCCTCAAGCGCGCAGAGGCCAATGGTGCGGTCAGCACGGTTCCGCGCGAGGGTCTGTGGCGCGCCCAGACGCCCCAAGCGTTCCGCTTCAAAAGCCTGGTGGAGGCGTACGCGGCCTGGTCCGATGAAATTGCGCCGACGGACGAGGCGGCGGTGATCGAGGCGGCCGGCGGGCGGGTGCGCTTGACGCCCGGCGATCCGGCCCTGATGAAGCTGACCTATCCGGAGGATTTTGCCATGGCCGAGGCGCTGGCCGGCTCCGCGCGAGTGACCCGCGTGGGCCAGGGCGTGGACGCCCACCGCTTCGGTCCCGGCGACGGGGTGTGGCTCTGCGGGGTGAAGATCGCGGGCGAGCGCACCCTTATCGGCCATTCGGACGCGGACGCGGGGCTGCACGCCATCACCGACGCCATTCTCGGCGCGATCGGCGAGGGCGACATAGGCGACCACTTCCCGCCCACCGATCCGCAATGGAAGGGCGCGCCCTCGCATCTATTCCTCACCCATGCCGTCGAACTGGCGCGCCGCAAGGGCGGACGGATCGTCAATGTAGATGTGACGCTGATCTGCGAGCGGCCCAAGATCAAACCCCACCGTCAGGCCATGCGCGAGAGGCTGGCGGCGCTGCTGGACCTTCCCCTAGACCGGATCAGCGTCAAGGCCACCACCACCGAGGGCATGGGCTACACCGGCCGCGAGGAAGGGCTTTTGGCCCAGGCCATCGCCTCGGTGGAAACGCCTGCCTGACCATGTTTCCCGATGACATCCAGGACCTGGCGATCAAGGTGCTGGACGGCGCCCGCCAAGCCGGCCTGACCGTCGCCACAGCCGAAAGCTGCACCGGCGGATTGGTGAGCGGCGCGCTGACCGCCATTGCAGGGTCTTCGGACGTGGTGGACCGGGGGTTCGTCACCTATTCCAACGCGGCTAAGACCGAAATGCTGGGCGTTCCCGCCGCCCTGATCGCCGAACACGGCGCGGTGTCGGCCGAGGTCGCCGTCGCCATGGCCGAGGGCGCTCTAGCGGCCTCGCGGGCCGGCCTGGCCGTTTCGGTTACAGGCATAGCGGGACCGGGGGGTGGCTCGCAGGAAAAGCCTGTCGGCCTTGTGCATTTCGCCCTGGCGCGCTCGGGCCGCCCCGCCCTTTGCCGCGAAATGCGCTTCGGCGACATCGGACGCGAGGCCGTACGGCTGGCGAGCGTGCGCATCGCGCTGGAAATGATGCTCGCGCAGCTGAGTGGGGGGTAATCCAACTCCACAACGTCTCCCTAACCATGGGAGGCGACGCCATGAACGACACCGCTATTGCTTGCGTAACCATCGTTGTCTGCGCTGTTGGCTTCCTGCTGCTGGCCACCCTGTTCGTCGACCGGTCGAACTAGCGAGGGCGTTCCTTCCCTCCTTCACCCGCCGCCCAATCCGCCATCGGCGCCGACGAGACGAAGCGGCGAACGCCAGCGACATTCGCGGCCCTCGGTTGCGCCAGGCCGCTGGGGCGCCATTGCTGGGCAATGGGAGGAAGCATGGCGACGCCGTACAGGGTGGCTATCGGGATTTTGTTGGCCGTCGCGGGCCTGGGCATGGCCGTTCCGGGGGCGTTTCTGCTCAGCCTGGGCGGATCGCCCTACTATGTCGTCGCCGGGCTCCTAGTCGTGACGTCCGCGGTGCTGATCCTGCGCCGCCAGGGGGCCGGTCTGCACCTCTATGCCCTGGTGTTCGTCAGCACGGTATCCTGGAGCCTATGGGAAGTGGGCTTCGATCCCTGGGCCCTGATGCCGCGCCTGGTTTTCCTAGCGGCCGCCGGTCTGTTGCTGACGGCGCCCTGGCTGCGCGAGGGCCTTGCGCCGCCCGGGCCGCGCACACGCCAGGCCTTTCTGGCCGCCTTTGGGATCGTGGCCCTGAGCTTTGTGGCGGGCGGATGGTCGTCGGTCTTTCGCGGCCCCGGCCAGATCGTCGCCTACCGGGGCCAAGCTATTGCGCCGCCCGCGCCGTCCGCCGACGCCGACGCGGACTGGCCCCGTTACGGCAATACGGCGCACGGCGCGCGCTATTCGCCGCTGGACGAGATCACCCCTGCCAATGTCCGCTCCCTGCGCCGGGCCTGGAGCTACGCCAGCGCCCGGCCCGGGCAGGATGGCAAGGTCCACGGCGGGCTGGAAATGACCCCGCTGATGGTGGAGGGCGCGATCTACGGCTGCACCGAGACCGGCGCGGTGTTCGCGCTGGATCCGGTTTCGGGACGCGAGCTCTGGCGCTACGACCCGGCGGCCAAGACGGGCAAGGGGCCTTTCGGGGTCTGCCGCGGCGTGGCGTTCTTCCATGCGCCTCAGGCCTTGGCCGACTGCCCCACCCGCCTGCTGCTGGGGACGACCGACGACCGCCTGATCGCGCTGGACGCCCGGACCGGCCGCCTATGCGCAGGCTTCGGCGTCAAGGGCCAGGTTAACCTGCGTCAGGGCCTGGGCGATTTTCCCGCGGCCTGGACACGCGTCACCTCTCCGCCCACTATAGTCAATGGCGTAGCCGTGATCGGCCATCTGGTGATCGACAATCGCGCGGTCCGCGTCCCTGCGGGCGTCGTCCGCGGCTATGACGCGATCACCGGACAGCTGAAATGGGCCTTTGACGCCGGTCGGCCCAACGATCCGCTGCCCCTGCCTCCCGGTCAGAACTATACCCCGTCCACGCCCAATTCCTGGTCCATCGCCAGCGCCGACGAAAAGCTGGGCCTGGTCTATCTGCCCATGGGCAACGGTAGCCCGGACCTGGTCGGCACGGCCCGTTCGGCCGACACCGAGCACTTCTCCTCCTCCGTGGTCGCCCTGGACGCCGCCACCGGCGTCGTGCGCTGGCGCTTCCAGGCGGTGCACCACGACCTGTGGGACTACGACCTGGCGGCCCAGCCGGTTCTGGGCGACTTTCCCACCCCGTCAGGCCCGGTCCCGGCGCTTTACCAGGCCACCAAGTCGGGCCAGGTGTTCGTGTTGGACCGGCGCGACGGCCATCCCCTCACCCCGGTGCAGGAGCGGCCTGTCCCGCCGTCGGATGTGCCCGGCGAGCATGCCTCCCCCACCCAGCCCTTTTCGGTCGGCATGCCCGAGTTCGCCGGCCCGGACCTGACCGAGTCGGACATGTGGGGCCTGACCCCGTTCGATCAACTCGCCTGCCGCATCCAGTTCCGCCAGGCCCGCTATGAGGGCATGTTCACTCCGCCGCGGCTGGGTCTTTCCATCCGTTATCCGGGCGAGCTGGGCGGCATCGACTGGGGCAGCGTGGCGCTGGACGAAGGGCGCGGCGTGCTGGTGGTCAATTCCAACCACATGGCTGACCTGGACGAGCTGATCACCCGCGCTCAGGCCGACCGCGAGGCGCGCGGACCTCAACCCGATCCCAAGGCGCTGTTCTATCATCTGCACCCGGGCCAGATGGAGGGTCTGCCGTTCGCCGTGCACTGGGGACCGTTCCTGTCCGCCATCGCCGTGCCGTGCCAGAGGCCGCCCTACGGCTTCCTGACCGCGATCGATCTGCATAGCCGCACCATCCTGTGGCGACGGACCCTGGGCGATGCGCGGGGCAGCGGCCCCTTCGGCATGGAGCTGGGCCTGCCCCTGCCGCTCGGCGCGCCCAATATCGGCGGTTCGGTGGTGACGCGCAGCGGACTGATCTTCATCGCCGCGACCCAGGACGACATGTTCCGGGCCATCGACCTGAAGACCGGCCGCACCCTGTGGCAGGATCATCTGCCGGCTTCCGGCCACGCCACGCCCATGACCTATCGCGGCGCGGACGGGCGCCAGTACGTGGTGATCGCCGCCGGCGGCAAGGCGTTGCGCGACAAACCGGGCGACCGGATCATCGCCTACCGGCTGGAGGGCGGCGCGCCCACGTCCGCCCTGCCGTAAATCTCCGCCGCGCGCGTCTCGAAACAGGCGATCAGCTTGACCACCGCCCGGTCCATGTTGGCGTGAAGCAAGGCGTCCAAGATGCGGGATTTAAAGGCGAAATCGATGGTGAAGTGAATCTTCGTCCCGGCCGGATCGGGCTCGAAACGCCAGTCGTTCCTGAGCGTGCGGAACGGGCCATGCAGCAGGGACACCTGGATGTGCAGCTTGTCCGCGTCGCGCAGCACGCGCGTGGCGAAGCGTTCGCGCAGGAAGGAAAAGCCCACCCCGGCCTCGGCGTCGATGCTGGTGACACCCGGTCGCACCTGGCGCGCGTTCCAGGTGCGCATGCTGGTCAACCAGGGCACGAACTGCGGATAGGCCTCCACATCGCCCACCAGCTGGAACAGCTGCTGGGGGCTGTAGGGCAAAACCTTGGTCAGGGCGTGGCGGTGCAAGCGCGCGTCAGCGGGCGGCGGCGCTGAGCGCCCGGCGGGCGGCCTGCAGCTTGGCGAAGTCCTCGCCGGCGTGATGGGAGGAGCGGGTCAGGGGGCTGGACGGACACCATCAGAAAGCCCTTGGCCCGGGCGATGGTCTCATAGGCCGCGAATTCCTCGGGCGTGACGAACCGGTCGATGGCCGCGTGCTTGCGGGTGGGCTGCAGATATTGGCCGATGGTGATGAAATCCACGCCCGCCGAACGCATGTCGTCCATCACCTGCATGACCTCTTCCTTGGTCTCGCCCAGGCCGACCATCAGGCCGGACTTGGTGAACTGCTCGGGATCGCGCTCCTTGACGCTCTGCAGCAGGCGCAGGGAGTGGAAGTAGCGCGCGCCGGGCCTGATCTTCAGATAGAGCCGCGGCACGGTCTCCAGATTGTGGTTGAACACGTCCGGCTTGGCGTCGATCACCACGCTCGCCGGCGCCGTCCTTGCGCAGGAAATCCGGCGTGAGAATCTCGATGGTGGTCTGCGGCGCGGTCGCTGCGGATCGCCCGCACCACGGCGGCGAAGTGCTCGGCCCCGCCGTCGGCCAGGTCGTCGCGGTCCACCGAGGTGATCACCACGTGCTTCAGGCCCATCTTGAGCACGGCGTCGGCCACGCGGTGGGGTTCGGTGGGGTCGAGCGGCCCCGGCAGGCCGGTCTTGACGTTGCAGAAGGCGCAGGCGCGCGTGCAGGTGTCGCCCATGATCATCATGGTGGCGTGCGACACGGTCCAGCATTCGCCGATATTGGGACAGGCCGCCTCCTCGCACACGGTGGACAGGCCGTGGCTCTTGACGATGTCCTGGGTCTGGCGATAGCCGGCCGACCCCGGCGCCTTGACCCTCAGCCACGGCGGGCTTGCGCAGCACCGGCGTGTCGGGACGCGCCTGCTTTTCCGGATGGCGCAGGGCGCGGGCGCTGCGCGTGTCGATAACCGTGACCATGGGGCCTAGATCGGACTTTGTCGGCTCCAGATCAAGCATTGCATCGTTATAGGATCGGCGCGCGGCGCCCGTGGCGCAAAACGACGGCGCCCCGTGCTAGGCTTGCGCGATAGGGACGGAGGAAACCGTGGCGGACAGTCCAGACATGCTCACCCCCCACGGCGGGGTGTTCGACGCCCTGATCGAGGCGGCCGAGCGGTTCGGCCCGGCAAAGCCGATCCTGGAGGACCAGGAGCGCAAGCCCCTCACCTATCGCGACCTGATCCGCGCCAGTTTTGCTTTGGGCCGCCGCATCGCCGGCATGACCCAGGCGGGCGAGCACGTGGGCCTGCTGTTGCCCACCAGCGCCGGCGCGGTGGTGACCTTCTTCGCCCTGCAGGCCTTCGCCCGCGTTCCGACCATGCTCAACTTCACCGCCGGCGCGCGCAATCTGAAGGGCGCGGTTCAGGTGGCGGGGGTCAAGACCGTGCTGACCTCGCGCCGCTTCATCGCCCAGGCGCGGCTGGAGGAGCTTGTCGGCGAGTTGGAGGGCTTTTGTCGGCTGGTCTATCTGGAGGACATCCGCAAAAAGATCGGGCCGCTGGACCGGATCTACGCCCTGGCCGCGGGCTCGGCGCCGCGACGTTTCCGCAAGGCGGCGAAGCCGGACGACGTCGGCGTGATCCTGTTCACCTCCGGCAGCTTCGCCGCGCCGCGCGGGGTGGTGCTGAGCCAGGGCAACCTGGTGTCCAACGCCCGCCAGGTGGCGACCCACATCGAGCTGGATCCCGACTGGGTGTTCTTCAATCCCCTGCCCGTGTTCCACTCCTTCGGCCTGACCGGCGGGGTGCTCACGCCGATCCTGAATGGTCTTAAGGCTTTCGAATATCCCTCGCCGCTGCATACGAAAATCATCCCCGGCCTCGTGCGCGAATCCAAGGCCAGCGTCCTGCTCGCCACCGACACCTTCCTGGGCCAATACATGCGCGCGGCCGAGCCGGGCGACCTGGCCGGCCTGACCTTCGCCGTCTGCGGCGCCGAGAAGGTGCGCGAGGACACCCACCGCGCCTTCGCCGAGATGGCCGGCGGCCCGGTGATCGAGGGCTACGGCGCCACCGAGGCCGGACCGGTGATCGCGGTCAACCATCCCAGCGACAATCGCCCGGGCACGGTGGGCCAGCTGGTGCCGGGCATCGAGGCGCGCCTGGAGCCGGTGGAGGGCATCACCGGCGGCGGGCGGCTGCACATCCGCGGACCCAACGTCATGGCCGGCTATCTCAACGACAATTCCGGCGTGCTGGAGGCGCCGCCGGACGGCTGGCACGACACGGGCGACATCGTCTCCATCGATGAAGACGGCTATGTGCGCCTTCTGGGCCGCGCCAAGCGCTTCGCCAAGATCGGCGGGGAGATGATCTCCCTGTCGGCCGTGGAGGACCTCGCCGCCGCCCTCTGGCCCGACCGCTGGCGCGCGGCGGTCTCCGTGCCCGACCACCGCAAGGGCGAGCGCCTGGTCCTGGTGCTGGAAGGCGCCCCGGTGGAGACCCGCGAGTTGTTGACCCACGCCCAGTCGGTCGGCGCCCCCGAGATCGCCGTGCCCCGCAAGATCATCTCGGTGCCGACGCCGGTGCTGCTGGGCACGGGCAAGACCGATTACGCAGCGGTGCAAAGGATCGCACAGGCGGAGGGGTGAGGCGTGGTTGGGGGGAGTTCAACTCAATCGCGGATGTCGGGAGTGTCCGCAAGTGGAACAGGCACTAAGACCCCGCCAGGCGCAGCTCGGTCAGATTTCGACCTGGCTACCCAATTCGATGACCCGGTTGACTGGCAGGTCGAACGTCGTAATCGGCGTGGCGGCGAGGCGCGACATCGCGCCGAACAGGCGTCGCGCCCGATTAATCCGGCGGTGGCCGCCGGGCAGCACGATCTGGCGGTTGAGAAAATAGGTCGTCGTCATGGGCCCACTTCTCGCCCAGGTTGGCCAGCCGTAGCGGCGGCGGCACGTCGGGCTCCTCCATGAAACCAAAGTGGAGGACCACTCGCGCGAGGCCTTCGCCGAGTTCGGCAAATTCCACGCGCCGGCCCGGTCGACCGTGGGGGTCATCTCGGTCTCGATCGTCAGCAGATAGACGCGCCTGTGCAGGACGTGATTGTGCTTGAGGTTGTGCAGAAGGGCCGGCGGAACACCTTCGCGGCTGCTGGTCAGGTAGACGGCCAGCCCCGGAACGCGAGTGGCCTTGGCGCAGGACCGCATGAAGAGTCGATGGGCATGGCGTTCTTATCGAGCTCTTCGGTCACCAGCCGCCGGCCCCTCCGCCAGGTGGCGAACAGGAAGGCCAGCACCAGGGCGACCGTGGCCGGCAGCCAGCCGCCGTCGGTGAACTTGGTGGCCGAGGCGGCGAACAAGTGGCGTCGAGGATCAGCAGCACGGCGTAGATGGCGCGGCCCAAGGCGGGTTCCAGCGCCAATGCGGAAAATAATGAAGCCGACCATCAGGGTGGTCAGCACCATGGTCGCGGTCACGGTCAGGCCGAACGCCGCTGCGAGGGCGGAAGACGACTTGAACCCCAGCACCAGCCCGACCACGGCGACGAACAGGACGGCGTTGACGCCCGGCGCGTAGATCTGGCCCTCGGCGTCGCTGGAGGTGTGCAGGATGTGCATGCGCGGCGCGTAGCCCAGCCGGACGGCCTGTTGGGTGATGGAGAAGAGCTGATGATCAACTGGCTCGCCACCACCGTGGCCAGGGAGGCCAGGATGATGGCGAAAGTAGGGGCCCAACTCGGACGCCATCAGGTAGAACGGCGAGCGGATGGCGCTAGGCGTCCTCAGCACCAAGGCGGTTGCCCAGCCGTTAAGCACAGCAGCAAGGCCGGCAGAGCCAGATAGAGCCACGCCCGGCTGATCGGCTTGCGGCCAAAGTCGCGCATCGCGGCGAACAGGGCCTCGGCCCCGGTCACGGCCAGAACGACGGTGCCCAGGGTGAAGAAGGCGCGCAGCGGATCGTCCAGCACGAAGCCTCAGGGCGTAGGCGGGGCTGGCGGCTTTCAGCACCACTGGTGCCTGCGCGACCTGACCGGCGCCGAGGACGGCAATCGTAGGGCACCGCGATGTTCATGACCGGGACCGAGACGCGCCGCCAGAGCGCGCCCGTCCCCGCCGCTGGAACAATGAACAGGAGGGCCACGATCGCCAGGGTCACCGGCAGGAGGTGTAGGCGGCGAAGCCAGTCTTTGATGTCGGTCAGGCCCTCCAGCCGGGGAGAGGATGGAGATTGCCGGCGTGATCATGGCGTGCGCCAGTAGAACAGGGCGATCTGGCCCCAGAAGGGCGGCGACAGCGATGGCGGGGGGGAGGTGGGCGGGGGGAATCGGGGAACCTTGTCGGATCAGGGCCAACAGGGCGAAACTGCGGCCTTCGCCGCGGTTGTCGGCGCTTCATGGTCACGCCCACGTACTTGACGGTGACCACCAGGATCAGCGCCCATACCAGCATCGAGCAGGGCACGCCGAGGATGTAAGGTCATCGAGCGGCGAGCGAGATGGCCGTCAGTGAAGCTCTCGCGGAAGGCGTAGAGCGGGCTGGTGCCGATATCGCCGAAGACCACGCCCGTCGCCGCCAGGACGACGCCAAGTGTTGTTGTGGGTCGCCATCAGCCCGATACCCGTCGAAGGCCAGGAATCACCGGACGTCGGATCACCGACATAGTCGCCTAAGTCCTGGGCAGGGCGTAGATGGCCATTCGCGAGACCGTCCAACGAGAGCGGCCCCCCCAGCTTAAGGGTGGGTAATCCCCTCGGAGACATCGTGACCCTATCGCAAGGTGAGGATGTCGTTGAACTGGCGGCCGCCCTGGCGCCGACCAGCGCCCGGTCCGAGGATATCGATGCCGTGACCCAGCACCTTGCGCGCTATACACAGATCGAAGGCGCGACCTGGACGGTCACCACGGAGACCTGAAGGGACCCTAGGCGGCGACGGCGGGCGCCTCCCGACAAACGTCAGTCTCGGCGAACGTCCGGTTTCGGGCGGCAAGCTAGAAGTCCGCTCATGGCGCGGACCGGCCGTTTCAGGCCTCAGGGCCGTCGGGTGTTCGCCCCGCACCGATCCGGCGCTAGGATCGACCCTCCCCCGGAGCCCCGTCATGAAATACTGGATCGACACCGAATACATCGAGCGGGCCTACACGATCGATCTGATCAGCGTCGGGCTGGTGGCCGAGGACGGCCGCGAATTCTACGCCGAGAGCAATGAGGTCGACTGGTCCAAGGCCGGCCGGTGGACGCTGCAGACCGTTCGGCCGCAGCTGGACGGCAAGGGCATGGCCCGCGAGCAGATCGGCTATGGCGTGCGGGGCTTTACCGAGGGCGATCCGGCGCCGGTGTTCTGGGGCTATTTTCCGGCCTTCGACTGGGTGCTGTTCGTCGGCCTGTTCGGCGGATTGGACGCCTTGCCGTTCCACTATCCGCAGCTGTGCCTGGACATCAAGCAATGGGCCATCGAGCTGGGCGATCCCGCCCTGCCCCGCCAAGTCGGCGCACGCCATCACGCCCTGGCCGACGCGCGCTGGACCCGCGAGGCCTGGGCGTTTCTGGCGGGCCTGGATCCAGTCGCCGGCGAGCGCTGCGCCGTGGGGTCGAAAAACGCGGACTGAGCCGCGGCGCGTGCGACTACGGCTGCTTCCTGAGACTGACGATGTAGTCGGCGATGGCCACGGCCTGGGCGTCGGACAGGCTGATCGGCGGGCTGTCGGGCGGCGACTTCAAGGTGTCGTGCACGGCCAGGACAAACCGGCGCAAAGCCGGCGCTGTGGTTCCCGGCCGATTGGCGATCCAGGCAAAGCTCGGCGCGGGCGGCTCATGGGCGGGCGGCTTCGGCTGATCGGGGGCCACCAGGTGGCAGGACGCGCAGGCCTTGATCGCCAGTGCGCGCCCATCATCGGTGCTGGCGCCTGTCTGCGCCCCGGCTTGGGCTGAAAGCAGGAGGCTCAAGGCGATGCCCAATCCGACTGTCTGGAACCTGATCACCGCGGCGCTCCGTCTTTAAGTGAAGGTTGAACCCCGTGGATCGCCGCCGCCTTGAGCGACATCAAGACCGCCTCCAACAAACCGTCACAGCCCAAGGCTAGGTTCGCGGCCAAGTTTTGGGGGAACGCCATGATCCGTTACGTCACGCCTTTTCTCGCGAGCGCCGCTCTGCTCGTCTGCGGCCTTGATGCCGCCCACGCCCAGGCTCCCGCCGCCGCCAAGGCGCCCGCGACATCCAAATTTCTGCAGCCAGGGGAGTTGGACCCGTCGCTGATCCTGCCGCCTCCGCCGGCTGACGGCTCGCCCCAGGCGCTCGCCGAGGCCGCCGAACTGCGCGCCCTGGCGTCCTCGCGCACGGACGAGCGGCTGGCCCAGGCTGAGCACGACGCGGCGGTGGAGAACGTCACCGCGATCGCCGCCATCTTCGGCCCGGTGCTCGACCTGGACAAATATCCGGCCACGGCCAAGCTGTTCAAGGATCTGCGCAACGAGGACAGCGTGGCGGCCAAGGCGGCCAAGACGCTGTTCCATCGCTCGCGCCCGTGGGAAGTCGACGCCGCCCTGGCGGCCAATCCCGCGATCGACAAATGCGACAAGGGCGAGGCCAAGAGCAGCTATCCCAGCGGCCACGCCACCATGGGATATGCCTCGGCCTATGTGCTCGCCCAGCTGATGCCGAGCAACGCCCAGATCATCTTGGCGCGCGGATCAGATTACGCCGAAAGCCGGTTGATCTGCGGGGTGCACTATCGGCGAGACATCGAGGCCGGCCACGTCTTGGCGACGGCGCTGGTCGACAAGCTGATGAGCAAGCCGGCGTTCAAGGCCGAATTCGACGCCGCCGAAGCCGAACTGGCCGCGACCCACATCGCGCCGTAATCCCCTTGCCCGGCGCCAGCAAGGACAAAAACATGAACCACCAAGGGCGCCAAGATCACAAAGAGCTTGGTGTCTCCTTGGTGAGCTTGGTGAGCTTGGTGGTTAAATAAACTTGTCCGGCTTACGCCGGGCGTCACGGCCTTAGATGTGAATCGCTCGCCCATACGCGTCGAGCGTGGATTCGTGCATGGCTTCGGACATGGTCGGGTGCGGGAAGCAGGTGGCCATTAGTTCGGCCTCGGTCGCTTCCATGGTCATGGCGATGACGAAGCCCTGGATCATTTCGGTGACTTCCGCGCCGATCATGTGCGCGCCCAGCAGCGCGCCGGTCTTGGCGTCGAACACGGTCTTGACGAAGCCGTCGGTCTCGCCCGAGGCGATGTTCTTGCCGTGGTTCTTGAAGGGATAGCGGCCGACCTTGATGTCCAGCCCCTTGGCCTTGGCCTGGGCTTCGGTCAGACCCACCGACGCCACCTGGGGCGTGGAATAGGTGCAGCCGGGCACCGGCGAATGCAGATTGGTGGGCTTCAGCCCCGCGATGTGCTCCACGCAGTGGATGCCCTCGTGGCTGGCCTTGTGGGCGAGCCAGGGCGGGCCGGCGATGTCGCCGATGGCGTAAAGGCCCGGAACGCCGGTGGCGCAATGATCGTCGATGACCACGTGGGTCTTGTCGATCTTCACGCCCAGGGCCTCCAGGCCCATGTTCTCGGTGTTGCCGACGATGCCGACCGCGACGATGGCCACGTCGGCCTTGAGCGTTTCGGCCTTGCCGCCGGATTCCAGTTCGATGGCCACGCCGGACTTGTCCTTGGTCAATTTCTTGACCGTGGCGCCGACGCGGAACTTCATGCCCCGCCGTTCGAACACCTTGTGCGCCGCCTTGGACACTTCCTCGTCTTCGACGGGCAGGATGCGGTCCATGGCCTCGATCACCGTAACATCCGAGCCTAAGGCCCGGAAGAAACTGGCGAATTCGATGCCGATGGCGCCCGAACCGATCACGATCAGGGTCTTGGGCGCGGACTTGGGAACCAGGGCCTCGCGATAGGTCCACACCTTGTCGCCGTCCGGCTCCAGACCGATGGCGGGAATGGTGCGGGCGCGCGCGCCTGTGGCCAGGATCACGTTCTTGGCCTGCAGGGTGCGGCTGCCGCCGGCCTTGAGCGCGACGACCACCTTGGGCGCGGGCGAGCCCTTCTCCAGCTTGGCAGTCCCCTCGATCACCTCGATCTTGTTCTTCTTCATCAGGAAGGCGACGCCGCCGTTCAGCGTCTTGGCCACCCCGCGCGAGCGCTGCACCACCTTGTCGAAGTCGTAGGTGCGGCCCTGCACCGACAGGCCGTAGCTGTCGAGGTGGCCCAGCTGTTCATACAGCTCGCCGGACTTGAGCAGGGCCTTGGTGGGGATGCAGCCCCAGTTCAGGCAGATGCCGCCGAGGGCCTCGCGCTCGACGATGGCGGTCTTCATGCCCAGCTGGGCGGCGCGGATCGCGGCCACATAGCCGCCGGGGCCCGAGCCGATGACGATCAGGTCGAAATCCATGGCCGCTTCCTAAGCCAACATCACAATGGGGTCTTCGATCAGCGGCTTGAACGCCTGCAGCCAGCGGGCGCCGATGGCGCCGTCGACCACGCGGTGATCGCAGGTGAGGGTCACGGTCATCACCGTGGCCGCCACGATCTCGTCGCCCCGCACGACGGCGCGCTTCTCGCCCGCGCCCACCGACAGGATCGCGCCCTGCGGCTCGTTGATGATCGAGGCGAAACTCTTGATGCCGAACATGCCGAGGTTGGACACCGAGAAGGTGCCGCCCTGGTATTCCTCGGGCTTGAGCTTCATGGAGCGGGCGCGTTCAGCCAGGTCCTTGGCTTCCTTGGAGATTTCCGCCAGGCCCTTGGTCTCGGCCGCGCGGATGATCGGGGTGATCAGCCCGCCGTCGATGGCCACGGCCATGGCGATATCGGCGTGCTTGTGCAGGGCGATCCCGTCCGGCGTGAAGCTGGCGTTGGCCTCGGGCACCCTTTTCAGGGCCAGGGCGGCGGCGCGGATGACGATGTCATTGACCGAGATCCGGATGTCGTTGCCGAGGATGCCGTTGATGCGCTGGCGCGCTTCCAGCAGCCGGTCGATTTCCAGGTCGATGGTCAGGGGGAAGTGCGGGATGTCGCGGAAGCTGTCGGTCAGCCGGCGCGCGATGGTCTTGCGCATGTTGCTGAGGGGAACCAGCTCATAGGAGCCCGGGGCGATGCCCATCTGCTCCAGCGACAGCACCTGACGCGGCGCGGACGCGGCGGCTGCGGCCGGGGCGGGGGCCGCGCCCGGCTTGGCCCCGTCCACGTCGCGGGCGATGATCCGGCCGTGCGGGCCCGAGCCCGCCACGCCTTTCAGGTCCACGCCCTTGGCGGCGGCGAGCCGCTTGGCCAGGGGCGAGGCGAACACGCGATCGCCGGAGGCCTTTAGGGCGGGCGCGGCGGCGGCGGGCGCCGGTGCGGCAGCGGGGGCCGGAGCCGCCGCCGGAGCCGGCGCGGCTTCAGACTTGGCCGGGGCGGCGGGCGCGGCCGCGGGCTTGGCGGGCGCGCCGCTTCCGTCGTCCAACCGAGCAATCAGGGCGTTGACCTTGACCCCCTCCGTGCCGGCTGGAACCAGGATTTCCGTGACGACGCCCTCATCGACCGCCTCCACTTCCATGGTGGCCTTGTCGGTTTCGATCTCGGCGATCACCTGGCCGGATTCGACCTTGTCGCCGACCTTGACGTGCCATTTGGCGAGATTGCCCTCTTCCATGGTGGGAGAGAGGGCGGGCATGAGGATGTCGGTCATGGTTGGGTCCGAACTGGCCGCGTCAGCGATAGCAGACGGCCTTGGCCGCCTTTACGATCTTGTCCACCGAAGGCACCGCCAAAGCTTCCAGGTTGGCGGCGTAGGGCATGGGGGTGTCTTCCTGGCACACGCGCAGGGGCGGCGCGTCCAGATAGTCGAAGGCGTGCTCGACCACGCGGGCCGCGACCTCGGCGCCGACGCCCATGGGGCCCCAGCCTTCCTCCACCGTGACCAGGCGGTTGGTCTTCTTGACGCTCTCCACGATGGTGGCGGTGTCGAGGGGACGCAGGGTGCGCAGGTCGATCACCTCCGCCTCGATCCCCTCGCCCGCCAGTTCCTCGGCCGCCTTGAGCGCCAGACCGACCATGCGCGAGTGGGCGGTGATGGTGACGTGGGTGCCGTCGCGGCGGATCTTGGCCTTGCCGATGGGCACGATCCAGTCCTCGATCTCGGGGACCTCGAACTCCTGGCCGTAGAGCAGTTCGTGCTCCAGGAAGATGATCGGGTTGGGGTCGCGGATAGCGGCCTTGAGCAGGCCCTTGGCGTCGGCGGAGTCGTAGGGCGCGATCACCTTCAGGCCCGGCACATTGGCGTACCAAGCCGAATAGTCCTGGCTGTGCTGGGCGGCCACGCGGGCCGCCGCGCCGTTGGGGCCGCGAAACACGATGGAGCATTTGATCTGGCCGCCGGACATGTAGAGCGTCTTGGCGGCGGAGTTGATCAGCTGATCCATGGCCTGCATGGCGAAGTTCCAGGTCATGAACTCCACGATGGGCTTTAGACCCGCCATGGCGGCGCCGACGCCCAGGCCGGTGAAGCCGTGCTCGGTGATGGGCGTGTCGATCACTCGCCGATCGCCGAATTCCTGCAGCAGGTCGCGGCTGACCTTGTAGGCGCCCTGGTACTGGGCCACTTCCTCGCCCATCAGAAATACGTCCGGGTCGCGGCGCATTTCCTCGGCCATGGCGTCGCGCAGGGCGTCGCGCACGGTCACCTTGACCAGATTGGTCCCGGCGGGAATGTCAGGGTCCTTGGCCAGGGACGGCGCAGGCGCGACCGGCGCGGGCGCTGCGGCAGCCGGCTGAGGCTTGGCTTCCACCGCGGGCGCTGCTTCCGCCGAGCCGTTGGCCTTGGTGGAGGCGCCGTTGGCCGCGCCATCGCCCAGGCGCGCGATAGGCGTATTCACCTTCACGCCCTCGGTTCCCGCCGGAACCAGGATTTCGGACACCACGCCCTCGTCCACGGCTTCCACTTCCATGGTCGCCTTGTCGGTTTCGATCTCGGCGATCACCTGACCGGATTCGACCTTGTCGCCGGCCTTGATGTGCCACTTGGCCAGATTGCCCTCTTCCATGGTCGGAGAGAGGGCCGGCATGAGGATATCCACGCTCATTGCGCCGCGGCCTCCAGATAGACGTCAGTGTAAAGTTCGGATGGATCGGGTTCGGGGCTGGTGCGGGCGTATTCGGCGGCGTCCAGCACGATCTGGCGGACTTCCGCGTCGATCGCCTTGAGGTCTTCTTCCTTGACACCCCGCCCCTTCCAGCTTGGCCTTGAGGTGGTCGATGGGATCGCGCGTCTTGCGCACCTCTTCCAGCTCGCCCTGGGGCCGGTACTTGGCCGGGTCGGACATGGAGTGGCCGCGATAGCGGTAGGTTTTCATTTCCAGGATGTAGGGACCCTTGGTGCGGGCGTGTTCGGCCGCCCGTGCGCCCGCCTCGGCCACGGCGTCCACGTCCATGCCGTCCACTTCCTCGCCGGGAATGTTGAACGACAAGCCGCGCTTATAGAGGTGCGTCTCGGCGGAGGAGCGCTCCACGCTGGTGCCCATGGCGTATTGGTTGTTCTCGATCACATAGATGACCGGCAATCGCCACAGCTCGGCCATGTTGAAGCTCTCATACACCTGGCCCTGGTTGGCCGCGCCATCGCCGAAGTAGGTGTAGGAGACGTTCTGGTTCTGGCGGTAGCGGTTGGCCAGGGCCAGTCCCGTGCCGAGCGGGACCTGGGCGCCGACGATGCCGTGCCCGCCGTAAAAGCCGGATGGCACCGAGAACATGTGCATCGATCCGCCCTTGCCCTTGGACGAGCCGCCCGAGCGTCCGGTCAGTTCGGCCATGACTTCCTTGGGGTCCATGCCGGCGGCCAGCATGTGGCCGTGGTCGCGGTAGCCGGTGATGATCTGGTCGCCGTCGCGCTTGACCGATTCCATGCCCACGGCGATGGCTTCCTGACCGATGTACAGATGGCAGAAGCCGCCGATCAGGCCCATGCCGTACAGCTGGCCGGCCCGTTCCTCGAACCGGCGGATCATCAACATCGAGCGGTAGTACTTAAGCCAACGGTCTTTGTCGGCGGGCGCCTTGGCGGCAGATCCGCCGGCCCCGTTCTTGCGCGCACGCGCCATTTACATCTCCATCCCAGGCCGACCCAAAATCAATTGGAATTCACGGCCGCGTGCGGATCACATAATCCCTCGGGTCGGAGAAGCCTAGCAGGTATCGCGCACGTTCTTCCACCAGATCGCGTGAAATTTGACCATCCCGGAGCAGTCGGCTGCGCGCTTCCAGGTCAAGCCGCTCATTCTGCAAGGTGGCGAGTTCGACCTTGCGGGCGGCGAGCTGGGCGTTGCGCTGGGACAACGACAACAGCCCCCGATCGCCCGTGAGCGCCTGAAAGCCGAAATAGAAGATCAGGCAGGCCAGAATGGCGGTGGGCAGGTAGGGACTGACGCGCGCCAGCAAGGTCATGGGCTCCGGGATTGGTAGGCGATTCCAAGGCCAACTCTCGCCCGCCATGGTTAACCGAGCGTTGGCGATGGCCGTATTGCGTGCTCCCCGCCCGCGGGGGAGGACGCAGAGCCCTTACCGCCCCTTCAGCGCCGCCCTTCCCGGATACACCGCCTGATCGTCCAACTGCTCCTCGATGCGTAGGAGCTGGTTGTATTTGGCCAGGCGGTCCGAGCGGGCCAGGGAGCCGGTCTTTATCTGTCCGCAGTTGGTCGCCACCGCCAGATCAGCGATGGTGCTGTCCTCGGTCTCGCCCGAGCGGTGCGACATCACCGCCGTGTAGCCGGCGCGCTGGGCCATATCCACGGCGTCGAGGGTCTCAGAAAGCGTGCCGATCTGATTGACCTTGATCAGGATGGAATTGGCCAGGCCGTCCTTGATCCCTTGCTGCAGGCGCGCTGGATTGGTCACGAACAGGTCATCGCCCACCAGCTGGATCTTGCCGCCCAGGGCCCTGGTCAGCAGTGACCAGCCCTCGAAGTCGTCCTCGGCCATGCCGTCTTCAATAGAGATGATTGGGAACTGGCTCGCCAGGCCTGACAGGTAATCGACCATCCCCGCCGGATCGAGCGTCTTGCCCTCCCCTTCCAGGTGGTACTTGCCCGCCTTGAAGAATTCGGTCGACGCCACGTCCAGGCCTAGGACGAAATCCTTGCCCGCCTTGTAGCCGGCGCCCTCGCCGGCCTTGACTATGAACTCCAGGGCCGCCACGGCCGACGCCAGGTTCGGCGCGAAACCGCCCTCGTCGCCGACGTTGGTGTTGTGCCCGGCCTTTTTCAGCTGGCCCTTCAGGCTGTGAAAGATTTCCGCGCCCATGCGCAGGGCCTCGGAGAAGCTGTCCGCGCCGGTGGGCAGGATCATGAATTCCTGGATATCGATGGGATTGTCCGCATGGGCGCCGCCGTTGATGATGTTCATCATCGGCACTGGCAGGATGCGCGCGCCGACCCCGCCCACATACTTATAGAGCGGCAGCCCCGCCGAGACCGCCGCGGCCTTGGCCACAGCCAGCGATACGCCGAGAATGGCGTTGGCGCCCAGGCGGCTCTTGTTGGCCGTGCCGTCCAGTTCGATCAGGGCGTTGTCCAGGCGGCGCTGGTCCTCCGCGTCCATGCCGGAGATGGCGTCGAAAATCTCGCCGTTGACCGCTTCCACGGCCTGCAGCACGCCCTTGCCGCCGTAGCGCGACTTGTCTCCGTCGCGCTTTTCCACCGCCTCGTGCGCGCCGGTGGATGCCCCGGACGGCACGCCGGCGCGGCCGAAGGCGCCGTCCTCGAGCACCACGTCCACTTCCACCGTCGGATTTCCGCGGCTGTCGAGGATTTCGCGGCCAACGATGTCGACGATCTCGGTCATGGGTCTCTCGTGATTCAACAAGCAAAAAGGCGCGCGAGCCTTAACTCACGCGCCTCGATTTGAAAACCAAACGTAATTTCGTCATCCCCGTCTCGGCTTCGCGGCTTCGCCGCTCATTGGCCGAGGATGACGTGTTTTATGCCCTAGTCTTCGCTTTTCACATCCAGAACCTGGCGGCCCTTGTAGATGCCGGTCTTCAGGTCGATGTGGTGCGGCCGGCGCATTTCACCGGTTTCCTTGTCCTCGATGAAGCTATTCGGGGCCAGGGCGTGGTGCGACCGGCGCATGTTGCGGCGCGAGGGCGAGGTCTTGCGTTTAGGAACGGCCATCGGAGGTCTCTGAACGGCTGAAATGATTGCGGCGGCCAATCGCAGGCCGCCGATGAGCGGCGGTGTATGACGCAAAGCGGGCGGGAATTCAACCTCCGCTTATCTGCGCAGGATTTCCACCAGGAGGATCCAGGCGTTCATCGCCGCCGCGATGAGTGAGGCGATCACGGCTCCGGCGATCCAGTAGAGCCCGACGCCCTTGTCGAAGGTCAGGGCGACGGCTCCGACGGTCAGCGGCAGGGTCTGCGCCTGGCTCAGCACCAGGCTGATCACCCGTTCGCGTCGGGGACGGCCGGCGGCGATGTGGCCGGGAATATAGTCACGGAAGCTGACGATCTGCACCGTCCAGGCCGCGACGGCTGTCAGATACATCTCAATCGTGAACGCCGTGAAGGCCTGGGGGATCAGGCCCAGCAGCCCGATGATCATCACCACCACCATGGCGCCGACCGCTCCGGACGCGCGCGCCGGCAGATGCTTGTGGGCCAGGATGCGCTGCAGATTGACCGAGATCGCCACCATCACCAGACCGCCCAAGGTGGCGGCGGCTTCGGCGGTGGAGGTGAAGAAGCTGGTCCAATCGGCCAACAGCGATGACGTCATCGGCCATGCTCCCTATGTGCTCGCGCCCTATGTGGGCGCTGCAGGCTCAACCGTCCAGCCAATCGCGCCAGGGGCTCCAGACCGAAAAGGCGGCCGCCACGCGGCGATAACCTTCCGCGCCCGGATGCACCCCGTCTCCCGCGAGGGCCTCGGCGCGCCAGGCCGACCAGTCGTCCACGGCGGCGGGCAGGTCGAGGAAAGGTGTGGCGAAATCGGCGCTGATCTGAGCCAGGGCCTTGTTCAAGGCGTCCTGCTCTGGCTGCAGACCGGGCTCGGCCAAGGGCGGCGCTGCGAGAACGAAGGCGGCGAACACCTCGCTCCTGGCCCATTGCAGCATTCCGTGCAGCCCCTGGACGGAATTCGTCGATCGGGCGGCCCTGATAAAGGTCGTTGGCGCCGAAACAGATCACCGCGCCGCGCCGGTTCCCGCGCTCGGCGATGCGCGCGGAAACCTCGCCCGCCGCCCGCTCGGCGATCTGCGCGCCGGTCTGGCCGCGGACGCCGAGGTTATAGGCGGTCAGGTTCACGCCCCTGCTCCGTTCGGCCGCGTACACCCGTCCGGGCCAGCCCAGGCCGGTATCGTCGCCCGTGCCCAGGGTGAAGCTGTCGCCGAGAAAGCAGACGCGGATGTCGGGATTGCTCATTTCAATCTCAGTTCACGCCGAGGACCCTAGCGGCGCGGAGCGGCCAAGGCCGAATGTCCGAACCTATCTGGCTTAGACTTTGGCTTTCAATCATGATTGGCAGGTTTCCCGCCGGCCAAACGGCATCCTTATTCGCCAAAGCGCGCAAGAGCATGGACCAAAGACTGCCCCTCCTGTTGCGCGCCTTCGCCTATGAACTGCGCGGCGGGTTCCTGATCCGGCCGTTCGTCATCGCCGTGGGGCTCGGTGTTTTCGGAGCGTGTCTGTCCTCGCTCGAGGAACGGATGCCGGAGCTCAGCACATGGGTTCCGAGCATCCTGTTCCCGTCCCGGCAGGACCCGCAAACGGCGCAGCTGATCCTGGGCGCGATCGCCACCTCGATCATGACGGTGGTGTCGATCGTCTTCGCGATCCTGCTGATGACCCTGACCCTGGCCTCGACCCAGTTCTCGCCGCGCATCCTGATCAGCTTCGTGCGCGACCGGGCGACGCAGTGGACGCTCGGGGTGCTGCTCGGCACGTTTTCCTATTGCATAGCCGTGCTGCCGGCGGCGCGTTCCCGGCCGGTCTCTTCGTGCCCGTGGTCAGCGTCACGGGGGCCATGCTGCTGGCCCTCGTCTCCGTCGCCTGGCTGATCTTTTTCATCCACCACATTTCCCAAGCCATCAGCGTCAACCACATCGTCGATCGCATCGCGCGCGAAACCGAACTGACGATCGACGACCTGATGCCGAAACCGCACGGGCTTTACGAACCCATGGAGCCGCGGCCCTTTCCGAAGACGACGGCGCGCCGATCCTGAACCCGCGTTCCGGCTACATCCGCTTCATCGACACCCGGCGGCTGCTGGTCCTGGCCAAGACCTGGCGTATCCGAATCCGCGTGGAACGGGGCGTGGGCCAGTTCGTCCCCGCCGGCGTTCCGCTGCTGCGGATCACGCACGAGGACTACCTCGATCCGCCCCGCGCGGCCGAACTGCTCGGCGCCTTCGACATCGGGCCGACGCGCACCCTGCAGCAGGATGTGGAGTTCGGCGTCATCCAGATCGTGGACATCGCCTTGCGCGCGATCTCGCCGGCGGTGAACGACCCCAGCACCGCCATCAGCTGCATCGACCAGCTCAGCAGCATCCTGATCCGCTGGTGCGGCCGAAGGTCCCCGCCCTCCATTCTGTTCGACCCGCCGCATGTGCCGCGGGTGATCGTTCCTTGGATCGGTCTGGAAGGGATGCTCAACACCGCCTTCGATCAAATCCGCCACTACGCGGCGGCGGATCTGGCGGTCAATCTGCGTCTGCTGAAGGCCATGGGCGACGTGGCGGCCACAACCGAAAGGCGCGAGGTTCACGCCGCCCTTCTTGGCCGTGCGCGCCTGCTGGTTTCGTTGGCCGCCGAAAAGATCGCCGCGCCGGACGCGGCGAGGCTGAAGCAGCGCCTTGCGGCGTTGGAAAAGCGGTTGGAAGCCTAAACTCCATCGCCGGAGCTTTACCTTCCGCTTATGCGGACGGCTCCAACTCCTATCAAATCTTTATGCCGAATTTGGTCATCTCCGGACCGAACCGCCAGCCGCCGGCTCTTTTGTTGGGCGCCGCGGGCGTTGGCGTATTCTGTTTGGTGCTTCGATGGCTACCATTGCCCTACAACCCACCCCGCCCCTTGCGGCCGATGGCGCCGCCTTGGCCCATGCGCTGCAATGCGCGGGCGTGACCAAGGCGAGCGCGATCCGTGTCACCGGACCTGCGGGTCCGACCGCCGTGCTTTGGCTTTATCGGCACGGCTACGAACACGCCGACTACGTCCACGCCCATTGGGTCGCCACCATGGGATCGGTCGACGCCCTGCTCGTTCCCCATGCTTGCGGCGCCCAGGAGTTGGCCGATCTGCTGCAAGACGCCAAGTGGATGCGGGAAGGCGCCGTCGTGATCGTGCAGACCTTGGCGAATGATTCCTCTCCAGGTCACCACAGCGTCACCGACCTCTTGAGCCGCTGGGCTATCAGATAGAGCGCTGCCTGTCGGACAAGGGCCGGAATGTCTGCATTGCCCGTCTCGGGGGCATGGGCTTCAAGAAAGCCGCTTAGCCCACCGCTTGCGCCTCTGAACGACGAAAACGTCGGCGATGGCCGCGGCGGCCCGCCCGGAATCCCAAGCCCTCGGCTTCGGGCTCCGGGCGGATCGTTGTCGGCTTGAGCGGGTTCTCTCGCCCAATCGGCCGGCGACCGGCCCATCCGGCGGCAAGTACAACACTTTTATGCCGCCTTTATGTCTGGGCCAAGAACAACAATCGATCCGTTATGGCCCGTGGATGTAAGTTCGGATCGAAACGGCGGTCCGGAAAGTCCTCGCCGCGGAGATGACCAGAGAGACGACTATGACTGACTTGAACACCATGCGTCCGGCGTACGCCAAGAATAAACGGAGTGTGTTGTCAAAATACGCGACCTTCGCGACGATTTGTCTTTACCTCGTGATCGCGGCGGCTGTTGGGGTCATCCGCGCCACCGTCAACGACGCTCCGGACACCGCGCGGCCGAATGCGGGAGCGCTGGTCCAGCCCGGCTTTCCGACCCGCACGCTACTGGAATAGCCGGGCCCCATGCATGAATCCCCTTCCAGTCCTGTCTCCACCGTTCATGCGGCCGTGGACAGGTTCTCTCGTCGAGGCTTGAGCTCAGGCGAGCGCTGATCTGGCTCGTCGGCGTGAGCGGGTTCCTGGGCCTGCTTTTGGCCTCGCACGCCAGCGCTCACGCGGACCTTCTACGTTCAGCCGCCCTGATTTGGTTCCTGCTGTTCGGCGCTCTGTGGGCCGGGTGGACGCCCAAACGCCGCATGTAGGCGCTGGAGACACGCCGGCGCGGGGCCGGGCTAAGCCCGTCACACCAACCGGCTCTGCTCCTTGGCCGCCGCGATGAAGCTGCGGAACAGCGGGTGCGGGGCGAAGGGACGGGATTTGAGTTCGGGGTGGAACTGGACGCCGACGAACCAGGGGTGGTCCTCGCGCTCGACGATCTCGGGCAGGACGCCGTCGGGCGAGAGGCCGCAGAATTTCAGCCCCGCGCCCTCGATGGCCTCGCGGTAGTCGATATTGACCTCGTAACGGTGCCGATGGCGCTCGGAGATGGTCACGGCGTCATAAATCTCAGCGACCTTGGAGCCGGGCTTGAGCACCGCGTCGTAGGCGCCCAGGCGCATGGTGCCGCCGAGGTTGTCGCCGGCGGTGCGGATGTGGCGCTCATTGCCCTTCACCCACTCGGTCATCAGGCCCACCACGGGCTCCTTGGCCGGGCCGAATTCGGTGGACGAGGCGCCGTTGATTCCGGCCACGTTGCGGGCCGCCTCGATCACCGCCATCTGCATGCCGAAGCAGATGCCGAAATAGGGGATCTGGTGCTCGCGGGCGAACTGCACCGCGCGGATCTTACCCTCCGCCCCCCGCTCGCCGAAGCCGCCGGGCACCAATATGCCGTGGACTCCTTCCAGCCGAACCTCGGCGGCGCCGTCCTCGAGCTCGAAGGTCTCGGACTCGACCCATTCGAGGTTGACCTTGACATTGTTGGCCACCCCCCCGTGGGCCAGGGCCTCGATCAGCGACTTATAGGCGTCTTTCAGCACGGTGTACTTGCCCACCACCGCGATGGTCACCTCGCCGTCCGGGCTGGTCACGCGGTTGGAAATCTGACGCCAGGCGGACAGGTCGGGCGCGGGCGCGTCGGTGATGCCGAAGGCCTCCAGCACCTCCTTGTCCAGGCCCTGCTCGTGATAATCCAGCGGCACGCCGTAGATGTTGGCGGAGTCCATGGCCTGGATCACCGCGCTCTCGCGCACATTGCAGAACAGGCCGATCTTGCGCCGCTCCTCGGCCGGGATCGGCAGTTCGCAGCGGCACAAGAGGATGTCCGGCTGAATGCCGATCGACCGAAGCTCCTTCACCGAATGCTGCGTCGGCTTGGTCTTCATCTCGCCCGCCGTCTTGATGAACGGCAGCAAGGTGAGGTGGATGTAGAGGGCGTGGCGGCGGGGCAGGTCATTGCCCAGCTGGCGGATCGCCTCGAAGAACGGCAGGCCCTCGATGTCGCCCACCGTGCCGCCGATCTCCACCAGCACGAAGTCCGCGTCGCCCGCGTCCGAACGGACGAACGATTTGATCTCGTTGGTGACGTGCGGGATCACCTGGACCGTAGCGCCCAGATAGTCCCCGCGCCGTTCCTTCTCCAGGATGGTCTTGTAGATCTGGCCGGTGGTGATGTTGTCGCCCTTGGTGGCCGACACGCCGGTGAAGCGCTCGTAGTGGCCCAGGTCCAGATCGGTCTCCGCCCCGTCATCGGTGACGAACACCTCCCCGTGCTGATAGGGCGACATGGTGCCCGGATCGACGTTGAGATAGGGGTCGAGCTTGCGCAGGCGGACCTTATAGCCGCGCGCCTGCAGCAACGCGCCGAGCGCGGCGGAAGCGATGCCTTTCCCAAGGGAGGAGACCACGCCGCCGGTGATGAAAATGTACCGGGCCATGGGCGGCTAGATTAGCGCTGATTCGGTTCCGTCCGCGCGCCCCGGCGGCCGGTTCTCGACCACGATCAGGGCTTTTTCTGCGCGGGCTGCTGCTGCACGAGCGGCGGGCCGGCCAGGGCGGACAGGTCGGGCTGATGCTGCGCCGTCCCGTTTTGCGGCAGACCGGGGATCACCGCCGGCGGGCTCTGCACCGTGGGCAGCGGAGCCTGCAGGCCCGGCGCGGTGGCGGGAGCGACGGGTTGGGTCTGCGGCTTGGCTGGGGTGGAGAAGTCAAGGCTCTGGGCGTTCAACCGGTCGATGATCGAGCTGTGCCCGTGGGCGCGGCCGATCAACAGGGTCTGGGCCATGGCCAGGGCGAAGAAGATGAACGCCAGGATCCAGGTCATCCGCGTCAGCAGGTCGCCCGCCCCGCGCGTGGTCAGAAAGCCCGACGGCCCGCCCCCGCCGCCCATGCCGAGCGCTCCGCCTTCCGAGCGCTGAACCAGCACCAGGGCGATCAGGGCGATGCAGACGAAGACGTTGATGACCAGAAGGACGTTGGCGAGAATGGACAAGGATTAGGGTCCGCGGTTGGAGGGCTCTAAATTCGCTGGGCGGTCTAGCACCAACCGCCCGGCGGCGCAAAGGCCGCGCCGCTCACTCCGCCGCTCATTCCGCCGCGCGCACGATGGACAGGAAATCCTCGGCCTTGAGGGACGCGCCGCCGACCAGGGCGCCGCCCACCTCTTGGGCGTGCAGGATCTCAGCGGCGTTGGCCGGCTTAACCGAGCCGCCGTAGAGGATCGGCGCGGTCAGGCCGCTCTCGCCGAGGCGCTCGACCAGGGCGTGGCGCAGGGCGCCGTGGGCTTCCTCGATCTCGTACACAGTCGGGGTGAGGCCCGTGCCGATAGCCCATACGGGCTCATAGGCCAGGGCGAAGGCATGGCCCTTCAGGGCGTCCGGCAGGGAGACCTTGGTCTGACGGGATATCACCTCAAGGGTGCGGCCCGCCTTCCGTTCGGCCAGGGTCTCGCCGACGCAGACGATGGGCTCCAGCCCCGCCCTAAGCGCAGCCTCGGTCTTGCGCGCGGCCAGTTCGTCGCCTTCGCCGTAGCAGCCGCGCCGTTCGGAATGCGCCAGGATCACCAGGCGCGCGCCCGCATCGGCCAACATCTCCGCGCTCACATCCCCGGTGAAGGGGCCTTCGATCTCCACGTGATTGTCCTGGCCGCCGACAATCACCGCCGATCCGGCCAGGACCCGGGCCATGCGTTCGATCAAGGTCGCCGGAACGCACAGGCCCACGCGGGCCCTGGCCGGCTCTTGAGCAAGGCTTTCGGCCACGCCCCTGGCCTGAGCGAGTGCCGGCTCAAGGCCGAACATCTTCCAGTTTCCGACAATCAACGGCCGCCCGCAGTCCATTTATCGTCCCGTTTCGCAGATCGTTTTGCGCGTCCAGCTAAGCCAATCGGGCCGTTCTGTCATCTTTGCGCCACGCCTTAGCCTATTGCTGGTCCTTGCCGGGAGGCAAACGCCTGCCCTATACCGCCCGGGTTCGGCCCTTCATCGAGGAGCCGCCCATCGGGATTTTCGGCCCACCCGCCAAGGAAGCCTAATGCTCGCCTTCTTCCGCATGCTCTCGCAGTCCAAGATCACCTGGATCATCATCGGGATTCCCCTGGTGGGCGGGCTGCTCCTGATCGGCAATACGCGCGCCAACCTGTCGGGCCTGTTCACCGCCAATTCCGTCATCACCGCCGGAAACCGGACCTACGGCCCGAACGAGTTCAAGCGCGAGTTCGAAGCCTATCGCACCCGTCAGGGGCAACAAGGCCAGGCGATGAGCGTCGACGACATGGTGGCCCAGGGCATGGACCAGCAGATGCTGCAGGCTTTCGCCAAGCGGGAATCCCTGGCCGAGGCGCTGCGCCGCGATGGGATCACACCCGACGACAGCTTGATCGTGGACGAGATCCGCAAGATCGCCGCCTTCTTCGATCCCATCTCGGGCAAGTTCGATGAGAAGACCTATGAGCAGCGGCTGTCGGAAAACCAGCTGACGCCGGAGATTTTCCAGAACGGGCTGCGCGACGAGGCCGCCGGCAACCAGCTGTCGGCCGGGGTGGCCGCGGGCCTGAAGCCGCCCCTGTTGCTCGCTGCCGCCCTGAGCGATCTTCGAGTTCGAGACCCACAATCTCAGCTTCTTCACGGTCAATCCCAAGCTGCTGGGCGCTCCGCCGACGCCGACCGACGCCCAGCTCACCACCCTGATGAACGCCAACGCCGCGGCCCTGACCACGCCGGAGACGCGAATCTTCACCGTGGTGCGCTTCAGCGCCAAGGCCCTGGCGCCCACCGTGACGGCCGATCCGGCCGAGGTGAAGAAGCGCTTCGATTTCCGCAAGGACACCCTGTCCACTCCGGAAAAGCGCACCCTGGTGCAGATCCCGGCCAAGTCGGCCGGCGAGGCCGCCGACATTGCCGCCAAGCTGGCCAAGGGCGCCGATCCGGCCGCGGTCGCCAAGGCCGCGGGCGAGCAGCCCCTGACCTATACCGACCAGCCCAAGGGCGGCGTCGCCGATCCCAAGGTGGCCGACGCGGCCTTCGCCCTGCGCTGAGGGCAAGAGTCTCCGGCCCGATCCAGGGCCAGCTCGGTCTCGCCGTTGTCAAGGTGCTCAAGGTCACGCCCGGCCATGAGGTCACGCTGGACGAGGCCAAGCCCAAGATCGAGGAAGAGATCAAGGCCGAGAACGCCGCCAACAAGGCCTATGACTTGAGCCAAAAATACGAAGACGCCCATGACAAGGGCGCCGGCATCATCGACGCGGCCAAGGCGGCGGGCGTGGCGTCTGTGTCCCTGGGTCCGGTGACCGCGCAGGGGCAGGATGCGGACGGCAAGCCGCTCGGGCCTGTCGCCCAAGCTGCTGGCCACCGGTTTCGGCCTCAGCCAGGGCGCCGAAAGCGACGTGATTCAGGAGGACAAGGGCGAGTATTCGCCTGCGCGCCGACAAGGTCATTCCGCCCCAGCCGCCGACCCTGGACAAGGTCCGCGCCAAGCTGACCCAGTACTTCCAGCAGACCGAGATGCAGAAGCGCATGTCCGCCAAGCTCGACAGTCTGATCGCCCAGATCAAGAAGGGCGAAAGCCTCGACGCGGCCGCCGCCTCGGTGGGCGCCAAGGTCAATCAGATGGCCATGACCCGCCAGCAGGCCCAGAGCAGCAATCAGACTCGCCCGAGCAGCTGGCCAAGATTTTCGGAGCCAAGGCCGGCGATCTGTTCGCCAGCGGCGCGGCCGTGGTCAAGGTGGCGTCGGTCCAGTCGCCGCCCTGCAAGTGGCCGGGCAGACGATCCTTTCGGCGCAGGACCAGCTGGCGCGGCAGATATTCGATGAGATCAGCGAGGAAAGCGGCGCTTACGCCCAGACCCGGCTCAAGACCAAGATTAATCTGGCCTTGGCCCGCCAAGCGATCGGCGCCTCGCCTGACGCAGCCACGCCTCTGGTCCGGCCAAGCCGGGCATTCGCGTGGTCCCCCAGCGGGCGCCATGACGTTCGGCGCAGCAAGGTGAGCCTGGAAGTCCAGCCCAGTCTGGAGGCGTTCACGCAGGTCTATGCGGCCGGCCGGCCTCAGGCCGTGTTCGCGCGCCTGGTTGACGACCTGGAGACGCCGGTTTCGGCCTATCTGAAGATCGGCGCACGGCCGGCCCTACGCTTTCCTGTTCGAAGTCGGTGGAGGGCGGCGCCTGGCGCGGGCGTTATTCCATCCTGGCCATGAAGCCGGACCTCATCTGGCGCTGCCGCGGCGACAAGGCCGAGGTGAGCCAGGGCGATGATCTTGCGGCGGGGCGCTTCGTTCCCGAAAGCGAAAGCGCGCTGGATTCGTTGCGCGCCTGGTGGCCCGCTCGCGCATCAACCTGCCCGCGGAGCTGCCGCCCATGGCGGCCGGCGTGTTCGGCGCGGTGGGCTACGACATGGTGCGTCTGGTCGAGCCCCTGCCTGACGTCAATCCCGATCCATTGGACCTGCCAGACGCGGTGATGATGCGTCCGTCGATCGTGGCGGTGTTCGACTCCATCGGTCAGGAGATCGTGCTGGCCACGCCGGTGCGTCCCGTCCGCCCAGTCCGCCGAAGCGGCCTACGCGGCGGCAAGAGCGCGCTTGGCGGAAACCGCGGCGGACCTGCGCCGGCCCCTGCCCGCCGCGCCTGAACGCACGCCAAAAGCCGCCAGCCGGCGCTGGAATCGCAAGGTGACGCGGGCCGACTACGGCAAGATCGTCGAGAAGGCCAAGACCTATATCCGCGCCGGCGACATCTTCCAGGTGGTGCCGAGCCACCGGTTCAGCGCGCCCTTCAAGCTCGATCCGTTCGCCTTCTACCGCTCCCTGCGCCGGCTCAATCCATCGCCCTTCATGTTCTTCCTGAACTTCGGCGACTTCCAGCTGGCCGGCTCAAGTCCGGAGATCATGGTCCGCCTGCGCGACGGCAAGATCACCATCCGGCCCATCGCCGGCACCCGTCCGCGCGGCAAGACGCCCGCCGAGGACTTGGCGCTGGAAAAGGAACTCCTGGCCGATCCCAAGGAGCGGGCCGAGCACCTGATGCTGCTGGACCTGGGCCGCAACGACGTGGGCCGCGTGGCCATGCTGCGCGACGCGGGTCGCAACGAGCCGCCCGGCGCGCCACAAAGCCGCACGTGCGGGTGACCGAGAGCTTCGTGGTCGAGCGCTATAGCCACGTGATGCACATCGTCTCCAACGTGGAGGGCGATGCGCCTGAGGGTCTGGACCCGGTGGACGTGCTCATGGCCGCCCTGCCCGCCGGCACCTTGTCGGGCGCGCCCAAGGTGAGGGCCATGCAGATCATCGACGAACTGGAAACGGTCAAGCGCGGGATCGCCTACGCCGGGGCGGCGGGCTACATCTCGGCCGACGGCGGCATCGACACCTGCATCATCCTGCGCTCGGCGCTCTTTAAGGACGGCATGATCTACGCCCAGGCCGGCGGCGGGGTGGTGGCCGATTCCGATCCGGACGCCGAATACGACGAGACCCTGCACAAGTCCGGCGCTCAGCGCCGGGCCGCCCAGGAAGCCTGGCGCTTCGAATAGGCTACTGCACGCCCGGCCGCGCCATGGGCGCCACGACGGTGGGCGGCGCCAATATGGCCGCCGCCGCAAAGGTCAGGGCGCAGAAGGCGAACAAGGCCGCCGCGGCGACCGCCGGCAGGGCGCCATCGGACGGCGCGCGGGGCTTGAGCTTGGCGCGCGCCAATTCAAGGGGCGTCGGGCCGGCGGCCTTGGGCAACTCGGTGTGCATGGCGCCAGTCTAGCGCGCGGACGCCGGCGGACGAAGGACCTTGGCCTTGCGGGCCTTCGGGCCTAGAACCCCGCAGGAAAGGCGCACCCCATGATCCTGGTGATCGATAACTACGACAGCTTCACCTACAACCTCGTTCACTACCTGAACGAACTGGGCGCGCAGACGCATGTTTACCGCAACGACGCCCTGACGGTGGAAGAGGCCCTGGGCCTGAGGCCCGAGGCCGTCCTGCTGTCGCCCGGACCCTGCACCCCCAACGAAGCCGGCATCTGCCTGGCCATCTTGCAGCAAGCGCCGGAGACCTTGCCGATCCTGGGCGTCTGCCTTGGGCCATCAGGCCATCGGCCAGGCGGTCGGCGGCAAGGTGATCCGCGCCAAGGCCCTGATGCACGGCAAGACCGCCGATCCACCACAGCGGCCAGGGCGTGTTCGCCGGCCTGCCCAGCCCCTTCACCGCCACGCGCTATCACAGCCTGGCGGTGGAGCGCGAAACCCTGCCCGGCGAGCCTGGAGATCACCGCCTGGAGCGAGGACGGCGAGATCATGGGCCTGCAGCACCGCGACCGGCCGGTGCACGGCGTGCAGTTCCATCCCGAATCCATCGCCACCGAGCACGGCCACGAGCTTCTGGCCAATTTCCTGAACCTGGCCGGGGTCAAGCGCCTGCGGCCGTACGGCCTGATCCGACGCCGATGTCCGACGCCTTCAAGCCCCTATTGGCCCGCCTGGCCGACGGCGCGACCTTGACCGAGGCCGACGCCGACGCCTTCTTCGCCGCCTGCCTGCGCGGGCGAGCCGACGCCGGCCCAGATCGCCGCCGCCGTCACCGCCATGCGCCTGCGCGGCGAGACCGTGGGCGAGATCACCGCCTGCGGCCCGGGCCATGCGCGCGGCGGCCACGCGCTTGGAGCATCCCTATCAGGTGATCGACACCTGCGGCACGGGCGGCGACGGCCTGCACACCCTGAACATCTCCACCGCCGTCGGCCCTGGTCGTCGCCGGCGGCGGGGATCAAGGTGGCCAAGCACGGCAACCGGGCCATGTCGTCCAAGTCCGGCGCGGCCGACGTGCTGATGGCCTGGGCGTCAATATCCAGGCGAGCCCGGCGCAGAACCGCAGGGCGCTGGACGAGGCCAACATCTGCTTCCTGTTCGCCCCGGCCCATCACGGCGCCATGCGCCACGTCTCGCCCATCCGCCAGGAGCTGGGCTTTCGCACCATCTTCAATCTGCTGGGTCCGCTGGCCAATCCGGCCGGGGCCCAGCGCCAGGTGCTGGGCGTGTTCGACAGCCGTTGGGTCGAGCCGCTGGCGCAGGTCCTGGGGGCTCTGGGCTCTGAGCGCGCCTGGGTCGTGCACGGCCAGGGCCTGGACGAAATCACCACCACCGGTCCGACCCAAATCGCCGAATGGCGCGAAGGGGCCGTGCGCCTGTTCACCGTCACGCCGGAGGCCGTCGGTCTGCGAGCGGGCGGCCCTGGCCGACCTTCAAGGGGGCGATCCGGCGTTCAACGCCAGGGCCATCCGCGACCTGCTGGACGGCGCCGAGGGTCCCTACCGCAGTGTGGTGCTGCTCAACGCCGCCGCCGCCCTGCTCGTGGCCGAGCGGGTCGAGACCCTGCGCGAGGGCGTGGCCGAGGCGGCGCGGGTGATCGACCATGGCCTGGCGAAAGCCGCCCTGGAGCGCCTGATCCAGTCGAGCAATGGCTGATGCCGAATATCCTGGACAAGATCACCGCCTATAAGCGCGAGGAAGTCGCCGCGCTCAAGGCCGGCCGATCGCAGGACGAGGTGGAGCGCGCAGCTCGGCAGGCCTCTCCGCCGCGCGGATTCGCGGCGGCCCTGGCGCGCGAACACGCGCCCGGGCGCCTGGCCCTGATCGCCGAGATCAAGAAGGCCAGTCCGTCGCGCGGGCTAATCCGCCCCGATTTTGATCCTCCGGCCCTGGCCAGGGCCTATGAAGCCGGCGGCGCGGCCTGCCTGTCGATCCTGACCGACGGACCGAGCTTTCAGGGACGCGGCGAGGACCTGACCGCCGCGCGGGGCGCTGTCGCCCTGCCCTGCATCCGCAAGGACTTCATGGTCGACCCCTGGCAGATCGCGCAATCGCGGGCGCTCGGGGCCGACTGCATCCTGGTGATTCTGGCGATGGTGGACGACGACCTGGCCGGTGAACTGATGTCCGAAGCCCGGCAATTCGCCATGGACGTGCTGGTGGAGACCCATGACGAAGCGGAAATGGCCCGGGCGGCCGTGCTGGGCGCAACCCTCGTGGGGGTCAACAACCGCGATCTGCGCACCTTCGTCGTGGACCTGTCGGCGACCGAACGTCTAGCGGCCTTAAAGCCCGCAAACGCTTTGCTGGTCACGGAAAGCGGCGTGTTCACCGCGGCCGACGCCGCCCGTCTGGAGCACGCCGGCGCCAAGGCCATGCTGGTGGGCGAGAGCCTCATGCGACAATCCGATGTGACCGCCGCGACGCGGGCTCTGCTGGGCGGTTAGCGTAACTTGACATTAAGAAAGAACACCTAGAGAACATTCCAACAGTTAGCGGTTTGTTCCGAAAGGGCGTCAGGTCCATGCTCACGCGCAAGCAACATGAACTGCTCATGTTCATCCATGAACGGATCAAGGAAACCGGCGTTTCGCCGTCCTTCGACGAGATGAAGGAAGCGCTCGATCTGGCCTCCAAGTCCGGCATCCACCGTCTGATCACGGCGCTGGAGGAGCGCGGCTTCCTGCGCCGCCTGGCGCACCGAGCGCGGGCGCTGGAAGTGGTCAAGATGCCTCAGCAGGCCACCGCCGCCGCCCCGCCGCGCGGCCGCGCACCGTTCCGTCCCCAGGTGGTTGAGGGGGACCGCCCGGCTTCCGGCGCCGACCTGCCCATCGCCAACGACGTGCGCGAACTGCCGGTGCTCGGCCGCATCGCCGCCGGCACGCCCATCGACGCCATCCAGCACGAACGCGACCGCGTTCCGGTGCCCGAGACCCTGCTGGGGGCCGGCGAACACTACATCCTGGAAGTTCAAGGCGATTCCATGATCAACGCCGGCATTCTCGACGGTGATCAGGTGATCATCCGCAAGGGCTCGACCGCCAACTCCGGCGAGATCGTGGTGGCCCTGATCATGGGCGAGGAAGCCACCCTCAAGCGCCTACGCAAGAAGGGCGCGTCCATTGCCCTGGAGGCAGCCAATCCGGCCTATGAGACCCGCATCTTCGGACCCGATCAGGTGCAGGTGCAGGGCAAGCTGGTCGGGACTCATCCGTCGCTATCACTGAGATCGGCGCCGACGGTCCAGGGCCTACGGCCGCGCTCGTCGGCAGTCCAACGATAGCGCCAACCGGCCGGGGATCGGCGCAATTCCAGCGCTCCGCCCCTGGCGAAATCGTTGGCGGTCAGCACCGTCTTGGCGCCGCAGGTTTGTCCCACAGGTGCGGGCGAGCGCAGCACTACGATCTCAGAGACCGCGCAAAGCCGTTCAAACGCGTCGGGCTTGGGCGCCTTGCGTCCGGCCCACAGGCCAAGTCGAACGGGAGCCGTGGACAAGGGCGCGCAGCCACGGCGGTTGCAGTCGAAAAGCCGGTCGTGATCAGGATCGCCGTCCATGGGCAGCTCGAAGCCATAGCGCCTGGCCCACAGGGTCGCGGCGAACTTTTCGGCGGCCGGACGCAGTACGACAGGGCGGCCTGAGGCAAGGATCGCCGCATTGGCGCCGTCGGACGAAATCCAGACATCCGGGGTCGGCGCATGCGGCCAGAGGTTGACCGCCAGGGCCAGGGGCAGGCCCAGCCAGCGTAAAGGACCCTTCCACAGGCACATCCAGAGGATGCCGATGAAGGCGATCGGCAAGGCGATGGTCGGCGCGGACGGCCAGGTCTGCATGGCGCCGGGCGCCTCGGCCGTCACCTGGGCCAACAGCAGCATCTGATCGATGCCCCAGCCAGCGATGGCCAACAACCATCCTCCCATGCCGAACATCTGCGCCACCGCGCCCAGAGCGAGCGCGGGCATGATCACCAGGCTCGACAACGGCTCCAGCAACAGATTGGCCGGCAGTCCATAGAGCGAAACGCGATTGAAATGCTCGATGGCGAAAGGGGCTGTCGCCGCGCCGGCGACCACGCCAACCGCTATGCCGGCGATGAGCCAGTCCTTGGCTTTTTGCAGCGCGCGCAGCGCCCACGGCGTGTTGATCGGACGACGCGCGCGGGGCCAGACCTCCGCCAAGGCCACCAGGGCGGCGGTGGCCGCGTATGACATCTGAAAACCCGGCTCGACCACCGCCTCCGGCTGAATCGCCAGGACAATCAGGGCGGAAAGACCAAGTCCGCGCAATGTGATGGCGCGCCGGTCCAGCAGGATGGCGCCGAAGGCGATGGTGGCGGTTATGGCCGAGCGCTGGGCCGGCGGGGGCGCGCCGGAAACGACGAGGTAAAGGCCTATGGCGGTCAAGGCCACGGCGGCGGCCGTCTTCTTGCCGTTCACCCGCAACGCCAACCAAGGCCAGAGGGAAATGAAAAGCCGCACGGCGAAGAAGATGAAGCCGCCGACGATGGCCATGTGCACGCCGGAGATCGACAGGATGTGCGAGATGCCGGCGTTGCGCATCTCGTTGGTGTCGTTCTGACTGATCGAAAAATCGTGGCCGGTGACCATGGCGGCCGCGATGCCGCCCGCCGGCTGGCCCATCTTGTCGATGATCGCGCGCGTCAACGCCCAGCGCGCCTTGTTGATGTCCAGTTGCAGCGCCAACCGCCAGGGCGGCGGCGGCAAGTCGATCAGTACGGGCGGCTTGAGGGCTACGCCCACCCCGCCAACTCCCACAAAATAGGCGCTGCGGGCGAAATCGAATGCGCCGGGCGCCGCGGGCGGCGGCGGCGGGTTGAGCAGGGCCGTGAAGCGCACGGCGGCGCCCGGGCCGACCACGGCGTCATCCTTGACCGTGATTCTCAGCCGTTTGGGCAGCGCTTCGGCCGATACGCCGCGGATATAGGTCGGCGCGATCAGAAGGCGCGGTCCGGTAGTTCCGCGGCCGGCCATGTCCACCACCCAGCCTTCCACCGTTACACCGGCCAGGGGCGGACAGATCGGGCCGCGCATGGCCAGGGTCTGCAGTTTGCCGCTGAGCACGCCACTGGCGGCGAATGCCAGCAGCAGCGCCGCGGCGGCCGACGCGGGCGCCCTGCCCCAACGCCGGAGCGCCCAGGCGAAGAGCGCGGTCAAGAGGGCGATCCCGGCGACCGCCGGCAGGGACGGTTCGGCCTTCAAGGCGAAATAGGCGCTGCAGCCGCAGCCGAAGGCCACCGACGTCCACAGGGACCAGCGGTCGGCCTGGGCCTTCGCCTGGCGCAAAATCCACGTGCGTATTTCTCGCGCACTAGGATAGGTCCAAGGACGCGTGTTAAGAGGCGCCGCGCCCTTCACCTGGATATCGATGCCCGAGCCCTCCGACGTCGTCACCCGCTTCGCCCCCTCCCCCACGGGATACCTGCATATAGGAGGCGCGCGAACGGCCCTGTTCAACTGGCTTTATGCCCGCCACACCGGCGGCAAGTTCCTGTTGCGCATCGAGGACACCGATCGCGAGCGCTCCACACCCGATGCGGTCAAGGCGATCTTCGACGGTCTGGGCTGGCTGGGGCTCGATCCGGACGCCCCGCCGATATTTCAGTACGCCCGAGCCGAACGCCATCGTCAGGCGGTGGAGATGCTGCTGGAGCGCGGTCGCGCCTATCGCTGTTACATGAGCGTGGAAGAGCTCGAAGTCGAGCGGACCAAGGCGCGGGCCGAGGGCCGCGCCATCCGATCGCCCTGGCGCGAGCGCGACGGGGATCGCGCCAACCGGCCCTGCGTGATCCGCTTCAAGGGGCCGATCGAAGGCGAGACGCTGGTGGACGACCTGGTCAAGGGGCCGGTCGTCTTCCAAAACAAGGAGTTGGATGATCTGGTTCTGCTCCGCTCGGACGGCGCGCCGACCTATAATCTCGCCGTGGTGGTGGACGACCACGACATGGGAATTACCCACGTCATCCGCGGCGACGATCATTTGAACAACGCCGCCCGCCAATCGCTCATCTACGAGGCGCTTGAGCTGGCCAAGCCGGCCTTCGCCCATATCCCGCTGATCCACGGCCCCGACGGCGCCAAGCTTTCCAAGCGTCACGGCGCCCAAGCGGTCGGGGAATTCGCGGACATGGGATATTTGCCTGAAGCCATGCGCAACTATCTGGCGCGATTGGGCTGGGGGCACGGCGACGACGAGATATTCTCCGACGAACAGGCCATCGCCTGGTTCGACGTGGCCGATGTGGTGCGCGCGCCCGCGCGCCTGGACTGGGCCAAGCTGAACCACGTCAACGCGCACTACATCCGCCGCGCCGACGACGACCGCCTGGCCGCTCTCACCGCCGAAATTCACGTCGGCCGCGGCGTAAGCCTGCATGAGGACACCCTGCCCCGTCTGCGGTCGGCCATCCCCCTGGTCAAGGAAGGGGCCAAGACGATGCTGGAACTGGCGGATTTGACGCTGTTCGCGCTCAAGACCCGGCCTCTGGCCCTGGACACCAAGACGCAAGGCCTGCTGACCGAAGAGACCGTTGAACGGCTCAAGCGGCTGATGCATGTCTTGCAGAATATGGAAGCTTGGACGGCGCCGGACCTGGAGACGGCCTTGAAGGACTTCGCCGCCGCCGAGGCTGTCGGTCTGGGAAAATTCGGCCCGGCGCTGCGCGGCGTGCTCAGCGGCGGAGCGACGGCGCCGGACTTGGCGAGCTGCCTGGCGGCGTTGGGGCGCGACGAGAGTCTAGGTCGATTGAAGGATGCTCTTTTCGCCGCCCATTAAGGCGGTATAACGCAATGCAGCATTGTCGCCGCTGCGCGGCAAAATCAGGCCCGAAAGGCAAGGGGAATGGACAAGATGACTGACGCAGGCTCCGCCTCCCTGACCGTGGGCGATAAGACCATCAGCCTGCCGATCCTGAAGGGGACCATCGGTCCGGACGCGATCGACGTGCGCAAGCTCTACGCCGAAACCGACGCCTTCACCTTCGATCCCGGCTTCACCTCCACCGCCGCGTGCGAGAGCGCGATCACCTTCATCGACGGCGACAAGGGCGTGCTGCTCCATCGCGGATACCCCATAGATCAACTGGCCAAGAATTCGACCTTCCTGGAGGTCTGCTATCTGCTGATCAACGGGGAGCTGCCCAACGCGGCCCAATACGCCGAATTCGAACGCAGCATCACATTGCACACCATGCTGCACGATCAATTCGATCGATTCTTCCAGGGCTTTCGGCGCGACGCCCACCCGATGGCGGTCATGACCGGCCTCGGTCGGCGCCCTGTCGGCCTTCTATCACGACAGTCTGGACGTCGAACGATCCGGATCACCGCAAGATCTCGGTGATCCGTATGATCGCCAAGATTCCCACTATCGCGGCGCGCACATACAAATATTCCATCGGCCAACCTTTCGTCAGTCCGCTCAACGAACTCGGCTACGCGGAAAACTTCCTGCGCATGTGCTTCGCCGTGCCGGCCGAGCCTTACAAGAGCAATCCCGATTCTGACGCGGGCCATGGACCGCATCTTCATCCTGCATGCCGACCACGAACAGAACGCCTCGACCTCCACCGTTCGCCTGGCCGGCTCGACCGGGGCCAATCCTTTCGCCTGTATCGCGGCGGGCATCGCGGCTCTTTGGGGGCCCGCGCACGGCGGCGCCAACGAGGAAGCCCTCAACATGCTGCGCGGATATCGGTACGCCGGAAAAGGTGCCGGAATATGTGCAGGGCGTGAAGGACCGCAAATACCGCCTGATGGGCTTCGGCCACCGCGTCTACAAGAACTACGACCCCCGCGCCAAGGTGATGCAGGAAACCTGCCACGAGGTGCTCAAGGCGGTGGGCGACGACAACGACCCACTGCTGCAGGTGGCCATGGAGCTGGAGCGGATCGCGCTGAGCGACGACTATTTCATCAGCCGCAAGCTCTATCCCGAACATCGATTTCTATTCGGGCATCACGCTCAGCGCCATGGGCTTCCCAGCGACATGTTCACTGTGCTGTTCGCCCTGGCGCGCACGGTCGGTTGGATCTCGCAGTGGCAGGAAATGATCGCCGATCCGCAGCAGAAGATCGGCCGGCCGCGCCAGCTTTACACCGGTCCGGCCTATCGCGATTTCGTGCCGGTCGAAAAGCGCCCCTGATCGGCCGCCGCCTGCCGCCGACCTAACCGACAGACACGCCTCGCGCCCGAAGCAGGTCGATCACCGCGTCCGCGGCCCGCTGGGAGGGGTCCGACCCCTCGCGTGGGCCGAGAAGATCCAGCGCGGCATTCTGTTCGGCGACCTGTTCGGATCTCAGCCGCGCGTCGTCCAGGCGCGCCGCGACCGCCTTGGCCAAGGCCTCGCCGGTGCATTCGTCCTGGATCAATTCAGGAACCACCGCCCTGTCGGCGGCGATGTTCAGCAGGGTGATGTAGCGCGTCTTGATCATCCGGCGGATCAAGAAAGCGCTGATCGGGCTGACGCGATAGGCCACCACCATGGGACAGCCGGCCATGGCCAACTCGGTGGTCACGGTGCCGCTGCAGGCCAGGGCCACCGTGGCGGCGCGCATGGCGTCCTGCTTCAAGCCCTCGCCTTCCAGCAGGTGGGGCGGGTCGGCCCACTTCGCCGCCTGGATCCGGACCGCGTCCGCGACGCTGGGGGCGACTGCCAACACGATCTGCAAACCGGGACGGGTCTGTTTGAGCAGGGCCGCCGCCTCTCCAAAGGGCGGCATCAGCCGTTCGATCTCGGAGGGCCGACTGCCGGGCAGCACGAGCAGTATCTGGTCGTCCTTATCCGCCCCAATCCGATGGCGCGCCCGTTCGGGGTGCGCGTCGGGCGCGGCGGCCAAGGTGGGATGGCCGACCTTGGTGACCGCAAGGCCTTCGCGCTCGAAAAAGGGCGCGTCGAAGGCGAGGATGGACAGCAGGTGGTCGAAGGTTTTCGCCAGGGTCTTCGCGCGGCCCGGCCGGGCGGCCCACACCTGCGGACCGACATATTTGATGAGGAGCAGCTTGGGCCTTCGCCGACGCAGTCTTTGGCCCACTCGGAGCGTAAATCCCCAGGAATCGATCAGGACCGCCGCGTCCGGCTTCTCACGCGCCGCCAGAGCCGCCGTCTGATTGGCCCTCGCCACCACCCGAGGATAGGCCTTCAGTCCTTCGCTCCAGCCCCAGATCGACAGTTCGGTGATGTCGAACAGGCTGTCCAGACCTTCCGTCTTCATCTGGGCCCCGCCGACGCCCACGAAGCGGACATTGCGGCCCAGCCGTCGGCGCAATGCTCGCATCAGACCCGCGCCCAGAGCGTCTCCGGACGGCTCGGCCGCCACCAACATGATGCAGACGCCGGCCATGACTAGGCCCCGCGTCCGACAACGAACAGGCCCAAACGGTCGGCGGCCTGAACCACGGCGGCACGGTCCAGCACCAGCGTGCGGCCGGCCTCCCCGACCACGCCCGCCAACCCGGCGCGGGCCGCGCCCTCCACGGTGGCCACGCCGATGGTGGGCAGATCAACCCTTTGTTCCTGGGTCGGCTTGGCGCGCTTGACCAACACGCCCATGGGCCGCCGGGTTGTCCGCGCAGGGCCTGCGGAAGGCTGGCGCAGCGCTCGAGCATGGCGTCGGTGCCCTCCTGGGCCTCCACCGCCAGCACCAGGCCACGACAGACCACCACGCCCTGACCGATATCCAGGCGCCCGATCTGTCCCGCCATCTCGAACCCCAGGGCGATGTCCTGCAGGTCTTCCGGCCGGGGCGAGCGATCGCCCAGCGGCCCCTCGTCGAGCGTCAGGGCGGCGCAAACCTCGTGGGCCCCTTCCACCTTGAAGCCCTCCTGTTCGAACTGAGCGACGATGAAACGCAATAGGGAGTCCTCGCCCTTGGCCGCGGCCATGAGCGCGCCGGGCAGAATGACCACGCCCCGGCGATCCAGCTTAAGCGCGCTAAAATCCGGTCGGTTCACCTTGCCGGCCATACAGACCGCTTCGCATCCGGCCGCGCGCAGAAGATCGAAGCATTTACCGAACTCGCCCAGCCCCACCTCCCCGCCGTCATAGGCCTTAAGGGCGGGATCGGCGAAGCCCTTCAGACGAATGACGAAAAAAGGACGCCCCGCGGTCATGCACTGTTCGGCCAGGGCCAGGGGCAGCGCGCCCCCGCCGGCGATCAGCCCAAGCTTAGCGGCTGCGTTCAGTCCAGTTTGGGCAGGCAAAGCGGGCGGGTTCCATCGACACGGATGAAGTCGACGATCTCCATCACTTCCGGCGAAGAGGCGTAGGTTTCAGCCGTGTCGTCCAGTCTTTCCTGGAATGTGCCCTCGTCGGCGAACAGCAGGCGATAGGCCGCCCGCAGCTGATTGATGGTCTCGCGGCTGACTCCGCGCCGGCGCAGACCCACCAGGTTGAGGCCTTCCAGGTGCGCGTGGTTGCCCCACACCGACCCAAAGGGAATGACGTCCTTGGTGACCAGGGCTCCGGCGCCGACAAAGGCGCCGCGACCGACGCGGCTATGCTGGTGAACGCCCGCCAAGCCGCCGATGAACACAAGTCATCCACCTTGACGTGCCCCCCAGGGCCGCATTGCCCGCTATCACCACCCGGTCGCCGAGCACGCAATCGTGCGCCACATGGCATCCGACCATGTAGAGCCCGTCCGAGCCGACCAGGGTCAGGCCGTGGTCCAGCACCGTCCCGGTGTGCATAGTGACGTGCTCGCAAATCTGATTGCGGTCGCCGATGATCAACCGCGTCTCCTCGCCCTTGTGGGCCAGGTGTTGAGGCGGTCCGCCGAGATAGGCGTAAGGGTGAATGATGCAGGCTTGCCCGATCTGCGTGTCCCCGTCGATCACCACGTGCGACAGAAGCCGCGTCCGGTCGCCGATGGCGACCTTGGGCCCGATCACGCAAAACGGCCCGATCTCCACGTCCACGCCCAGCTTGGCGCCTGGTGGATGATGGCTGTGGGATGGATCAGGCTCATGCGGGCGTCCGGGAGGATTTATCAATCGCCATGGCGGCGAACTCACATTGCGCCGCCACCCTGTCGCCGACCATGGCCCTGCCGCGAAACTTGAAAATTTCACCGCGGGCCCGCACGACTTCCACGAGCATGCGCAGGACGTCGCCCGGCCGAACAGGACTGCGGAAGCGCGCTTCGTCCACTGAAATGAACATGATCGTCTTGGTGGTGACGTCGACGTCCAGCGACTTGGACATCAGAACCGCGCCGGTCTGGGCCATGGCCTCAATGATCAGCACACCGGGCATCACCGGATCACCCGGGAAGTGGCCCACGAAAAAAGGCTCGTTCACCGTGACGCACTTGATACCGATCATCAACTCGTGGGGTCGGTAATCCTCGGCGCGGTCGATCAGCAGAAACGGATAACGGTGCGGAATCCGGTAAAGGACTTCGGCGATATTGATGTCGGTTTGAGCGGCCCCCGAGGCTCCATCTGCGCTCACTTGTCGGTCCCTCCCCGGGCGTTGGCCATTTTAGACAGCCAGGCCATTTCCCGCATGAACTTGCGAACCGGGCGGGCCGGCGCGCCGACCCACATCTCGCCTGCAGGAATATCACGCATCACGCCGGCGTCGGCGGCCACGCGCGCGCGATCGCCGATATTGATGTGATCGGCAATGCCGGCGCCGCCGCCGAAGGCGACGCCGTCGCCGACGTTGCAGCTTCCCGAGATGCCGACCATGGCGGCCAGGACGCAACCCCGTCCGAGCCGCACGTTGTGCGCAATCTGCACCAGATTGTCGATCTTGGTGTTTTCTCCGATCACCGTGTCGTCCCACGCGCCTCGATCGATGCAGGTGCACGAGCCGATGCTGACGTTATCCTGGATGATCACGCGCCCAAGCTGGGGGATATCGACGGTTTTGCCGTCGGCCGCCGCGACGCCAAATCCGGGCTCTCCGATCACCGCGCCGGACAGAATGCGCACACGGTCGCCGATCAGGGCGAAGCCGATGGTCGCATGCGAGCCGATCGAGCACCCGCGCCCGATCGTACACCCCGGTCCGATGACCGTGTAGGCTCCGATCGTGGCGCCGCGCCCGATCTTGGCGCCCGCGCCCACCAAGGCGCCCGGCGCCAAATGCACGTCGTCTTCCAGTTCAGCGGTCGGGTGCACCGTCGTTTCCTGGCCGGAAAGCCTTCGCGCCCGGTGCAGGCGATCGGCGGCCTTCGCGTAGGCGCCCTGAGGCTCGGCGGTGATCAGCAGGGCGCACCCTGCGGGCGCCATGTCGGCATGTTCGGCAGGCAGAAAACAGGCCGCCGACGTTGTCGTCTTGAGATCGTCTGCATAGCGTCGGTCGGAGAAGAAGCCGATGCTGGCGCTGTCGCCTCGAACAAGCGGCGCCACGCTCATCACCCTGCGCTCGCCGTCCTCAGCCCTGGCCAGGCTCGCACCGGTGATGGCGGCGAGTTCGACCAGGGAGCACCGGGCCCAGTTCCTCAAAAAATCGCGAATCCGGCATCGCTTCTCGATCATCCCGTCGCTGGCCGCCGGCCCGTCCATATCCAAGATCTGCGCCCCGGCCGGGTTTCGTCCGATCCGATCCCGCCCGCAGACTTCCGGCAAGCGGATTCATCCGCTTAGGTCGGGAGGCCCCACCCCTGGGTATTTCGAAGGCGGGGCCGAGCCGGCCGACGCAGGCCGGTCTGACAGACCGGCCTGCGGCATCAGGCCTACTGAGCGGAGCTGCCCGGCTGGTCCAGGTGTTCGCGGTCGAAGGCGAACTGAGTGAGCGATCCGTTCAACAGCTGCACCACCGTGGGCGTGGTGTCCATCGACGGATTGCCGACGATCACCGCATTGGCGTCGAGCAAGGCGGCGCAGCCGCGCTGACTTACGACCTGTCCGACAAAGGGTCCGGCCGCTTGCAGAATATGCGCAAAGGCCTTTTGCTGCGTGGCTTCCAGTTCGCGTTGGCGCAGTTGGACCTTCTGCTGGAACTGAGCGCCGCGTTGCTGCAGCGCCTGCCCCCGCTGTTCATAGACCGTCGCGTCCAAGGACGCCTTTTGGCCTTCCAGAGCCTTGGCGTCGTTTTCCAGCCCCGTCTGCTCGCTGGTCAGCTCGGCTTGAACCACAGCGCTCAGTTGCTTCATGCGGTCGTTGACGAACATGCCCACGGTCGAGGTTTGCAACAGAGCCTCTCGGGACAGGAAGCACAGACCGGGAATGGTGGCTGTGATCTGCAGCGGCGGGGGCGCCGGAGCGGTCGGCGCAGACGCCGTGGCGGTCGGCTTTGCCTTCGGTTTGGGCGTCGACGTTTGAGCGCCGGCCTGGGCCGCGCAAGTCAGGGCCATGACGGCCGCCAGGGCGAACGTCCGGGAATGGTTGGTTTTCATGGGGTCAGAACCTAGTGGCGGTTGAGAAATAGAAGTTTTGGGTATGGTCATACGGCGCTTTGGCGATGACGTCGGAGAGATCGAAACGCAATGGACCCATTGGGGATTTCCAGAACACGCTGACGCCGGCCGAGGCCCGCAGCTTGAGAGCATCGTTGATGTTTGTGTCCAAAAGACCGGTGGTCGGATCGATTTTGGCCTGTTTGTCCAGCGAGCCGAGCGTGCCGACCTGGGTGAAGATCAAGGTATTTATACCGTACTGTTCGGGCAGATGGTTCGGCACGGTCATTTCCACCGTGCCCTCGGCGTAGAAATCCCCGCCCAGGGCGTCGCCATAGAGCGTGTCGCGCGCGCCGAGGCCGGCCAGCTGGAAGCCGCGGAAGGTGTCGCCGCCGCGGAAGAAGCGGTCGCTGATGCGGACATAGTCCTTGTTCCAAGGTTCGATGTCGCCCACCTCGCCTTTCACCATCAAGATATAGCTCGGGCTGAACGCGTGATAGATCGCGGCGTCGATCTCGGTTTTGGCGAAGTCGACATTGCCTCCGAAGCCCGCGAAGGTCTGGGTGAAGTCGGTGTAGAAGCCCCGTGTGGGCTTGACCGGATCGTCGCGCTGATCATAGCGATAGCTGAATTGGATTTCGGAGGTGAGGGTCGAGCCGCGTTCCTCGCACAGCACCGCCGACACCGTTTCAAAACCTGGAACGCACAGGGAACTGTCCACGTTGATGTTGTCCGAGTGCAGGCCGTAGATGAGCAGCAGGCGCGAATAGTCCGTCAGCGGGAAGCCTAGGGTCAGGGACGCCCCGGTCGAAGCCGACTGATAAGAGGCGTATTGCGAATAATTGTATCGCTGAGAATAGAGGTTGAACCCAGCCGCCAGATTACGTCCGAGGAAGCGCGGTTCGGTAAATCCGAAGTTGATGCCCTGCGTCAGGTAGCCGGCTGAAATCTTCAGGGTCAACTGCTGACCACGGCCGCGGAAGTTGCGTTCGCTGACGCCGATGTCCGCGATGAGTTGCTCAACCGAACTGTAGCCCAGACTGAACGACAGTTCGCCGGTGGGCTGCTCAGTCACCTTCACGCGCAACACGGTCTTGTCAGGCGCGCTGCCCGGCAATTGCTCTATGTCCACGTCCTTAAAGAAACCGAGCGACTTGATCTTGACCTTCGATCGGTCAACCAGCACGCGGTTGTAAGCGTCGCCTTCCGACAGCAGCATTTCACGACGGATCACCGGGTCGACGGTGCGGTTGTTGCCGACGATGTCGATGCGTTCGACGTAAACGCGCGGGCCTTCGACGATCTGGAAGTTGACGTCCACCGTATGGGTCTGCGGGTTGGCGACCGGGTGCGGACGCACGTCCACGAAGGCGAAGCCCGCGGAGCCCGCGGCGAAGGTCAGGGCGTCGGTGGCCTTGTCGATCAGATCGTCCTGATAGGTCTGCCCTTCCCTCACCGGCAGCGTCTTCTGCAGCGTGGCGGCGTTGAGCCGCTTCAGGTCGGTCTCGACGGTCAGCTTGCCGAACTTGTATCGGACGCCTTCCTCGATCGTGTAGGTCAGGGCGAAGCCGTTCTTGCTCGGATCCAGCTCGGCGACGGCAGACAGGACATGGAAGTCGTAAAAGCCGCGGTTACGATAGTATTTCCGAAGTTGCTCACGATCATAATCGACCCGGTCTGGGTCGTAGTTGTCACTGTTGCTGAAGAACTTGTACCACTTCGACTCTTTCGTGACGATCACGCCCCTCAAGTCGTTGTCGGAGAACTGCTTGTTTCCGATGATATTGATATTCAGAATGCCGCTCTTGGGACCCTCATTGATCACGAAGATCAGATCGACCCGCTTTTGCGGCAGTTGGACGATCTGCGGCGTGACCGTCGCGCTGACCCGCCCGGAACGGCGGTAAAGCTCCACGATCCGCTGCACGTCCGCCTGGGCGCGCGCGCGGGTGAACACCCCGCGCGGGCGCACCTGCACCTCGTCGCGCAGCTTTTCTTCCTTGATCTCATGGTTCCCCTCGAACACCACCTGATTGATGATCGGGTTCTCGGACACTCGCACGATCAGATCCGTGCCTTGCAAATCGATCCGCGTGTCGGCGGTGAACAGATCGGTCTTGAGCAGAGTCTTTAGTGCATCGTCGAGGCGCGCGGCATCAACTCGATCGCCAGGCGCGATCGTCAGGTACGACAGGATCGTGCTGTCCTCGATCCGTTCGGCGCCGCGAATAATGATTCTCTGCACCACGCCGCTGGTGGGCGCGGTCGGCGCGGTCGCAGGCGTCGGAGTCCCAGTCGAAGCAGGCGGGGCCGGCGCGGCAGCTGCGGCCGGCGGGTTTCCGGCGGCCGGAGCCGGAGCCGGACTCTGAGCCCAGGCATAGGAACCAACCGCCATCGCGCCCAACAGGACCGCCATGGAAATCAGTGCAGAGCTTCGGACGCGCGCAGCGTGCATTCAGGTCAGCCGTAAAGTGGAGGCGGGATCAGGAAAAATTCCGCCGAGGAGTTAAAACACACGGAGCCGCTGTAGATCGTTCCAGGTGAGGAACAACATCAATCCAAGCAGTAAGGCAAGCCCCGCGCGGTAGCCGGCGGCCTGAAGCTTTGCTCCAAGCGGTCGCCGCGCCGCCGCTTCGAAGGCGTAGAACAGCAAGTGGCCCCCGTCCAGCACGGGCACGGGCAACAGGTTCATGAAGCCGACGCTCACCGATAGAATGGCCGCCAGGTTCAGAAGATTGACCGAGGCGCCCAGGACCTTCAGCGCAAACGTCGGCTCGCCGGCCGCGCCCGCATGAGCCACCGCGCCGGACAGCTGAGCGATTCCGAGCGGACCGGAAAGCTGTCCGGCGGGCAATTCGCCATGGATCAGGCGGTCGACGAAGAACACCGTCATCGTCAGCTTGTCCCAGGTGCGCGTCACGCCGCCGCCCAAGGCCTGCAGGGGCCCGAAGCGCTGATATCGCACGTCGGTCGCCGGGTTGCCGGACTTGATCCCAAGCGCGCCGGCCATCTGCTTGCCGCCCAGGCCGTTATCCATTTCCCGCAAGACGGGCGTGGCGGTCAGCGTCAGTTCGCGCCCGGCCCGCAGGACCAGGAAGCGGATCGGGATCCCGGCGCGCATCTCAACGTATTGGGCAAGCAATTCAAAGCTATCGATCGCCTGTCCGTCCGCCCGCTCGATCAGATCACCCGAGCGAAAACCGGCTGCGGCGGCGGGGTCGCCGGCCTCCACCTGCGCGATCCGCGCCGGCAGGGTGCGCTCGCCGATGGTCATCAGCAGACCTGCCGTCAGGACGATGGCCAGGACGAAATTCGCCATGGGCCCGGCGGCCACCACGATGGCCCTCTGCCAGACGGGCTTGAAATGGAAATAGCTCTTGAGCGCCTTGGGACCCTCGCGCGCCAGGACTTCCCGCCGCAGATCCTCCAGTTCCTCCGCGTTAGGCAGGCTTGCGGCGTTTTCGTCGCCCGCGAAGCGGACATAACCGCCGAGCGGAAGCCAGGCGATTCGCCACTCCACGCCGGATCTGTCTCGCCAGGACCACAAGGCGCGTCCGAAGCCGATGGAAAAGCAGTCCACGGCCACGCCGCAGGCCTTGGCCGCCAGGAAATGCCCCATCTCATGGATGGTCACCACCAAGCCCAGGACGCACAGGAAAGAGACGGCGCCGACGCCGAAATCATGAAGCGCGTGAAGCATGCGTTGACTGTTCCTAATGCACCCGTGCGTCGCGCCGCAGAACGCCCGCCGCGACCGCGCGCGCCTGCCGATCAACGGTCATGGCCGTCTCAAGCACGTCTGAGCCGCCGGCGGGAGCCAATGCGCCGGTTGCGTGCATTTGCTCGAGTGTTTGTTCCACGGTGGAGACAATGTCGAGAAAGCCGATCCGCCTGGCCAAAAAGGCCTCTACGGCCACTTCATTGGCTGCGTTCATCGCCGCCGGGCGCCGCCGCCGATCTGCAATGCCTGACGCGCCAAGCCGATGGAAGGAAACCGCTCCAAATCGGGCTGTTCGAAGGTCAGGGAACCAATCGCGGCCAGATCCAGCCTCGGCGCCGGCCAGCTGATCCGGCCGGGCCAGGCCAGGGCGTAGGCTATGGGCGTGCGCATGTCCGGCGGTCCGAGCTGAGCCAGGGTCGAGCCGTCGAGATATTCCACAAGGCTGTGAATGATCGATTGGGGGTGCACGATGACGTCGATCTGCTCAGGGCTCACGGAAAACAGATAGGCGGCCTCGATCATCTCGAGGGCCTTGTTCATCATGGTGGCGGAATCGATCGAAATCTTGGCGCCCATGCTCCAATTCGGATGGGCGACGGCCTGTTCGGGGGTCGCCGCCGACATGGCCTGACGGGTCCAGGTGCGGAACGGGCCGCCCGAGGCCGTGAGGATAATGCGTCCGACCGCATCGGACCACCGTTCCTGCAGGGCCTGGAATATGGCCGAGTGCTCCGAATCCACCGGCACCACCACGCCGCCGTGCAAGCGTGCGGTCTCCAGCAGGGCGGGCCCCGCGCAGACCAGACTTTCCTTGTTGGCCAGGGCCACGATGGCGCCCGTGCGCGCGGCCGCCAAGGTGGGCGCCAAACCCGCCGAGCCCACGATGGAGGACATAACCCAAGGCGCGTCCATCTGGGCCGCTTCAATGACGGCGTTACGGCCGGCCGCGGCGCTTACGCCCGAACCTATGAGCCGCTCGCGCAGCTCTTCCAGCCGGGTTTCGTCTTCGATGACGGCGATCTGCGGGCGCCAGCGCAGCGCTTGCTCGGCCAGGCGTTCCACATTGCGCCCGGCGGTCAGGGCGACGACTTGGACCTCCGCTGACCCGCAATCCTCGGCGGCGTCAAGCAGATCGAGGGTGGACACGCCGATGGAGCCGGTCGAGCCGAGGATGGTGACGGAGCGGGAGAGATTCAATGCGGCCACCCCAGGTTAACGATCAGACGCGCGGCCGCGACAGCCAGCAGAGCGAACATTAAACCGTCCACACGGTCGAGCAATCCGCCGTGGCCGGGGATCAGGCCTCCTGAGTCCTTTACCCCAAAACGGCGCTTCAACATCGATTCCCATAGATCCCCGGCCATGGTCGCCAGGCCGGCGAAGACCCCCACCATAAGCGCTTTAACCGTCGAAAGTTGTTCAGCATGTAACAGCGTCCATACGTAGGCGACAGCCGCCGCCGCCAAGGTGGCCGCGATCAGGCCCCCAAAAAAGCCAGACCAGGTCTTGTTGGGCGAGAATTGCGGCCAGAGTTTGGGGCCCTTGAACAGATTTCCCGCCAGGAAAGCCACGATGTCGGCCGACCATGCCGAAGCCAGCACCAGGAAGGTCCACATCTGCCCACCCGGTTCGGCCGCCCGCAACCAGATCAAGGCCAGGCAGGGGGCGCCGATGTACAGGGCCCCGAACGCCGCGTCGGCGGGCCGGGCAGCCACCGCGCGCGACAACATGGCGCAGACGCCCGCCAAGAGGACCAGCACGATCCAGGCGATGCGGTAGTGACCCAGCTCGGCCGTCATGACCGCAGCCAATACCGCGACGCTCACCGCTGCTGTGACACGGGTGGGCGCATGCGGCGCGGTCATGCGGCCCCACTCGACGGCGGTCAGTGCAACCGCCACGACGATCACCGTCAATAAAAGCCAGCCGCCCGCATAGGCGGCGTACAGCGCCAGCGGCGCCAGAACGGCCGCGGACAGGGCGCGCGCGCCCAGGTTCGACCAGTTGAACCGTCTAGCCGGCGGCGAGGGCGTCATTCACATCCGCCCCGCCGAACCGTCGCTCGCGGGTCCGAAACTCTTCTACGGCCGCCTTGAGCACCGTGGGGCCGTAGTCAGGCCAGAGCACATCCTGGAACACAAATTCCGCGTAGGCGGCCTCCCACAGCAGGAAGTTGGACAGCCGCTGCTCGCCGCTGGTGCGGATGATCAGGTCGGGCGGCGGGCAGTCCGCAGTGGACAGACAGGACGAAAATACGTCCTCGGTCAGATCCTCCGGCTCCGCTAGTCCGGCCTTGACCTTGCGCGCGAACTGCCGCGCCGCGTCGACGATATCGGGCCGTCCGCCGTAGTTGAAGGCCACTTGCAAATGGAACTTGTCGTTGGCCGCCGTGGAAGCTTCGGCGCGTTCGATGATGTCCAGGATGTCGTCGGACAGGCCCTCGCGTCGGCCGAGAATGCGCACGCGCACCCCGGCCCGGCCCAGTCGCGCCAGGTCGGTCTGCACATAGGCCTTGAGCAGGCGCATCAGTTCGGAAATCTCGCCGGCGGGCCTGCGCCAGTTCTCAGTGGAAAAGCCGAACACCGTCAGGCGCTCTATGCCGAACTCCGGCGCGGCCTCCACCGTGCGCTTGAGCGCGGCCACGCCTTCGCGATGGCCCAGGCTGCGCGGCAGCCCGCGCGACTTGGCCCACCGGCCGTTGCCGTCCATGATGATGGCCACGTGAGCCGGCCCGCCCTGATTGGCCAGTGGCGATGCAGATTTCAATCCGGGCGGCGCGGAGGCCATATTCAAGTCCTTGTTCGGCTACGAAGTCACCAAACCCTGCCGGTCAAACCTGCATGATCTCTTGTTCTTTGGTTTTCAACAGATCATCGACCCGTTTGACGGCCTGATCGGTGAAACCTTGGACTTCGTCGCCCATGCGCTTGAGTTCGTCCTGGGTGATGACGCCGTCTTTTTCCGCTTTTTTCAGTTCATCGATGGCGTCGCGACGCACGTTGCGCACGGCGATACGCTGTTGTTCGGCGTATTTGCCCGCCAATTTGGCAAGATCGCGCCGCCGTTCCTCCGTGAGCGGGGGCACGGGAATGCGCAGGTTTTGGCCATCGACCATGGGATTGAGGCCCAAACCGGCGTTCCGGATGGCCTTCTCCACCGACACCACCACGCCCTTGTCCCATACGCTGACGGTGAGCGAGCGCGGATCGGGCACGCTTACAGCCCCCACCTGACTGAGCGGAACGCTCGCGCCGTAGGCTTCCACCATGACCTGATCGAGCAGGCCCGCGGAGGCGCGGCCGGTGCGCAAACCGCTGAATTCCTCTTTCAGCGCGTTCACGCACTTGTCCATGCGATCGCGTTGTCGGGCGATGTTGGGTTTTTCGCTGGCGGCCATGGCTGAAATCCTAGTCGCGTTGATGACGCTCTTCGCTGATCACGGTGTGCACGCCGCGCCCCAGAACGACCTGCATCAATTCGCCCCGTCGGCGGATGGAGAACACGACGATGGGAATCCCGTTGTCTCGCATCAGGCTGATGGCCGAGGCGTCCATCACCTTCAAGTCCTGGGCCAAAACGTCCAGATAGCTCAGACGATCGTAGCGCTCCGCGTCCGGATGCTTCTTGGGGTCGGCGGTGTAGACGCCGTCCACGCTGGTGCCCTTCATCAGGGCGTCGCAGCCCATTTCCGCCGCGCGCAGGGCGGCGGCTGTGTCGGTGGTGAAGAACGGGTTGCCGGTGCCGGCGGCGAAGATCACCACCCGGCCCTTTTCAAGGTGCCGCAAGGCGCGGCGACGGATGTAGGGCTCGCAGATGGTGTCCATCGGGATAGCCGACTGCACGCGGGTGGTCACGCCGATCTTTTCCAGGGCGTTCTGCATGGCCAGGGCGTTCATCACCGTGCCCAACATGCCCATGTAGTCAGCGCTGGCGCGCTCCATTCCCCGCGCGGCGGTGGTCAAGCCGCGGAAGATGTTGCCGCCGCCGATGACCAGGCACAACTCCACGCCGAGTTGGACGATTTGCGAGATCTCCTCGGCCACGGCGTCGACCACCTTCATGTCGATGCCGAAGCCGCCCTCGCCCATCAGGACTTCGCCCGACACCTTGAGCAGGATGCGGCGGTAGCGTGCGAGGGGCTCTGGCTGGGGCTGGTTCATCGCGGCCTTCCGGCGCCGTTGGGGAATCGTCGGCGCACAATAGCCGAAGGGCGCGGGGTCCGTCGAACGGTCCCCGCGCCCCCCACGCAATAGGCGTTAAAGTCCGGAGACAGCGGCCACTTCGGCGGCGAAGTCCTCGGTCTTCTTTTCCACGCCTTCGCCCAGGGCCAGGCGCGCGAAACCGACGACCTTGATCGGCGAGCCGAGCGCCTTGGCGGTCTCGGCGACGAGCTGCTCGACGGTCTGGTCCGGGTTCATGACGAAGGCCTGCTTGAGCAGCACCACTTCCTCGTAGAACTTGCGGATGCGGCCCTCGATCATCTTTTCCACCACCTGCGGCGGCTTGCCCGAGGCCAGGGCCTGTTCGGAGAAGATGGCCCGTTCGCGCTCGACCGCGGCGGGGTCCAGATCGTCAGTGGACAGGGACAGCGGCGCGGTGGCGGCCACGTGCAGGGCGATCTTCTTGCCCAGTTCCTGCAGCTTGGCCTGATCGCCGGCGCCTTCCACGGCCACCAGCACGCCGATGCGGCCAACGTCCGTGGCCACCGCGTTGTGGACATAGGAGGCGACCGCGCCTTCCGATACGTCGAAGCGCACGAAGCGACGCACCAGCATGTTCTCGCCGATGGTGGCGATCAGCTGGGTGATGATCTCGCCCAGCACCTCGCCTTCGTCGGTCACGGCGCCGATCAGGGCGTCCACGTCGCCTTTGACATCAAGAGCCGTCTTGGCCGCCTTGCGCGCGGCGTTCTGGAACAACTCGTTGCGGGCGACGAAGTCGGTCTCGGCGTTCAGTTCGACCACCGCGCCGGCCATGCCCCGGCCGTTGCTGCGCAAGGCCACGGCCACCAGGCCCTCGGCGGCGATGCGGTCAGCCTTCTTGGCGGCCTTGGACAGGCCCTTGGCGCGCAGCCAGTCGAGCGAGGCCTCGATGTCCCCGTCGTTCTCCACCAGCGCCTTCTTGCAGTCCATCATGCCGACGCCGGACCTCTCGCGCAGTTCCTTCACGAGCGCGGCGGTGATTTCAGCCATGATCAAATCCTCCGGTCTAATAGCGAGGACGGCCCGGCGCCCCTGGTTCAGGTTTGCCGAACCGCCGTGTCGTTTTTGCGAATGGCCCCCGCCTGGTGAGCGGACAGCCCTGTGGATTATTCGGTGACGGGTTCGGCGCTTTCGCTGGGCGCCTCAACTGCGGCTTCGGCGACGGGCTCGACGGTTTCGCCCGACAGTTCGGCGGCGACTTCGGCGGCGTCCTGTCCGGTGAGCTCGGCAGGCGGCTCGGCGGCTTCGACGGCCGCGGCTTCAGGGGCCGGGGCGGCCTTGGCCTTAGAGCGGCGCAGGGCCGGCTCGGTCGGATTGACCGCCGCGCCCAGATCCACGCCCAAGGAGGCTTGGCCGGCGGCCAGGCCGTCGAGCACGGCGTCGGCGATCAGGTCGCAGTAAAGCTGCAGCGCGCGGGCGGCGTCATCATTGCCCGGGATCGGATAGGTGATGCCGTCCGGATCGGAATTGGTGTCCAGGATCGCCACCACCGGGATGTTGAGCTTGCGCGCTTCCTGGATGGCGATGGCTTCCTTGTTGGTGTCGATCACGAACATCAGGTCGGGAATGCCGCCCATGTCCTTGATGCCGCCCAGGGACAACTCCAGCTTTTCCCGCTCGCGGGTCAGCTGCAGCAGCTCCTTCTTGGTGCGGCCGCTGTGATCGCCGTCCAGCACCCCTTCCAGTTCGCGCAGGCGCGCGATGGAGCCGGAAATGGTGCGCCAGTTGGTCAGGGTGCCGCCCAGCCAGCGGTGGTTCACATAGTACTGCGCGCTGCGCTTGGCCGCGACGGCCACGGGATCGGACGCCTGGCGCTTGGTGCCCACGAACAGGACACGGCCGCCCGAGGCAGCCACTTCGCGCACCTTGACCAGGGCCTGATGCAGCAGCGGAATGGACTGAGACAGATCGATGATGTGGATGTTGGCCCGCGATCCGAAGATGTAGCGATCCATTTTCGGGTTCCAGCGGTGAGTTTGGTGGCCGAAGTGGGCGCCGGCTTCCAACAGCTGACGCATGGTGAATTCGGGTAGAGCCATGGAGATTTCCTTCTTCCGGTTGGCCTCCGCAGGCAAACCCCCTTGCGGGGACCGGAACGGAAACGAACGGGATGTCTCCCCGACCGTGGCCGAACGCCTGCGTGTGTGATGGCGCGGTTCCTAGGGCCAACTCGGCGAAAAATCAAGCCGATCGCGGGGGAACAGAAAAACATTAACCACCAAGGCCACCAAGAACACCAAGTCTAAAGCACCAAGCGTTTTACGCCCTGTTTGAACAGGGAGACATTAAAGTTCATCAGCAGGCCCACGCGACATCCGGAAAGTTTCAGACAGGTCAAGACCTGGGCTTCATGGACGCGCATAAGCGCGTCGATCGCTTTAATTTCGACGATGACGCAATTGTCGACCAAAATATCCAACCGATAACCAGCGTCCAATTTTGCGCCGCCGTAAACGATTGGAACCAGAACCTGTCTTTGGGCCGAAAGGCCCCGCAAGCGTAATTCGTGCGCCAGGCAATGCTCATAGGCTGACTCCAGCAAGCCCGGGCCGAGGGCCCTATGAACCTTCAAGCCCGCATCGATGATCGTCCTGGCCAGACGATCGATTTCATAACCGACCTCTTGGTGTTCTTGGTGTGGTGGTCAAATCGACTTCCGACATCGCCAAAGTCGTTTCCAAGACACGCTAAGCCCTAAACATCCTCCAGGAACATCACCCCCGGCGCAGTCTTGAGGGTGGCGCGCAGGGCGGCGTCTAGGTTGAAGCGGCCGGGCAGGCGCAGTTCCACTTCGCGGCCGCCGTCCATGCCAGCGATTACCGTCACCTCCCCGCCCCGGCTGGAAGCGGCGATGTCGAGCCGGCGCTTGAGGGCCTCGATCTCGGCGGACCTCGGCGACAGATAGATGCGCAGGCCAGCCACGGCCCGTCCAGGGTGCGCTCGATGGCTTCGGCGTCGTCGCCGTAAAGGCGCACCTCCCCGTCGTTGGCCTTGGCGCGGACCTTGATGCACACCGCCTGGCCCGGCTCCAGCGCCTCGCGGCAGCGGCGCAGGGATTCGGCGGAAACAGCACCTCATATTCCCCGGTGGGATCGGACAGGGCGACGAAGGCGAATTTCTCGCCGTTCTTGGCCGAGGCGCGCTCCTGCTTGCGGCGCACGATGCCGGCCATGCGGAAGGCTTCCATGCCGCCCTCCGCCAGGCTGACCGCGTCGGCGAACAGGGTCACGCGCTTGCGGCGCAGCACCTCCACCATGTCCTGCAGGGGGTGGCCGGACAGATAGAAGCCCACGGCGGCCAGCTCCTGATCCAGCTGCTCGGCCTGGGTCCAAGGCTCGGTCTTGGCCAAACGCGGGCGCGCGGCCTCGGCGCTGTCGCCGCCGAACAGGCTGTGCTGGGAGGAGGCGCGCTCGGCCGCCACGCTCTGGCCGTAGGCGACCAGTTGCTCGGCCGAGGCGAGAATCTGCGCGCGGTTGGGATGGATGCTGTCGAAGGCGCCGGCGCGGGCGAGGTTTTCCAAAGCGCGGCGGTTGACCGATCGGGGATCGACCCTCTCGACGAAATCGAACAGGTCCTTGAACGGTCCGCCTTCCGCGCGCGCGGCCTCCACCTGCCGCATGGCCTCAAAGCCCACGTTGCGCACCGCGCCCAGGGCGTAGAGCACCTCGCCGTCGGCCACCTCGAAATCGGCGCCGGAGCGGTTGATGTCGGGCGCTCGCACCGACACGCCGAAGCGCCTGGCGTCCTGATAGAACACCGCCAACTTGTCGGTGTTGGACATGTCCAGGCTCATGGAGCCGGCGAAGAACTCCACCGGGCAATTGGCTTTGAACCATGCGGTTTGATAGCCGATCAGGGCGTAGGGCGCGGCGTGGGATTTGTTGAAGCCGTAGCCCGCGAACTTGGCCATCCGTTCGAACAGGCAGCCCCGCCAGTTCGGCGTCATAGCCGCGCTCCAAGGCGCCGGAGGTAAACCGGGCGCGCTGCTGATCCATCTCCTCCTTCTTTTTCTTGCCCATGGCCCGGCGCAGCAAGTCCGCCTCGCCCAGGGAATAGCCGCCCATGATCTGGGCGATCTGCATCACCTGCTCCTGGTAGACGATCACCCCATAGGTCGGCCCCAGCACCGGCTCCAGCGAAGGATGGTAGACGTTCACCGGCTGGCGACCGGACTTGCACTCCACATAGTCGGGAATGCTGTCCATCGGGCCCGGACGATAAAGCGAGATCAGGGCGGTGATCTCTTCCAGGGAGGAGGGCCTGAGCTTGCGCAGGGTGTCGCGCATGCCCTGGCTTTCCAGCTGGAACAGTCCCACCGTCTGTCCCGCCGCCATGATCTCGTAGGCGCGCGGATCGTCGAGCGGCAGCGTGGCCGGATCCACCGCCGCGCCGCGCTTGGCCAGGTGCTTGCGGATGCGATCCAGCACCGTCAGGGTCTTCAGGCCGAGAAAGTCGAATTTCACAAGGCCGGCGCTTTCCACCCACTTCATGTTGAATTGGGTGGCCGGGAAATCCGAGCCCGGATCGCGGTACAGGGGGACCAACTCGGTCAGGGGCCGATCGGCGATGACCACGCCGGCGGCGTGGGTGGAGGCGTTGCGGTAAAGGCCTTCCAGTCCGAGCGCGATCTGCAGCAGGTGGGCGATGTCCGGATCGTGGTCGCGCGCGGCTTTCAGACGCGGCTCGATATTGATGGCCTGAGCCAGGGTCACCGGGGCGGCGGGGTTGTTGGGGACCATCTTGGCCAGGCGATCGACCATGCCCAGGGGCAGCTGCAGCACGCGGCCTACGTCGCGCAGCACCGCGCGCGCCTGCAGGGTGCCGAAGGTGATGATCTGGGCGACGCGGTCCTTGCCGTATTTTTCCTGCACATAGGCGATCACCTCCTCCCGCCGCTCCTGGCAGAAGTCGATGTCGAAATCGGGCATGGACACCCGCTCTGGATTAAGGAACCGCTCGAAGATCAGGCGATAGCGCAGGGGGTCCAGGCCGGTGATGAGCAGGACCCAGGCCACCAGCGAGCCGGCGCCGGACCCGCGGCCCGGCCCCACCGGAATGCCATGGGCGACCGACCACTTCATGAAGTCCGACACGATCAGGAAATAGCCGGAAAAGCCCATCTTCTGGATGACGCCGATTTCCAGCTCGAGCCGATCCCAATAGGCCTGCTCGGGCGCGGCCAGCTCCACGGCCGCCAGCCGGGCCTTCAGTCCCTCGCGCGCCTGGTGCGCCAATTCCTCCGCCTCGGTGCGGCCCGCGGCGGTGGGAAAGCGCGGCAGGATCGGGTCGCGCTTGGGAACCATGAAGGCGCAGCGACGGGCGATATCGAGGGTGTTGTCGCAGGCCTCCGACAGATCGGCGAACAGCCGCCGCATCTCCTCGGCCGGCTTGAACCAGTGCTCGGGCGTTACGCGCCGGCGGTCCTCCTGGCCGATGAAGGCGCCGGATTCGATGCACAGCAGGGCGTCGTGCGCCTCATATTGTTCGGGGCGGGCGAAATAGACGTCGTTGGTGGCCACCAGCGGCGCATCGTGGGCATAGGCCCAGGCCACCAGCCCCGGCTCGGCGGCGGCCTGCGCCGCAAGGCCGTGCCGCTGCAGCTCCACATAGAAGCGGTCGCCGAACCCGGCCTGCATGGCGGCCAGGGCCGCCTCGCCCTCCGCCGTCCGGCCGGCCGCGAACAGCGGGTCGACCGGGCCGTCCACGCCGCCCGACAGCAGGATCAGGCCCTCCGCGTGCGCCAGCACCTTGTCCCACGGAACCTGAGGATCGGCCCCGGCCTCGACCTCCAGATAGGCGGCCGAGGACAGCACCGTCAGATTGCGGTAGCCAACCTCGTTCTGGGCCAGCAGCACCACGGTGGGAATGCGCGCCCAGCGCTCGGGCAGGCCCTCGCCTATGCCGCACACCGGCAGGGCGCAGCCGATGATGGGCTGCACGCCCGCGTCCTTGGCGGTGACCGAGAATTCCAGCGCTCCGAACAGATTGGCCCGGTCGGTCAGCCCGGCTGCGGGCATATGGTTGGCCGCTGCCAGCGCCCCGACGGCGTCGGCCTTGATCGCGCCTTCCAACAGCGAATAGGCCGAGCGCACCCTCAGGTGAACAAAGCCCCCGGCGCCGTCCTGGCCCATGCCCCAAACCCTCCGCGCCCAAGGCGCCGCGACTCAGGCCACCAGATGGGCGACCGAACACATCATCCAAACGAACCCGGCCACGGACACAAGGGCCATTCCTTCACGAGCGATACGGATCATAGCGACATGCTCCAGTTGTTGCCCGTTTGTTCTAGTTCGTGGTTTGTTCCTGGTCAAGGGGGCTGGCGATTATGTCGTTTACATAGGAGGCCGCGCTGATGGAGGGCGGGGCTCACGGAACACGTCCGAATGGAACGAAACGCCCTGCTGCGACCTTACCAAACAACGCCTGAATGAGGCGAGCCACGCGGACAAATTCCCATGCTCTATACGCTCGTCGTCATCCTGCTGGTGCTATGGCTTCTGGGACTGGTGGCCCATGTGGGCGGCGGTTTGATCCATCTGCTGCTCGTCATCGCTCTGGTCGTGATCGTATATAAGGTGGTGACGGGCCGACGGGTGCTCTGACCGACCGCCGCCAAACGCCCCTTCCACCATTCCTCGTCCCAGCCCTTCGGGCGTTCGTCGCGATGGCCAAATCGTTGGCCATCCCATCCTCACCGCCCTTCCCCGTTTCGCAGGGAAAGAGATGCGGACTTGAACCCATAGGCAATTACCCTGCCCGGATCAGCCTGCGGCGGGCGCATCCGCCGGCTTGTCCGACAACCGGTCTCTGAAAAGGTAGATCGCGGCCATGATCAGGCCGTAAAGCGCCGCTGATACCAGCACGACGATGCCGGTCAGCGGCAGCAGGCCGGCATGGCGCCATAGGCGACCGACCGTGTAGCCGAGCCCCAGATAGAGGCTGACGCACAGGCCGTTGGCGATGCCGTCCGCGAGCAGGAAGGTCCGCACCGGCATGGCCACAAGGCCGCAGACGAGGTTGGCGGCCGTTGTGCTGAAGCCGACGAAGCGGGAGATGATGATGGTCGTGAACGGATGGGCGCCGATGTAGCGCTCGATGATGCGGAACGCCCGATTGCTCTTGCGATAGTGGGCCAGCCGCTGCGGCGTGCCGAACAGCCGCATGAACAGATAGGCGGTCACGTCGCCGCAAACCGTTGCGGTCAAGGCGACCGCGAAGGCCATGAAGACGTTCAGATAGCCTCTGTGGGCCATGGAGCCGATGATCAGCAGAATGGTCGCCCCCGGCAGCGGGACGATGACCGAGGTCACGTAGTTCAGCGCGAAGACGCCGACGTATTTATACGCCAGCAGATGGGGAATGAGCGAGGCCAGCGACTTCATGCGTAAATCCTGATGGCGAAATGGGCGGCCGGTGCGCCGGTTCCCTGATGTTGCGTGGCCGAGCCGCCTCTGACGCTCAATGCCGAAACAGTGAACCCAGCCATCCGATCATGAAACCGATCGTCAGGACGACGGCCGCCAACACGGCCAGGACGAGAAAGGTTCGCCACAGACCCTTCGCGCCCTCGCCGATCTGATGCTTGTCCATACGCACAACCCCGCGCACGAGGATGGATAGGTTCACGAGCACGCTCAGCCCGCCATAGAACAGCGCGCCGACCACGATGAACACCATGACGCCGCCGCCGCCCGAGCCTTCGATGGCGCCGGCGCCGCCGCGCGCGATGGGGTCCAGAAATGGGCCCGCGAACGCCGCGTCCGATAGGGGAGCGAACATGGCGCGCCAGCGCCAGGCTGCAGGTCGTTTGTCTGGGATGGTTCAACGTCATTGACTGCCCCTCCCGTCATCGTCCCGCGATCATGCCCAAATCCACCGCCTGCGCCATCGCGGCATAGCCCGCGTCGTTGGGGTGCAGGTGGTCGAAGCCGGTGAAGCCTTCGCGGTATGACTTCGGGTCCGCCGGGTCGCGTACGGCGGCGTCGAAATCGATGGCGCCGTCCAGCAGGTCAGTGGTCAGGATCCAGTGGTTGAGCGCCTCGCGGATATACTCCTTGGCCTCGGTATAGGCGCTCGAACCCTTGAACGGCGTCAGGGTCGCGCCATAGACGCGCAGGCCCTGGGCGTGCGCGCGGGCGATGATCTGCTTGTCGGCCCAGATCAGGTCGTCGGCGATGACGGCTTCCGAGGCCGGCCCGGCGGCTTTCAGGCCCTCCGGCGTCATGGAGCTGGCGGTCCCGACCGCGCGCCCGATGTCGTTGATGCCTTCCAGCAGGATGACGGCGCGCGCGCCGGGCGTGCTCAGAACGTCGCGGTCCAGACGCGCCAAGGTGCTCGGACCCCGTCCGTTATGCAGCAGGCGGTTGCCGCCGATGCCGGCGTTGACGACGGCCCAGGGCAGGCCCGCGGCGTTCAGCCGTTCGGCCAGGCGGTCGGGCCAGCTCCTGAAGGCGTTGGTTGTCGATTGGTCGCCCTCGGTGATGGAATCGCCCAGGGCGACGAGGACATTGCGAGCCTGCACCGGCGCGATATCGACCCGGGTGATCAGCACCGGGATCTTCATCAGGGAGACCGGCGCGGTCGCGTCGGTGTCCGGCCCCGGGCTGACATACTGCCAGGCGATATGGCCGACCTTGTGCGCGGCGCCGGGCACATAGACGGAAACGATCAGGGTCTCCAGCGCCTGGGCGGGCATGTCGATGGGATCGCTGATGAGCGGCGCGCCGCTGGGGACCATCACGGCGGCGCGGCCGTCGAAGGTGACGACGTGGCTGTCAATCGGCGTCATCGCCCCGCCCGGACCCAGCCGGCTGACGCGCACCGAGCCTATGGCCAAGGGCGCGTCGGAATCCTCGTTGGACAGTCGGATGCGGATTTGCCGCGCGGCCGCCGACAGGCGCACCGGCTTGCGGATGGTGACGTTGGCGAGATCGGGGTTCTGGTCGCTGGGGACGATGGTCAGTCCCGGAGGCGGGGTCAGTCGGATCGGCATGTTGGAGGGCGGCTCACCGGGCGCGGGCGGAGGGCGGCCGATGCGCACGACATCTGGACTGCCCGGCGGCGGGGGCGCGGGCGGATCGCCCCAGGCGCCGATCCAGGCGGTTTGCGGGGCCGGCGCGGCCAGGGACGGGGCCGAGACGGCCAGGCAGAGCCAAGCGGCCGGCAGGATCAAACGCTCGGGCCTCATCCTTTGTCCTCCCCGATAAACTCCTCTCCTCCCCTGTGCAGCGCAGCGAAACGGGGGAGGGGGACCGCCTGAAAGGCGGTGGTGGGGGCCACGTCGTAGGCAGCCCCTTCCACCACACTTCGTGTGGTCCCCCTTCCCCGTAAACGGGGAAGGAGATGACGTTCAGCACTCAATTCCCTGTGCGCCGGCCGCTCACCTGGGATGCAGCGTCAGCTTCTGAAGCCGCCAGTTCAACAGTTCGCCCACGTAGAGCTCGTTCTCTGTTGGGCAAGCGATCTCATGGATCCAGCCGAACTGGCCGAGCTGTTTGCCTGAGCCGCCCAGCCAGCCCAGCACCTTGCCGTCCAGGCTGAGCTTGTAGATGCGGCCAGGATAGGCGTCGGAGGCGTAGAGCACCTGGTCGTGGCCCGCCACCTTGGGCGGAATGCACAGGGCCCAGGGCGCGCCGGCGTTCATGGTCCCGCCCGCCGCAGGATTGGGCCTGGCGCCAATGGCGGGCGGCGCGTCGGCCGGATAGGGCACGTCGATGGAGATGATCTTGAGCAGATTGCCGTCGGTGTCGAACACCTGGATGCGACGGTTGCCCCGGTCGGCGATATAGACGCGGTCCTGGGCGTCGATGGCGATGGAGTGCAGGGTGTCGAACTGACCGGGCTCCTTGCCGTAACTGCCCCAGGACTTCAGCCAGCGGCCGTCCGGCGCGATCTTGGCCACGCGCGAGTTGATGTAGCCGTCGGAGATGTAGGTGTTTCCCTTGCTGTCCCAGGCCATGTCGGTGACCTGACGGAACATGCCGTCCACTGCCGGCAGGGGCGGCTTGGGATGGGCCAGCGGATGAGCGCCTTCGTCGGCGGCCTCGGCCTTGCGGCCGAACACCATGGCCACCTTGCCCGCCGGGGTGAACTTGATGACCATGTCCGAGCCCTTGTCGGCGACCCAGATGTTCTGCTGCGGATCGATGCGCACGGCGTGGGCGAAGGACCAGGCGTAGAGGTTGGGCCCGATCTCGCGCAGGAACTTGCCGTCGTGATCAAACTCCAAAAGCTGAGCCGCCGCCGCGCCATAGGCCGGGCCGTGGGTGTCGCCGCGCTGGAACACGAAGATGTGGCCCTGGGCGTTGACGGCTACGCCGGCGATCTCGCCCAGCTGCATGGTGGGCGACAGGTCCAGCGCATTGACCGCGTCGAAAGCGATCTGCGGGGGCGCTGGGGCCTGCGCCCGCGCAGCGACCGGGGCAACCACCAGCAGGGCCGCCAGCAGCAGTCGTTTCATGGGGGGTGACATGACGGCGGCCTACTTCAGTCGCGCCGCGACCTTGTCCAGCCCGGCTTGGGCGCAGACCTGGTCCTTGTCGCCGCCCGGCGCGCCGGACACGGCGATGGCGCCGATGAAATCGCCGCCGGCCATGATGGGCACCGAGCCCGCGCGGGCCGTGCCGATCTTCGGATCGGCCTTCAGGTCGGCTGCCAGGGCCGCGTCGGTCTTGGCGCGATCGACGATCACCGAACTGGCGACCTTGTACTTGAGCACGATGGCCGCCTTGGTGGTGGCGATGTCCACCGTGCGCGCGCCCACGCCGTCTCCTGACAGGATCACCACCGGGGCGCCGCCGGAATCGAACACCAGGGCGCTGACCTTGTAGCCGTTGGCCAGGCAGGTGGCCACGGCGGTCTGCGCCGCCTCCACCGACAGAGCCAGGGACGGCCCGCGCGCGCGCGGCTGCGGTCCGGCGGTCGGCGTCTGCGCCTGGGCGGCGCCGGCGAAGGCAAGGACCGAGATGGCGAAAAGGATGGATTTGGACATGGCAGCCTCCCATAGCGATTTTGCGCCCATCTGAGGCGTTATCGGGCCGCCTGACAAGGTCGCCGATTTCGGCGGCGGAGCGGATCAAGCGCCGCATCCCTGTTGATCCCGATCAACGCCCCGCGCGTACCGACCGATAAGACGTCACGGCTGTAGGTTTCCGTCATTCAAGGGCTGAGCGATGCACATTCGCCGAACCGTCCTGGCGATCTTGTCGGTCGCTCTTGGGGTCGGATTGGGCCAGGCCCGCGCTCAGTCCCAGAACGATCTCGGCTACCTGTGCCACGGCGACGGACCGACGCCCGAGCAGACCGTTCAGGGCTGCACGGCCCTGATTCAGTCCGGCCGAGACAGCGGAGAGGCGCTGGCCGGCGACTATTACGATCGGGGCAGGGCCTATCTCGCGTTGCAGCGCTACGACGCCGTGGTCGCCGACAATAACGAGGCCATCAAGCTCAAGTCCAACTATGCCTGGGCGTTCGGCAATCGGGGCGTGGGCTATTTGAACCTGAACCAGTACGACCAGGCGATCCAGGACGAGAGCGAGGCGATCCGCCTGGACCCGACCTGGCCCATTCACTACCTCAACCGCGGCGCCGCCTATTACAACAAGCACCAGTACGACGAGGCCCTGCGGGATTACGACGAAACGATCCGGCTCAAGCCTGATTTTCCCGAGGCCTTCTTCTATCGCGCAACGGTCCAACACGACCTCGGCCACAACGACCTGGCCGTGGCGGACTACGATCAGGCGATCAGGCTGAGGCCCGATTTTCTCAACGCGGTCAGGGGCCGTGGGGACGCGTTGGACGAGCTCGGTCAATATGAACGGGCCATGCAAGACTACGACCGGGCCATCAGCCTGAAGCCCGATGACGGGGCCGCGCATAACGGCGCGTGCTGGGCCAGGGTGGTCCCTGGCGCGGATCTGGAGCGGGCGCTCAGCGAATGCGACCGGGCGGTGGCGCTGGACCCGAAAGACGCCAATGCGCTGAATTCCCGCGCCTTCGTTCGCTTCAAGATGGGCGAGGACGCCCAGGCGATCGCCGATTACAGCGCGTCCCTGGCTATCGCGCCGAAGATGGCGTCGTCCCTGTACATGCGCGGCGTGGCCAAGACCCACATCGGCGACCTATCGGGCGCAGCCGACATCGCCTCGGGCCGAGCCATCGACGCGAGCGTCGCTCAGCGCTACGCCGGCTATGGCGTGGCCCTGGCCGCGCCCTCGACCGCCGGCGGTCCCGTCCCCGCGAGCGCGGCGCTGCAACGCCCGGCCCCTCCCCTTCCCGCCCCCGCTCCGACTCCCGCGACAGCCGCGTCCGACGCGATGGAGATCGAGTACTGGCGGTCGATCGAAACGTCCAAGGACCCGGCGGATTTCCAGGCCTATTTGGTCCGTTATCCCAACGGAAACTTCGCCGATCTGGCGAAAAACCGCCTGGCCAAGCTGCACGAACCCCCCGACCCATGCCAATCGCTGCCAGGGCTGTGGTCCTGGTTCATCGGCGGCGACGTGCAGATCGACTCCGGCGGAACCCTGAGGAGCGCGAGCGGCTTTACCGGTGTGTGGACCTGCAAGGCAGGGGCGGTTCGGATTGTCTGGTCGCATGGCATGACCGACAACCTGACCCTTTCCGCCGACGGCGCCCATCTGCGCGGCCAAGGCGGGCTCCTGGGCGCCATGGCCATCTCGGGCGACAAGAAATAGCACGACGCCAAGATCACCTCGGCGATAGGATGACCTCACCATGCGCACCAACTTCGACGGCGACGATCTCGTTCTGCTGAACCGCTATATCGAAAGCGTCCTGCTTCGGTTCGGCGACGGCCGTTACAGTCTGTCGGACGCGACGCAGGAGCTTGCCCGGGCCTTCACCGGCGTGGCCCGCAATCAGCCGGACCTGCTCGAGCACATGCTGGGCCTCGTCGAGGCCGGGGACGACGCCTGAGGCGCGGCGGCCTGACGCGGGTCCATTGCAGGGTTGCAATCAGTTTCTTGGTGCGCGGCCAACTTTAGTCGGGCAAATTGAGCCGCAATGGAAGCGGACGGGGCGTCCTTCCGAGCGATATGGAGACGTGGACGCACCTGCGCCGGTCTCCGCCTCGTCGGGAAACCGCCTTGCGGCTTTATGACAAATCGGGTGGAAGCGTATGAAATATCCCTATGGCGTGCTTTTGGGACTGGTGTGCGCAGCCGTCGCGGCGGCTTCGGTTCCGGCCTTCGCCGCCGATGATCCGGCGCCGGTGATCAATCCTCCGCCGACGGCCAAGGACTGGGCCGACATGGCCAAGCTGCCCGATTGGAACGGCGTTTGGGTGCCCGACGCGCTAGACCAGAACAAGCAGCGAGTCTCAAATCCGCCGCCGTGGAACGAAAAGGCCGGCGCGAAGGTCAAGTTTCAGGGCGACGAACAGAAGGCCGGCCGGCCCGACAACTTCTTCAGCAACTGCCTGCCCGAGGGCATGCCCGCCTGGATGCTGGTCACGCACAATTCCATGCAGTTCGCCTTCACGCCCGGCCTTATCTACATGCTGGGCGAATCCGACGGCAGCCGCCTGCGCCGCATCTATACCGACGGGCGCCCTCATCCGGACGATCCGGACCTGACCTTCCACGGCCACTCCATCGGGCATTGGGAAGGCGACACCCTGGTGGTCGACACCATCGGCGTCAAACCCCAGGCCTGGCTGGCGATCAGCGAATCCCAGGGCGTGCCCAACAACGGGGACATGCACATCGTCGAGCGCATCCATCTGGTCGGCCCGGACCGGCTCGCCGACACCCTGACGATCGATGCGCCGCATGTCCTGACCAAGCCGTGGGTGACCACGCGCTATTACGACCGGACCCGGCGGCGCGACTTCGACATCGTGGAGGGCGAGTGCCTGGAGGAATCCTTCAAGCCCGACGTGGACAAGGACGGATATGCCATCTTCACGCCGGTCCCCTTGACCTATGACGGCGTCCGCGTGCCGACCAAGTAATGCAGATCATGAGAACCTTGATGAACACCGCTTGCATATCCGTCGCGCGCGGCGCCCTGGTCGGCGCCGCCGCCTTCGCCTTGATGGCCGCTCCGGCCATGGCCCACCACTCCTTCGCCATGTTCGATCCGGACCACCCGACCTCGATCACCGGCGTGGTCAAGGAGCTGCAATGGACCAATCCCCACGTGGCGCTGCTGGTCTACAAGGACGTTAAGCCCGGCGAGACCCCGGAGCTTTGGACCTTCGAAACCACCGGCCCGGGCAATCTGACGCGCGCCGGCTGGACCAAGCGCAGCTTCCAGCCGGGCGACAAGGTGAAAATCGACTTCCTGCCCCTGCGCGCCGGCGGTCATGGCGGCGAGTTGCAGGGCGCGGTGTCCCTAACCACCGGCAAGACCTACGGCAAGGGCAACTGACCGGTCCGGAGATCATCGCGGTGGCGCGGCTCGGCAAATCCGTTCGGGCGGTTATCTGCGCCCTGGGCGCCTTGGCGGCGTCCGCCCCTGCGATGACCGCGGCGGCGCAGGAGGACGAGCCGGCGCCCGCGGCGGCCAAGGCGCCCCTGACGCCAGACCAGATCGCGGCGCGGGAAAAGCGGCTGCAGGCCCAGTCCGACAGGTGGAACGCGGTTCCCGCGCCGACCGATCCGCGCGATTTCTCCGGCGTATGGTGGACGCGCGGTCATGACCGCGCCTTTCGCCAGCTGGACAAGTCCCTGCCTCCGATGACGGCGCTGGAGGCCGCCAGCCGCCAATATCACCTGGAGATGGACCAAGCCGGCACGCCGGTGATGGAGGCGCAGACCCTTTGCTATGCGCCCGGCGTCCCGCACGTGTGGGTCTCGCCCTACCCGATCCAGTTCGACTATCTGCCGGGGATGATCGTCATCCTCTATGAGGTGCAGCACAGCGTCCGCTACATCCACATGGACGGCAAGCCGGTCCCGGCCCACACGCCGCGCACCTTCATGGGCTATTCGCGCGGCCACTGGGAGGGCGATACGCTGGTGATCGTCACCGACCACTTCAACGACAAGACCCAGATCGATGAAGAGTCCTGACTCACGGCGAGAAGCTGGTGGTCACAGAGCGCATCACCAAGTTCAAGAACAAATACGGCGGCTCGGAGTTGCGCAATCTGATTACCATCGCCGATCCGGATCACTTCACCCGGCCCTGGACGGCCGAACGCCTATTCCCCTGGCGCAGCGACGTGCAGTTGAGGGAATATTCCTGTGAGGAAAACAATCCTGAAGGCGCGGCCAGCGGCGTGAGCGTGCGATGAGCAAGACCTGGCCCTCAGCGCTGCTCGCCCTGTTCGCTGGAGCGGTCCTGTTGGCCACGCCGGAGACGGCCGGGTCGGCCCCGCGTGTTCGCTACGACGTTCCGAAGGTCGATCCGGTTCCGGCGGGCCTGCCCGACTTCACCGGCAAGTGGATGATCGCCAAGCCGATCCGGCGGCTGAGAACCGTCGACGGCGCCGCACCGCCGCTGAACGCCGCCGGCATGGCGCTCTACGCCAAGACCCAGGCGGCCCTTAAGGCCGATCCCAAGACCGATCCGGTGTCCAAATGCGTGATGCAGGGCATCCCGCGGCTGCTCATCGCGCCCTACCCATTCCTGATCCTTCAGTACGGCAAGCACGTGGATTTCGTGCACGAGACCAACCACACCTTCCGCATCGCCTATTTCAACCAGCCGCCGCCGGACGACCCGGACCCCCATTGGCTCGGCTGGCCCATCGCCTCCTGGGACGGCAAGACGCTGGTGATCGACAGCATCGGCTTCAACGACCAGACCTGGCTCGATTATTCAGGACTGCCGCACGGCGAGAAGCTGAAGGTGCAGGAGCGCTACCGTCTGGTCGCCGGCAAAGTCCGCGCGCGGGTGAACATCACTGATCCTGACTTCTACACCGCTCCCTGGAGCACCGATTTCACCTTCGTCAGGCAGCCCGGCGACTACGCCCTGAAGGAATCGATCTGCGTGCGCGATCATAAGATGTAGGCGGCCGCGCCTAGCTGGGATCGCGCGGATTGCCGATCTGCACGCCGTTCACTGTGGCGCTCACCAGGCAGCCGCCGTTGGTCCCGTCCTTCAACGGATGGATCACCACCACCGCCTTGTCGCCCGGCTTGAGCGAATTGCGCTTCCAGCCCTGGCGTCCCAGACCGTTGGGGCTGCCCCCTTCCACCGACCAGTCCGTGGTCTTGCCCGACGCGTCGGTCACCGTGACCACGATCCAGCTGTGCGGATTGGTCCATTGGAAGTCCTTGATCGTCCCGTCCAAGGACACGTTCTTGTTGAAGTCGAACATGGCGAAGGAATGGTGGGCGACCGCCGGACCGACCATCGACAGGGCCGCCGCGCCGACGGCGAGGGCCCGCAAGACGATGCGGCGGACGGACTTGGACATGCGCTTCACTCCCTGAGCCTGGTCCGCATTCGCGGTTGGCGACGAAGATACAGTCCTTGAGCAGACTTCAAAACCTGGCAAGCGCTGTCAAATGACCGCACCGCGGCCCGCCCGAAGTTATTAAGGACGATCGGCGCGCGCGACGGTTCTGATCGAGATCAATAGACGGCTGGGCAACTGAGCGGATAATTGTACGTTAATAAGAGCGAGGCGTGAGCGCGCCAAATCGTTGGCGGCGGCCCGGCGTTGATTCGCCCAGTGGTTTATTTGAACCGACTGCGATGGGAGGCAAGACATGAAGCGTTCTTTATTGGCGGCTGCTTTGGCGACCGCAGTGATGGCCGGCGGAGTTGTCAGCGCGCGCGCAGAACCGCTGGCGCCGTTCGCGACCGCCTCGGTGAACAGCCTGCGCACGGATGTTTATTACCCCTATCTCTACTCCGGCCACCGTTATTGCTGGTACGACGACGCTTGGCGCGGTCCCGGCTGGTACTGGTGCGGCTACGGCTGGCGCCGCGGCTTCGGCTGGGGCGGCGCGGTCGGCTGGCTCGGCTGGGGGCATGAAGGGTTCCGCGGCGGCGTCTACCGTGGCGGCGGTGGTGGTTATCGCGGAGGCGGCGGATATCGCGGCGGCGGTGGTCACGGCGGCGGCCACGGTGGTGGCGGCCATGGCGGGGGCGGCCATGGCGGAGGCGGCGGCCATCACCACTAGAGGGGATTTCTGATTTCACCGGCAGGGCCCCATCGCGCCTATCCTAGGGATGATTCTCCCTGGGGGCGGGCGCGATGGGAAGCTTTAACGGCAAATCGGCGGCCGTAGGTCTCGGCGTCGCTCTCGCGCTCCAGGCGGTGGTTGGCGCCTTCGCCGTGTTCGTGGTGCGTGATCGCGGCTGGGACGACGGGGCCATCACCCTGGCTTTCGCGCGCACCTTCGCAGAACACGGCCGCCTGGCTCTGACCGCCATCAGCGATCCGGTCGAAGGCTTCTCCTCTCCCTCCTGGTTCCTGCTCAATGCCGCGGCGGCGGCGCTCCGCCCTGGCTTCGCCGCCGCGATCGCCTGGTCACAGGTCTTCGCGACCCTGTGTCTGATGGCATGCAGCGTTCTGCTGTTCCTGATCGGACGCCGTCTGGCGCTGACGGGCGGTTCATTAGCGACGGCTCTGATCCTGTTCGCCCTGTCCGGGCCGCCCATCGCGGAGACGGCCAACGGCATGGAGATGGCCCTGTTGGCCGCCGCCGGCCTCGCTTTCGTCTACAGCGTCTATTTCGGGCGCAGCCGGCTTGGCGCGGGCCTGGCGGCCGTGCTGTTCCTCGGCGCGCGGTTTGAGGCGATCTTCTACTACGGCCTGCTGATCGCGCCCTTGCTGCTGGAGGGACGCACGCGCACCGCGGTGATCTTGGCCGGTTTCGGGCTGATACTGTTTGGCCTTGAGGAGTGGGCGCGGCTGGCCCTGTTCGGCGAACTCCTGCCCAACACCGTCTTCGCCAAGATGCATGCGCCCTATTCGTTTCCCGGCCTCGCGGCCCTGCAGTCACGACTGACAGCGATGATGGAATTGGTCCTGCTGACTGCGCCCTTGGCTCTGGCGGTTGCATTTCTCGCCCTGTCCAATCCCGAGGGCCTGCGCGCGCTCGCGCCGCAAAGGCGGGCTTTGCTTATCTTGGCGGCGCCGATCGCGGCCGTGGAGCTGTTCGCGCTCATCACCGGCAAGAACCAGGGCTATCTCGGCCGCATGAGCTTTTTGGGCCTGCCTTTCGCCCTGCTGCTGTTTGCGCTGATGTACGAGGCCCTGGCCCAACGCCTCCGGCCGGATGTGCGCCGCGCGCTGTTGTTGATCGCAGCCGCCGCAACAGTCGAGGCCGGCCTGTCTCTGTCCGCCTCCACGGCCTTAGCCGGTGTAACGCCCCCCCAAGGCGCCTCGCCTGTCACGCCCGAGACCTATCGACGGACAGGGCTGTCCATTGACCGCCTTCGCCAACGCCTGGGCTTGTCGAAGATCGCGTTCCTTACGCCAGACGTGGGCGGGCTCGGACTGTGTTGCCAGCATATACGCGTAATTGACCTGGGCCTGCTCACCAGCGGTCCCTTGGCGCTCAAAGGCTACGGCGCCCTGCCCGCCCTCATGGCGGCCGAACGCCCGGACGTAATCGAGGCGCACCGCGGCTGGGCCCAGGCGTCCGATCTCTATGACTTGGCCCTGTTCAAATCCGACTATAGACCCGCCCTGCTCGACGGACTGAGAGTCTATGTCCGCGCCGATCACGCAGCCTGGCTGTTATCTCACGGCCAGGGGTCATGGTGCGCGGACCAGGACCCGCACTGCCTCGATCTTGCGCTACAGCGGCATCGCTATGTGCTCGACGCCACGCGGACAGACGACGTGGCGTTTCTGAACACCGGCGGTTTTATCCTGCTGACGCCTTAGGATAGCCGATTATTCTGATGGGCAGATTGGCTCGGCATGGAGCCGGTCCGCCGTTGGCTGGCCCGATCACCGTCAAGGCGCTCAGGAGCCCGCGGCGGTGACCTTGTTGGCGTCGACGTTCAACATGTTGTTGACCGAGGTCCCAATTGCGGTCGCCCCGCTGATGATGGCGACGGCGATCAGCACGGCGATCAGGCCGTACTCGATGGCCGTGGCGCCCGAGCGATCTTTCCACAAACGCGCGAGAATACCAGCCATGACAACCCCACACCGTTTCGGCGGACTCATCCGTCCGCACGCTTTCAACCTGAGCGTGAGCACTAAAGGCGCGACGGTTAACAGGCGGATAAGAGGCGCGAACGCCAGACTCTCACTGCGCGGCGATGGTGGTGGTGGTCTCTCGGCGCCAGCCGGGCGGCGTGGACACAGGCTTAGAGGGCGCCTGGGAATCCGTTGCGGGCCAGAGTATCTGGTCCAGGTGCGCCCAGAGCAGGCCGATTTCCTGGGCGGCGGCGCTGCCGGGGGCCGCTTCCTGGGCGGTCAGGCCTTTGCCGATGGCGCTTTGATAGATATTGCGCGCACGAAGCCCGACCGGAGCCAGCGGCGCGCCCATTTCGCGCAGGGCGGCCACGGTTTCGAGGACAGCTGGAGGCTCTCGGTGTTCGCGCTGGGCCGGCGCCTGATTGACCACGAATAGAGCGGGCTTGCCCATGGCCCGGGTCATTTCCAGCGTACGGCCGATGGCCTTGATATCGAAGAAGGACGGGCGCAGCACGAGCAGGCACAGATCGGATAGGCGGACGGCCTCGGCGATATCGCTGTCCTGGGCGGGGCGGGTGTCGAGCAGCAGGAGATCGACCCCGGCGCGTTCAGCCGTGTGGCTGGCCACGAAAAGCGTGCCGGCCTTGGCTTCGATCAGCGCCGGAGACTCGGCGGTCCGCATCCGGCGCCACTCCGTGGCGGACTTCTGCGGGTCCAGATCAGCCATCAACACGTGCTTTCCGGCCGCGCCGGCGGCGGCGGCGAGATGGACCGCCACAGTGGTTTTGCCCGTGCCGCCTTTTTGCGACAGAATTGCTAAGGTGCGCACCGGCGGCTCCTGTTTCCCCCATGAGAAAAAGCGCCACTTGACAGAATGCGTCAAGTCTACTGTCAAGCTTCGAATCAGATCACGCCTCTTCAGGCCCCGATTGAGACCTTTTTACGCACCCCACGCAAGACGTTCAGTATTACCGATGAGCCACGAGCAGGGCGGATTGCGGGGCCCCCGTCATCACACCGACCGCTGCAGGACCAGCCGTCCGTCCACCAGTCCAAACACCCGGTCCATGTGACGGGCCAAGTCCATGTTGTGCGTCGCGATCAAGGCCGCCACGCCATGGGAACGGCACAGCTGGTGCAGGTTGTCGAACACCGCGGTGGACGTCGCCGGATCCAGGTTGCCGGTGGGCTCGTCGGCCATGACGATGAGGGGCTCGTTGGCCAGGGCCCGTGCGAAAGCCACCCTCTGCTGCTCGCCGCCCGAGAGCTGCGCCGGCTGGTGCGCCAGCCGTTCGCTGAGCCCCAGTTGGTCCAGCAGGGCCTTGGCGCGCTCCCGCGCCCGCCCCTTGCTCTTGCCCGCGATGCGCTGGGGCAGGGCAACGTTGTCCAGGGCCGAGAATTCCGGCAGCAGGTGGTGGAACTGGTAGACGAAGCCGATCTGGTTCAGGCGCAGACGGGTGCGCGCAGTCTCGTTGAGCTTGGCGCAATCGCGCCCGTCGATGACGATCACGCCTTCGTCGGGGTGCTCAAGAAGGCCGGCTGCGTGCAGCAGACTGGACTTGCCCGAGCCGGACGGTCCGATCAGACCGACGAGTTCCCCAGGATAGACGTCCAGGTCCACGCCCTTGAGCACCTCCAGCTTGCGGTCGCCGGACATATAGGACCGCTCGAGCCCACGCAGGGACAGCACCGGATTACTCATAGCGGAGAGCCTCCACCGGATCGAGGCGAGAGGCGCGCCAGGCCGGCGGCAGGGTGGCGAGGAAGGACATGGCGAGAGACAGACCGGTGATAAACGCCACCTCCGACCAATCCATCTTGGCCGGGATTTTTTCCAGGAAGTAAACGTCCGCATTGAACACATCCGAACCGGTGGCCCACTCCACGAACTTCTGGATCTGTTCGATGTAGGTGCAGAACAACACGCCCAGCACGAAACCGGCCAACGTGCCCAGGGCGCCCACCGTGGCGCCCGCCATGAAGAAGATGCGCAGGATGGCGCCGCGGCTGGCGCCCATGGTGCGCAGGATGGCGATGTCGCGCCCCTTGTTCTTCACCAGCATGACCAGGCCCGAGATGATGTTGGCCGCGGCTATGGCCACGATCAGCAGCAGGATCAGGCGCATGGTGCTGCGCTCTACGTTCAAGGCGTTGAAGAAACTCTGGTTCTTCTCGCGCCAGTCGGTGACGATAGCGGCGGGTCCCGCCGCGGCCTCGATCTGCGGCTTGATGACGTTGATCTGATCCGGATCGCGCAGCATGACCTGGATGACCGTGATGCTCTGATCGAGTCCGAAGAAAAGCTGGGCTTGGGGCAAGGGCATGTAGACATAGGTCTGGTCGTACTCGGACATGCCGACGCTGAAGATCGCGCCCACCGTGTAGGTCTTCTTTTCCGACTGGAGCGACCCGAAGGCCGTGGCGGCGCCATTGGGGGAGACCAGCGTCACCTGATCGCCCGCCTGCACCCCCAATTGATTGGCCAGGCGGTTGCCGAGAAGCACCAAGTCCCCGCCATAGTCGCCCGCTCCGAAGCCATCGAGCGAGCCTTGCTTGATGTTGCCCGACACGATCTTGATCGATTTCAGATCAGACGGCGTTACGCCGCGCACCACCGCGCCGGTGACATTGTCCGGACCTTGGGCTAGGGCCTCGGCCTCGACCATAGGCACGACCTGAACGACGCCGGGAATCTCGGCGTATGGCCGCGATGGCGCGGGCGCGCGCCGCGGGATTGTCCAGCAGCGGACCGCCGACATAGGCATGGCCGTTGAAGCCGAGAATGCGGCCCAGCAGTTCGGCGCGAAAACCGTTCATCACCGACATGACGATGATCAGCACGGCCACGGCCAAGGTGATGCCGATGAAGGAGATGATCGAGATGATCGCCACCCCGCCGTCCTGGCGCTTGGCGCGCAGATAGCGCCCGGCGATCGCCCGCTCCCAGCCGCTGAAGGGGCCTGCGGGCTTCATCAAGGCGGCGGCGCCCTCGCTCATGCGCCCAAGGCCTTCAGCGCGTCATCGAGCGGCAGGGACTGCTTCTCCCCGGTGGCCCGGCGTTTCAGTTCCACCACCCCGTCCGCCAGCCCCTTGGGCCCGATCACCAGCTGCCAGGGCAGGCCGATCAGGTCCATCACGGCGAACTTGGCGCCTACGCGCTCGTCGGTGTCGTCCAGCAGGGGTTCGCGCCCGGCGTTGGTCAGGGCCGCGTAGGCCTTGGCGCAGGCGGCGTCCACCGCCGTGTCGCCCGGCCGCAGATTGACCACGCCCACGCCGAAGGGCGCCACGGCTTCGGGCCAGATGATGCCGTTGTCGTCGTGGCTAGCCTCGATGATCGCGCCCAGCAGACGTGAAACGCCCACTCCGTAGGAACCCATCTGCGCCGGCCGCTCAACTCCATCCGGTCCAGCGATCAGGGCCTTCATCGGCTTGGAGTATTTGTCGCCGAAGTAGAACACCTGGCCGACCTCGATGCCGCGGGTCTGCAGCCGATCCTCGGGCCGGGTCTCGCGTTCATAACGGGCGGCTTCGTGCACGTCCTCGGTGGCGGCATAGAGCCCGGTCCACTGGTCGATGATCGGCGACAGGTCGGCGCCGTAGTCCACATCCTCGCCGGGCACAGGCAAATCCAGCACGCGCCGATCACAAAAGACCGCGGACTCGCCGGTTTCGGCCAGGACGATGAACTCGTGCGACAGGTCCCCGCCGATGGGGCCGGTTTCCGCGCGCATGGGAATGGCCTTCAGCCCCATGCGGGCGAAGGTGCGCAGATAGGCTGTGAACATCTGGTTGTAGCTGTGGCGCGCGGCGGCCTCGTCCACATCGAAGGAATAGGCGTCCTTCATCAGGAATTCCCGCCCGCGCATGACCCCGAAGCGTGGCCGCTGCTCATCGCGGAACTTCCATTGGATGTGATAAAATTCTCGGCAAGTCTTTGTAAGAACGGATATAAGATCGAAAAATCTCGGTGATCATTTCCTCGTTGGTCGGTCCGTACAGCAGCTCACGCTCATGTCGGTCGGCGATGCGCAGCATCTCCGGGCCATAAGCGTCGTAGCGTCCTGATTCCCGCCAAAGATCGGCGAGCTGCAGGGTCGGCATGAGCAGCTCGATCGCCCCGGCTCGGTCCATCTCCTCGCGCACGATCTGCTCGATCTTCCTGAGCACGCGAAAGCCCAGCGGCAGCCAGGCGTAGATGCCGGCCGCCTCCTGGCGGATCATGCCAGCCCGCAACATCAGCCGGTGCGAGACGATCTGCGCCTCGGCGGGGGTTTCCTTCAGGACAGGCAGAAAAAAGCGCGAAAGGCGCATGCGGGAATCCGTGCGTTGGTAAGGGGCGCAGTTAGCCCTGCCGCGAAGGGCTTGGCTAGAGCGAGTTCAAGGCGCTCCTGCCTCAGCCTAGCCGTGCAGCGGGATCAGATGGAAATGGAAGGCCAAATAGCCGAGCAGAAACACGATCGCCGACACCCAGGTGGTGGTGAAGGCCTTACGCCAAAGCTTGGGATCCACCGGCGCGCCTGGATCGCCGCCGTCCTTAACCTCGATGCCGGCCTCGGCGTAGGTGGTCGTGCCCAGAGGCAGGACGGCGAACAGCACGGTCCACCAGATGACCAGGTAAATGCCAATGAATGCGATCGGGTTCATGGCCTGCCCTTAGCACAAAGATCGCTTGTTGAGGATAGCGCGCGCGCCGGAAACCGAAGCCATCAAACGCGCAGCACCGTCGCTTCCACGATCGGCCGCCGCTCCCAGATGCGGAACGAGGCCTTCTTCACCGCTCGCGCCACGGCTGTCTCCACCGCGTCGTCGTCCTCGCGCGCGTCCGCGTCCAGGCCCTTGATCGCGTCCTCGGCGGCGTCGGCCAGGACGTCCAGGGCGTCATTGAGGGGATTGTCATCGTCGCCCGGCATGCCGAGCGAGCGTACGTCGGGCCCGGAGACGATGCGACCCTTGCGGTCCAGCGCCAGGCATACGTGCAGCACCCCGTTAGTGGCCGCGTGGCGGCGCTCGCGCAGAGCCTCGCCGTTCTCCTGGGTCAGGATGCCGCCGTCCAAATAAAGCCGCCCGGCTGCGGTTTCGTCGATCACCTCGGCCCGGCCCGGCGCCAGACGCACCATGTCGCCGTTGCGCGGGGCGATGGCCTGGGGAATCTGCAGATCGAGCGCCAGATTGCAGTGCTCCATCAGGTGGCGGCGTTCGCCGTGTGTCGGTACGGCGATCTGCGGCCGCGCCCAGCGGTACATGTCGGCCAGCTCATCGCGGCACGGGTGGCCGGAGACGTGAATGCCCGGATGGTCGCGCTCGGTGTAAAGGCGCACCCCCCGGTCGGCGAGCTTGTTCTGCAGGTTGCGGATCGGCACCTCATTGCCGGGGATCACGCGGGAGGAAAACACCACGCTGTCACCCTGCCCCAGGCTGATGTGCGGATGGGTCCCGTCGGCAATCCGCGCCAGGGCCGCGCGGGCCTCGCCCTGGCTGCCGGTGCACAGGAGCAGCAGTTTGTCGCCCGGGATGGATTTGGCCTGGCTCTCGTCAATCAGGGGCTGAATGTCGCTCAAGAAGCCAACCGACTTTGCGGCGGCGGCCATGCGGTGCATGGAGCGGCCCACCAGGCACACCTTGCGCCCGTTGGCCTGGCCCGCGCGGATGGCGGTGTCCATGCGCGCCACGTTGGAGGCGAAGCAGGCCACGGCGACCTTGCCCTTGAGTTGGCCGATCAGTCGGTTCATGGCCACGCGCACATCGGCTTCGGAGCCGGCGCGGCCGTCCACGAAGACGTTGGTGGAATCGCACACCATGGCCAGCACACCCTCATCGCCCAGTTTCTGGATGGCGGCGATGTCGGTGGGGGCGCCCAGCTGGGGATCGGAATCGATCTTCCAATCGCCGGTGTGCAGGATCACGCCGAGCGGGGTCGTAATGGCCAGGCCATTGGGCTCGGGAATCGAGTGAGTGATAGTGATCAGGTCGACCTTGAAGGGACCGAGCTGAATCGATCCGCCGAGGGGCACCTCGGTGATCTTGACGGCGTCCAGCAGGTCCTGGTCGCGCAGTTTCTCGCGGATGAGGAAAGCGGTGAACGGTGTGGCGTAGAGCGGCGCGCGCAGGCGCGGCCACAGCCAGCCCAGGGCCCCGATGTGATCCTCATGGGCGTGGGTCAGGACGATTCCGATGATGTCTTCGGCGTGCTGTTCGATGAAAGTCGGATCGGGCATGATGATCTCGACACCCGGGGTGGTCTGGTCGCCGAAAGTTATCCCCACGTCGACGATGATCCACTTGCGATCGTCGGGCGGGCCGTAGCCGTAGCAGTTGAAATTCATGCCGATCTCGTTGGACCCGCCCAGGGGCAGGAACACGAGCTCGTCGTCCTTGGAACGTTTCATCTAGGCCTTGAAAGCATTGCGGCGCCAAATCTCGAGCAGGCCGCGCAGGGTTACGTCACGATCGACCACATCGATGCGGTCGGTCGCACCGTCGAACAGAGAGGCCACGCCGCCGGTGGCGACGACCGTCATGGGCCTGCCGTACTCGCTGCGGATGCGATCCACCAGCCCCTCGATCAAGCCGATGTAGCCCCAATAAACGCCCGACTGCATGGCGCCGACCGTACCGCGGCCAATCACCCGCTCCGGTTTCTGGATCGCCACGCGTGGCAGACGGGCGGCGGCGGCGTGCAGGGCTTCCATTGACAGGTTGATTCCGGGCGCGATCACACCGCCTTCGAAGGCCCCGTCGACGCCGACGATGTCGAAATTGGTCGCCGTTCCGGAATCCAGGATGATCAAGGGGCCGCCGTGGCCGATGAAGCCGCCGACCGCGTTGACCAGGCGGTCGGCCCCGGCCTCGGCGGGGCTGTCAATGCGGACCTCTATGCCAAGCTCGGCGTTCTCGCCGATCACCAGGGGCTCGGCGTGCAGATAGCGGCGCGACAGGTTGCGCAGATTGAACAGTGCCTGCGGCACCACCGTGGAGATGATGCAGCGGTCCAGATCGGCGAGCTTGAGGGACTGCAGCGCCAGAAGCTGGCTGAGCCATACGGCGTACTCGTCCGCCGTGCGCGCCGAATAGGTGGCCGTGCGCCATTGAGCGAGCCAGACCGAACCGTCGTGGACGGCGAACAGGGTGTTGGTGTTGCCTTGTTCGATGGCGAGCAGCATTACGTCGCTCCGAAAAAGACATCGCCCGCGGTGATCCGGGCGATCTCACGGCCGGGCAGGCGTAGCAGCAGGGCGCCGTCCGCGTCGAGCCCTTCCGCTACGCCCTCGAGGGTTCGCCGGGCAAGGCGCGCCCGGCACGCCTGTCCCAGGCCCGCCGCGCGTTCCAGCCAGGCTTGTCGAATGGGCTCAAAGCCCTGCTCGATCCAATGCGTCAGATGTCGGTCGAAACTCGCGCTCAGGCGCTCCATCGCCGCATCCTGGCCGGGCGGCTGCACGATCTCGCCGCTCAGACAATCGGCCAAAGCGATGGCGGGAAACTCGACGTCGCTTGGCGAGGACACGAGATTTACGCCGATGCCCACCGAGACCCACAGTCCGCCCGACGGCGAGGGTCCGGATTCGATCAGGACCCCCGCGACCTTGCGCCCCGCAATCAGAACGTCGTTGGGCCATTTCAACTGGACGAGAGGCGGCGGAACATAGGCGTCCGCCAATTCGGCCACCGCCAAGGCTGCGACGAAACCGAGTTGAGCGGCCCGAGAGGGCGAGGCGTCGAGGGTGAGCAAAAAGGTGGCGGCGAGATTGTCCGCGCCCGTTCGCCACGCCCGCCCACGCCGCCCGTGTCCGGCGCTCTGACGGCGCGCCATCAGCCACACCGGACCGGCCTCGCCCGCAAGCGCGCGGCGGCGGGCTTCCGCGCTGGTGGAGTCCAGGTCGTCGAAGACGATGAGGGGCGTGGTCACCGGCCCTAGCGAGTTCCCAGCGCCGCGGCCGCCGCCGTGGCCGCCGGATCGAGGAACGCCAGGGCGACCAACACCACCGGGAAGGAGAACAGCGCCGCCGCATAGGCGACGGCCTTGGCGTCGAACGGCGAAGCGTCCACCGCCCCGGCCGGCGGGTCGAACCACATGGTCTTGACCAGGCGCAGATAATAGAAGGCCGCCACCACGCTGAGCACCAGGCCCGCGACTGCGACTTGCCACAGGCCCGCGTTCAGCGCCGCCTTGAACACATAGAACTTGCCCCAGAAGCCGCTGAAGGGCGGCAGGCCCAGGAATGAGAAGGACAGAACCGTCATCACCAGGGCGATGCCCGGCCGCTCGCGCACCAGTCCGGCCATGTCGGCGATGGTTTCCATGGGCCTGCCGGCCCGCGACAGGGCCAGAAGGCAGGCGAAGAAGCCCGTCACGTCGACCATGTAGAGGACCATGAACACCAGCATGGCCTGCACGCCCTGGTGACTGGCGGCCGACAGGCCGATCAGGGCGTAGCCGATGTTGGCGATGGAGGAGTAGGCGAGCAGACGCTTGATGTTCTTCTGCACCAGACCGGCGAAGGCGCCGACCAGCACCGAGATCATGGCGATGGTCAGGATCACCTGACGCCACTGGTCCGAGGCGCCGCCGAAGGCGTTCATCAGCACCCGCGCCAGCAGCACCATGGCGGCGAGCTTGGGGGCGGTGGTGATGAAAATGACCACCGGCGTGGGCGCGCCCTCATAGACGTCAGGCGTCCACATGTGGAATGGCGCGGCGGACACCTTGAAGGCCAGGCCGCAGATCAGGAACACCAGGCCGAACAGGATGCCGGTGTTGGCCCCTGCCGACACCGCATGCGCGATCGCGTCGAAGCGCGTAGAGCCGGCGAAACCGTAAATCAGGCTGGCGCCGTACAGCAGTAGGCCCGAGGACAGGGCGCCGAGGACGAAATACTTCAGCCCGGCCTCCGATGAGCGTGCGTCGTCGCGGCGGAAGGCGGCCAGAACGTAGAGCGCCAGGGAATGCAGCTCGATACCGATATAGAGCGAGATCAAATCCCCGGCGGAGGCCATCATACCCATGCCGAGGGCGGCGATGACGATCAGGATCGGAAACTCGAACTGGCTGTTGTCGCGACGCGCCAACCAACGGTCGCCCAGCAACACAGAGACGGCGGAAAAGCCGTAGATGAACACCTTGGCGAAGGCCGCGACCCCGTCGGCGATATAGCTGCCCGAGAACGCGGCGCCGAAGGGACCGACTGCTGCCAGGGCCGCTGCGGCGATCAGGGCGAAGCCCGCGCCAAGGGAGACGGCGCCCACGTCCTTGCCGCGGTAGGCCCCGAATACCAAGAGGACGAGGGCCGAGACCGCGAGGAAGGCTTCGGGAAGGGCGATCTGGAAGGCCCCGGTGAGGTTCATACGCTGTGCTCTCCTCAGCCGCCGACGGCGGCCCGGTACGCGACCACGAGATGATCGACCGAGGCTTGGGTGATGTTCAGGATCAGGCCGGGCTGAACGCCGAGCAGCAGCGTGCCCACGATCAAAGGCGCGAAGATCAGCACTTCACGCGACTCCAGATCGGCGATGCCCGCCAGCTTGGGATTGGTCAGTTCGCCGAACACGACGCGGCGATAAAGCGTCAGGGCGTAGACCGCCGACAGGATCACGCCGGTGGCCGCGAAAAGCGCCGTCCATGTGGATGTCCCATAGGTTCCGGTCATGGTCAGGATTTCGCCGACGAACCCTGAAGTGCCCGGCAGGCCGACATTGCCCATGGTGAACAGCATGAACACCGCCGCATACCAGGGCATGCGGTTGGCCAGGCCGCCGTAGAAGGCGATCTCGCGGGTGTGCATGCGGTCGTAGACCACGCCCACGCACAGGAAGAGCGCGCCGGAGATCACCCCGTGGCTGAGCATCTGGTACATGGCGCCCTGCACGCCCTGGGCGTTGCCGGCGAAGATGCCCATGGTCACGAAGCCCATGTGGGCCACGGAGGAATAGGCGATCAGCTTCTTGATATCGAGCTGCCGGAAGGCCACCAGCGAGGTGTAGATCACCGCGATGACCGACAGGGTGAACACCAGCGGCGTGAAATAGTGCGAGGCCTGCGGAAACATCGGCAGTGAGAAGCGCAGGAAGCCGTAGCCGCCCATCTTTAGCAGAATGCCCGCCAGGATCACCGAACCGGCCGTGGGCGCCTCCACGTGGGCGTCCGGCAGCCAGGTGTGCACCGGCCACATGGGCATCTTCACCGCGAAGGAGGCGAAGAAGGCCAGGAACAGCCAGATCTGCAGCTTGGGATCAAAGTGGTAGGCCAGAAGCTCGGGGATCGAGCTGGTATGGGCGGTCGACACCATCAGCAGAATGGCCGCGAGCATCAGCACCGAGCCCAGCAGGGTGTAGAGGAAGAATTTGAAGGCCGCGTAGACCCGGCGCTTGCCCGCCCCAGATGCCGATGATCAGGAACATCGGCAGAAGGCCGCCTTCGAAGAAGATGTAGAACAGGATCAGGTCCAGGGCGCAGAACACGCCGATGACCAGGCTTTCCAAAACCAGGAAGGCGATCAGGTACTCCAGGACCCGCTTCTCGATCGATTTCCACGAGGCGATCACGCAAAGGGGCAATAGGAACGCCGTGAGCAGGACGAACAGCACCGAGATGCCGTCCACGCCCATGCGATAGCCCGCCCCGGCGAACCAGGGGATGTCCTCCTGGAATTGGAATCCCGGGTTCAGCGGATCGAACTGGGCGACCAGCAGGATCGACAGAGCGAGGGTCGCCAAGGTGGTGGCCAGGGCGATCCACTTGGCGGCGTTTTCCAGTCGGGCCTGATCGGCCCGGCCGCCCAGCAGGCGCAGGACCAGGATGGCGGCGACGCCGATCATCGGGAAGAAGGTGGTGAGGCTCAGAATTCCGGTCATGGTCAGCGCCTCAGCCCCAGGCCCAAAGGGCGAAGCTCAGCAAGCCGGCCACCCCTAGAAGCATGACGAATGCATAGTGATAGACGTAGCCGGTCTGCGCCCGGCCCGCGCCGCGGCCCACCGCCGCCGACACGGCGGCCACGCCGTCGGGCCCGAAACCGTCGATGATCTTCTGGTCGCCGACCTTCCAGAACAGGTCGCCCAGGGCCTCGGCGCCGCGCACGAACACGAAGTGGTACAGCTCATCGAAATACCACTTGTTGTACAGGAACAGCCAAAGCGGTCCGCGCCGGGCCGCGATGCGCGCGCCCAGGCCTTCCTTGGCGATATAGACGTACCAAGCGCCGACAAAACCGATGGCGGTCACCGTCAAGGGCGCCCAGACCACCCATTCGGGCACGGATTTGACCCCGTCCAGCACATGGTTGGACGGCAGAGTGAAGATGGCCGCGCGCCAGAATTCCGCCCTGCCCTCGCCCACGAACTGCTCGACGAAAATGTAGCCCGCCGTCACCGCGCCGAAGGCCAGAACCAACAGCGGAATCAGGACCACCCAGGGGCTCTCGTGTGGCGTATGGCCGTGATGATGATCATCGTCCGGCAGGGGCTCGGCATGAGCGTCATGCGCATGGTCGTCGTGGCGCCATTTGGCGTGGCCGTGGAAGGTCATGAACACCAGTCGCCAGGAATAGAATGAAGTCAGACCCGCTGCGAAAACTCCGACCACGAAGGCGAAGCTCGCAAGCGGGGTGGTTTTGCTGGCCACATAGGCGGAGTCGATGATGGAATCCTTGGAGTAGAAACCGGCGAAGCCCAGATCCAGGTGCGGAATGCCCACCCCGGTGATGGCGATGGTGCCGATCAGCATCACCGCATAGGTGATCGGCATGAGCTTCCACAGGGCGCCCATCTTCCGCATGTCCTGCTCGTGGTGCATGCCCATGATCACCGAGCCGGCGGACAGGAACAGCAGCGCCTTGAAGAAGGCGTGGGTGAAAAGGTGGAACATGGCGCCCTGATAGGCGCCGCAGCCGGCGGCGAAGAACATGTAGCCGAGCTGCGAGCAGGTGGAATAGGCGATCACCCGCTTGATATCGTTCTGCGCCAGGCCGACCGTGGCGGCGAACAGGGCGGTGACCGCGCCGATCACCATGACGACCAGCTTGGCCGTTGGCGCATATTCGAACAGAGGCGACAGCAGGCAAACCATATAGACGCCGGCCGTCACCATGGTCGCCGCGTGGATCAGGGCGGACACCGGCGTGGGGCCTTCCATGGCGTCCGGCAGCCAGGTGTGCAGGAAGAACTGGGCCGACTTGCCCATGGCGCCGATGAACAGCAGGATCGCGGCCAGATCCAGCGCGCTCCAGGTCTGGCCAGCGAACGCCCAGGTCGTATTGGCATGTGAGGCGATTTGCGGGAATAGCTCCGGGAACCGGATGGTGTGGAACATCCAGAACACCGTCATGATGCCGAGCGCGAAACCGAAGTCGCCCACCCGGTTGACCACGAAGGCTTTGATGGCGGCGGACGAGGCGCTGGCCTTCTTGAACCAGAACCCGATCAGCAGATAGGACGCCAGCCCCACCCCTTCCCAGCCGAAGAACAGCTGCATGAAGTCGTTGGCCGTCACCAGCATCAGCATGGCGAAGGTGAACAGTGACAGATAGGCGAAGAACCGCGGCTTGCAGTCGTCCTCGGCCATGTAGCCCCAGCTGTAGAGGTGCACGAGGGAGGACACAGTGGTCACCACCACCAGCATGACGGTGGACAGGGTGTCGATGCGGATGGCCCAGTCCGACTGGAACTGACCCACGTCGATGAAGGGCGCGAGAATTAGGGTGAAGGGCTCGGCATGGCTCCAGATCTGGCTGGCGAAATTGATCCAGGCCAGGGCGCAGGACAGGAATAGCAGGCCGGTGGTCACCGCCTGGGACGGAACATCTCCGATACGGCGGCCGAAGAATCCGGCGACGGCGGCGCCCAACAGCGGGGCGAATACGGCGACTATGACGAGGCTTTGCACCGCGATCAGCCCTTCATCATGCTGGCGTCGTCCACGGCGATATCGCCGCGGTTGCGGAAGAAGGTGACCAGGATGGCCAGGCCCACGGCGGCCTCGGCGGCGGCCACGGTCAGTACGAACATGGCGAAGATCTGGCCCACCACGTCGTGCAGAAAGGCCGAGAAGGCCACCAGGTTGATGTTCACGGCCAGGAGGATCAGCTCGATCGACATCATGATGATGATGACGTTCTTGCGGTTCACGAAGATGCCAAACACCCCGATGGTGAACAGGATCGCGGCGACAGCCAGATAGTGGGCGAGACCGATGGTCATTCCGAGAACTCCCTCGCCGGGCTTGATCTGCACCACCGTCATGCCGGTCTTGGGCGTGCGGGCGACCTGTTTGGCGATGTTCTGACGGCGCACGCCGGGACGGTGGCGCAGGGTCAGGACGATGGCCCCGATCATGGCCACCAGCAGCACCAGACCCGCCGCCTGGAACAGATAGACGTAGTCGGTATAGAGCACCCGGCCGATGGTCTCGGTGTTGGTCAGGCCTGGCGCCGACGCCATGGGCAGACTGTTCTTGGCCGCCGCCCCGCTGTTGGCGACGGTGACCGCCACCAGCACGATCTCCGACCAGTAGGACGCCCGCCACGACCCCGCCGATCGGCAGATACTTGGCGAAGCCCTGGCGGAACTGGGCGAAATCGACGTCCAGCATCATCACCACGAACAGGAACAGCACAGCCACGGCGCCGACGTAAACCACCACCAAGAGCATGGCGAGGAACTCCGCGCCCAGCAGGACGAACAGCCCCGCGGCCGAGAAAAAGGCGGTGATCAGATAAAGCACCGAGTGCACCGGGTTGCGCGCGGAGACGACCCCGAAGGCCGACGCCACGCTCACCAGAGCCAGGAAATAGAAGGCGACCGCCTGCACTCAAAACCCCTCTCGTCGCTGCCGGAGAATCCCCCGTCCGGCGCCCGTCGATTGCGCCCGTGTCTTATCGGTAGGGCGCGTCCAGTTCCAGATTCTTCGCGATTTCCCGCTCCCAACGATCGCCGTTGTCCAAAAGGCGCTGTTTGTCGAACAGCAACTCCTCGCGGGTCTCCGTCGCATATTCGAAATTGGGGCCCTCGACGATGGCGTCCACCGGGCAGGCCTCCTGGCACAGGCCGCAGTAGATGCATTTGACCATGTCGATGTCGTAGCGGGTCGTGCGCCGCGAGCCGTCCTCGCGCGGTTCGGCCTCGATGGTGATGGCCTGGGCCGGGCAGATCGCCTCGCACAGCTTGCAGGCGATGCAGCGCTCTTCCCCGTTGGGATAGCGGCGCAGGGCGTGCTCGCCGCGGAAACGCGGCGACAGCGGGCCCTTCTCGAAGGGGTAGTAGACGGTCTTCTTCGGCTGGACGAAGTACTTCATCGCCAGGCCGAAGGCCCCGACGAAATCCATCATACCGGCCCCTTTGACGGCCTGTCCGACGCGAGCGACGAAGGTCATGGGCGTTTTCCTTCCTTAGCTCTGGGCGCCGAACACGCGCCAGGCGGCGACGAGGGCCACGCCGACCAGGGAGGCCGGCAGGAACACCTTCCAGCCCAGGCGCATGAGCTGATCGTAGCGGTAACGGGGCACAATGGCCTTCACCATGGCCACCATGAAGAACCAGAAACAGGCCTTGATGACGAACCACATCAGCGCCCACAGATGGGCGATAATCGGCGGCCAGGACTTCAGGAAGGTCTCGGGGAACGGCGCGTGCCAGCCCCCGAAGAACAGGATCGAGATCAGGCCGCACATCAGCACGATGTTGGTGTACTCGGCCAGCATCAGCAGCAGATAGGCGGTGGAGGAATATTCGACCTGATAGCCGGCCACGAGCTCGGACTCCGCCTCGGGCAGGTCGAACGGCGGGCGGTTTGTCTCGGCCAGGAACGAGATGAAGAACATGATGGCCATGGGGAACATGACCACGATGGTGGGCAGGGCGAAGGCGTGCCAGTGCAGGATCCCGCCGTCCTGGTGATCGACGATGGTCGTCAGGTTCATCGAGCCCGACAGCAGGATCACGGTGATCAGGATGAAGCCGATGGAGACCTCGTAGGACACCATCTGCGCCGCCGAACGCAGGGCGCCCAGGAACGGATATTTCGAATTGGACGCCCAGCCGCCCATGATGATGCCGTAGACGCCCAGCGATGACACCGCCAGCATGTAAAGCACGCCGACATTCAGGTTGGAGATCACCCAGCCCGGCGCAAACGGCATGGTGGCCCAGGCGGCGAAGGCGAACACCACGCTGATCACCGGCGCCAGCAGGAACACGAACTTGTCCGCGCCCGAGGGGATCACCAGCTCCTTGAGCACGAACTTCAGCAGGTCGGCGAAGGATTGGAGCAGGCCGAAGGGGCCGACCACATTGGGGCCCTTGCGCCATTGCACCGCCGCCCAGATCTTGCGATCGGCCAGGATGACGAAGGCCACCGAGACCAGCAGCACCACCACGATCAGCAGAATCTGACCGAGCGTCAGCAGCGACCAGATCAGCGGATTGTTGTTGTAGGCTACCCCGCCCATCGCCCTACTCCGCCGCGACCGGCTTGGACCGCAGCGAAGCGGCCAGGGCGGAGCATTCCGCCATGGTCACGCTGGCGCGCGCGATTGGGTTGGTCTGATAGAAATCCGTGACCGGGCTGGCGAAGGGCGCGTCGGAAACCTTGCCCTTCTTGCCGAGTTTGCTCAGGTCCAGCGCCGCGGGCCTGGAGCCCGGCGCATAGCCGATCTGGCCGAAGGTGGGGTGATCGGCGATCAGCTTGGCGCGCAGGGCGTTCAGGCTGTCGTAGGGCAGTTTGAACCCGAGCGGCTCCGAAAGCGCGCGCAAAATGGCCCAGTCCTCGCGCGCCTGGCCCTTGGGGAACACCGCCCGATTGGCCATCTGCACCCGGCCTTCCATATTGACGTAAAGGCCGGCCTTCTCGGTATAGGCGGCGCCCGGCAGGATCACGTCCGCCTTGTGCGCGCCCGCATCGCCGTGCGTGCCCAGATAGACCACGAAGGCGTCGCTGGCCGACAGGTCGATCTCGTCCGCGCCCAGCAGGAACAGCACGTCCAGCGCGCCTTTCTGCACCATGTCCTTGGCCGCCAGACCGCCCTTGCCGGGCAGGAAGCCCAGGTCCAGGCCGCCGACGCGCGAGGCGGCGGTGTGCAGCACGTTGAAGCCGTTCCAGCCGTCCTTGACCACGCCGAACTTGGCCGCGCCTTCGCCGATCAGGTTCAGCACCGCGGCGGCGTCGTCGCGCGCGAAGACGCCCGAGCCGACGATGAAGGCGGGCTTCTGCGCCGCGATCTTGCCGTGGTCGTCGAACATCTTCTTCAGGCTGGCCGCGCCCGCGCCCACATAGTGGTAGCCGTAGTTCAGGTCCGCCTGATCGCCGACCACGCCGATGCGCGTGTTGGACGCCAGCCAGGCCTTGCGCAGGCGGGCGTTGACCAGAGGCGCTTCGAGGCGCGGATTGGTCCCGATCAGCATCACCGCGTCGGCCTGCTCCAGCCCCGCGATGGTGGTGTTGAACAGCCAGCTTTCGCGCGGCCCGGTCCCAAGGATCGAGCCGTCCTGACGACAGTCGATATTGGCCACGCCCAGGCCGGTGAACAGGTCCAGCGCCGCCTTCATGGATTCGGCGTCCTGCAGATCGCCGGCGATCACGCCGATGCGGTCGGGGGCGGCCTTCTTGACCTTGGCGGCGATGGCGGCGAACGCCTCGGCCCAGGTCGCTTCCACCAGATGCTTGCCCTTGCGCACATAGGGCTTGTCCAGCCGCTGGCGCATCAGGCCGTCGCACGCGTAACGGGTCTTGTCGTCGATCCACTCTTCGTTGATGGCCTCATTGGTGCGCGGCAGCACGCGCATCACCTCAGAGCCGCGCGCATCCACCCGGATATTGGCGCCGACCGCGTCCATCACATCGATGGTCTCGGTCTTCTTCAGTTCCCACGAACGGTAGTTGAACGCCCAGGGCTTGTGGGTCAGGGCGCCGACCGGGCACAGATCGACGACATTGCCGGTCATCTCTGAATGGATAGCTTGCTCGAGATAGGTGGTGATCTCGGCGTCCTCGCCGCGGCTGATCATGCCGATCTCTGGAACGCCCGCGATTTCAGCCACATAGCGTACACACCTCGTACACTGGATGCAGCGGGTCATCACGGTCTTGACCAGCGGGCCCATGTACTTTTCTTCGACCGCCCGCTTGTTCTCCTGATAGCGGGTGTCGTCGCGGCCATAGCCGATGGTCTCGTCCTGCAGGTCGCATTCCCCGCCCTGGTCGCAGATCGGGCAATCCAGCGGATGGTTGATCAGCAGGAACTCCAGCACGCCCTCGCGCGCCTTCTTGACCATGGGCGTGTTGGTGAAGATCTCCTGGTTGTCCGCCGCCGGCAGGGCGCAGGACGCCTGCGGCTTGGGCGGGCCGGGCTTCACTTCCACCAGGCACATGCGGCAGTTGCCGGCGATGGACAGGCGCTCGTGATAGCAGAAGCGCGGGATCTCCTCCCCGGCCAGCTCCGCCACCTGCAGCACCGTCATGCCGGGCTCGAACTCGACCTCGACGCCATTGACCTTGGCCTTAGGCATATCCGTTACTCCGCCGCCGCCAACGTCGCGCCCTGAACGTGGGGCTTGCCGCTGCGATAGTTGGCGATACGCGCCTCGATCTCGGGGCGGAAATGGCGGATCAGGCCCTGGATCGGCCAGGCGGCCGCGTCGCCCAGGGCGCAGATGGTGTGGCCTTCCACCTGGGTGGTGACCTCCAGGAGCATGTCGATTTCCTTGGGATCGGCCTGGCCTGAGGCCATGCGCTCCATCACCCGCCACATCCAGCCGGTGCCTTCGCGGCAGGGCGTGCACTGGCCGCAGCTCTCATGCTTGTAGAAATAGCTGATGCGGGCGATGGCCTTGATCAGGTCGGTGGACTTGTCCATCACGATCACGGCCGCGGTGCCCAGGCCCGACTTCAGCGCCGACAGGGCGTCGAAATCCATCGGCAGGTCTTCGCAGGCCTCCGCCGGGATCATGCGCACCGACGAGCCGCCCGGGATCACCGCCTTCAGGTTGCCCCAGCCGCCACGCACCCCGCCGCAGTGATCCTCGATCAACTGGCGGAATGGGATCGACATGGCTTCTTCCACATTGCACGGCCGCTCCACGTGGCCGGAGATGCAGAACAGCTTGGTGCCGGTGTTGTTGGGTCGCCCGAAACCGGCGAACCACTCCGCGCCCCGGCGCAGGATGGTCGGCACAACAGCGATGGATTCCACATTGTTGACGGTTGTCGGGCAGCCGTAGAGGCCAGCGCCCGCCGGGAACGGCGGCTTCAGCCGCGGCTGGCCCTTCTTGCCCTCCAGGCTTTCCAGCAGGGCCGTTTCCTCGCCGCAGATATAGGCGCCGGCGCCGTGGTGCATATAGACGTCGAAATCGTAGCCGTGGATGTTGTTCTTGCCGATCAGCTTGGCCTCGTAGGCCTCCTTGATCGCCGCCTCCATCACCTCGCGTTCGCGCACATATTCGCCGCGGATGTAGATGTAGCAGGCGCGCGCTTGCATGGCGAAGCTGGCGACCAGGCAGCCCTCGATGAACAGGTGCGGATCATGGCGCATGATCTCGCGGTCCTTGCAGGTGCCCGGCTCGAACTCGTCGGCATTGACCACCAGATAATGCGGCCGCCCTTCCCTCACCTCCTTGGGCATGAAGGACCACTTCAGCCCGGTCGAGAATCCGGCGCCGCCACGTCCGCGCAGTCCCGAGGCCTTGGTGTTGTTGATGATCCAGTCCCGGCCACACGACAGGATGTCCTTGGTCGAGTTCCACGCGCCGCGCTTTTTCGCCGCTTCCAGGCCCGGATCGTGCAGGCCGTAGAGGTTGGTGAAGATGCGGTCCTTGTCTTCGAGCATGCCGACCATGGCTTCAGACGCCCTTCCCAAGCCGACCAGCCCTGGCGAGGCCGACGATAAACCAGATTCGGCGCCGAAACCGATCAGCACCGACGCGGCGAAGGTCGGCAGGGCCCAGACCAGATGAAAGCGCAGGTCGCCCACCAAGGCGGCGATGGCGATCATCACGCACAGGGCGTCGATGCCCACCATGATCATGAAGCGCTGGCGGTCCGTCATGCGGGCTCCGGCGCGTTGGGGATTTTCTTCAACGGCTTGGCGCGCGAGCCGTCATACAGCGACTTGTCCGTCAAGGTCGTGGCGCCGCCCGCCGGCTCGCAGGTGTGCCGACCGGCGTAGGAGCCAGGCTTGGGCGACTTGCCGGCGCGGAAATCGTCGATGATCTGGCCGAGGGTCTCGCGGCGTCAAATCCTCGTAGTAATAGTCGTTGATCTGGGCCATGGGCGCGTTCACACAGGCGCCGAGGCATTCGACCTCCTGCCAGGTGAACAGACCGTCCGCCGAGATGTGATCCTTGTGGCCGATCTTTTCGGCGCACAGCTTCATCAGATCGTTGGCGCCGCGCAGAGCGCAGGGCGTCGTGCCGCACACCTGGATCAGCGCCGCCTTACCGACGGGTTCAAGCTGGAACATGGTGTAGAAGGTTACCACCTCCAGCACCCGTATGACCGGCATCTCCAGCATTTCAGCGAGGACGCGGATGGCGGGCTCGCACACCCAGCCCTCCTGCTTCTGAATCAGCCACAGGATCGGGATCACCGCCGACTGCTTGCGCCCCTCCGGATATTTGGCGATCCACCACTTGGCCTTCTTCAGCGTATCGGCCGAAAAGGCAAAGCTGGCGGGCTGTTCCTTGGCTAGGCGGCGAACGCTCACCGGTCGATCTCCCCGAAGACGATGTCCAGCGAGCCCAGGATGGCCGACACGTCCGCCAGCATGTGGCCCCGGTTCATCCAGTCCATCGCCTGCAGGTGCGGGAAGCCCGGCGCCCTGATCTTGGCGCGATAGGGCTTGTTGGTGCCGTCGGCCACCAGATAGACGCCGAACTCGCCCTTGGGCGCCTCGACATAGGCGTAGACCTCGCCGGCCGGGACATGGAAGCCCTCGGTGAACAGCTTGAAGTGGTGGATCAGCGCCTCCATCGAGCGCTTCATCTCCGCCCGGCGCGGCGGCGCGACCTTGCCGTCGTCGGTCAGCACGGGGCCCTTGGCGTCCTTCATCAGGGCGATGCACTGGTGGATGATGCTGCACCGACTGGCGCATCTCTTCCATGCGGCACAGATATCGGTCGTAGCAGTCGCCGTTCTTGCCGAGCGGGATGTCGAATTCGAGCTCCGAATAGCACTCATAGGGCTGGTTGCGGCGGAGGTCCCAGGCAATGCCCGAGCCGCGCACCATCACGCCGGAAAAGCCCCAGGCCAGGGCCTCCTCCTTGGTCACCACGCCGATGTCGACGTTGCGTTGCTTGAAGATACGGTTGCCGGTGATCAGGCCCTCGATGTCGTCCAGCACCTTGGGAAAGGCCCGCGCCCAGGCGTCGATGTCTTCCAGCAGGGCTTCGGGTAGATCCTGACGCACGCCGCCGGGCCGGAAATAGTTGGCGTGCAGCCGCGCCCCGCAGGCGCGGTCGTAGAACACCATCAGCTTCTCGCGCTCTTCAAAGCCCCATAGCGGCGGGGTCAGGGCGCCCACATCCATGGCCTGGGTGGTGACGTTGAGCAGGTGGTTCAGGATGCGGCCGATCTCGCAGTAGAGCACGCGAATTAATTGCGCACGGCGGGGCGTGTCCACGCCCAAAAGCTTCTCGATGGCCAGGCACCAGGCGTGCTCCTGGTTCATCGGCGCGACATAGTCCAGCCGGTCGAAATAGGGCGTGTTCTGCAGATAGGTGCGCGCCTCCATCAGCTTTTCGGTGCCGCGATGCAGAAGGCCGATGTGCGGATCGACGCGTTCGACCACCTCCCCGTCCAGCTCCAGCACCAGGCGCAGCACGCCGTGCGCGGCCGGGTGCTGGGGGCCGAAATTTATGTTGAATTTGCGGACCAGGGTCTCCTGGCTCTCGCCCGTCGGCGCGTGCAGCGCGCCGCCGTCCTCGTCGATGGTGCGTTCGGCCAGTTTGGGCGGCAGATCAGCGTGATCGTCTGCCATCACTTGGTCGCCTTCTCGTCACCGGGAATGGTGTAGTCGTACCCCGTGCCGGCCATGGCGTCCCTGGCCCCCTCCCAGGGCGATAGGAAATCGAACTGGCGGAATTCCTGGGTCAGCTTGACCGGCTCATAGACCACCCGCTTGAGCTCGTCGTCGTAGCGAACCTCCACATAGCCGGTCATGGGGAAGTCCTTGCGCAGCGGATAGCCGTGAAAGCCGTAGTCCGTCAGTAGGCGGCGTAGGTCCGGGTGGCCGTCGAAAAAGACGCCGAACATGTCGAACGCTTCCCGCTCGAACCAGTCGGCGCTGGGATAGACGCTGACGCTGGTGGGAACCGGGGTGTCCTCGTCGGTCTGCAGCTTGATGCGGATGCGGTGGTTCTTGGTCAGCGACAGCAGATGGTAGACCACGTCGAACCGGCGGGTTCGATCGGGATAATCGGCGCCGCAGATGTCGATCAGCTGCTGGAAGCGGCAGTCCGCATCATCGCGCAGGAAGGTCAGCACCTCCACAATGCGATCGCGTTCGGCCAGGAGGGTCAGCTCACCATAGGCGAACTTCAAGCCGGTTACCGCGCCCGGCAGCTTGGCCTGTATCGCCTGTCCCAGCGCCACCAGCGGTGGAATCGGCTCAGGAGCCAGAGCCTCGCTCTCGACCTGATCGCTCATCGCTCGATCGTCCCGGTGCGGCGGATCTTCTTCTGCAGCTGCAGCACGCCATAGACCAGGGCCTCGGCGGTGGGCGGGCAGCCGGGCACATAGATGTCCACCGGCACCACGCGATCGCAGCCGCGCACGACGCTGTAGCTGTAGTGATAATAGCCGCCGCCGTTGGCGCACGAGCCCATGGAGATGACGTAGCGCGGTTCGGGCATCTGGTCGTAGACCTTGCGCAGGGCCGGGGCCATCTTATTGGTCAAGGTGCCGGCCACGATCATCACGTCGGATTGCCGCGGGCTGGCGCGGGGGGCAAAGCCGAACCGCTCGAGGTCATAGCGTGGCATGGCCGAATGCATCATCTCCACCGCGCAGCAGGCCAGGCCGAAGGTCATCCACATCAAAGAGCCCGTACGGGCCCAGGTGATCAGATCGTCGGCCGCGGCGATGACGAAGCCCTTGTCCGCCAGCATGTCGGACACGCCGTCGAAATAGGGATCGTGCGCCTTGGGGTCATAGCCTTCCACGGACGCGCGGCCCGCGGCGCCGGCGGGTACTACTCCCATTCCAAGGCTCCCCTTTTCCATACGTAGACATAGCCGAGGGTCAGATCGATCAGGAAAAGCATCATTGTGCCGAAGGCCTCGACCTGAACGGCGTGGGGCATCTTCATCAGGGTCACCGCCCAGGGAAACAGGAAGGCCACTTCCAGGTCGAAAACGATGAAAAGCAGGGTGACCAGATAGAAGCGCACGTCGAACTTCATGCGCGCGTCGTCGAAGGCGTTGAAGCCGCACTCATAGGCCGACAGCTTTTCCGGGTCCGGCGCCTTGGGCGCGACGACCGCCGCCGCGATCAGGAAGCCGACCCCTATGACCGTCGCGACACCCAACAGGATCACGATGGGAAGGTATTGCAGCAGGAAGCTGTTCATGGGGGCCTCGACGGCGGGATTGCGCGGGTTTTAGCCGAAGGTTTACAGCGCTTCCAAGGGCCATGGACCGATTTATCGTCGATGGACAGGATTTGTTTGGGAATGATGCGGGACGACGCCCTCGTGCGGGGCGTAGACCGGTCTGCAGGCGCAGTAGACGGTTGACAGGTCAGGGCCCTCAGACCTATGTCAGCCGCCTCGTGCGGCCCTGCTGGGCCTGCTTGCGGATGTAGCTCAGTTGGTTAGAGCGCCGGCCTGTCACGCCGGAGGTCGCGGGTTCAAGTCCCGTCATTCGCGCCATCCTGCTTCGCGCTAGGCGCTTCGCAGGACAAGTCGCTCCTCCCGTCAACAATCCGTCCCGACAGCCTTTTGCGCCATGGTAGCATTTGCGCGCAACCGAGGTTCTGCGATGCCCCCATCTCCTGACGATGAATACCCCAAGGGCCTGCCGATGATTCGCACCATCGCCATGCCGGCCGACACAAACCCCGAAGGCGACATCTTCGGCGGCTGGCTGATGTCGCAGATGGACCTGGCCGGAGCGACCTTGGCCTATGACGAAGCTAAGGGACGGTGCGCCACCGTGGCGGCCAACGAAATCGTGTTCTTCAAGCCCGTGTTCGTCGGCGACGAGGTCAGCGTCTACTGCAAGATCAAGGCGATTGGGCGCACGTCGATCACGGTGTTCATCGAGGCGTGGCGCCGGTCGCGCAAATCGCCGGACTGCGAACGCGTCACCTCCGGGGTGTTCACCTATGTAGCCATCGGCGACGACCGGCGGCCGCGACCCGTAAAGGCCTGAGGCCGGCGGCGGATTGCGGTGGGCGGCGAGGGGTTCGAACCCCCGACCTTCTGGGTGTAAACCAGACGCTCTGACCAGCTGAGCTAGCCGCCCTATCCGCGCGGGCCTTCTAGCTGATTTCTCACCGAATTAAAAAGGGCGGCGCCTTTCGGTCGCCGCCCTCTCAAGCGTCTCAAACTGCCGCGACTAGTTCAGGGCCGTCTTGAGCCCTTCGCCGACGCGGAAACGCGCGGTCTTGGACGCAGCCCGCTTCACGGTTTCTCCCGTGCGCGGATTGCGCGCCGTTCCGGCCTTGCGTTCCACAGGAACGAAACTGCCGAAACCCACCAGACGAACTTCCTTGCCCGCCTTCAACGACGCCGTGACCGAGTCCAGCACCGCTTCCAGGGCGTCCTTCGCCTGGGTGCGATTGAGACCGGTCTTTTCCGCGATAGCGGCCACCAGTTCGGCTTTTGTCATTCGTTCCTCTCCCAACCCTGCGCGGCTGTGTGTGTGTCGCAACGCCGATGCCGCCAATGGGGGATTATTGTGGCGCCGTAAAGGCCCCGTCAAATGCCCGTATCGCGGAAAAGCCTCCGAATGCGGTCATTTGACGGGGATAAGTACCCATCAATGGGTAATTACGGCCTCGCCGTCGGTTTCGCTCGCCGCGGCCGGGGCCAAGGCCTCATCCGCTTCGCTCCACTCTATCGGCGTCAAGGGGCCGGCCAAGGCCCGAGCCAACACCTCGTCCACCGTGGCCACCGGCACGATTTCGAGTCCGGATTTCACGTTATCGGGGATGTCGGCCAAGTCCTTTTCGTTCTCCTTCGGAATCAGCACCGTCTTGATTCCCGAGCGAAGGGCCGCCAACAGCTTTTCCTTCAGGCCGCCGATGGGCAGTACCCGCCCGCGCAGGGTGATTTCCCCGGTCATGGCCACGTCCTTGCGCACCGGCACGCCGGTGAGCACCGAGATCATGGCCACGGCCATGGCCACCCCGGCCGAAGGACCGTCCTTGGGCGTGGCGCCTTCGGGCACGTGAACGTGCACGTCGGTTTTCTCGAACAGAGGCGGCTTGATGCCGAAGTGGGTCGAGCGAGCGCGGACGTAGGAATTGGCCGCGGAGATCAACTCCTTCATCACTTCCTTCAGGTTGCCGGTGATGGACATGCGTCCCTTGCCCGGCATCCGGACGGCTTCGATGGTCAGGATGTCGCCGCCGAACTCGGTCCAGGCCAGGCCGGTGACGATGCCGACCTGATCCTCTTCATCCGCCGCCCCGTAATGGAACCGGCGCACGCCCGCGTACTTGTCCAGACGCGCCTCGTCGACCGTGATCGACACGACTTTTTCACGCTCCAGGTCCCGTACGCTCTTGCGCGCCAGATTGGCCAGCTCACGCTCCAAGGAGCGCACGCCCGCCTCCCGCGTATAGTAGCGGATCAGGCTCCTGATCGTGTCGTCCGGCACAACCCACTCGCCCGCCTTCAAGCCGTGATTCTCCAACAGCTTGGGCAGCAGGTGACGCTTGGCGATCTCCACCTTCTCGTCCTCGGTGTAGCCGGGGATGCGGATGATCTCCATGCGGTCCATCAGCGGCTGAGGCATGTTAAGGCTGTTGGACGTGGTGACGAACATCACCTGAGACAGATCGTAATCCAGCTCCAGGTAGTGGTCGTTGAAGGTGGAGTTCTGTTCCGGGTCGAGCACTTCCAAGAGGGCGCTGGACGGGTCACCCCGCCAGTCGGCGCCCAGCTTATCGATCTCGTCGAGCAGGAAGAACGGATCGGTCGCCTTGGCCTTCTTCATCGACTGGATGATCTTGCCGGGCATGGAGCCGATATAGGTGCGCCGGTGGCCCCTGATCTCCGCCTCGTCGCGCACCCCGCCGAGGGACAGGCGCACGAACTCGCGCCCCGTGGCCTTGGCTATGGAGCGACCGAGCGAGGTCTTGCCAACGCCGGGGGGGCCGACGAGGCATAGGATCGGGCCCTTCAAGGTCCCGGTGCGAGCCTGAACGGCCAGGTATTCGAGGATGCGTTCCTTGACCTTCTCCAGACCGTAGTGGTCCTCGTTGAGGATGCGTTCGGCCCGTTCGACGTCAATTTTCTTCGGTTTGGCCTTGCCCCACGGAATGGACAGCAGCCAGTCCAGATAGTTGCGAACGACGGTGGACTCCGCCGACATCGGGCTCATGTTGCGCAGCTTCTTGAGCTCGGCTTCAGCCTTGCCGCGCGCTTCCTTGCTGAGCTTGGTTTTCTTGATCCGCTTTTCGAGCTCGATCAGTTCGTCGCGCGAATCGTCCTGCTCGCCCAGCTCGCGCTGGATCGCCTTCATCTGCTCGTTCAGATAATACTCGCGCTGGGTCTTCTCCATCTGGCGCTTGACGCGCGAGCGGATTTTCTTCTCCACCTGCAGCACGCTGATCTCGCCTTCCATGAGGGCGTAGACCTTCTCCAGCCGTTTGACGACGTTGAAGATTTCCAGAAGCTGCTGTTTGTCGCCGATCTTCACCGAAAGGTGCGCGGCGATGGAGTCCGCCAGTTTGCCGGGCTCGGTGATCTGAGGGATCGACGCGAGGGCCTCGGGCGGAACCTTCTTGTTCAGCTTGATATAGTTCTCGAACTGTTCGACCACGGCGCGCGACAGGGCCTCTGCCTCATGGGCCTGCCCGCCGTCTTCCTCGACATGGACCACCTGGGCCTGGAAGAAATCCGCCTGGTCGGTGAAATGCTGGATCCGCGCCCGCGACTTGCCTTCCACCAGGACCTTGACGGTCCCGTCGGGAAGCTTGAGCAGCTGAAGCACCGTGGCCACCACGCCGATGTCGAAGATGGCGGTGGGCGCCGGATCGTCGTCCGACGAGTTCATTTGGGTGGCTAGCAGGATCTGCTTGTCGTTCTTCATCACCTCTTCGAGCGCGCGGACGGATTTGTCGCGGCCGACGAACAACGGCACCACCATGTGCGGGAAGACGACAATGTCCCGTAACGGCAGAACCGGAAGCGTTTTGGTCTCTTGCATCATGCACTCCTAGGCCGGCGCGGGGCTCCGCGCTCGACCGACCGGGCGGCTTGATCCGCCGCACAACAACGGAAGCCCGCCCGATCCGCCGGATTCGGCGTCTATTCGTCGCTTAATGTGGGCTTTACGCAGCAAGGTTCAAGCGCCGCGGGAAAGCCGTCCCCAGGAAGATGGGTTAATACCGCGGCGGCCTTAGCCCGCCGCGGCCGGCGGTTGTTTGTCGTTGCGGCGTTCGGAATAGATCATCAGCGGCTGGGCGCGGCCTTCGACCACTTCGCCGTTGACCACCACCTCCTCCACGCCCTGATAGGTCGGCAGCTCGAACATGGTCTCGAGCAGGATGCCTTCCAGGATCGAGCGCAGGCCCCGAGCGCCCGTCTTGCGGCCGATGGCCTTGCGGGCCACCGAATGCAGGGCGTCGTCGGTGAAGGTCAGGCCGACATTCTCCATGTCGAACAGGCGCTGGTACTGCTTGACCAGGGCGTTCTTTGGCTCGGTCAGAATCTTGACCAGGGCCGTCTCGTCCAGATCTTCCAGGGTGGCGATCACCGGCAGGCGGCCGATGAATTCCGGGATCAGGCCGAAGCGCTGCAGATCGTCCGGCTCGACATTGCGCAGGATCTCGCCCGTGCGCCTGTCTTCAGGGTCCTGCACCGTAGCGCCGAAGCCGATGGAGGTCGATTTGCCGCGCGAGGAGATGATTTTCTCCAGGCCGGCGAAGGCGCCGCCGCAGATGAACAGGATGTTGGTCGTGTCCACCTGCAGGAACTCCTGCTGGGGATGCTTGCGTCCGCCTTGCGGCGGCACGGAAGCCACGGTGCCTTCCATGATCTTGAGGAGGGCCTGCTGCACGCCCTCGCCCGACACGTCGCGTGTGATCGACGGGTTGTCGGACTTGCGGCTGATCTTGTCGACTTCGTCGATATAGACGATGCCGCGCTGGGCGCGCTCGACGTTGTAGTCGGCCGCCTGCAGCAGCTTCAGTATGATGTTCTCCACGTCCTCGCCCACGTAACCGGCTTCGGTCAGCGTGGTGGCGTCGGCCATGGTGAAGGGCACATCGATGATGCGCGCCAGGGTCTGGGCCAGAAGCGTCTTGCCAGAGCCGGTGGGACCGACCAGCAGGATGTTGGACTTGGCCAGTTCGACGTCGTTGTTCTTCTGGGCGTGGTTCAGCCGCTTGTAGTGATTGTGCACCGCGACCGAGAGCACCTTCTTGGCGTGGCTCTGGCCGATCACATAGTCGTCTAGGACCTCACAGATCTCCTTCGGAGTCGGAACCCCGTCCTTGGATTTGACGAAGGCGATCTTGTGCTCTTCACGGATGATATCCATGCACAGCTCGACGCATTCATCGCAGATGAAGACAGTGGGTCCGGCAATGAGCTTGCGCACCTCATGCTGGCTCTTTCCGCAGAAGGAGCAGTAGAGCGTGCTCTTGGAGTCGCCGGTCGCGGCTTTCGTCATGGTCCGTTCTCACTCTCCGCAAGGGCGCCCCAGGGCGCCCCGCCACGCATCAGACCGCCCCGCGTGCATCCGGGTGGGCGAGCCATCCAAGCAGGATACATGCCGCAAGTTGTCTAATCCTTGACATTCCCCGATTGTTTCTCCGACCACAAGCGGGTTTGAATTTTCTTCGACCAAAACATGGGATTGCCCGTGCCTGAACGCCAGTCCCAAGGACGACAGCCCGTTGTCGCCTTTGATTTCGACGGGACCTTGACCACACACGACAGTTTCACGGCGTTCCTGGCCTGGAGAGCCGGACCGTTGCGGTGCGCCGGCGGCCTTTTCCGTCTCGCGCCCGAACTGGCGCTCTATCCATTCTGCGCGACCGAGGACGGCTGAAGGCCGCAGCCGCAAAGGAATTCCTGCGCGGTCTGACCCCGCTCAAGCTGGCCGAGGACGCTGAAGCCTTCGCCGAGGCAAAAGCCCGCGCCCTCCTTCGGCCCGACGCCCTGACGACTTGGCGGCAATGGAAAGACAGGGGCGCGCTGATGGTGATCGTGACGGCCTCGCCGGAAGCGGTGGTCGCGCCCTTCGCCCGGCGTCTACGCGCCGATCATCTGATCGCCACGCGCCTACAGACCGACCAAAACGGCCGGATCACCGGCGCCTTGGACGGCGCAAATTGTCGCGGCGCTGAAAAAGTGCGGCGAATTGAGGCCCAATTCGGCACAGATCTGGTCTTGGCCGCGGCCTACGGCGACACCGCCGGAGATCGCGAAATGCTGCATATGGCGGCCGTGCGCGGCTATCGCGTGTTCAAGGGTAAACCGTGAAGCGGGGGCCCTGGCGACCCCGGCAGGACTCGAACCTGCAACCGTCTGCTTAGAAGGCAGATGCTCTATCCGGTTGAGCTACGGGATCAATGGGTCCAGGGCTGTTTACGACCCGGTGCGAAATTATCGGCGTAGGCCTTGATAATCTTCTTGCGCTCCTGCGGCTCGATCACCTGAAACGGGATCTGGCGCGCCTGGGCGTAGGCGACAGCCTCTTCGCGGGTTTCGAAGGTAAGTCGAACCTCGCCGTCCATGTCCGTGGAACTGGTCCAGCCCATCAGGGGATCGACCCGGCGCGCGCTGGCCGGCTCGAATTCCAGCACCCATCCCTGAGTGTTAGCCATGCCGGACTGCATGGCGGACTTGGAAGGTCGATAGATGCGAGCGAGCATGGCCAAATCCCCTGTCCGTCCTCCCCTACCCGGCTTTGCGAGGCCGGGCAAACGAGGGCTTTGTCGATGGTCGGGGCGGCAGGATTTGAACCTGCGACCCTCTGCTCCCAAAGCAGATGCGCTACCAGGCTGCGCTACGCCCCGTCATCGTTGCGGGGTCTTGCCACGCACAGCCGAGCGCCGCAACGCGCTTGCCCGTCTAATGGAAGATTCGCGCGCTGACCTTATCGCCAGGTTCGATGCCGTCCTTGTCCGCCACGCCCCCGCCGATTTCCAGCACGCCCAGAACCGGAGCGCCCGACGGGATCGGCGTCTCGTCGAACGGCACGGCGTTCTTGGCGATGGAGACGATGCGTCCGTCCGCTGCGATGAACAGCATGTCCAGCGGCAGGATGGTGTTCTTCATCCAGAAGGCGACGTTGTCGACCTTCTTGAAGTCGAACAGCATGCCGCGGTCCGCCGCCATGATCTTGCGGCACATCAGGCCCTTTTCACGGCTTTCGTTGGTGTCCACCACCTCGACCTTGAAATGGACAGCACCCTTGGCCGTGGCGATATCCAGCCGTTCGAGCTTGCCCACCGGCTGACCGTCCTGCGGGCAGGCGGCCACGGCGGGCGCGGCCGCCCCGACAAGAACAGCCGCCGCCATGAAAACGATCGAAGCAGAGCAATGGATGCGGGGTGAGGACACGGCAGGCTCCCAAGTCGGTGACTGGCCTAGCCTAAACCGGGAGCCTCGATCTCCGCCACCACTAAGCCCTTGGGCCCCTCGGCGAAGCGCACCATGACGTCCTCGCCCGGAATCAAATCCTCCAGACCGCTGCGGCGCAGGGTCTCGATGTGCACGAAGATGTCGCCCGGGGCGCCGTCGCGCACCACAAAACCATAGCCTTTGGTGCGGTTGAACCACTTTACCTTGACCCTCTCCAAAGGCCCCGCGGCCTCCAGCGCGCGCCGAGGGGGACGGGCTTCCTCGCGGTCGCGATACATGGGCCGGCCGCCGTCGTCTCGATCGCGGCGGGAGGCGCCGTCAAGGCGCCCGCGTGGCTGCGTCGGCGCCGCCGAGGACTCGTCCAGGCCGTGGATTTCCGCCACCTGCCACCCCTTTGGGCGACGAACCACGTTGCATTCGATGGTGCAGCCCTCCGGCGCGGTTTCGCGGCCGGCCTGCCTAAGGCTGGTGATGTGAAGAAGAACGTCCTTCAAGCCCGTTTGTTCGGGATCGTCCGGAACGATGAAGCCGTAGCCTTTGCCGGGGTCGAACCACTTTACACGGCCAGAGATGCGCACCAAATCTTCGGCCGAATCGATCTCTTCGTAATTGAAACTAGACATTACCCCCCCACGACCGCCAATTCTGCGTTGGCGGACCTCCCTTCCACGAACACTGTTCTCCTAAAATTCCAGACGTCAATCCGGAATCGAGGTCGAGACAATTCGCCGCATGAGCGAATTTCAGCGCTGAAATCTGTGGAGAAGACGCGATGGCAGTCCCTAGGGGAGTCGAACCCCTCTTCCCAGATTGAAAATCTGGTGTCCTAACCGATAGACGAAGGGACCACGATCGTGAGGAAGGCGCATATATCCGCCTTCCCTGGGCGGTGCAAGCCCGGCCCGGCTGGGCCTGGGCTCAGCCCTCCCGACGGGGATCGGCGAGGTCCTCGATCTCCAATTCCACGCCGCGCCGGCCGTTCCAATCGTCGGCCTTGAGCCGGCCCGCCACGTGCACGCCCGCCCCTCCCGCCAACAACCGGCGGCCCATATCCGTATCGCCCGCGCGCCACGCCACCGCTTTCAGCCGCGGGCCCGAACCGCTCGACAGAAGGCAACGGACATGGCCGCCGTTCAGCGCCCTGGGCTGTTCAATCGTCGCATGGGCCAAGGCGAACATCGGCTCTGCGTTGCCAGGCCCGAAGGGCGCCAGCCGCTGGAAGTCCTCGTACAGCGCCCGGTCGGTCGATCCGGCCGTGATCAGCGCGTCGATCTCAACGCAATCGGCCTCGGTCGCCGCCGTGCTCTCGGCCTCCAGGGTGTGCGCCAAAAAGGCCTCGAATTCGGCAATTCGCTCGGCCTTGATGGTCAGGCCCGCCGCCATGGCGTGCCCGCCGCCGGCCAACAACAGCCCCTGCTCGAAGGCGGCCTGCACCGCGCGACCGAGGTTCACGCCGGGCTGGGACCGCCCCGAGCCCTTGCCCACGCCCAGAATCGGATCCACGCCAATCACCATCACCGGCCGGCGAAACCGCTCGCGCAGGCGTCCCGCGACGATGCCGATCACCCCGGGGTGCCAGCCTTCGCCGCTGACCACGATGGCGGGCAGATCACCGGGAGCGGCGTGGGTCCGCTCGATCTGCTCCGCGGCCCGTTCGGCCACCTCGCGCTCGACCTCGCGCCGGGACAGGTTCAGGGCGTCCAATTCCTCGGCCAAGGCCGCCGCCTCCTCGGCGTCATCGGTCGACAGCAGCCGGGCGCCGAGGTCCGACCGGCCGATGCGTCCGCCGGCGTTGATCCGGGGGCCGAGAATGAAGCCGGCCTGGAACACCCCGGCCGGTCCCTCGGCCTTGGCCGCGCGCATCAGCGCCTTCAGGCCCGGATTGGTCCAGGACGACATGACCTTCAACCCTTGGGACGCCAGGGCCCGGTTGAATCCGACCAGGCGCGTGACGTCGCAAATGGCGCCCAGGGCGGCCAGGTCCAGCCATTGGCGCAGGTCCGGCTCGGCGCGATCGGCGAACAGACCCCGCCGTCTGGCTTCTCTATTAAGCGCGGCCAGCAGGACAAAAGCCACGCCCGCGGCGGCCAATACGCCTTGGCCGGAGTTGCAGCCCGGCCGGTTGGGGTTGACCACGGCCGCGGCGGCCGGCGGATCGCTGCGCATCAGGTGATGGTCGATCACCACCACCTGCAGCCCGATCTCGGACGCCGCGTTGATGGCCTCGTAGGCCGCAGCGCCGCAGTCCACGGTGATCACCAACTCCGCGCCCTGCTCCCGCAATCGCTTGAAGGCGGCCGGACTGGGGCCATACCCCTCGGTGATCCGGTCCGGCACATAGATCGGCAGGTCCTTGCCCATGGCGCGAAACCAGCGCACCAGCATCGCCGCGCTTGAAGCGCCATCCACATCGTAGTCGGCGAACACCGCCGCTGGCCGGTCGGTCTCGATGGCGTCGATCAGCAGTTCGGCCGCGCGGTCCATGTCCAGAAAGGACGAAGGGTCCGGAAACAGCGCCTTGAGGGTCGGCGCAAGGAACGCATCGGCTTGGTCCTGGTTCACCCCGCGCGAGGCCAGCGCCCGCGCCAAGGGTTCGCTCAGCCCCTGTCGCTGCATATGGGCGCGGATAAGAGCCGCCTCGGCGGGGCGTTCTCGCCAAGCCCGACCGGTGAGCGAGCGGGAGACGCCCAGAAAGTCCTGGGCGACGGGACCCGGCCCTGTGTGGCCGTCCGCCAAGCTAAAGGGATTGCTTGGTGCGAACCTCGCGCACGAGGCGCGCGGAGGCGTGCATCACCAGGGTGTGGGTCTTGACCAGGCCGCCGTCGATCTTGACCCCGTCGAGCAGGGCCCCCTTGGTCACGCCGGTGGCGGCGAAGATGGCGTCGCCCTTGACGATTTCGTGCAGGTCGTACTTGCGGTCCAGGTCCTTGATGCCCCAGCGCGCGGCGCGCGCGCGCTCATCGGCGTTGCGGAACACCAGGCGGCCCTGGAACTGGCCCCCGACGCACTTGAGCGCAGCGCAGGCCAGCACCCCTTCGGGCGCGCCGCCCTGGCCGATGTAAAGGTCCACGCCGGTTTCCGGATCGGTGGTGTTGATAACCCCCGCCACGTCGCCGTCGGAGATGAGATAGACGCGCACGCCTTCCGACCGCAGGCTGGCGATGATCTCGGCGTGACGCGGCCGATCCAGCACGCAGGCGGTGATCTCCGCCGTCGGCACGCCCTTGGCCCTGGCCAGATCGCGGGCGTTGTGCGCGGGGCTCTTGTCCAGATCGATGATCCCGGCCGGATAGCCCGGTCCCACGGCGATCTTGTCCATATAGGTGTCGGGCGCGTTCAGCAGGCCGCCTTCCGGCGCCCACGCCATCACAGCCAGCGCGTTGGCCATGGCCTTGGCGGTTAAGGTGGTGCCTTCCAGCGGATCGACCGCGATGTCGATCTTGGGTCCCTTTCCCTTGCCCAGGGTCTCGCCGATGAACAGCATCGGCGCTTCGTCCCGTTCGCCCTCGCCGATGACGATGCGGCCCTGGATGTCGAGACCGTTGAGCGTGTTGCGCATCGCTTCCACGGCGGCGCGATCAGCTTCCTTCTCATCGCCTCTGCCAACCATGGTCCAGGAGGCGATCGCCGCCGCCTCGGTCACGCGGACCGCGTCGAGCACGAGGCTATCGGGCAATGGAGTGGAACTCATTGGGCTCTCCTGGCGGGTCCGGTCGTCATAATCGTGAGATTCTCAGACGCGCGCGATTCGTATCATGCGCGGCGGATCGATCACCGCGGGCAAGGCGCCGATCCGTGCGACCGCGTTCGACAGCACCAACTCCGGCGCATCGTGGGTGGTCAGGACGATGGGCACGCCTTCTCCATCCGAGACAGGCTTCTGCAGAAAGCTGTCGATGGAAACCCGCTCCTCGGCGAGCGTTTCGGAAACGGCCGCGATCACGCCCGGCTCATCGCGCACAAGCAGGCGCAAATAGGCGCGCCCTTGGCGATGGGCGGCGTCGACGGCCTTGAATTGGACGCAGATCCTTGGCGGGCTTCTGGAACACCGGCCGCACCGCGCCTGTCATGACGTCGGCGATGTCAGCGGCCACCGCGGCGGCGGTGGGTCCGGACCCCGCGCCCGGGCCCTGAATGAAGATGCGTCCGATCCGCCGGCCTTCGATGAACAAGGCGTTCAAGGCGCCTGAGGTCTGGGCCAGGGGATGATCCAGCGGCGCCAGGGCGGGATGCACCCGCACCGAGACCCCCTCCGCGCTCAACTCGGCCGAAGCCACCAGCTTGACGCGGTAACCCAACTCGCGCGCCAGCCTGATGTCGAGCAGTTCGACCTGATCCAGGCCCTCGATCTCGGCGTCCGCGAAGCTGGGCGCGCAGCCAAAGGCCAGGGCCGACAGAATCACAACCTTATGGCCGGCGTCGAAGCCGCCGATGTCGGTGGTGGGGTCGGCTTCCGCGTAGCCCAGCCGCTGGGCCTCGGCCAGAACGTCGGCGAAGCTGCGGCCGGAGGCCTCCATTTCGGTGAGAATATAGTTGCAGGTGCCGTTGAGGATGCCGGCCACGCGAACCACTTCATCGCCGACCATCGCCTCGCGCAGCATCTTGACCGCCGGCGTGCCGCCCATCACCGCCGCCTCGAACAGCAAGGGGACGCCCTTTGCCTCCGCCAGGACCGCCAGCTGCGCGCCGTGATGGGCGATCAGGGCCTTGTTTGCGGTGACAACCGGCTTGCCGAGAGACAGAGCCGCCTCCACAGCCGCCTTGGCCGGCCCTTCCGATCCGCCGATCAGCTCCACGAACACATCGGTTTGCGGCGATGACGCCAGGGCCACCGGATCATCGAACCAGATCATGGACGAGATATCGAAGTCTCGCTGACGCGAACGCGAGCGGGCGCTGACGCCGGTGACCACCGCCCGCCCGCCCGCGGGAGCGAAGTCCGGCCGCTCGGCAAGGAACTTAAGAAGGCCGCCCCCGACGGTGCCCAGGCCCGCCACTCCAATGCGCCACAGTTTTCCGGTCATGGGACTACTGCGCCGCCTGGTTGTGGGCTCGCCCGAGGATCTCGTCGGCGTTGGCCAGGAACTTGCGGACGTTGCGCGCGGCCTGACGGATGCGGTGTTCGTTCTCCACCAGCCCGACGCGCACAAAGCCCTCGCCGTACTCGCCAAAACCCACGCCGGGCGCCACGGCGACGCCGGCCTCCTCGATCAGCAGCTTGGAGAACAGCATGGAGCCGGCGGCCTTGTACGGCTCAGGCACAGGCGCCCAGGCGAACATGGAGGCGGGCGGCGCGGGAATGGCCCAGCCCGCCTGGCCCATGGCCTTGACCAGTGTGTCGCGGCGCGACTTGTAGATGTTGCGTATCTCCTCAACGCAGTCCTGAGGCCCGTTCAACGCGGCCGCGGCCGCCACCTGAATGGGCGTGAAGGCGCCGTAGTCCAGGTAGGACTTCACCCGCGCCAGGGCCGCGCACAGCTTGGCATTGCCCACCACCATGCCCACGCGCCAGCCGGCCATGGCGTAGGTCTTGGACAGGGAGTTGATCTCCACCGCCACGTCCTTGGCGCCCTCCACCTGAAGGATCGAGGGCGGCGGATTGTTCTCGAAGTAGATTTCCGAATAGGCCACGTCCGACAGCACGATCAAGTCGTGCTTCTTGGCCAGGGCCACCACGTCCTTGTAGAAATCCAGGTCAACCCATTGCGCCGTTGGGTTGGACGGATAGCTGACGATGACGGCGATCGGCGGAGGCACGGAGTTGGTCACCGCCCGGCTGATGCCCGCCAGATACTGTTCGGGCGAAAGCGCCGGCACATGACGGATCACCCCGCCGGCCATGATGAAGCCGTAGGCGTGGATCGGATAGGCCGGATTGGGGCAGATCACCACATCGCCGGGCGCGGTGATCGCCTGCGCCAGATTGGCGAAGCCTTCCTTGGAGCCCAGGGTGGCGATCACTTCGGTGTCGGGGTTCAGCTTCACGCCGAACCGGTAGCCGTAATAGTTGGCCATGGCCCGGCGCAGGCCGACGATGCCCTTGGAGGCGGAATAACGGTTGGTCTTGGGCCGATTGACTGTCTCGATTAGCTTGTCGACAATGTGCTGGGGCGTGGGCATGTCGGGGTTGCCCATGCCGAAGTCGATAATGTCGACGCCTTCGGCCCGGAGCCGCGCCTTGATGCGGTTCACTTCCTCGAAGATGTACGGCGGCAAGCGCTGGATGCGGTAAAAGTCGGTGTTCATGGCCTGTCGGTCCCTAGGACCGCGCAAGAGGACTGGAGGGCCTGGATAGACTGCCTTGACGACAGCTCCAAGCGCGCGCGAGAGGAATTGCGCCTTCGCCGACTAGGAAGCGGGCGAAGGCGGTTTAGCTCGCTCGCGCTGCGCCGTGGCGTAGTCCTCCGTCGCCGCTGTGGACGGCTGCGGCGGCGGCAGGGGGCGTCGCATAAGCCTTTTGCGCGTCGGCCCAGGCTTGGGTGTCGAACAGGGTCTGCGGATTGAGCGCCTCGAGCGCCTGCTGTTGGCGGCGCAGCTGCAGGGTGTCGTAGATATTGCGCGACCACGCCGAGACCGGACGGATGTCGGTCGGCGCGGTGGGCGGCACCTCGGTGAACTTCGGATAGGGCCGCTTGGCGTCGCTGGCCGCCAGCACGTCCTTGGCGATGGGCGAAGTCAGATCGATCGGCGGCGGTGAAAACACCAACTTGGGCAGGTCAACGCAGCCGCCCAAGGCGCACATCAGGGCCACGGCCGGCGCGAGCCGCCACGCCCGCGCCGCGGCCGGAAGAACCCTCGCCTTTTTCGTGTTCACCATCGTTTGGCCGTTCAATTCGCCCTTCGTCTTATGCGATGATGGGCCAAAGCGAAAGGGCGAGCCGCACGGGCTGCGCAGAGGTTATCGAATGGCGGATCAGGCGGCCCCACCCAAGGCGCGAAAAAAGCCCAGCTCAACCGTCAAGCCCCCGCCGACCAAAGCCGAGCCCAAGGCCGCGGCCGGAATGACGCCGAAGTCGGTCGCCAAGGCAGGCCCGAAGACCGCAGCCGCCGCTAAGCCCCAGGCTAAAACGAAGAAGCCTAAGGCCGCCGCCAAGCCCCCGGCGTCAATTCCTGCCCAGACCGCGACCGCCCCTCAAAGTGTGCAGCACAATGACCTCGCCACGCTTTTGAGCTCAGAAAACAGCGCGGCCTTGGAGCGGCTGTCGACCAATCTCGCGCGCGCGGCCATCACCGCGCAGGGCGCCCTGGCCGGCGCCGCGCTCAGACAGGCGGAGAATCCCGGCGGCCTCAATCCCGATCCGTTCAACGCCGCGCCGGCCATGAGCGAGGTCATCGGCAAGCTCGCCGCCCAGCCCGACCGCCTGTTCAAGGCCCAGGCCGAACTTCTGGCCCGCTACATGGACCTGTGGCAGTCGGCGGCCAAGCGCATCGCCGATGGGGAGAAAACAACGCCCGTGGTCACGCCCGCGCCTGGCGACCGCCGCTTCAACGACGCGGATTGGGACGCCAATCCCGTGTTCGACGTGATCAAGCAGTCCTACCTGCTGTCGGCCAACTGGCTGAACGATCTGGTGGGCCAGGTGGAGGACGTCGAGCCTCAGACCAAGCGCAGGGCCGAGTTCTTCATGAAGTTCATGACCGACGCCCTGGCCCCGTCGAACTTCCTGCTCTCCAACCCCGTCGCCCTGCGCCAGGCGATGGAGACCAACGGCGAGAGCCTGGTGCGCGGCATGGATAACTTCGCCGCCGACCTGGAGCGCGGTCAGGGTAATCTTCAAATCAGCCAATCCGACCCGTCCAAGTTCGAGGTCGGCGTCAATGTCGCTTCGACCCCCGGCAAGGTGGTGTTTCAGAACCAGCTGATCCAGCTGCTGCAGTTCGAGCCCGCCACCGAGCAGGTCCATGAGATCCCGCTGGTGATCTTTCCGCCCTGGATCAACAAGTACTACATCCTCGATTTGCGGCCCGACAATTCCATGATCCGCTGGCTGTCCCAGGAGGGATTCACGGTGTTCGTGGTCTCCTGGGTCAATCCCGACGCCAGCTTGGCCGAACAGACCTTCGAAGACTACATGACCGGCGCGGTCTATCCCGCGATCGAAGCGGCGCTGAAGCAGACCGGCGCGGCCAAGGTCAACGCCGTCGGCTACTGCATCGCGGGCACCATGCTGTCGTGCGCCCTGGCGCACATGGCGGCCAGGGGCGATGACCGCGTCGCCTCGGCCACCTTCTTCGCCGCTCAACAGGACTTCGCCGAGGCCGGCGACCTGGCCCTGTTCACCGAGGAGGATTGGCTTCGCGCCATCGAGGTTCGCATGGACGAGGCCGGCGGCG